>JANOYV010000048.1:0-18004 GCA_031429105.1 Hyphomicrobiaceae bacterium | reverse complement strand
TCTGCTACCGTATCTGGCGGTTCTGCTTGAGGCGCGCGGGGCTGGAGGCATTCGCGAGGCAGGCTTCGTGCTGGCTGGCATGGGACTTGGAGGCCTGTTATTCGGCATACTCGTGAAGCCGATGCTCCGCGTGCTCGGCGGCCAGCTCAATCTCATTCGGGCTGGAGGCGTGGTCGCCGGTGCTGGGCTCCTGGCCTACACCGTGCCAACGACATGGCCGCCAGAAGCTGCCGCATTTGTGCTGGCTGGTCTTGGTTTCTACATGATCCATAATTCGCTACAAACGCAGGCGACCGAACTCGCGCCAGACGCGCGCGGCGCTGCAGTCGCCCTTCACGCGTTCTTCTTTTTCTTTGGCCAAGCCTGTGGCCCAGTGCTGTATCGGCTTGGCTTTGCAGGGTTCGGTCAACTGTCGCCGGTGCCTGTCATGTTGGCAGCGCTTGTCATGGCGGGATTAGGATTTGTGGTGGCAAGCCTGCTCGCCCGGCCAATCGTCATCAACGAACCGACGATCGTGCATTAGCTTTACTGTTTACGCGCGTGTGCTTCGACCAGCAGTGCGGTCAACCGTTGCTCATCCTCACCCGCCCAACCTAAGCGAATTGGCAAGGCGCGGGACTGGTCCCTGAGGTGGCCGAGCGTGCCATCGGCGCCTTGCAAGCGTGCAAGGTCCTTCTCGGTCGTCACGATTGTTGCGCCGTGCGACGCCGCGAGATTCAGAATACGCGTGGCGTCGTTTTGACTTAGCGGCTGGTGATCGGCAAAGGATATGGTCTCGACCACGCGGCCCTCAAGCTGCCGCAGCAGGTCGTAAAACCGTGTCGGATTGCCAATGCCTGCAAAAGCCACCAGTGGCGTGCCGGTGAGCCAAGCCTGATCGCCATCCGGAATTGGAGTGGCGTGCAACATCGGGCCTTTAAATTGTGACCGTAGTTGACCCATCACCGGATGCAACTTCGTGCTGCCCAGTGGCTGGTTGATGACGACCGCATCGGTGAGGCCAAGCTGAAAGTCGAGCGGCGCGCGCAGCGGCCCAGCCGGTAAAATCATCCCATTGCCGATGCCGCGCGCACCATCAATCACCGCAATCGTCAGGTCTTTGGCCAACGTCGGATTTTGCAGTCCATCATCCATGATGATGACAGAGCCCTCGCACGCGCCTGTTGCGATCGCCGCTTCAATAAATCGGGCACCGTCCGCGCGCCGACGGGCGATAAATGCTGGTGCACACTTGGCCAACAACAGGACTTCGTCACCAACCTTGTTTGCAGTATCGGTTGTGAGCATCACCCGATGCGGGCCCTTGACGCTGCCACCAAACCCGCGCGACAGGAATACGGGTTTCAAGCCAGCCCGTTTCAACAGGCGCGCGATTTCGAGGGCGAGCGGCGTTTTACCAGTACCACCGGCAGTGAAGTTACCGATGCAGATGACGGGCAGTTTGGACACGTAGGGACGCGTCGTTCGCCAGCGGCGCTTTACAATCCATCCAGCGACGGCTCCGAACGGCTGCAACAAGGACACCAGGGGCGACGACTGATTCTCGTACCACCAGCGCGGTTCGTTAAACGGCACGCTCAAGCCTGACCGGCAGCGCTGCGACCGTACTTAGGGGGGCTGTCGGCAACAGGAACAGGAGTGCTTCGATGGTCGCAGGTAATGCCCCCGACAAGCGTTCGAGTGCACTTAGTCCGCCAGCATTCAACGCTGCAAGTGCAGCTGGTTCATTCAATAGTCGCCGAACGGCATCTGCAAGTGTCGTGGCATTCGTCACCGACACCGCGCCACCCTGCTTGAACAGCGCCTGATAAATCTCCTGGAAGTTACCGACGTTAGGGCCGGTCAACACAGCAGCGCCATGCCGGATCGCCTCGATCGGATTTTGTCCACCATGGGAGCCCGGCCCAAGGCCCAGTGATTTTCCGAGAAATGCAATCGTCGTCAATCGATAGAGTGTGCCAAGTTCGCCAATCGTATCGGCGATATAGATCTGCGTTGCAGCGTCGGGCACTTGTCCGGCGGACCGCACCGAGACTGTGATACCGCGCGCCCGCAGCATAGCGGCGATCACGGGGCCGCGCTCGGGATGACGCGGCGCAATGATCGTGCAGAGGTTTGGCACCGTCGCTGTCAGCAATTGATGGGCATCGGCCGCGATCTCGTCTTCACCTTGATGGGTGCAGGCGACAACCATTATTGGCCTTCCGCCAAGCGCTAATTGGAGCGCCGCTAATGCTGTCTGATCGACCAGCAGGGGTGGTGCGTCGACTTTCAAATTGCCTGATGGTCGACTGTGGCGGGCGCCCAGATCAGCAAACCAGCGCGATAGTTTCTCGGTTTGCGCCAGAACAACCGAGAACCGGTTGAACAACGGTCGTGAAACCGCCCGCTGCTTCATCCAGCGCTTGTAAGAGCGCGGCGACATGCGGGCGTTGACAAGGGCCAGCGGGATGCCACGGTCCGCCGTCGCCAGGATCAGGTTGGGCCAGATCTCGCTTTCGGTAAACACGGCGAGGTCGGGCTTCCAGTGATCGATGAACCGGCTGACGAACCGTGGACTGTCGAGCGGTACGTACTGATGAATGTCGCTCGGATCGAGGCGGCTGCCCGCATGCGCGGCCGAGGTGGTCGTTCCCGTCGTCAACAGGAAGCGCAGATCCGGCCGTTGGAGCCGCAATCCATCGATCAGCGGTAAAATAGCATTGGTTTCCCCGATGCTTGCCGCATGGATCCAGATCAACGTGCCCGTTGGCCTCGGGCGCGAAGGCTGCCCCAGGCGCTCGTCCAGTCGGCTTGCGTCTTCTTTACCTCGTCGTTGCCGCCAGGACAGGATCGTTGGCGCTAAAGGTTCAGCCGCGCGCATGAGACTACGATACGCCTTCAACCGGAGGCCCGGTGGGGCTGGTGGGGCCAACGGATCAGCATTCGGCGGTGTTGCCCGGGCAGCGCTCACGCCGCACAGGGCATAGGCGCGCCGCGTGGCATCGTTCATCGCCAGCTCGACGGCAAGCCTTGCGGCTTCCATTGCCGTTTCGTCGGCATCTGCTGCGACATGGATCGGATCGCCGACGACAATGCCGATCTTTGAATAGGGCATGTTGATCGTCATGCGGCTCCAGGTGTCGAGTGCGCGATAACGACTGGAGGCGACCGCAATCGGGATGATCGGTTTGCCCGATATGCGGGCGAGCGTTACGATGCCAAGGCCAGCGTGGCGCGCCGGGCCCGGCGGCACATCAGCCGTCATGCCAACGCTGAAGCCATCGTCGAGTGCTGCGCGTGCCGCCAGCAACGCGCGCGCGCCGCCACGGTCGCGTTTTCGTGCGCCGGCACCTGCCCCACGGATTACCCCCATGTTGAAGCGCGTGAGCAAGTCGCCGAGCAGGTCACCGTCCCCGTGCTTGGCAACCATGATGCGCACTTTGACCGATGCCGGGTTCAACACGGGCAGCATTAAGAACTGACCGTGCCAAAGCGCAAAAATCATCGGATGATGGCTGGCAAACCGCTCAATTGCGTCGGGAGGGTCGCAGACGACGCGAGATGTCTTGTGGACAAGCCGAATGTAGCGGGCAAGGGCACCACTGCCGATCCGGCTCAGTCGAGCCCTGTCGATGGAAAAGCGCGCCATAGCTCAACTTCGAATTGCAGGCACTTATGCCCGCTGGAATTGGGATTATTGCGGTTTTTTACAACGCGCAGGCGCAAGACAATGCCCACCACCACTTGATCGCAGTGTTTATAGCGGTTATCCAACGATTGCAAACAGCGCCGTTCAGCGCGTGGTGCGTGAAATCGCTGGCTCGCCCGGTGATTGTGTGCAGGCCTTAGCGTATGACGTCCACCGAAAGTGGGGAATGGCAGCTCTCGTCAAACGGACCAGACGTGCATTCAAGCGGGTAACGCTTGGTTGGCGCGAAAATATGATGGCGAAATCGCCGGACTGGGCGAAGCGTGCCTTCGGGCCAACATTGACGAAGGCCGACTCACTTTTTGTCGATCACGGCATTGTTCGATTGGTTTACCTCAACAAGGTGAAAATCGGTGACGCGGCGTGGCGGGCAGCGCAGCCAGGCCCCCATCACATCAAGGCGCTTGCGGCTGATGGCATAAAGACCATCGTGAACCTGCGTGGGCCGCGTGTCTGCGGCAGCTACTGGCTCGAGCAGAAAGCATGCCGCCAATTCGGGCTTACCCTCGTTGATTGCCAAATGCGATCACGCGCAGCGCCGAACCGAGAGGAGCTTCGTCGCGCGCGCGATTTATTTGATCGCATTGAATATCCGATGCTGTTGCACTGCAAATCGGGCGCCGATCGCGCTGGACTGATGAGTGCACTCTACTGTCACACCAAGCTCGGTGAGCCGATTGAAATCGCCATGCAGCAACTGTCATGGCGCTACGGCCATATCCGACAGGCCGATACCGGTATTCTAGATCATTTCTTCGAAGAATACTTGCGCTATTCCAGGACCAAGCCGATTGCCTTCTGGGATTGGGTAGAGACGGTCTACGATCCAGAAGTCGTGACCAAGTCGTTCCAGTCCAACGGGTTTGTCTCGCGCGTCCTTAGCGGGATCCTGCGCCGCGAGTAGGCAGGAACTGGACAGTCGAGGTCGCAGCGTCGCTCCCCATGAATTGCTGGCGGCACAGGTTGGCGTAGTTGCCCCCCTTGGCGAAAAGCTCGGCGTGGGTGCCAGACTCGATGATTAGGCCATTTTCCATCACGCAAATCAGGTCGGCATTTTGCACCGTCGAAAGGCGATGCGCGATGACGAGCGTTGTCCGATTGCGCGTAAAACGCGCCAGCGCATCCTGCACCAAGCGCTCTGATTCGGTGTCTAGCGCACTTGTCGCTTCATCGAGCAAAAGTATTGGCGCGTCTCTCAAAATGGCACGGGCTAACGCCAATCGCTGACGCTGGCCGCCTGACAGTCGCTGCCCGCGATCGCCAATGCTGGTATCATAACCGTTCGGCTGGGCCATGATGAAGTCGTGCGCTGCTGCAGCCTTGGCTGCGGCGATAATTGCAGTCTCGTCCGCTCCAAGGCGTCCCAGTGAAATGTTGGCGCGGATCGTGTCATCAAACAGCGTCACGTCCTGGCTGACGATGGCGATTTGATTGCGCAGGCTTTCGAGCGTGACATCGCGCAGGTCCTGACCATCGATCAAAATCCGCCCCGACGTTACATCGAACAGGCGCGGCACCAGATTGATCAGCGTTGATTTGCCCGAACCTGATCGACCGACAAGGGCAACCGTCTTGCCGCCCGGCACGATGATTGAAACACCAGCCAAGGCACGCAACTCTTCGGCCTCGGTCTTGGCGCCATCATAAACAAACGTGACGCCATCGAAGGTGATCTCGCCCGTTGTGACGTTCAGCGGGCGCGCACCGGGGCGGTCGATGACGGATGGTTTCTCATCCAGAATGCCGTACATGCTTTCGGCGCCAGCCAGACCTTCCTGGATGCGAGTCGAGAGGTTGCCAAGCGCTCGAACGGGTTGCGCTGCCAAAAGCAAGGCTGCGACGAAGCCAACAAAATTGCCGATGGTCGATGTGCCATTGCTGATCCGCCAGTAGGCAAATCCAATGACACCGGCAACAGCGATGCCGCCCAAAACTTCGAGGATTGGATCAAGCCGTGCCTTGCTTTTCACAGCCTTGGTGCGCAAGCGCAGAACTTCCTCGAAACTGGCACTGACGCGGCTATTGGCATAACCTTCCAGCCGAAATGTCTTAATCAGCCGTGGGCTGGCCAACTGCTCGCTGACGAGCGCCACCATCGATCCAAGCTCGGCCTGGGTTTTCTTGACCGTTTTGCGCAGATGCTTGCCGATCATCAAAATCGGCAGCACTGCAACCGGATAGATGCTGAGGACGATCAAGGTCAGGCCCCAGTCGAGGTAGATCATCCAGCAGACGTAGCCGATCATCGTCAAGACGTCGCGCACCGCCGTGCCGATGATCGTCTGGGCGGCGTTCTGCACGAGATTGACGTCGCTCATCAGCTTTGACAGCAGGTGCCCCGGTGCCTCGCGTGTCAGGCGGGCGAAATCGGCTTGAATCAAGTGCTGGAACACATGCTTTTGCATGTCCGTCGACATCCGCTGGATGACGGTGTTCGACGCAAGCGTCTGAAAATACAACAAAGTGCTTTTGGCGATCGTGACACCGACGATGGCAGCCAAAATCCACGGCACCGTTTCGGTGGTGCCGGACAGCAGCGCATCGCAAACGAATTTAATGATCGCTGGATAACACGACGATACCGCGGCGAGCAGGACCGTCAACGCCATGACAGCGAGCGCTTGGCGCCAGCGCGGCCACAACCAGTCCATGAACACGCGCCGACCCAACAGCCAGGAGGTGTTGACCTCCGGCGGGATCAGCATTGGTGGTACAGGGGCAGGTGTTGAAGTGACTTCGGTCAAGCGGTGCGGTTTTCCTTATGGAACAGCGATCAGGATTTGGACGGTGCGGCCGGCACGGCGTCCGGGTCGAGCAGTTTGTGCATATGGACGATGAAATAGCGCATGTGGGCGTTATCGACGGTGCGTTGGGCGCAGCCTTTCCAGGCCTTGTAGGCTTCCGCATAGTTCGGGTAGATGCCGACGACATGCAACCCTGCCAGATCCTTGAACTCGACGCCGTTCAAGGATTCCAACTCGCCGCCAAAGACGAGATGCAGGAGTTGTTTTCCAGGCGCCGTTCTCATCGATCAACCTTTCCTTAGCGACGCTACAATATCGAACCGGCGCGTGCCGTAACGCTTTGTTGACTATGCCACTTAAGAGCTTTCCAACGCGTCTGTGGCATTGTTCGAGCATGGCTGCAACAGACAGCCGCTCGGGGGTCTACAGGTAGGCGTTTTCACAAACGCGGTCGAACGGACACGTTCGACCGCGTTTGTGTATCTGGAGTGGCTTATGCGAGGCCTGCAAGCGTCGATACCGCCATATCAGCGATCAGCCCGAGGAATATTGCCCAGCCGACGTCTTTATTCGAGCGAAACCGCCGCAAACAGTTGGTGGGATTGGAAATTTCGAGCGTCGAGACCTGCCAGGAGAGTTGCAGTGCAACCAGGGCAAGGGCAACAAAAAACACTAAATGCGCATTGGCAAGGAAGCCAGCAATCGCCCAGCCGACGACGGCTGCACCGTAAAACCCACCGACCCACGATTTTGTCTGATCGCCAAAGCGCAAGGCGGTTGAGCGCAGCCCTAATAGCGCGTCATCTTCCTTGTCCTGATGTGCATAGATCGTGTCGTAGCCGATGGTCCAGGCGACACAGGCGGCATAAAGCACCAGCGCTGCCGGATCGACCGTGCCGAAGATCGCAGTCCAACCGACGAGTGCGCCCCATTTGAAAGTCAGGCCCAGTACCAGCTGCGGCCAGTATGTGTAGCGTTTCATGAATGGATAGATTGCGATCAGAACCAGCGAGCCCATGCCAAGCCAGATCGTAAAGCGATTAAACTGCAGCAGGACGGCTAGTCCGACCAGCGATAAAGCCGCTGCCCAGGCAAGGGCTTGGCGCACCGAAACGGCGCCAGAGGGAATCGGCCGCATTGCCGTGCGGGCCACCCGGCCGTCGTAATCGCGGTCAATGATGTCGTTATAGGTGCAGCCGGCCCCGCGCATAACGAACGCACCGACGAAAAATAAGCCGAGATACCAAAGGTTGGGGTAGGGCCGACCTCTATACAATTCTGCCAATGCCAATGACCACCAGCACGGAAACAGCAGCAGCCAGGACCCGATCGAACGGTCAAAGCGGGCCAGTTGCAGATAAGGTCGCACAATGCTCGGCGCATGTCGGTCAACCCAGTTGCCGGGCCTGGCATCGGGTAATGACATGATGTCTGGTGGGGAGATCGTCATGCGAGGGAATGGGATGCTCGTTTGAGATTAGATGCACTTTGGCGCAACTAACATGCCCCTCCCCATCGATCCAGCAGATAGGCTAACGTGTCGCGATGGCAATCCATGATTTTACCAGTCAACGTTTATTCGTCGAAGCCGAGTTGCGCACTGGCGCCGTACTCGAGGCGACGGATGAACAGTTCAACTATCTGGTTCGTGTCATGCGGATGGGGGCGGGCGATGCTATTCTCGTCTTCAACGGTCGTGATGGCGAATGGCAAGCCAAACTTGCCGATGTTGCCAAGCGCACCTGCAGATTGGTCATCGACGAGCAAACCCGCGGGCAGACGGTCGGGCCCGATGTCACGTTCATGTTCGCGCCGTTAAAGCGAGCGCGCCTTGACTATCTGGTGCAAAAGGCCGTCGAGCTCGGCGTGCGACATCTGGCGCCGGTCATCACGCGGCGGACCATCGCAGAGCGCGTCAATCTTGATCGGATGCGGGCAAATGCCATTGAGGCCGCCGAACAGTGCGGCATTTTACATGTGGCGTCGATCGCTGAACCTCAGCGTTTTGAGCAGGTCATCGGTGCCTGGTCGAGCGAACGCCATTTGATCTTTTGTGACGAAGCCGCTCCGATTAGTGATCCAATCGCGGCGCTCGCAGCGCTAAGGTCGATGCCGGTTGCTGTTCTCATTGGCCCCGAAGGTGGCTTCGACCCAATCGAACGCGAGGCGATCCGGGCGTTGCCGAATGCGACGGCACTTTCGCTTGGGCCGCGCATCATGCGGGCCGATACCGCAGCAGTCGCGGCTCTCACCCTGGTCAACGCCGTGATTGGTGATTGGCGCTGATCAACCTTCCAATGCCCAAATGCCGTCCTTGAGGCGACAAGCGATGCCCTCGGCCTTGCGCGAGTAGCTGCCAGAGGTCAGCGCCACGATGATGTGGCGGCAGACGTGACCGGTGGCATCTTTGAACGAGGTCGTCGGTTGGATTGCACCACTCAGGCGGCCATGCTTGCGATGCCAGATATAAGTTGCGCCATCGCCAACTTCGGTAAGCGCAAGCTGCAAGGCTTCAAGTGCTGCCACGGCATCGTTGTCATCGAGGGTCGCTTTAAGGTCTGCCAGCGACGGCTTTGGCCACAGCTTGTCGCGCGGTAATGGTTCATTCGAAGGCTGGTTCGGGCACGAGCAGGTGGCATTGGAATTGTTCGTTCCAGGTGCTGCACCATTGTTGTGATTGGGGTTGTTGCCCGCTGGCGGCAATTCGACGGCGCTCAGATTGCCGCTCGTGGACTGGGCGAGGCTGCTGTGACCGCTGAGTAGGATTGACGCAGCGATGAAAAAGCCCATTGCCATAGTGGTAACCAAGGAAACGAGACACGGTGTTGGACGCATGACCACACTCTACTTTACACGGGACGCATACGAGATCCGCGACGGGCAGACCCTACATTGATGATGGTGCCGCAACTGGGTTAACATCGATTGAATGTGTGTCCTGGCCGTTTCAAACCGAAACTGATGTCAATATTCTGCAAGTGGAGTGTTTATGGCGATCGATACACCGGCGGAGTGGGTAAAGCCCGATTACTACAAGGGGCCGGAGGCGGGCGATTTCTCGGTCGCAGTAGAGCCATTTGGGCTGTTTGAAACCTGGTTTTCGGAGGCTCGTGAACACGAACTCAACGATGCCAATGCGATGGCGCTGGCGACGGTCGATCCGTCGGGAATGCCCAATGTCCGCGTGGTGCTGCTAAAAGGGCTCGATCCTGCAGCGACGCCGGATCGCGGCTTCGTGTTTTATACCAACTACGAAGGCGCCAAGGGGCAAGAACTACTGGCCTCGAAACGAGCCGCGCTCAACTTCCACTGGAAGAGCTTGCGACGGCAGGTGCGGGTGCGCGGCATTGTTTCGACGGTGAGTGCTACCGAAGCGGATGCTTACTATGCAACGCGCCCGCGCGGCAGCCAGATCGGCGCGTGGGCATCGGCACAATCACGTGCACTCGATAGCCGTCAGGCGCTGGAAACGGCCGTGGCCAACATTTCAGCCAAGTATCCAACGGGCGATATTCCCCGCCCCGCCCATTGGTCGGGCTTTCGCGTGACGCCAACGGAAGTCGAGTTCTGGCACGATCGGCCCTATCGCCTGCACGAACGCATTACGTTCCGGCGGGATGGCGCCAATCAAGTCTGGAGCAAACAGCGGCTGTTTCCGTGATAGGCTGCGCCGCATGATGAAAAAAACCGAAACCGCCCCCGCCCCCGTGCCCAACAGCCAAACATCTAATGTTGAACGCAAGACGCTGATCCTGACGGGTGCCTCGCGCGGCATCGGGCACGCGACGGTCAAGCGGTTCTCGTCGGCCGGGTGGCGTGTGATCACCTGTTCGCGCCAACCGTTCCCAGAAAACTGCCCTTGGGAGATGGGGCCGGAAGATCACATTCAACTTGATCTGGCCGATCCCAGTGTGATGCCCGAAGCGATCGGTCTCATGAAGGAACGGTTGCAGGCCCAGGGCGGTCGCCTGCACGCGCTGGTCAATAACGCGGCGATCAGCCCGAAGGGACCGAAAGGGGCACGGCTTGGAACGATCGATACGCCGCTCGATATCTGGCAGAAGGTATTTCAGGTTAACTTCTTCGGTCCCGTGGTGATCGCACGTGGGCTGATTGAGGAACTGGATCGGGCCAAAGGAGCTGTGGTCAATGTCACCTCGATTGCCGGCAGTCGCGTGCACCCGTTTGCAGGTGCCGCCTACGCGACGTCGAAGGCAGCGCTGGCATCCCTGACGCGAGAAATGGCGCACGACTTTGGCCGACGTGGCATTCGGGTGAATTCAATTTCGCCAGGCGAAATCGATACGTCAATCCTTTCTCCCGGCACCGATAAGATCGTGCAGGAGCAGATCCCGATGCGACGGTTGGGTGAACCAGAGGAAGTCGCGAAGGCGATCTATTTCCTGTGCACCGACCAGTCGAGCTACGTGAACGGTGCCGAACTCCACATCAACGGTGGCCAGCACGTATAGCTGCCGGACACGCAACCCGGAGCTGTTTGCAACACTTGTCACCTGTTGAGGCGGCGACCGCTTGAAGAATCGGCGCACAAGTTGCGCATTGCCTTCGGTCGACCCTATTCGAATTATTAAATTTGGAATTCCGAATTCTGTATGCTAGAAACGTTGAATGACGTTTTGAAAGGGTGACACCCGTGCCGTTGGAAGTCGTTTCAATGCAACCCGCACTGATAGATCAGGTGCATGATCGGTTGCTGACCGCAATTGTCGATGGATCGCTCGCACCCGGCCGCCGACTGACCCAGGACGGTATTGCTGAACTGCTTGGCGTTTCCCGCCAGCCCGTCAGTCATGCGATTCAAGTGCTGAAGCGCCGCGGGTTGCTGGTTGAAGTCGGCAAACGCGGGATTTCGGTCGCACCGATCAATGGTCATCGGATACTTGATCTCTATCGCGTTCGTGAAGCCCTTGATGGGCTGGCGGCCGAACTGGGGGCCGCACGCGTTCGTGCCGGTCGGGCGCCTGCGCAAGAGATCGCAGCTGCCCAGTCAAGCCTCGTGGTTGGGTTCGCATTGGCAGAAAGTGCAGCCATCGCGACATTTATCGACGCCGATGTTGCCTTCCACGCGAACATCTACCGGCTGTCTGGCAACAGCGCGATTGCCGAGACGGTCTTAGAGCAATGGCCGCACTTTCGCCGGTCCATGGGGCTTGTTCTGGAAACGCCAGATGTTCGTGCGCGGGTATGGTCCGAACACGCGGCAATTCTGGAAGCGATTGTTGCGGGCAATACCGTGGAGGCCGGACGCAGGGCGCGAAGCCATACGGCCCGCGCTGGCGAAGAGACGTCGCGGCGGATCGAAAATGTTGCGACGGTTGCCTAGGTCAATTCAAAAACTAAAACACAAACTGGAGGACGCCCGATGAAACTCAACTCCGCACAGATGAAGCAATTCCACGAGGAAGGTTGGCTGTTCCTGCCCGAGCTGTTCTCGCCCGAAGAAGTGGCGGTGCTGCGCGAGGAGGCGGCAAGCGTACTGGCATCTGATCGGCCAGAAATCTGGCGCGAGAAGTCCGGCGCGCCACGTACGGCCTTTGCCGCCCACACGTATAACGAGGCATTCGGCTTACTGGGCCGCCATCCGCGCATGATCGAGCCCGTCGAGCAGGTGTTCGGTGAGAAAGTCTACATGCACCAGTACAAGATCAACGCGAAGGCGAAGTTCGACGGCGACGTCTGGCAGTGGCATCAGGACTATGCGACGTGGCTACGCGACGATGGTATGCCCGAGCCCCGCGCGATGAATATTTCGATTTTTCTCGATGAGGTCTTCCCGTTCAACGGCGCGCTAATGTTGGTGCCACGCTCGCAGCAGCACGGCAATATTGCCGCTGCTCATGATACATCGACCACGGCCTATCCGTTGTGGACGCTCGATAACGCGACGGTTGAGAAGCTCGTGGCCGAAGGTGGCATCGTCGCACCAACCGGCAAGCCCGGCGGCATGCTGCTGTTCCACGGTAATCTGGTGCACGGATCGGCTGGCAACATCACACCGTTCTCGCGCCGCATCGTCTATCTGACGCTGAATGCCGTCTCAAACCACATCCGCAAGCCGACGCGGGCCGAGTGGATCGCGCATCAGGACTTTACGCCGATCACGCCTTGCGCTGACGATGCCCTGCTGCAGTACGCGCGAAAGTACAGCAAAGCGGCAGAGTAGTAGGCTGCTCGATTTTGACATGGCTGCACCCCAAGCCCTCGTTATTGCGAGCCATCACGCCCGCATTACACTGGCGTCAGTGACGAGGTAAATTTGAGGTGCATCCATGACCACGAAGAAACCAGTGGCGTCTCGCGTAGCGATCATCACCGGGGCTGCATCCGGCATCGGTCAGGCAACTGCAAAGCTGTTGCTGGAGAGCAGTTGGAAGGTTGCATTGTTTGATTCAAACGAGACCGCGCTTGCCAATGCCGTCGCGGCCCTCGGGCAAAGTAAATCGATTTTTTCTACCCGCCTCAACGTCGCTGATGAGTCTGCCGTCGACAAGTGCGTTGCCGAAGCTGCAGAAGCGCTGGGCGGCTTGCACGGTGTCGTTAATTCAGCAGGGATCGCGGCCGACAAGCACGTGTTCGATACGTCGGCTGACCTGTTCCGCAAGATCCTCGATGTCAACGTCGTCGGCACCTTCCTGGTCGGCAAGGCTGCTGCACGCCTGATGCGCCATTCCGGCGGCGGATCGATCGTCAACATCGCGTCGATTTCCGGTATTCGCGGATCGAAAGGCCGATCGGCCTATGGCGCATCGAAGGGTGCGGTGATCAACCTGACGAAGGTGATGGCGAACGATCTTGCACCCTTCAAGATCCGCGTGAACGCCGTTGCTCCGGGCCCAGTCGAAACCGCGATGGTGAAAGAACTGCACACCGACGCCGAGCGCGAGATGTACAATCGCTTCGTGCCGATGCGCCGCTACGCCGAACCGAGCGAGATCGCACAAGCCATTGAATTCCTGCTGGACGAACGCCGTTCGAGCTACATCACTGCCGAAATCCTGGCCGTCGATGGCGGCTTCCGTGGTGCCGGTGCGATGCTGGATAAGTAAAACAGCGCATCCGGCTGGCTCCCCGGAGGGCGCCTGATGCGCCAGAAAAGAGAGCAACCTATGACCGATAACCGAACCATCACAACCCACGGCGCGACCATCCCGACCATCGGACTTGGCACTTGGACGTTGAAAGACGAAGCGTGCGCCGCACTTGTGGCTGGTGCGATCCAGGCCGGATACCGGCACATCGACACGGCGCGCATGTACGACAACGAAACCGCGGTCGGGGCGGGGCTCAAGGCATCGAAAGTGGCGCGGCAAGACGTGTTCGTCACGACCAAAGTCTGGAAGGACGATATTGCCGACGGTGACTTTCAACGCTCAGCAGAAGCGAGCCTCAAGCGACTGGGGCTCGATCACGTTGATCTATTGCTTATCCACTGGCCCAATGCCGAGATTCCGTTGGCTGGATCGATCAAGGCGTTGTGCGAAGCGAAGAAGCGCGGGCTGACCAAAAATGTCGGCGTGTCGAATTTCACGACAGCGCTGCTCGATCAAGCGGTGTCACTGACCACCGAACCGCTGGTTGCCAACCAGTGCGAATATCACCCGCATCTCGATCAGTCGAAGGTGATTGCTGCCTGCAAGAAGCATGGCATTCAGTTCGTGTCCTACACACCACTCGGGCGTGGCGCGACGGGCGGCGTGATGGATGAATCAGCCGTTCAGTCAATCGCCGCACGGGTTAAGCGGACGGCTGCCCAAGTGGTGCTGCGCTGGCACGTACAGCAGGGGCTGGTTGCGATTCCGCGTTCGCAAAACGCCGAGCGGGTGGCGGCCAACCTCGCCGTCTATGATTTCGAACTGACGTCAGCCGACATGCAGGCGCTATCGAGCCTCGCCAAGCCCGACGGTCGCGTGGTCAATCTGGCGTTCGCGCCGAAGTGGGATTGAGAGGCGGAACGTCCATGGTGGATCCTCAGTCAGCGCGTTCGTCGCAACCGGCGCCTCAGAAACTAGACCCGGTCTTGGCGCGCCGGATCACGGCGGCGGTCGAGGACGGCTTTGAAGCCCAACTCGCGTTGACCAAGGCGCTGATGCGGTTCCCGTCTCGACGGGGCGCGGAACATGCCGTGCAAGATTTTGTCTTCCGACAAATGCGGGACCGGGGCCTTGTGATTGATCGGTTTGCCATGGAGGAAGCGGCCATTGCGGCTCATCCGGGCGGCGCTCCATTTACGCCTGCGCACTCGCAGGCGCCGATCCTGGTTGGCATTCACCGACCGCGCACTGAGGTTGGTCGTTCGCTGATCCTGCAGGGTCACGTCGACGTCGTGCCGGAGGGGCCGCTTGATATGTGGACGACGCCGCCCTTCGAGCCAACGATTGCGGATGGCTGGCTTTATGGCCGTGGCGGCGCTGACATGAAGGCGGGACACGCAGCCAATTTCGCCTGCCTCGATGCCCTGACACGGCTCGGACTACAACCCGCCGCAACCGTTTATCTGCAATCGGTCGTCGAGGAAGAATCGACCGGCAACGGTGCACTCATGACCTTTCTGCGCAGCTATACCGCCGACGCCGTCCTCATCCCCGAGCCGGAAGATGAAAAGCTCGTGCGGGCGAATGTCGGCGTCTTGTGGTTCGAGATCGAAGTGCGCGGCGCACCGGCTCACGTTCGGGACATGGGGCGCGGGGCCAATGCGATCGATGCAGCCTATCGCGTAATTGAGAACCTGCGTTTGCTCGAAGCCGCGTTAAACGAGCAAAAGGCAGGGCGCGCCAATTTCGAGGCGACGGATCATCCCATCAATCTCAATATCGGGCGGATCGAGGGCGGCGACTGGGCATCGTCCGTGCCGTGCTGGTGCAAAGTTCAATGTCGGCTTGCGGTCTACCCCGGTGTTTCCGCAAAAGACGCCGCGGCTGAGGTCGCAAGCTGGATCACTCAGTTCTCGCGCAGCGATTCTTATCTTTCGAACAATCCGCCAGTGGTGTCGTTCAACGGTTTCTTTGCCGAAGGCTACGAGTTGCAACCTGGGTCCGATGCCGAAGCGGTGTTGGCGCGTGCGCACGAGGTGGCGACGGGTCGTCCGCTCGAAAGTTTCATGACCGCTGGATATCTCGATACCCGTGTTTACGCGCTCTACAACCGCATTCCAGCGCTGTGCTATGGACCGATTTCAAAAAACATCCACGCCTTCGACGAGGCGGTGGACGTTGCGTCCCTGAAACGCATCACCGTGGCGATGGCCCTGTTCGTGGCAGAGTGGTGTGGGGTGGAGGCGGTCGAGTCTTGAGGGGGGTGGGTATCATAAAAAGCGCTTGCAAAACTATGTCTTTTTAGGCATAGTGTGTAATGAGCAGGCTTCCGCCACCGCCCGACTTGAAGCCGCTCGCATGGGTCGGTAGCGCGCTCGATGATCTACGAGACTTGCCGGAGGAAGTGCGTTCTGACATCGGCTATGCACTGTTCGACGCCCAATGTGGCGGTAAATCTGACCTTGCGAAGCCACTTAAAGGTTTCGGCGGGGCAGGTGTTCTTGAGATCGTCGAAACTTTCGACGGCGAGGCCTATCGGGCCGTTTACACGGTGCGCTTGGCTGGGCGTGTTTATGTGCTGCACGTCTTCCAAAAGAAGTCGAAGCACGGAATCGAGACGCCCAAGCCCGTCATTGCACTTATCCGGCAACGGCTTCGGCGTGCTGAGGAAATGCACTTAGAGTGGCGGCGCGAGAACTCTTAAGGGAGATTGATCATGACGAGCGACATTCCTATCATCGCCAGCAGCGGCAACGTCTTTGCCGATCTCAACGTCCGCAACCCGGAGGAGGCACTCGCGAAAGCGAAGCTGGTGCAGCAGATCGGTGCGATCATTCGTCAAAAGAGATTGTCACAAACGACCGCCGCTAAGATTTGCGGGGTCGACCAGCCGAAGATTTCGAAGCTGCTCAAGGGCGAGTTGTACGGCTTTTCAACCGATCAATTGCTGCGCTTCCTGACTGCTTTCGGGCAAGACGTGGAGATCATCGTCAAGAGTCCCACTCGCCGACGGCAGAGCAAGGGTAAGTTGACGGTAAGGGCGGCTTGAGGGGGGCGGGGGCGGCGCACTTCCCGGTCTCCATTGCAGTGTTTAGTCCGTTGGCGAAGCAGCCCGAGTAAATTGAATTCTAGCCCAAAAAATGTTGCCCGATTCAACAGCGATCGAACGTCAGCAAAGTCGCCGTTGACGCCGGGTAGAGGTCTTAGTTCGAAATTCCCGCGATAACGCGCGATGATGAAGTTTGCCTTATCCACAGAGAAATAGGTGTTCGAATTTGACGCTGTAAGAAATGCGTCTAATTAATCACGCGTCATTATGATGGAGATTCGTATTATGAGCATGCCAATTCGTACTACGGTTGAAGATATAATTACGCTCTGCACCTATCTTGCCGCGAAGCCGATCGGTGCTACAGTCGCAGAGGCAAAAGCGGTCATCGATCCCGGAGTTCTTGATGGACGCAAAATTAACGGAATGAAGTTCTGGGGCCTCATCGACGATGTCGAGGGCAAGATGAAACTTAGCGAACTCGGTCGCGCGCTCGTCAAGGACCGAGCAACCAACAAAGCTGATATACTGCGCAAGGTGATCCGCGCGGTGCCGCCTTATCGCGCCATTATCGAGCGCGCGTTTTACCGCAAAGAGAGCGTAATAGCGGCAAGCGAAGCGGCTGCTCATTGGCATAATAACTTTAAGTCGGAAGTTTCTGAGAATGAGAAGATTCTCAACGATCAAGCTGTGTGCTTTTTCCAAGTAGCTCAGGGTGCGGACCTCGGGCAACTTACCATTGGGCGACACAGTCAACCAACCCGGTTCGAGTTTCACGAAGCGAACCTTGCCGCTTTCATCGAAGGCAAGCCGGACGCACATGATGTCGTTACAGAGAAGAAACTGGAAAGCTCGGCGCTTTTCGAGGAAAAGAAAATCATTGAGTTGCATGCGCCCATGATTCCCCCTCTGATCACATCCGGACTGGCTAACAATAGAGTCTTCATCACGCACGGCAAAAACACGAAGATCCTTACCCAGGTAAAGGAAATCGTGACCTACGGAGGGTTCGAACCCATTGTGGCAATTGAGCGCGAGAGTGGGGCAAAACCAGTTCCCGAAAAGGTGATGGCCGACATGCGCACCTGCGCTGCAGCAGTAATTCATGTTGCCGTTGATGCCATTCTGTTCGACAGGGAGGGTGGTGAGCAACCGCAGATCAATGGCAATGTTCTTATCGAGATTGGAGCCGCAATGGCTCTATACCCAGGTTACAAGTTCATCCTACTCGTCGAGGAGGGGCTTAAGCTTCCATCTAATTTACAGGGACTTTACGAATGCCGGTACACGGGAAGTGAGTTGAGCAGCGGAGCCACAATGAAGCTTCTGAAAGCCTTCAATGAGTTTAAAGCTGCTGCTTAAAGACTGCGATCAGGGGCCCCCCCCCACCCCCTCAAATCTTCATCCCCAAATGCTCCGCCACCGCGAAGATGTCTTTATCGCCGCGGCCGCAGAGGTTCATCACCAG
>JANOYV010000047.1:0-23540 GCA_031429105.1 Hyphomicrobiaceae bacterium | reverse complement strand
GACGACGTCGAACTTGTCGTTGATCGCGCCCGCCGGTCGGCAACGCGCGCCAACCACTCGGGCACCCATCTGGTGCACGAAGCGCTGCGGCATGTGCTAGGCCCCCACGTTGCGCAGAAGGGCTCGCAGGTCGGGCCTGATCGATTGCGGTTTGATTTCTCGCACACGAAGCCAATGAGCCCGGAGGAGATCCGCCGTGCCGAAACACTCGCCAATGAAATCATTCTGCAGAATACGCCGGTCGAGACCCGGTTGATGGCGATTGAGGATGCGCGCGAAACTGGCGCCATGGCGCTGTTCGGCGAAAAGTACGGCGATGAGGTGCGCGTCGTTTCGATGGGCGATCCCGATGATCCGAAGCGCCCGAACAAGCCGTGGTCGATCGAGCTATGTGGTGGCACACACGTGCGCCGCACCGGCGACATCGGTCTCGTGCATATCGTTGCAGAAAGCGGGTCGGCAGCTGGCGTCCGGCGGATCGAAGCGCTGACCGGCGATGGTGCGCGCGCCTATCTCGTCGCCCAGGACGAGCGATTGCGCGAGGCAGCAAATGTCTTGCGCACGCGCCCCGACGATCTCGTCGAGCGCCTAAAGGCCTTGGTCGATGAAAAGAAGCAGCTTGAGCGCCAGTTGGCGGACGCCAAAAAGCAAATGGCGATGGGTGGTGGCACGGCTAAGGACGCTGGGCCAGCGATTATCGAAGTTGCAGGCCACCGGTATCTTGGGCTTTCTGTCGCGGGTGTCGACATGAAGGATCTGAAAGCCATGGCCGATGATGGCCGCGCCAAAGTCGGCTCCGGCATCGTTGCGATTGCCAATAACTCCTCGGATGGCAAGCTCGGCATCGTCGTGGCGGTAACACCGGATCTTGCGGGCAAGATCAGCGCGGTTGATCTCGTTCGTGCCGGTTCCGAGGCCGTCGGTGGCAAGGGCGGTGGCGGTCGTGCCGATATGGCCCAAGCTGGTGGTCCAGATGGCGCCATGGCTGATGCAGCGCTTGCTGCTATTGCAGCCCGCCTGCAGGGGTAACCGGTCAAGTGTAGGTGGATACGGCATTTACGAGCCCTAGCTATTTCGGCGCATCGGCCCTACATTCAAATCGCTGCGGGGTTTGTCAGGGACTATGCATCCCCTGGGCCTATAATCTCCGCTCGGGAGCTGTATCTGACCGGGGCCGTGGTCCCGGACACATGGCGCCCACCTTTAACAAAAGGGACTCGGCGGGATCAAACGGTCCCAACGGCCTCCGCGGCACCTAATTTTAATCGTCGTGTGACGATACAACCGATCAAGACGTGTGATGATGATCGACAAAGCGACGCTCCGGGCACAGATGCACGAGCGTCGCGCGGCGTTATCGGCTGCATCCCGCGCCAGCGCTGCGACCGCCGTAGCCGCACTAGTCGACGACCTGCTTACGCGCATTGGTGCCGCCCCCGGATCGTGCATTTCGAGCTATTGGGCGATTGGTCCAGAACTCGATTCCGCCCCCCTTGGTTCGGCCTTAGTGTCACGCGGCCACACGCTTTGCCTGCCCGTGATGGTGGGAAAGGCCAAGCCGCTTGCGTTTCGAACCTATGCCAAGGGCGATGCGTTGGTCGCGCGCACTTGGGGGATCAAGGAGCCGGCGGCAACGGCTGCAACGGTTACGCCATCGATCCTTCTGGTCCCGTTGTTGGCATTTGACGATCACGGCTATCGCCTTGGCTACGGCGGCGGCTTCTATGATCGCACCTTGCAAGGCTTGCGTGAAACATCCGCTGTCACAGCCGTTGGGCTTGCCTATGACGAACAACACGTCGATGAGGTCCCCCATCTTGCCTACGATCAGCCGCTTGATTGGGTCCTAACGCCCACGGGCCTGCATCGGTGCGCTGGCTGAGGTTCCCGCGCAAAAGATACGTGACGACCCCGCAAATTCGCGTCATGTTTGCGGTCATCGTCACTGCAGGACCATCTCGTGCCTCGATCCGCTGCCATAGCCTTGCATTGTGAATTTTTGATCTGCACCCAACCGTTCGGTTGGATGTGATGATGGCGCGTGCGTGGTCGGTGCAAACTTCGGGTTCCCTTTTCTTACCCTCCCCCCTCGAGGGGGAGGGCCAGGGAGGGGGGGATGGTGCATCAGGCGAGCGTCCGACGGACAAGCGCAATCGCGTCGAGTCACAGCACAGCAATGGCATTTTTCGCTCATCGCAGAGCCCCCCCACCCCGACCCACCCCCACAAGGGGGGAGGGAGGGAAGTTGTGGGGGGGGCGGATTGGGGGCTCCGAGGAGGCCCGTTGCAAAGCGCAATGCACCCCAACTGGAAAGAACGCGCCGAGGATTGCTCAAATTCTGTATGCCGCACTTTTTTCTGTTGGATTGCGCGAAGGCGCTTGAGCCAACCTACGGGCGTTCCCTTGATGGTGGAGAATAACCAAGACCCTTACCTCTCCAGAACTGTCATCGCCGCAAGGGCACTTCCAAGCCGTCGCCCTGGGATGACGGAGTTTGTGGGGCGGGCACTGCGTTCCGGCGCAGTATGGTGCGCGATAGCAAGCGCTGCTGCTGTTGCCACGACGAATGCAGCGCGGGCGGATTCTCCAGGGATTGGCTGCACAAAGGTCGAGAATTTTATTGCGGCCATTCAAGAGTACAAGCCACCATTTACGAATGTTGAGCTTTCGAAAATGTCGGCCCCGCTGAGGAATTTGGCGGTTCAAGACCAGTTGGAAAGGTACACAATTCCCAGGTACTTCGAGATCACGCGGAGTATTGCCTCGCGACCAGAAACCATCGAGCAAAACCGCAACTTCGCTCCAATGAGCATCAACGTAGGCCAAGGCAGACAGCCAGTCCAGGTTGAAGTAAGCGCAGTTGCCTTTGTGGCTAGCGACGAAGAAACCAAATGTTCTCACCGAGCCAGCAAGCACTGCTTTGGAGTATGGTGGTTTTTCATCAATGCTAAAAATACGGTTGGGTTCCATTATTTGGGTACGAAAATGCACCAGCGAAATCCATCCGTTTCGGTGTTCGAAACGAAGGACTGTAACCTGATGGACGAGGCGAATTTCGCTAGGCCAGGGGATCAAATAGGAGGGCTGCGAATCCCATGACCACGCTTCCAGCCCCATCCGCCAAAAAACTCGGCCTTGTGATTGATCTCGATACCTGTGTCGGGTGTCAGGCGTGCGCGACAAGTTGCAAGGAATGGAACACGCAGAGCGCCGTTGCTGGTCCGCTCAACGACGAGCAACCCTACGGCACAGACCCACATGGAGCGTGGCTCAACCGCGTGCACTCGTATGAAGTGGGGGAAGGTGCCGAGGGCCGCACCGTGCACTTTCCGCGCTCGTGCTTGCATTGCGAAACACCGGCTTGCGTCACCGTGTGTCCGACGGGGGCATCCTACAAGCGCGCGGAAGATGGCATCGTGCTGGTCAATCCAGATACGTGCATCGGCTGTAAATTGTGCTCGTGGGCCTGTGCCTATGGCGCGCGCGAATACGATTACACGCAAGGCGTGATGAAGAAATGCACGCTGTGCGTCGACCGAATTTATAACGAGACGTTTGAGCCGGAAGACCGCGTGCCGGCCTGTGTTAAAGCCTGCCCCACCGGCGCACGGCACTTCGGCGATCTCGGCGATGCATCGAGCGATGTGTCAAAGCTGGTAGCAGCCCGTGATGGCTTCGATCTGTTGCCCGAGATGGGTTTCAAGCCGGTGAACAAGTATCTGGCACCGCGCGCGAAACGCGATGCGCACACAGCGCCAAAGCCAGCGCCGGAAAGCATTCGCCCGGCCGCCGGTGAAGTTGGGACCGCGTCGGCTAAATTCTTTGCCTGGGCCGACAAAGTTCTGTCGCGGTAACGGAGGTCTCCCATGAAGTTACAACTCGAGGGGCGCACCGCGCTCGTTACAGGCGCGACGTCGGGCATCGGGCGCGGCATTGCCGAGGCGTTGGCAACTGAGGGCGTGAAGCTCGCCATCGCTGGACGCCGCGAAGCAGGCTTGGCTGAAACGGCCGATGGGATTGCAGCGACGGGCGCTACCCGGCCCGCAATCATCCTTGGAGATTTGACAACGTCTGATGGACCGCAGGACATAGCGACGGCGGCACTGAAGGCACTCGGCGGCCGCGTCGATATTCTCGTCAACAATGCCGGAGCTTCGCGCCCGCTGGCTGATCCAGCGGACGATGCGGCATGGGAAGAAGCGCTTGCCTTCAACTTCGCCGCTGCCCGTCGCCTGACCAACGCGTTGGTTGAGCCGATGCGGACGGCGAAATGGGGCCGCATCATCAACTTGACCGGCGCACTGGTGGCACCGAGTTGGAACGCCAGCGGTGCAGCAAAATCAGCCTTGCATTCCTGGTCGCGCACGTTGGCGATCCAGCTTGCGCCGCACGGCATTACCGTCAATGCGATTGCGCCGGGGCGGATTAATTCCGAGCAGATCCGAAACAACCTGCATCCAACCGACGCCTCACGCGAAGCATTCATCAAGCAGTATATTCCGATGGGCCACTTCGGCGAGCCCGAGGATTTGGCAGCCCTCGTTGTGTTCTTGGCATCGCCCGTCGCCCGCTATATCTCAGGTGCTGCCATTCCTGTTGACGGCGCTATGATCCGAATTTCCTGAAAGCCCCCCATGCACCCAGCCTATTCCGTGATCGTTTTCACCTGTGCGTCGGGCGCGGGCTATGGCTTGTTGATCTGGCTGGCGCTTGCGGGCGTCATTGGCGGCTGGACCGTGCGTGCGCCGGGGCTGGGGCTCGCAGGCTTCGGCCTCGCCTTCGTGCTGATCACAGTTGGCCTGCTGTCCTCGACCGCGCATTTGGGCCGACCTGAGCGGGCGTGGCGGGCGTTTTCACAGTGGCGCTCGTCGTGGTTGTCGCGCGAGGGGATTGCCGCCATCGCAACCTATGTGGTGGGTGGACTTTACGCGCTGACGTGGGTGTTCGGCGATCCAACGGGGACGGCACTTCTTGCGCTGTTTGGACTTCTGACCCTGCTGGCGGCACTCGCGACGCTCTATTGCACCGGCATGATCTACGCCTCGCTGCCGACAATCCGGGCGTGGAATATGCCTCACGTTGCGCCGCTGTATGTGCTGTTTGGCCTACTCACCGGGCGACTTTTGTTGAATGCGTTGGTTGCTGCGGCGAGCGGTCGGATCTCAATCACAGCGGTTTGGCTCACGCTGCTGTTGTTGCTCGCAGGCTGGATCATCAAGGCGCACTATTGGAACGTAATCGATGGCGCTAAGCGGTCGTGGACGATTGGCGATGCGACTGGTTTGGGTCACTTTGGCAAAGTTCGCACGCTCGATCCGCCGCACACGCAAGCTAACTTTGTGATGCGCGAAATGGGCTTCCAGGTTGCTCGAAAGCACGCCGAGCGACTGCGCCAACTGGCAACCGTGACGCTGTTCATTCTGCCAGCCGTGTTGACCTCGCTGTTATTGGTGAGCAGCGGCGCGGTTGCGTTGTTTATTGCCATCCTCGCGGTGCTGTGCGTCGCCATCGGCATCGTCACCGAGCGCTGGCTGTTTTTCGCCGAGGCCGAGCACGTATCGATGCTCTACTATGGCCGGGAAGCTGCGTGAGGCTGGCAACACTTGAACTGTCAGGCATCAGCCCGGTCTAGTCTGTAAGGACACAGCCCGGTTTGTACCGATTGCTGGAGCCTCACCCCCGCTGCCTGCCGCCGTTGGCGTCGAACAGGGGTGTCATGTGAACGACGGCGCGGCGCTCCTCGGCAAAGATTGGAATGGTGAGCTCGGTGCCATCTTTCGCTAGATCGGCTTGCACGTAGCCGAGCGCGATGCTTTTGCCGGCCCAATGGGCGTAGCCGCCTGATGTGACTTGGCCGACAGCCGTGCCGCCCTTCAGGATCGACTCGTAGCCGACGACCTCAACGTCGGTATCGACGATCATCGTGACGAGGCGGCGCGATGGCGCGCTATCGCGGTCCTTGAAGGCGCTCGCGCGGCCGATGAAGTCACCCTTGTCGTAGGCGACGAAACGGTCGAGCCCGCACTCCTTCGGAGTATAGTCTGGCCGGAACTCACGGAAGAACGCGCCGTAGCCTTTTTCGAGCCGCAGCGACATCAGCGCGCGACCGCCAAAGTGGACGAGGCCGAGATCGCGGCCTGCTTCGATAATCGCTTCGTACAGCGTCACCTGATAGTCGGGCGTGCACCACATCTCGTAACCGAGATCGCCGGTGTAGCTGGCCCGGATGACGGTAGCGGGCACGAGGCCCACCGTCATTTCGCGGACGGCAAAGAACCTGAACCTGTCATTCGACACGTCTTCCTTGACGAGCCGCTGCAACAGCTCGCGCGACTTCGGTCCGGCGATCATGAAGCCGTTGAGTGCGTGCGGAATTGTGCGCACGGAGACATCTTCCACGTCCTCCAAGTGCTGCTCGAACCAACGCATGTGATAGACTTCGGCAACGCCTGAGCCGATCATCAGGAAGCGATCCGGGGCGAGGCACGCCAGTGAGAAATCGCCCAGGATCGTGCCGCGCTCATTGAGCATGGGGGCGAGCACCATGCGGCCCGGTTTCGGGATCTTGTTGGCAAGCATGCGATCAAGCCAAGCGCCAGCACCATTGCCGGTGATCTCGTATTTGCCAAACCCTGAGATTTCCATCAGGCCGACGGCATCGCGCACGGCCTTGCATTCGGCCTTCACGACCGGGAATGCGTTTGAACGGCGATAGGTCGGGGTCTCAACTGCAGCCGTGCCTTCGGGTGCATACCACAAGGGAACTTCAAGCCCGAAGTTTGCGCCGAACACGGCGCCTGCTGCCTTCAAGCGATCATAAGCCGGAGTACGACGCAGGGGGCGGGCGGCTGTCAGTTCTTCGTTCGGGTAGGCGACGCGGAACCGTCGCTTATAATTCTCGACGACCTTGACGTTGGTGTAGGCTTTTGACGCGAAGGCACCGAAACGGGCGACATCCATGGCGAAGATATCGGCGCCTGGATCGCCGTCGACCATCCAGCGCGAGAGTGCGAGACCGACACCGCCGCCCTGGGCAAAGCCCGCCATGACGCCGCACGCGCTCCAGTAGTTTTTCAAGCCACGGACGGGGCCCACCAGGGGATTGCCATCAGGGGCGAATGTGAAGGGGCCATTGACGACCTTCTTGATGCCGGCCCGGCCAATGGCTGGGAAGTGCTTGAAGCCGATATCGAGGTGGGGCGTCAGCCGATCGAGATCATCGGGCAGCAGCTGCATGTGGAAATCCCACGGCGTCTCGTCGGGCGACCAGACGCGGCAGTCCTGCTCGTAGGTGCCCATCAAAACGCCCTTGCCTTCCTGGCGCATATAGATTTCGCCAGAGTAATCGGTGGTCGGCAGCATCTCCTTCTTCATCGCGGTGATCTCGGGAATCTCCTCGGTGATGATGTACATGTGTTCCATGGCGAGCACAGGCAGTTCGATGCCAGCCATGTGGCCGACTTCGCGTGCCCAAAGCCCTGCTGCATTGACCACGTGCTCGGCGTGGATGTTGCCCTTCTCGGTGATCACGTCCCAGGTGCCGTCGGCACGGTGGTTGAGGGCGGTGACCGGCGTGAAGCGATAGACTTCGGCACCGGCCTTGCGGGCGGCAATGGTGTAGGCGTGCGTCACACCGTTCGGGTCGACGTGGCCGCCGTCCGCCCGCCATAGCGCGCCGATAAACTCGTTTGGATCGAGGAGTGGATTGAGCTTTTGCGCCTCCGTTGCCGTGATGAGTTGCGTCTCAAGGCCGAGGTATTTTGCCCGCGCGTGCATCAAACGCAGATTGTCCATAATCTCGTCATTGGCGGCGAGCACCAGGTTGCCGGTGGCGTGGATGCCGCACGACTGGCCTGAGATAGCCTCGATCTCGCGATAAAGGTCGATGGTATATTTCTGCAGCTTTGAAACATTGGCATCGGAATTATAGGTATGGACACCGGCAGCCGCATGCCAAGTCGAACCCGACGTTAGCTCGTGCTTCTCGATCAGCACGACATCGGTCCAGCCAGCCTTGGTCAGATGGTAGAGGACGCTGGCACCAACGACACCGCCACCAATTACTACAACGCGCGCATGGGTTTTCATCGGGAGCTGGCTTTCTTGATCGTAGGCCGCGTTATCACTGTTGTGTCAGGCGTCCAAGAAACTGCACCAGGATTTGGTCCAAGTGCAATCATTTGATCGACCGGTCGTCCGGCAAAAACGCGAACCAGCACTGCGCAACGTCAGTTGTCCCGTCGAAGTAGTGCAAACTTGCCGCTAGCTGTCACAAACCAGGCCGCGCTGAGCTGCTGACTACGCTCTGTGGCAACGAATCACGTATTCAGGAACAGTGGGCGGGGGCCTCTTTCAGCAGAACTTCGCGGTACAGACGGCCATGAGCTTGCCATCGTTGATAATCGAACTGTCGTGGTACTGGTCGCCGGGCGTGTTCCGTTGAGCAAACATGATCAAAATCATGACCCTACACAGTGGGTGAGCCTGCTGTCCCAGGCGATTGCAGATGGCGATGAGCGGCGCTCGTCAAGTGGGGCGGCGGTTGCGCGCCAGACACCTGTATCTGCAAGGCTGCCGTGGTTTCATGTGATGACCGTCTGCGGGCTCGTGGTTCTGCTGTTACCTGCAGGGCAGCGTCGGATGGAAAAAGAGCAAGTCGACGCAGAACCTACGGCGGCTGCGGCGCCGAGTGTCTTGGGTTGGCGCCAGGAGCGTTCCGTGGGGGGGCTGTCCTTCGGTGATGAAGCGGCACTCACCTATCGCGGTTTACAGGCACCAATGCGCAGCGAGGCCAACATCGCAACCGAGCTTTCGAAGATTGGTCGATCCGCATTGGTGCCACTGCGGATTGCCCTGAGCCAGCACTTGGTCTCAATGAGCGGTATTCAACGCGTTGTCCTGCGTAATCTGCCAGCTTCAGCACATGTATCTGCCGGACTTCGCGCGGCTGACGGCACCTGGGTTATTGAAGACGTCGGGTTTCGTGACGTGGTGATTGCGATCATCGCCCCGCTCGACGAAAGCCTCGCGATCAGAATTGAAGGTCGCAGTCGTGAGAGGCTGGTTTGGGTCCATACGATCACTGGCCCAGGTGGAACCTACTCCACCACTGACCAACAGGCTCCACTTGCCAGTGGCCTTGTTTCCAAAGGTCCGCAAACGCCGCCAAGGGTTGAGGCCGCGCGCGTTGCGCCCCCGGTGTCGGCACTCACGCCGCTGCCAGAGGTCCCGGTCACCACGTCAGACTCTGATTTCGCAGGGCGCACCAGCGCCATACCGGCAGCGGCCTTACAACCAACAGGAGCAGTGCAGCCGGAAAGCCGGCCGAAAGCTCTTCGGGATCGTTCTGTTGTACGACCCCCGCAGAAGCCTACAGCTGGTGCCGCAAATACCTCGTCGTGGCGCGACGGAGTGTTTGATAAAGATCGAAATTGAAATGGAACCTGCGGCAGGCCGATGCCGTGCTTTTGCGGTGTAAGAGTGAGTCGCATTGTTGAACGGAGTTAAATTGGAAGTTCATCGACCAGTTTCTTCTTTTGCAAGGATCACTTACTCCAATCGCAACATCAAAGATGTTTATTAGAGCTGTTCAATAGCCAGTTTCACTTATGAACGTCCATTATTAAGCCGGTTCAAAAAAAGAAACACCTAATTGATCGATGTGCAGTTGCGCAGCTGAAAAAAATGTAAGTCGAAAAAAAGATCAAGCTGAATGCTTTGAAGAATATATTCACGAAGCGTTATATTTACCAAATTTGGGTCCTGTGTCATACACGAGGTCGATCAGACGGTTGGTTGGTTGATGGCGCGGCAACGCCATCGTCGAAAGCCACTCAACCGATCAGGGCTAGCACGAACTAAGCCGCCGCTCCGTAAAGGCCGTTGAACAGCGTTGCATTAGGAGGCGGGCATTGACTTCGCGTCAGCAAGAAGCCGGCCTTTTTCGACAATCGTGTCGAATGGGATGCAGGGAATCGAGCGCAGGGCTGGTCGAGTCTAACGGCATGCGACCGCTGTCTCTTGAGACGTTTAAGTTTCGAGATATGCGGTCGGATCGACCGAGTCCTGGGCACGCTGATCGATACGTTGTTCAGAAAATGAGAAAGTTTAGTGCAATTCTGAATGAAGAGAATTGCAATGCAGTAAAAGCGGAACATTTGCAGTCGAATGCCAAAGGTTACCCCGGTTTTACCGATGGCGAACTTGGCGATATGGCGCCTGGCAGGATCAATAATGAGTTGGTCGGTGCTGCCCGATTTGCGCCCAGTAGTGCGTCTCGAAATGAGTTTCTATTGCAGTTGGACCCACCAACTGCTGCGGCGCGACCTTCAAGGTCGACGAGCCAGCGCTCAGTGGCGGCGCATCAACATGACGATCACAAGCGGCTCACCCGCGAGTTGGAACTCGCAATGGCGGCAATGGACGAGCAACTCAACAAGGAGAGACATCAGCAGTCAGCTACGCTTGAGCGCCCGCGCGCCCGTGAACGCGGCTTTGCGCGGGATGTCGCGATGTCTTTCACCGCCACGTCTGTTGGGGGCACGCTAATCTTGTTTGCACTGATGTCGCCACCTTTGTCGCTGTTTGTTCGACCAGTCACCGCCATGTCGCCGGCAGTAGAGCGCCCAGCGATCCAGGGCACGGGGCAAGTTGCTGCGGGCGATGCGATTGCGCCGCAAATTCAAGTAGAGCGCCGCGCAATCCCGAACGATGGGGGTGCTAGATTGTCTGAACCCGTTCAATCACCAACTGTTCAGGATTCAACCGGTGGTGATCCTTCGAGATCGCGATTGGGCACGGTGAACGGCGACACGACGCCGGAGATGATGTCTGCAGTTCTGAAGCCGGGCACCACCGGTGCCGTCGAAATTGCAGCGCCACAACCTGAATTGCATACTGATCCACTGAAGAATGCCGCACACAAAGCCGTTCTGGCGCGCGCCCAATCGAGTATCCTCGCATTGACGCCGAAAGGCTGGACTGCCGACGTTGTTGTCCCGCGCCCCTTGGCTGAAAGTTTAGCTCGGGAGGCGAAATTACTCGCGGCATTTACTGAAGACACCGCTCTTCGCGGTGGCAGCGCCGTTAGTGCGTCGACGATGTCGCGGCGGGTGTCATCGTTGCAGCAAAACTCCACCATGCAATTTTTAGGAGCCCCTGCAGACGTGATCGTCGATCTTATCGACACTGATCGAGTAAAGAGCGGCGATGCCCTCGATGATGCGCTGGCCGCGCGCGAACGCGTAACGCCCGTTGCCGCTGAGCCAATCCAACCCCCTCCAGTCAAGCGACGCATGGTGGCATCGCCACGAAAATCACAGCCTGTGGTGGCGACGCCAACACTATCACCCTCTGCTGCCTCACCAACCGCAGGTGGAGCCTTGGCGTGGCGCGAAAGCGTTTTCAGTTTGGATCGGAACTAAAGGCTGCGCATGCCGTTTACTGAATGATTTTCGCATCGCTCGTTTCGAGGTGGGGGCAGATCTGCCGCGACCGATCACGTTGTTTCCCGGATACCGGCCTGGCAGTCGAAATCTCACGGCGGTGAGAATGCCAGTGTCGGTTTAGGGTGAGACCCTGGCTATGAGGGCTCGGCTTGCCGGCTGGGTACAGGGTCTCACCCGAACTATTGTAAGTGAGCGTGAAGCTCTACCGCTTGTGCAAAGTTAGATGCTGGCCCTAAGATCATCAGCCATGGCATCCTATCGCCCTAGCCATCCGGAATACACGAATCACAAAACTGGGAGAGTGCAATGGCAGATCACCTGCATCCGATCATTGGGCGCGCGGGCGCTGAGATGGCCGATGGCAAACTCGAACGTCGCGAATTCCTCAGAATAGCAACCCTGCTTGGCGTGGCGGCGCCCGTCGCGTATGGGTTGGCTGGCCTCGCGGCACCCGTTTTTGCTCAGATCGCGGTTCCGAAAAAGGGCGGCGTCGTGCGCATCGGCATGCGGGTGCAAGACCTTAAAAGTCCACACACCTATTCGTGGATTGAAGGCGCCAACTGCGCCCGGCAGGTCGTCGATCACTTGACCTTCACAGGAATTGATAACGTCACGCGGCCGAACCTGATCGAAAAGTGGGAGGCAAGCGCCGACCTCAAGTCATGGACGATGACGCTGCGTAAGGATGTAACATGGCGCAAGGGTCGTAAATTTACGGCCGATGATGCGATCTGGAACCTCAATCGCGTGCTCGATGCCAAGACCGGCTCGTCCGTTGTGGGGCTTCTCAAGGGCTTCATGCTGGAAGAGTTCGAAACCGATGAGATCGATGCCAAGACGCAAGCGAAGAAGAAGTCAACGAAGCTATGGGATGCGAACGCCATCCAGAAGGTCGATGACTTTACATTCAAATTGAACGGCAAAGTGTCAAACCTAACGATCCCCGAGGCGTTGTTTCACTATCCTTTGATGATTTTGAGCCCGGAAGATAAGGGCGTATTCGCGGTCGGCAGCGATGGCACCGGTGCATTCGAGATGACCGAGCTTGAAGTCGGCAAGCGTGCTGTGTTTGTTGCACGCAAGACCGGACACTGGGGAGGGGGCGCACACATCGAACGGTTCGAGGTCATTGATATTGGCGAAGATCCGGCAGCCCAAATTGCAGCGTTAGCCTCCAAGCAAGTTGATATGATCTATCAAGGCGCAATCTCGACTTTGCCAGCGGTCGAAAAGTTGCCGCATGTGCAGGTCAACTCAGTCGATACCGCCTATACGGCAGTGGCCCGCGTGCAACCCATCAAACCGTTCGATGACAAGCGCGTGCGGCAGGCGCTGCGTTCTGCGACCGATACCGATGCGACGCTTAAGGTTGCCCATCGTGGCCTCGGCAAGCCGGGCGACCACCATCACGTGGCTCCGGCCCATCCAGACTATGCCAACATCGGTGGCTCCAAGCGCGATGTCGCCAAGGCCAAGGCCTTGCTCGCCGAAGCCGGCTACAAGGACGGCATCGATACCGAGATCGCTTGCAGGCCCGCTCCGGACTGGGAATTGCTGGCAGTGCAAGCCATGGTCGAGCAGTGGAAAGAAGCCGGCATCCGCGTTAAGATCAATGTCATGCCGTCGGCTCAGTACTGGGATAACTGGACCAAGGTTCCATTCGGCTTCACGACCTGGGCGCATCGTCCGCTTGGCACCATGGTGCTTGGGCTTGCCTACCGCACCGGCGCCTCTTGGAACGAAAGCAAGTGGTCTAATGCCGAGTTCGACAGATTGATCACGGAAGCTGAAGGCTATATTGATGTCGAAAAGCGGCGCGCCGTGATGGCGAAGATCGAACAGATCATGCTCGATGACGGTCCCGTTGTCGTGCCGCTGTGGCGTGCGGTGTTCAACTTCACTGACAAGAAGATCAAGGGCTACAAAATCCACCCCTCGATCTACATCGAAGCCAGGGATATGTGGATCGAGGCATAAGGCTATGGCTTGATTGGCGCAGTCAGGCCCATTGGCCTGGCTGCGAGATACGATGGTTCCATCATCCAGAAAACTTGTGATCCGCCCAAACCGAAGCCGGTCAAGGCCAGCTATTTAAGAGCGTCGGCCTTGCACTATTTGAGCGCGCGTTCGGCATCGCGCGAGATGCTGCGTCAGGTGCTGGAGCGGCGCTCGAAACGACGACTCCAGGTAAAGGCACTGGAGCCCGAAACGCTGGCGCTTATTGCGGCCACGCTCGACGAACTCGTGGAGCTCGGCCTCCTCGATGATCAACGGTTTGCCGAAGGTCGCCGCGCGACGCTCGAACGCCGAGGGTTTGCGAAACGACGCATTGAGGTCGGTCTCAAGCAAAAGGGGTTAGCTCCCGAAACGATCCGCGCGGCGCTGGGCGATGAGTTCGATGATGCCGCCCAAGCACGTCGTTTCGCCGAGCGTAAACGGCTTGGTCCCTGGCGCACACGCGGCTCGGCCGAGGAACATCGCGACAAAGATTTGCGGGCACTGCTGCGTGCAGGATTTTCATTCACCTTGGCGAAACAGGCATTGGTTGCGCCCGAAGAGGCTTGAATGGCCACTATGATTTTTTACGCAACTAGGCTTTTTGACGGATCATAAGCTTCGACAAAAAAACTGATTGCGACGAGACCGGCATAAGCTTCGTGTCGGAAAACAGCCTATCCAGATCATCGATGGCGTAGTGCCGGTAGTAAGGCTCATGGAACCGCACGGGGAACGCTTCGAGCAGTCCATCCCACCCCGGACGGTCACCCATCTGCAAACTGTCAATGAAGACCAGTAGGCCGCCAGGTTTCAGGACGCGCGCCATTTCGGAAGCAACCCTGCGGCGCACATCCGGTGGCAGTTCGTGGAACAGGAAAATGCAGCTGACAATGTCCTGGCTGGCCGTATTGAAGGGCAGGAGTTCCGCGTTTGCTGAGACGAATTCAATTGGTCGCAGGCCTCTCAAATGGTCGCGGGCTTCGTTCAGATAACTCTCTGACAAATCGCATCCACTGAGCTTCATGGCCGGGAACGCGAGGCGGACGTCGCGCAGGAAGCGACCTGTGCCGCAGGCAACATCCAGCATCGAGAGTTGTCGCTGATCCTTGCCGCGAATGAATTCAGCAATAGGGCGAAGCCCGGAGCGGCGCATGACGCTTGTGGAGCCGTAAAACAAGGTTTCGGTTTGCACGTCGTAGAGCTTGGCCGAGTCCTCCGACAGGTAGCCACCGGTTTGGAAGTGGAAATCCTGGGTAAAGTATGTGGGCAACCCTTCGGCTTGTGGCATGCGGCGCGAAGTTTCTGCATCTTCGGCCTCGCGTCGCCCGAGTGCGCCGGGAAGGTCGGCCATCATCAGGCGCAGGCGTGAGATATGGTCGCTTAAAGAGGCCGAGCGATCTGGCGTCGCAGGGTAGAGCCCGTCGCGTACGGCATTCGCGTCGGCAAGGAATACCGAGGCCAAGTCCACAAGCATTTCCTGGCGGGTCGGAACCGGGCGACTGGGTTTGTAGGCAGGCTTGGCACCTAGGCGCGATGCCTGGCGGTCGACGAGCCAGTTGATGCCAAAGTACCAGCCGAAACGCGCCGTATTATGCACGATTTGAGTGGCTTGGCTGAGCGGATGGGACATGTTCACCTCGCATTATCTACGTCAAGTGTACGCGCTGACGCGACATTACGGAGGACCGCAACTTGACGCATCCGGGCAGGTTGAGTGAGGCTTACGGCAATCGAAATAAATCGAAGCCAGGATCATACCTATGTCTCTGACCGCCCGAACAAGTGACGTTGCATTCAGCGCTGCAACGAAAGCCGTGCAGGAAGCGCGCGGGTCGCGGTCGGCATTTGCGCGCCGTGCCGATTGGCCGAGCCAGATCACACCGGAATTGGCAGCGTTTATTGCAGAAATCAGATCATTTTTCTTGGCAACGGCTGGTGTCGATGGACAGCCCTATATGCAACACAGGGGTGGCCCTCCGGGTTTTCTGAAAGTGGTCGACGAGACGACCCTTGCGTTCGCCGATTTCAAGGGCAATCGGCAATATATCAGCACTGGCAATTTGTCGGAGAACCCAAAGGCTTTCATCTTCATCATGGAGTATGCCAGTCGCCATCGCATCAAGTGGTGGGGCCGCGCACGCGTGGTGCGTGATGATCCAGCGCTGTTGGAACGGCTCTGGCCTGCCGGTTACGAGGCGCGTCCGGAACAAGTGATCGTCTTTGACCTTGCGGCCTACGATTCCAATTGCCCGCAACACACCCCGCAGATGTTTCATGCCGAAGACGTGGCCCGGACGTTCGCCACTCAAGCAGCACGAATTGCGCATCTCGAAGCTGAAAACGAATTGATGCGCGCGGCCTTGGCGGCCAAGCCCTGAGGTGCAAGATCTATGACTGAATTTCATAACCTCGTGATCCTGACGGGAGCTGGACTATCGGCGGAATCCGGCCTTGCGACGTTTCGGGATCGCGATGGCATCTGGTCCAAAGTGCGCATCGAGGACGTCGCAACGCCGGAGGCTTTTCAACGTGATCCAGCCCGCGTGCAGGCATTCTACAATACGCGGCGACGCGACCACGCCAACGTCAAAGCTAATGCTGCCCATGCGGCGCTGCGGCAACTGGAGCAAGGTCATCGCGGTGAAATTCTCGTTGTCACCCAAAACATCGATGCGCTGCACGAAACGGCAGGTCAGGAAAACTTGGTTCACATGCACGGTGAGCTACTGAAGGCGTGGTGTCTGGGATGTGGTCGTCGCTCGGCCTGGACTGGCGACATCGAACCGGGGTCGATCTGTCCTATTTGCGATCTGAAGGGGCGCTTGCGACCCGATGTCGTGTGGTTCGGTGAAATGCCTTACCACATACAGCGGATCGAAGACGCGCTCGTGAACGCTGATCTATTCGTGTCGATTGGAACGAGCGGCAATGTCTATCCAGCCGCTGGGTTCGTCTCTCTGGCGAAACGGGCTGGCGCATACGCGGTCGAACTCAACCTCGAACCATCGGAAGGAGCCAACCTATTTGACGAGGCGATCCACGGCCCCGCTACGACTGTCGTGCCCCGATTTGTGGAGCGGCTATTGCGATGAACCTGACCCAAGTTCTGGCTTTCCACCGCGTCGCGGCCGCTGGCAGCTTCACCCATGCCGCACGATTGTCAGGAGTGAGCCAGCCAACGCTATCGGGCCAGGTGAGGGATCTCGAAAAATCGATTGGTCGTCGCCTGTTCGAGCGTACCGGGCGTCGCGTGCGCCTCACCGAGACGGGGGCTGCCCTGTTCGCTTCGACAACAAAGTTGACCGAGGCCATTGCCGGTGTCGAACGAACGCTCGACGGGAGCCATGCGGGGAAAGCTGGCGCGTTGCGGGTGAGTGCCGATAGCGCGATCCACGTGCTGCCGGTGCTTGGGCTCATGAAGCGGAGTTCAGGCGACCTCAATTTCACATTGCGCATCAGCAATTCGTCCGAAGTCACAGCGCAAGTGCTGAACGAAGAGGCCGACGTTGGTGTCATGGCGCGTGCAACAACCGATCCTCGCCTGTCATCTGCTAAGATCCGTCACGACCGGCTCGTGCTCCTGGTGTCGCAAAAGGATCCGTTGGCGGCTCGCAAGCGCGTGCGGCTCAGCGATTTCGGCGGTCGCGATCTTGTCGTACGCGAGAAAGGGTCGATCACGCGCGAAGTGATCGAACAGCGATTGGACGCTGCCGGGATCAGACCCGGGCAGGTGTTCGATGTGGCAACGCGCGAAGCCGTGCGCGAGGCGGTGGCAGCCGGGTTCGGTGCGGGTGTGGTTTTTGCCAGTGAAGTTGGCTCCGATGCGCGCCTTGCGACGCTCGCCATTCAAGGGGCAGACCTGACGGTGGCTGAATACGCAATCTGTCGCGTTGAACGCCGCCGGGTTCCGCTGATTGCGCAATTCTTTGATGCAGCTGCCCGGCTAGCCGTTCAAAACAACTGGTTGTGAGGCCAGGGCTTGGTATTCCGGTTTGAATTGTGGAGATCGTCGGAAAATTGGTGATTGTTGTTTTTGTGGCGTTGCAACCGCCATCGAGCGTCTTGATGCTGGTTTGAACCGAATCGCTCAGGCCCGCGCGTAGGGATAAGCGCTTGGCGTTGAAAGTTAGATTGTTGCCATGAACACCGTACGCAAAAATACAAAAGACGCACTGATCAAGCGCGATCCTGTTCGGGATGGTCTCATCGTGCTGTGCATGACAGTTGTTGCGCTAGCGCTTGGTATTGGTTTGCATTTGCAGTTTGCCCTGGCTTTCTGGCTTGCAGTGGTTGCAGCTCTAGCGGTGTACGTTGCGCTGTTGTCGACGCACATCCTCGTCCGCCGTAGCGAGGACGTTGACCGTCTCCGTCGCGAGTTGTCACGGCTCGAGGGTTCTGTTGCCCGCACTCCTGTGGGAGTTGGCGGGACGCCCCGTAGCACGATCGTCGAGCCGGTGGATGCTGCTTTAATGACGGGCGGGACAACAACGGCCGCTGCGGAAGCAAGCCGTGACGGCGGTGCCCACTTCAGTGATTATTGGAAGTTCACCCCCGCTGCGCCCGATCCAGTAGCGCTGCCTGCCAATTACTCAGCGGAACATTCCCTAAGTGTCGCGAGCGAGCCTGTACGCACAGTGTCTGAGCTGCGTCCGCCAGTTCAAAATTTGCACGCGACCAAGACTTCGGTGCCGAACAACCGTCAGCGGGAGGCCGACGCCGCGCAGATCGACGCGGTGATTAAGAAGCTGGCGGCCGACATTACGCAAGGGCAGGCGGCCATGGCGCAAGCCCAGAACGCCGTTGCTGTTGAACGACAAGCGTCTCCGAAGGCCTATGCGTCAAAACTTGATCGCGCGGTTTATATGCCGGAGCCAGCCCATACGCCGCCGGAAATCGATGCGTCCGTCGAAGCGCTGCACGCAGCTGCCGATGCAATGCGCCTTGCTGGCAAGCCAATCGCCACTGAGCCGACCAACGAGCCTTTGAATACGCAGGTGCACACCGTCCGCCCCATGTCCGTTGTCCCGCCGCCGGTGCCGCAGCGGCGCCTCCTTGATCCCGCTCGGGACCGGTTGGCTGCGATTGCAGAGGCAATCGAGAACGAACGACTCGATGTCATGCTCGAGCCAATCTTGGCGCTCGGGGATCGGCGTGCCCAGCACTATGTGGTGACGCTTCGCTTTTGGGGCGACCACGCGAATTTGATGTCAGAGACTGAAAGTGGTCCGTCCGTGCGCGGGTCCGGGTTGCTGCCATTGCTCGACGCGGTAAAGGTCGAACGTGCCGCGCGCGTTGCGTGGCGCATGGAGGATCGCGGCAAAGCGGGGTCACTGTTTTCAACCCTATCAGGTGAATCCCTCGTCAGTGATCGCTTCTTGAATCGGTTCGCGGATACCTATCGGCAAGGGGACACGCTTGGCAGCCGCTTGGTGTTGGCGTTCAACCAACGCGATTTGCGCAACTTCTCCGATCTCCAGTGGTCGACCTTGCGGGACATGGCAGACCTCGGATTTAGGTTCAGCCTGGAAGACATCACCGATCTCGATTTCGACTTTACCGCGTTGGCAGCCGCGGGCTTCGCCTTTGTGAAACTCGATGCAAAGGTGTTCCTCGACGGTATGCCGACTTCTGAAGGCATGGTTCCGGCGCAGGATCTATGCCGCCACGTCAGCCGCCTTGGCTTGGCGTTGATCGTCGGCCAAATTGCCGATGATGCGGTGGCTGCGCGGTTGAAAGACTATGGCGTGGAATTGGCACAGGGCCCGTTGTTTGGCGCGCCACGCCCGGTCAAGGCAGACGTGCTGCGCAATCCGCATGCCGCTGTTGCTTGATCGAAACGCGAAGCGCAGCTAAGGCATCGGCGGATGAACAATACACTGGCGCCGATACCGATCTTGAAATCCGCAGCAGCGCTTGGCCCCACTGCCGACGCGTGGATTTGCGACATCTGGGGCGTACTTCACAACGGCATTGCGCCGTTTGCGGCAGCGGCGGAGGCAGCGATTGCTTTCCGGGCCAAGGGTGGCATCGTCTGCCTGCTCTCGAACGCGCCGCGCCCGCACGGCTCGGTAATCGATCAGATGACCGACATCGGTGTACCAAAAGAAGCCTACGATGCGGTTGTCACCTCGGGCGACTTGACGCGCCATTTGATCACCGCACGTACCGACAAACGCTTGTTCCACTTGGGGCCGCCCAAGGATGCACCGATCTTTGAAGGTCTCGATGTTACGTTCGTCGCCGCCGACAAGTGCGATTTCGTCGTCTGCTCAGGCTATTACAACGACGACATCGAAACGCCGGACGATTACAAGGACATGCTGGCGACGTTTCGGGCCAACAAGGCTGTGATGGTGTGCGCCAACCCAGACCTGTTCGTCGAACGCGGCGATCGTCTCGTCTATTGCGCCGGTGCATTGGCCGAAGCCTATGAGAAAATCGGCGGCAAGGTCGTGTACGCGGGCAAGCCACATCTGCCGGCTTATGACATGGCGGCGGCGACCATCGAGCGCATCAAGGGCAGGCCGGTGCCGAAGGAGCGCATCCTCGCCATTGGTGATGGCTTGCGGACCGATATGGCGGGGGCGGTCAACTTCGGCGTGCGCTCGTTATTCATTGCGAGCGCGCTCCACGCCAAGGGGCCACTGGACGATGCCTCGCTTGCGGGCATGTTCAAAGACAGCGCGGTTCGTCCCATCGCTGCTATGGATGGACTAGCTTGGTAGACAGCGAACAGGGAGTTCGGCGCCATGAGCGTGCCAGTTTCGCGTCGCAGCTTGATCGCCCTGCTTAGCGCGGCAGCGACCACCGGTATCGCGGGTCCGCTTGCAGCTCAAACATCGGACCCGACGTTTGCGCAGTGGGTCGAGAAGTTCAGGCCGCGCGCGCGAGCCCGGGGCATCTCGGATGAGACCTATACCCGCGTGATGGCGGCGACCAAGCCTGACACGTCGGTGTACGCCCTTGATCGGGCACAGCCCGAGTTCCGCGAGCAGGTCTGGCAGTACATCAACCGCCGTGTATCCGACTGGCGCATTACGGTTGGCCGCGAGCGCGCGAAGGAACATGGCGCGCTCCTGCAGCGCATCGAACAGGAATACGGCGTCGATCGCTTCACGATGCTCGGGCTGTGGGGCATGGAGTCGGCCTTCGGCGATGTCGTCGTCAACCCCAAGCACATGCGGCCGATCATTCCAGCGCTCGCAGCCCTTGCCTGGGGCGACGCGCGCCGCCGCAGCTACTGGGAGCAGGAGTTGCTGAACGCGCTCGTCATCATCGAGCGCAAGTGGGGCACGCCTGCCGACATGGTCGGCTCGTGGGCGGGCGCGATGGGGCACACCCAGTGGATGCCGGAGGTGTGGCTCAACATGGGCGTCGATTTCAATCGCGATGGCCGCGTCTCGCCATTCGGTGCGCCTGACGATGCGTTGGCTGGCACCGCGCGATACATCCTCAGCCGAGGCAAGTATCGGCGCGGCGAGGACTGGGGCTACGAGGTGCGGCTGCCAGCGGGCGTGAGTGCTGGCGCAACGGAGATGGCGGCGATTTCCACGTGGGCCGAACGCGGCGTCACCCAAGCCAACGGTCGGCCATTTCCCCGGCCATCCGAGCGGGCGAAGCTTTGGCAACCGGTGGCAGGCGGGCCGGTGTTCCTGCTGACGCAGAACTTCAGCGCTGTGCGCTCCTACAACCCGACTAACAACTACGCGCTGGCGATTGTGCACTTGGGCGACCGCATTCGCGGCGATGGCCCGTTCGTCCAGCCTTTCCCCGGTGGCGAGCGCATCCTGACGTTGCCGGAGGTGCAGGAGACGCAGCGACGGCTAACAGCAGCCGGCTTCAACACCGACGGCACTGATGGTCGGGTCGGGCGCGATACCATGGCCGCGGTTCAGGCGTTCCAGAAGAAGGCCGGACTGTCGCCCGCCGACGGGTATCCGGGGTTGAAGGTGCTGGCGAAGTTGAGGGGCGGTGGGTGAGGGGGGGGACAGTTACCGATAGGGCGAATATTTTTTAGTTACAATGAGATGGTCAAAGTCGGTAACTGTCTCGGTTGATCCCGGTTAAATGGGCTACTTCACTGAGGGAGTTCGCGCAAGACTATTAGCAATCTGATCGAGCATGGGTCTCAATGCGGCGCTCCGACGTTCATCGTATCTAAGCAAGAGACTAAAAGATTGCGACCCATCAAATACGCGCAATCTCAAATGGCGCCGAATAATACCTTCGTGAGCGTATCGCGATGTATACTCGGATAAAATGGCAATAAATTCACCCGATTCAACCCTCCTCGAAGGTTGCCAAGCCGATATCGATGCCCCTAATTTCTCTGCAGCTTCAACGGTCCCTTTTTTCAAACTCTCTTCGATGCTATCCAACTCCGATTGTGGCGCTTGTTTGATGTAGAGCTGGGTAATCTGATCTGATGCATTGCCAGAGAAGAACCTAAAATTTGCCTGCGCAAGGATTGTCCCCTGTGGCGAATAAAGAGTGGCTCCCAGTCCAGCGTTGCCTTTCACTGTCCATTTGGCCATGGCTTGGACAGCTGCCTCAACCGACAAACGTTGCTGCTCCGACATCACGACCCAGTTTGACGGGAGTTCGAAGGAAACACCTTGCGGTAGTGTGATGCGGCTCCAAGTTTCCTGTGCGCGCTGTTGCTCTCCCGTAGTTGACGTCTCTGGTGTCGGTCGCGCTAATTTTGAATGATCTGTGGTAGTGTTTGGCTTGTCCTGGGCATCGAATATATTTGTGTCGGCCTCCTTTTTGCGATGCGCCGGCCCGCCGAACGCACCGCCTTCCTGCATCTTGCGCGTCGTTTCCGAGTTGCCGAGCTTCGGTGTCTCAAATGTGCTGCCCCACTTGAATTGAGACGAATCGACAATCATTTGTGCCGGATCATCGAGGGCATCGAGTTCAGCGGCAAAGTCGCGATCAACCGTCATGATGGACGTTCCAGCATTGGCTGGTGCGGGCGCTCCACTCCACTTGAACTCAGGCGAACGAGAACTAAGTCGTGCCGGTTTGCCGACGGCGAGATATTCCGCTTGCCAATCACGTTCGATATCAACGGTCGATGACTTACTCGGCGATGGCTTGTATGTGCGGGTAGAGACGGCTGCAATGTTACCACCACTATTGCTTAGTTGGGCGCCAGCTTCACGAAGTGTCCAGCCATATCCGCAGAGGCCAACAACTAGCACAAGCCCGCCGGCTACAACGAGACGCTTGATCAATCCAACTTGCGGAAATCGACGCGCCGTCCGTTCGGTACGGTCATCAGGGTCTGCCCCGGCCTCGCTAGTCGCCGTCGAGCGGCACTTGAGTATTCGGATGGCGAACGACCAAATGATACTTAAAAGGCTTTTAGCAGCAGCGTTCTTGGGCACTCCAGATTGGCTTTTGATATTCGTGGTAGGGGTGAGCCTCGCCCATGCCGCCAAGTAGCAGAATGCAAATATTATAGGTAAAAATACAGCAATCCAGAGTGCAGTGTCGATGACGTGGGTCACTATTGTTGCAGTGGATAAACCGTGGAAGTCATACTTTGAAAGTATTTTGTCCCATTCATCTGCGAGGTTTTTCTTGTAATAAACTGACTTGTCCGATTGGTCACCGTTGAGAATATAATGAAAACCGTTCTCGGATTTGAAGATTTTACCAACAACCCTCCATCGAATGCCATCGATGCTATAGAGAAGTTGCCACTGCACTTTGTCATCGACGTAGTCGACTAGGAAATATACATTCCTGGGTGATGGGAAGTTTAGGGCGGACACGAAAACGCAGATAAATGCCCAAGCCGCCGATAAGGCAATCCCAGCGCGGAAATATCGTGTCGTCGGTACCAACGCGAAACTCCCCGTCAAATCCACCAATTGGCGGTGGGCCCAGATATCGGCCTGATGAAGAAGTACCAGCACACGCAGTTCATGTCGATCTGAAGGTGCACTTGCCAGGGCTATCGCACTTCGACTCGTTTGAACTGGGCCAGCAGTTCGAGCAGGTAGCCGTCGTTCCAGCCGGCGCGCTTGAGTTTGCCGCGCATCGAGCCTTTCGAGGGCTCCAGCTTGGCGACGTTGAGGGCGAGGTGAC
>JANOYV010000046.1:0-9845 GCA_031429105.1 Hyphomicrobiaceae bacterium | reverse complement strand
CGCAGGCGGCCATCCACGACAACGGGCCTCAAGGGCGGTGTTGCGGCGAGATTGGCATGTTGGCCTCTGATGCTCACATCGGCATCACTCTCAACGAAGCCTGTCGTGGATGGCCGCCGCTGCGGCCACGACGAAAAACAGGCGATCGATCGAGGCCCGCTCCGCGACCCTCGATCGATCGCCGCGCGTGAGCCTGTCCCCGCCACTCCAACTGGCCTTGGCAGCTACGCCGCAACCCGTTATGTGTCGGCCGTGAGAAGACATGCCGCAGTGCAACCCCTGGCGTTTCGCGCCGAGGGCTGACACAACTGCGGCATTGGTGTTTGAAAAATCGGATGATTCTGAAAGGGATTGTCGAAACACTCACGCCGGATACGAAGTCAGCAGGCGGGCGAACATGCCGAAGCAACTGATCATCGACGGAATACCGATCGAGGTCGAAGACGGATTGACGCTGATCCAGGCGTGCGAGCAGGCGGGCGTCGACGTGCCCCGCTTCTGCTATCACGAGCGCCTGTCAATCGCGGGCAACTGCCGCATGTGCCTGATCGAAGTGCAAGGCGTGCCAAAGCCGGTGGCATCCTGTGCCATGGGCGTCAACGATCTGATGCCGAACAAAGATGGCAGCCCCAAGATCATCAGTACGTTGACGCCGATGGTGAAAAAGGCGCGCGAAGGTGTGATGGAGTTCCTGCTCCTCAATCATCCGCTTGATTGTCCGATCTGTGATCAAGGCGGCGAGTGCGATCTGCAGGATCAGGCGATGGCATTCGGCGTCGGCGGGTCGCGGTTCGCCGAGAACAAGCGCGCCGTCGAGGACAAGAACCTCGGGCCGCTGATCAAGACCGCGATGACGCGTTGCATCCAATGCACCCGCTGCGTCCGCTTCATGACCGAGGTCGCAGGCGTGGAGGAACTCGGCGCCATCGGTCGCGGCGAAGACATGGAGATCACGACCTACCTCGAGAAGGGCATGCTCTCCGAGATGAGCGCCAACGTGGTCGATCTGTGCCCGGTCGGTGCGCTCAATCACCGGCCCTGGTCGGGCAAGATCCGGCCGTGGGAGCTGACGAAAACCGAATCGATCGACGTGATGGATGCGGTTGGCTCGGCCATTCGCGTCGACACGCGCGGGCGCGAAGTCATGCGGGTCCTGCCGCGCAACAATGACGCCGTCAACGAGGAGTGGATCTCCGATAAGACCCGCCACGTTGCCGATGGCCTGCGCACCCAGCGGCTGGATCAGCCTTATGTTCGCGTCAACGGCAAGCTGCAGCCGGCAAGCTGGGGCGAGGCGTTTGCCGCGATCGCCGCCAAGCTGAAGACGGTTTCACCGGTCAAGGTCGGGGCCATCGCCGGCGATCTCGCCGGTGCCGAAGAGATGTTCGCGCTCAAGGATTTGATGACGCGGCTTGGTGTCGGAAACCTCGACTGCCGGCAGGATGGCGCCAAGCTCGACCCGGCGCTGGGCCGTGCTTCCTACCTGTTCAATGGCACGATCGAGGGCATCGAGCAGGCCGACGCGATCATGCTGATCGGCTGCAATCCTCGGCTTGAAGCGGCGGTCCTTAACACCCGCATTCGCAAGCGCTGGCGCCAGGGCAATCTGTTGCTCGGCGTCGTCGGCGAAAAGGTCGACCTCGGATATTCGTACGCTTATCTGGGTGCCGGGCCGGAGAGCCTCGCCAAGTTCGTCGATCATGCGCCGGTGAAAAAAGAGCGGCCGATGTTCATCGTCGGGCCCGGTGCATATGCGCGCGCCGATGGCGCTGCCATCATGGCGATGGCCGCCCAGGCCGCATTGTCGGTCGGCGTCGTCAAGGATGGTTGGAACGGATTGTGCGTGTTGCATACGGCGGCCGCGCGCGTTGCCGGTCTCGATCTTGGGTTCGTGCCTGCTGCGGGCGGTCGCGATGTGGCCGGGATGCTGAAGTCCGACATGCAGGTTGTGTACCTGCTCGGTGCCGATGAGGTCGCCGTGCCGGCGGGTCCGTTCGTGATCTATCAGGGCACCCACGGCGATCGTGGTGCCCATCGCGCGGACGTGATTTTGCCAGCTGCGGCCTACACCGAAAAGAGCGCGACGTTCGTCAATATGGAAGGCCGCGCGCAGTTGACCGAGAAGGCTGCGTTCCCACCCGGGCAAGCCAAGGAAGATTGGACGATCCTGCGCGCGCTATCGGAGGTTTGCGGCCACACCCTTCCCTACGACAATCTGAAAGCACTGCGAGCCGCCATGTATCGGGCGGCACCGGCGCTAGCGCGCATCGGCATGGTGACACCGGCGCCGGCCGATGGCATCGAAGCACTCGCGAAACGTGGAGGGAAGGCCGGTACCGAACCTTTGCGCTCACCGATCACGGATTTCTATCTTACAAACCCGATCTCGCGGGCTTCCGCAATCATGGCTGAGCTCTCGGCACTGAAAGCCAATCTGGTTGCCAGCGGCACCCGGCAGGCTGCGGAATAGGAATTGAACGATGCTGCAATCCGCCGAAGCCTTCTTCTGGGACTACGCGCTGCCCGTGCTCAAGATTGCGGGGCTGAGCGCGCTGCTGATGACAATCCTGCTGATCATTATCGCCTTTCTGCTGTTGTTCGACCGCAAGGTTTGGGCCGCAGTGCAGCTGCGCAAGGGTCCGAACGTCGTCGGCCCGTTTGGATTGTTGCAGTCGTTCGCCGACTTGCTGAAGTTCGCTCTGAAAGAGCCGCTGATCCCGGCCGGCGCTGACAAGGGGGTGTTCCTTCTGGCTCCGCTTGCGACCGCCATGTTCGCCCTCGCCGCCTGGGCCGTCATTCCGGTCAACGAGAACTGGATGGGCAAGTGGGTGATGTCCGATCTGAACGTCGGCGTCCTCTATGTGCTGGCGATCTCATCGCTCGGCGTCTACGGCATCATCATGGGCGGCTGGGCATCGAACTCGAAGTACCCGTTTATGGGTGCGTTGCGGTCGGCGGCCCAAATGGTGTCCTACGAAGTGTCGATCGGGTTCGTGATCATCTGCGTGCTGCTGTGCGTCGGCTCGCTCAACCTGACCGACGTTGTGAACGCGCAAAAGTCAGGGATCGGCACAAACCTCGGCCTGCCCTCGACGATGCTCGATTGGTACTGGCTGCCGCTGTTCCCGATGTTCGTGGTGTTCTTTATTTCGGCGCTGGCGGAGACCAACCGCCCGCCGTTCGATCTGCCGGAGGCTGAGTCGGAGCTGGTCGCCGGTTTCATGGTCGAGTATTCGTCGACGCCGTATTTGCTGTTCATGCTCGGCGAGTACGTCGCCATCGTCACCATGTGCGCGATGACGACGATCTTGTTCTTGGGTGGCTGGCTGCCGCCGGTCAACGCTGCCCCATTCACCTGGGTGCCGGGGGTGATCTGGTTTCTGATCAAAGTGACGTTCGTGTTCTTCATGTTCGCGATGGTGAAAGCCATCGTGCCGCGCTACCGCTACGACCAGTTGATGCGGCTCGGCTGGAAGGTGTTCCTGCCGCTGTCGCTCGCCATGGTGGTTTTGACCGCCAGCTATTTGCACTTTGTGAGGTACGCAACATGATGTCTCTGACCCTTGGTGGGCTCGCAGGCTTTCTGGTGGCCTTCGCCTACTGGCGCTACCTCAACGGCGTGATTGCTTCGACACAGCGCAACGACACTAAGGCGTGGACGCTGGTTGCGAGCTACATCAATTTTCCGGTGTTCGGCGCAATTGGTTCGTTGCTCGCTAAGATGATTTTCGGCTGACGTTATCGGAGCATTCGTCCCATGGCTGTCGCCCGGGCTGTCAAATCGCTGTTTTTGGTGGAATTCGTCGGGGCGTTTTTCCTGGCGATGAAGTATTTCTTCTCGCCGAAGAAGACGCTGAATTATCCGTTCGAAAAGGGCCCGCTGTCGCCGCGTTTCCGGGGCGAACACGCGCTGCGTCGCTATCCGAACGGCGAAGAGCGCTGCATTGCCTGCAAGCTGTGCGAGGCGATCTGTCCGGCCCAGGCGATCACGATTGAAGCTGGTCCACGCCGCAACGATGGTACGCGGCGCACGACCAAGTACGACATCGACATGACCAAGTGCATCTATTGCGGGTTGTGCCAGGAGGCGTGCCCGGTTGATGCCATCGTCGAGGGGCCGAACTTCGAGTTCGCGACCGAAACGCGCGAGGAATTGTTCTACGACAAGGACCGCTTGCTTTCGAACGGCGACCGCTGGGAGCGTGAAATTGCGAAGAATTTGGAGCTGGACGCGAAGTATCGGTGAGATTTGTAGGTTGGGTTAGGCGCCCGTTTTCGCCGTAACCCAACAACTTTCGTGGCACTACCCGTGGAATGTTGGGTTACGCGCGACGTGGCGCGCTAACCCAACCTACAGATCGACGTCATCCCGGCGAAGGCCGGGACCCACGGCAAGTCTCAACAGGGGCGATGTCGCGGGTAAAATGGATTTCGAGCAAGGCGCAGTGCCACGTGCTGCGATTGGAATCGGGTAAGTGGCCCGCTGTCGTGGGTCCCGGCCTTCGCCGGGATGACGGTATTGGGTGGGGTGCCACGGAGCACTCCTCGAAGCAGGACGAAACGACGATGGCACTTACGGCTGGATTTTTCTACGTGTTCGCAGGGCTTGCGGTGCTATCCGCGGCGATGGTGATCGTTGCCAAAAATCCCGTGCACGCGGTGCTGTTCCTGATCCTGACGTTCTTCAATGCGGCAGGCCTATTCATCCTGCTTGGCGCCGAGTTCCTGGCGATGCTGCTGGTCATCGTCTACGTCGGCGCGGTGGCCGTGCTGTTCTTGTTCGTCGTCATGATGCTCGATGTTGATTTCGCTGAACTACGTGCAGGTTTCATCAAGAACGCGCCATTGGGCGCGCTGATCGGCGGTATCCTCGTCGTTGAGTTGATCATGGTGCTGGGCTTCCAGGTAATCAAGCCGAACGCGGTATCGAACCTCGCCGTGCCGATCAAGGTTGGCGCGGGCGCTGTGTCGAACACGATGGCGATCGGCCAAGTGCTGTATACGAAGTACGTGTACCTGTTCCAAGGCGCGGGGCTGATCCTGCTGGTCGCGATGATCGGTGCCATCGTGCTGACATTGCGCCACAAGTCCGGCGTCAAGCGCCAGTCGATCTCGGCACAAGTCGCGCGCGGCCCGGCGACGGCGATGAGCGTTATGAAGGTACCTAGCGGCGGGAGTGTTATCCCGGACAAGGTCGCGGCCAATGTGCCGGAGCGGGTGGCGTGATGGGGATTATTGCGCGCACGACGGCAGCAACCGAAGCGCTTCGGCTGAAAGAATTTGATCGTGCCGCAGGCACTGAGCTGTCGGCTACCCTGTCGTGGGTCCCGGCCTTCGCCGGGATGACGGCTGTGGTTGGGCGCATCCTGCGATTATTCACACTGCGGTTTGCCCATCATTCGATGGTCGTTGCCGTGTGCATCGGTTGCGGCAGCGCGCATGCTCAAGGGTATATTGAGCGACTGACCGCTGCAGAACCAGCTGCTGCCGCTTTACTCGTTTCAAAGGCGCGTGACTGGCGGGTCGCGACTGGAATCGTAAAGGACAGAGCTGCTTTTATGATTTTCACAAAGCCATTTCCGAAAAAATCTAAAATGTCTCCGAATGATCTGATTGCGTGCCTTGATGATGCTTCTCAAAAAGCGCAACCCGATTTTCACATGGCAACAATCATCCGAGGCTGTACCCAATGACCATCGGACTTGGCCACTATCTCACCGTCGCGGCGATGCTGTTTACGCTGGGCATCTTCGGCATCTTTTTGAACCGCAAGAACGTCATCATCATCTTGATGTCGGTCGAGCTGATGCTGCTTGCGGTCAACATCAATCTGGTTGCGTTCTCGGCCTTCATGGGCGATCTCGTCGGCCAGGTTTTCGCGCTGTTCGTGTTGACCGTTGCAGCTGGTGAAGCGGCCATCGGGCTCGCGATTGTTGTCGTCTACTTCCGCAACCGCGGCTCGATCGCGGTGGAAGACATCAACATGATGAAGGGGTGAGACAGTGGTCGCGAACGCTGCTCCCACGTTCCGGCGCGCTTCTCCTCCCCCCTTGAGGGGGAGGAAGATGCGGCTCGATTTTTGTGCTTCACAAAAATCGAGTTCGCCGCATCAGGTGGGGGGTACTTTGCCGCCACGATTCGCGACGCCTCTACCCCCCACCCCGACCCTCCCCCTCAAGGGGGGAGGGAGGGAAAGCCGGGAGATTGGAATCCGGAGTGAATTGCCGAGAAAGACTGCAACATGATCTATACCGCTATCGTCTTTCTTCCTCTGCTGGGCGCTCTCATCGCTGGCCTTTTCGGCCGCATCATCGGCGCACGACCGGCCGAGCTCGTGACCACGGGTTTCATGCTGCTGGCAGCGGTGCTGTCGTGGGTCGTGTTCTTCGACGTCGGGTTCGCTCATACGACGGCCAAAGTCCAACTGATGCGCTGGATCACGTCGGGCGACTTCGAAGTGTCGTGGGGCCTGCGCATCGATCCGCTGACGGCTGTTATGCTCGTCGTCGTGAACACGGTGTCGAGCCTCGTGCACGTCTACTCCATCGGCTACATGGCGGAAGACCCACACCGCCAGCGCTTCTTTGCCTATCTCTCGCTATTCACGTTCGCGATGTTGATGTTGGTCACATCCGACAACCTGCTGCAGATGTTCTTCGGCTGGGAAGGTGTGGGTCTTGCGTCCTACCTGCTGATCGGCTTCTGGTACAAAAAGCCATCGGCCAACGCTGCTGCCATGAAAGCGTTCATCGTCAACCGCGTCGGCGACTTCGGATTTGCGCTTGGCATCTTCGGGCTGTTCGCAGTTTTCAAGACGGTACAACTTGATGCCGTGTTCGCCGCTGCCCCGTCGGCCGCGGGCAAGACGTTCCTGTTCCTCGGCTACAACGTCGACATCATGACAACGCTGTGTCTGCTGCTGTTCATGGGTGCGATGGGTAAGAGCGCGCAGTTCTTGCTGCACACCTGGCTGCCGGACGCAATGGAAGGCCCGACGCCGGTTTCGGCGCTGATCCACGCTGCGACCATGGTGACGGCCGGCGTGTTCATGGTGGCGAGGCTTTCGCCGCTGTTCGAGATGGCGCCCGACGCACTGCGCTTCGTGACGATGATCGGCGCGATCACCGCGTTCTTTGCCGCGACCGTTGGCCTTGTGCAAAACGACATCAAGCGCGTGATCGCCTATTCGACCTGCTCGCAGCTTGGCTACATGTTCGTCGCCTGCGGCGTTGGCGCCTATACGGCTGGCATCTTCCACTTGTTCACGCACGCGTTCTTCAAGGCGTTACTGTTCTTGGGCGCAGGATCGGTGATCCACGCCATGCATCACGAGCAGGACATGCGGCACATGGGTGGCTTGGCATCGAAGATCCGCGTCACCTGGGCGATGATGTTGATCGGCACGCTCGCTTTGACCGGCGTTGGCATTCCGCACACGCCGATTGGCTTCGCCGGCTTCTTCTCGAAGGACGCAATTATCGAAGCGGCTTACGCTGCCCACACGCCGGGCAACTACGCGTTTTGGCTATTGGTGATCGCTGCTTTCATGACCTCGTTCTATTCGTGGCGGCTGATGTTCATGACGTTCCATGGACAAGCCCGGCCCGCGCACGCCGATGCGCATGGTCACGACAATCATAAACACGATGATCACGGGCATGGCGCGCATGAGCCGCACGAAAGCCCGCTCGTCATGCTTGTGCCGCTCGGTGTTTTAGCACTGGGCGCGGTCCTCGCCGGTGTCGTATTCGCTAATTCCTTCATCGGCGTTGGCCATCACGGCACGGCCGACCCTTACAAGGTTTTCTGGGGCGCATCGATCTTCGAGGCCAAGGACAACCACATCCTGCACGCCATGCACGAAATCCCCGGCTGGGTTGGCTGGGCACCGTTCGTTGCCATGTTGTCGGGCTTAGCGTTGGCTTATCTCTATTACATCCGCGCGCCGTGGCTGCCTGCTGCCACGGCAAAAGCCTTCAAGCCGCTGTACCTGTTCTTCCTCAATAAGTGGTACTTCGACGAGCTGTATGATCGCTTGTTCGTTCGCCCCGCACTGTGGATCGGACGCGCACTGTGGAAAGGTGGCGATGGTGCCGTCATCGATGGCGCGATCGACGGCACGGCCGGCAGCGTCACGCGCATGACCGACCGGGTTGTGAAGTTACAAACCGGCTACGTCTACACCTATGCCTTCTGGATGCTGACCGGGGTCGCCGCCATCATCACCTGGTTCATGCTGAATGGGGGCATCGCCCGATGATCGCCAACGGCTATCTTCTCTCGCTCGTCACGTTCCTGCCATTGGTGGGGGCGGCGATCATTGCTGCGCAAAATGGAAAGGCGGTCGGCAACATTCGACTGATCGCGCTTTACACAACTGCGATCACGTTCGGCCTGTCGCTGTTGATATGGTGGAACTTCGACAAGTCGACCGCCGCGTTCCAGTTTGTCGAAACCGCCAAATGGCTTGGGCCGATCAAGTACAAGATGGGAGTCGATTGCATAACGATGCAGTTCGTGATCCTGACCACGTTCCTGAAGCCGATGTGTATCCTCGCTGCCTGGGAAAGCGTCGAGAGCCGCGTAAAGGAATACATGATCGCGTTTCTCGTATTGGAAACGCTGATGATCGGCGTGTTCTGTGCGCTCGATATTGTGTTGTTCTACCTGTTCTTCGAAGCCGGTCTAATCCCGATGTTCCTGATCATAGGGGTGTGGGGCGGCAAGCGGCGCGTCTATGCGAGCTTCAAGTTTTTCCTCTACACGCTGCTTGGCTCGGTACTGATGCTGCTCGCCATCATGGCGATGTCGTGGAAGGCTGGCACCACCGATATCCCGACGCTGATGGCGTTCAAATTCCCCAAGGACATGCAGTGGTGGCTGTGGTTGGCGTTCTTTGCCTCGTTCGCGGTGAAGATGCCGATGTGGCCGGTGCATACGTGGCTGCCAGACGCGCACGTTGAAGCCCCGACCGGCGGCTCGGTGATCCTGGCCGCGATCCTATTGAAAATGGGCGGCTACGGCTTCCTGCGTTTCTCGCTGCCGATGTTCCCGTTGGCGAGCCAGGAGTTGGCGCCGCTGGTGTTCACGTTATCCGTCGTCGCAATTGTCTACACGTCGCTCGTCGCGCTCGCCCAAGAGGACGTGAAGAAGTTGATCGCCTATTCGTCGGTCGCCCACATGGGCTTTGTGACGATGGGAATTTTCACGTTCAACGCCCAAGGCATCGATGGTGCGATCTTCCAGATGCTGAGCCACGGGCTGGTGTCGGCGGCCTTGTTCCTGTGCGTCGGTATTGTCTATGACCGTATGCACACGCGTGAGATTTCGGCCTACGGCGGGCTCGTCAACCGTATGCCGATTTACGCGGTGACGTTCATGATCTTCACGATGGCGAATGTCGGCTTGCCAGGGACCAGCGGCTTCGTCGGCGAATTCCTGACGCTGCTCGGCGCGTTCAAGGCCAACACCTGGGTCGCCTTTATTGCCACCACAGGTGTGATCTTGTCAGCTTGCTATGCGCTCTATCTCTACAAGCGGATGATCTTTGGTGAGCTCGATAAGCCGTCGCTGGCTGGCATCAAGGATATGAACGCGCGCGAGATCATGGTGATGGCACCGCTGGTGCTGCTCACTTTGTTGTTCGGCGTCTACCCGGCGCCTCTTCTCAGCGTCACGGCAGTATCCGTCGCCAAGCTCGTATCGGGCTACGAAGCCGCTATTAAAACTGCCGCGCTGGCGCTGAACTGATGGCTTTTTCGATGAGCTTTTCAACCTCATACACCCCCCACCCTGTCCCTCCCCCGCAAGGGGGGGGGGTCAGGGTGGGGGGGGTGTGTGTGTGG
>JANOYV010000045.1:0-48950 GCA_031429105.1 Hyphomicrobiaceae bacterium | reverse complement strand
TGCACTGCGGCGCAAGCGGGGCGGGGGTGTTGGTGCGACGGTTGTGACCCACCCGCCTGAGAACGGCATTGTCCAGCCACCGGCAGACGGCGGCTGGACCGGTTGCCGGACGCGCAAGGGCTGGCCCGAGGCGGCAGCGGTCCGGGCGTAGGGCGTGCCCTGTTTTGGGGCCGACTTTAGCTCACCGGCTGTAAGTGTTACCGCAGCTGTGCGCACCAGTGGGCGCTTGGGCCCAACTTTCGATTGAGCGGCCTCTTTGGCCCGTGCAACGTAGATTTTTGCTTCCGGCGTAACTGCGGACTCCGGAATGCTGGCGACAAGTGCTGCATCGGGCCTAATCGCCGCCGCATAGAAGGGCACTAGATTGCCTTTGCCGGACGGCTGCGCCTTGGCGAGAATGGGTGCCAACTGGGCGTCATATCCAGGGACCGGTTCAAACCCGGCGGTTGATCGCATGTGCACCACGGTGTAGCCGCGCGCTTTGAGTTCGGTCAGGATCGTCGGCAAGGCGCGCGCGGTCGCAGCCTTAATGTCGTGGAACAGCACAATTCCGCCCTTGCGAGCTTCAACCTGAGCCAACGTGTACTCGATCAGGCGTGTCGCATCATGGATGTAGCTGTCGTTTGAAATCACATCGACGGTGAACGTCGCAACCTTGCGGCTCTGCAAATGAGTCAGCAAAGCTGCGTTATCGTTGAGGCCGGGGAAGCGGAAAAATGGCGCAATCGGCTGGCCCGCTGCCAGGGCAACGGCTGCAAAGCCACGTTCCATTTCGTCGACGGCGGCTTCTGGCTTCAAACGCCTGAGGTTGAGTGGGTGCGACCACGTATGCGTGCCCAAGGTATGGCCGCGCCCCATGATTTCACGCGTGGTTGCTGGATACGCAATCGCCATTTTCCCAACCGAGAAGAATGTCGCCTTGGTGCAATGGCGATCAAGCGTGTCGAGGATCGACTTGGTGATCCACGGCATCGGGCCGTCATCGAAGGTCAGGACCACCTCCTTGGGGCCTAAAAAGCTCGATGCGCGCTGGTAGCCGGTGTGTTCGCCAAACAACGGTCCAGTGGACGTATCGATGTTGGCGATGCGTGCAAGGCCAATGCCTTGTCCAGGAGTGCAGTTCGCGGTGGCGTTGGTTGCTAGCGTAAACGTTGCAACTACAGCCGATAGAAGTGCCGCTCTGAAGGCGCGCATCCGGTGTCTCCCGACAGTTCGAATCAACGCCACACGAGCGGCGACCATCGGTTCTTGTCGGGCATGTTGCAAGGCGGATCAGCGGTTCGTCAGCAATGGTCCGTCGATCGATTTTTTCCCTAGTCTGATCGCGCTATTTAGCCAGTTCGGCATCCAGTTTGCCAAACATGTAGGCCCACTTTTGGGTCTGGGTTTCGACCAGCGCGGTCATGTTATTCCGCAGGGTCTCCAGCAAGCGACAATCGGGGGCTGCCGTATTGGCGCCTTCGCCGCCAAGGCTATTGATCTTCATCAGATATTCGGCCGATTTTTGATCGAATTCGGCAATCCGTTCATCGGCAACAAGAGGGGCCGCCGCCTTGACGAAATCCTCCGTCGACCAGCCTCGCTTGGTCTTAAGCGCGCGCAGGCGATCTTGGAAATCAGGTGTGTTGCGCTTGGTCATGTCGCGCAGGGTCGCCGAGGCGGTGCCAACAGCTTGCTCGAAGTCAGCCCGCTCACACGCCGCAACGCCGCCACCAAGTGCTGAGCTCGCGAGGGTGGCGCAGGCGAGCCAAACGGTCACCGTAGGTATAAATGACATTTTGATCGGCACGATTGTTCGTTTCCGCTTCCCAGCCTCTCCCATGGAACTACTCTAGTGTACTGGCAAGCATTTGAAAGCAGTGGCCGACTGACTGTTGCATTCTGGCACTCAGCGCGTTGCAGGCCTTGGCGGCGGATCGCTGCTTCGATAGTGCTTGGGCAGCGTATTTGGCGCGGCACGTCGCTTCGGGGTAATTTCAGTGGACCAATGGTTAATTGCGAATGCGCAAGTGGCGGCATTTGCCTGGTTCGTCGTTTCGATTGTCGGTTATCGGTTTCTGGCCGAGCGCACGCACCTTGAAGGACGCAGCATCGTCGGCGCAATCCAGATTCAACGGGTCGAATGGATGCGCAACATGGCACGCCGCGACAATCGCGTGCTCGATGGTGTGGTCCTGCAAGGGTTGGGTCAGGGCAACGCCTTCTTTGCCTCGACCAGCGCGATTGCGATCGGCGGCTTAGCTGCAATCATGGGATCGGGCGAGAAGGTGCAAGCGCTGCTTGAGCGGTTGCCCTATGTGGCCAAGTCCACGCCGGAGATCTGGGAACTCAAGGTGTTGTTATTGATGGCGATTTTCATTTTCGCTTTCTTCAAATTTGCCTGGGCGTTCCGTCTTTCGCATTATACCGGCATCATGATCGGCGCGACCCCGATATTCAGGGTCGGCAACGAGGTGCAGTGCGAGGAATATGCCGTGCGGACTGCACGATTGATCGGCATTGCCGCCGAGCATACCAACAGCGGACTACGCGCATTCTACTACGCCATTGCTGCGATGGCCTGGTTCTTCCATCCGCTGGCATTTATCGTGGCGACGAGTTGGGTGCTCGTGATCCTGATCAGGCGCGATTTTTTCTCTCGCTCGCGCCGCATCATCCAGGGTCTATGACGCGTGCGCGATCACCGCCTGCCCGCAGACTTTGCCGATAGGCGCTAGGCGTCATTTTGAACCGCTTCCGGCACCAGCGGGTGAAGGCTGACAGCTCCGAGAATCCGAGCAGGCTCGCAATCCGCGTCAATTGGTGATCGCTATCGCGCAAGTAGCGTTCGGCAGCGACGATCCGCGTCATCACCAGAACCTGCTCGTAGCTGGTGCCCTCCTGCTCCAAACGCCATTGCAGCGACCGGACTGTCATTGCCAGGGCCGCAGCACATGACTCGAGATCGAACGGCTCTTCGGCCAGCAGCAGCTGGTCGAGCAGGCGGTGAAGGGCTGCCGCGTCATCGTCGGGCACAGCTTGGCTGGCTTTGAGTTTCTGGTCGCCCAACTCTTGTATGGTGTCAAATAGCCCCGCCATCGTCACCGGCATGGACTTGCTGAGGGCGGTCTGATCAAGCGCGATACTGTTACGCGGCTGATCGAATTTGAGCCGACTGCCAAACACGCGCGCATAGGCCTCCAATGCCTCCGGCATATCTGGCGCGCGGTGCTGAAACTCAGCGACCAAGGGGCGCCACGCTTGACCGGTCGCAAGTTTAAGGCGCAGCACGAGGCAGCCGACGGCAAACGCAGTGTAATGCTGCTGCGGCGCGGTGAATGTGGTCGGCCACGTAAACGCGAACCAGCCGACCGTGTCGCGGTCTTCGAACGTCGGCTGCATCGGCATCGTGTGTATTTCCATGTAGTGGGCCGCCACCTTGAGTAGACAGCGCACGGTCGGCGCCGACATCATGAGATGGCCCAGCAGGCCGCTTCCGCCGATAGGAAAGGCCAACGCGTAGGATATGCCAAACGCAGGATCGGACAGACGCTCGGCTACGAGCTCGAAGAGTTTTGCTGTGGCGTTCAATGAGATGGCACGATTGCGATCGTCCGGCGCCGTCGGATCCAACCCAGCCTCGATGAGCAGCGGGCTCAATTCGGCCCCGCGCGCACTCAAATAGCCGGGCAAGGCCACTAATACGCTTGCACGGACGGTTGGTTCGCTCAATGGCACATTGTGCCCTTTCCGAGGACGGTTGCACGCGCGAGCACAAGACAGTTGTGCGAATTGAACGCTCGTAGTGTTAATCCCGGTGGTCCAACGGTCAAGTTTCCGCAAGCGTCATTCTGTATTCAGAGAAATAACGGGCGCAGTGATCGAGCAACTCAATCCGAGCGTAGGGATCTGAGCACGCGCCGGATTCCGATCCACAAGGACCAATAAAAAATGACGAGAGTACCGAACGGACACGTCGTCGACGTGTCTGCGATTCATTTGCTACATCGAGCCGGCCAATGCGCCGATGAGCTGTTTGCGACCAAAACCGGCAAAGCGGAATTGACCCCGCGGCAGTTTGCGGTGCTTTCAACCGTCGCCCGGTCAGAGGATGTCAGTCAAACCGCCCTGGTCGACGCAACCGGCATCGACCGTTCGACCATTGCCGATATCGTCCGCCGCCTCGTCGAACGCGGTATGCTGGTGCGCCGCCGTACTAAGCAGGACGCGCGCATGTATGCGGTGCGCTTGTCGGCGAGCGGTCGTACGGCACTTGAAATCGCCGCGACCGGCGCGACGGCAACGAATGACGAGATCCTGGCTGTGTTGCCGGCTGCGCAACGAGCCGGTTTTCTCAATGCCTTGCAGAAGATCGTTGATACGATGGGCCCGATCAGCAGTGCCCGCGTGACAGCCAGTTCGCGCGAGCGTGCTGCCGCAATGGTGGCTGAACCGCGCCGCGGCGGTCGGACGGGCGGCTAAGCACGCAATTCAGTACGTCGGCTCAATTGATCGCGCACCAAAGCGCGCTGGCACAAGGTGTCAGCGCGCTTTTTTCGTTTCCCAAGGGCAGCGTCAGTCGCGCTCCTTTGCGAGACCCGCGTTCGCATGCTAGACGGCGCTTCCGGTTGGCAATTGTCGGCGTTTTTGCGACGGTTGAACCACTCCTGTTCGAAGCTGATCAGAAGGCACATCCCATGGCTCAGGCTGCTCCCTCACCAATTGCATCACACAGCAATCCATTTTTTGCCGAAACGCTAAGCCAGCGCGACCCTGAAATTGCCTCAGCCGTTGCCAAGGAACTCGGTCGTCAACGTGACGAGATCGAGTTGATTGCTTCGGAAAATATCGTCAGCAAGGCCGTGCTCGAGGCGGCGGGCTCGGTGCTAACCAACAAGTACGCGGAAGGCTATCCTGGCAAGCGCTACTACGGCGGCTGCCAGTACGTTGACATCGCCGAGACGCTGGCCATCGAGCGGGCGACCAAGCTGTTCGGCTGCGCCTTCGCCAACGTCCAGCCGCCGACTGGCGCGCAGGCCAACCAAGCGGTGTTCTTCGCCTGCCTCAAGCCGGGCGACACCTTCATGGGGCTGGATCTGGCAGCCGGTGGACACTTGACCCACGGCTCACCTGTCAATCAATCCGGCAAGTGGTTCAACGTTGTGCCGTACACGGTGCGGGCTGACGACCAGACCATCGACATGGACGAGGTGGCGAAAATCGCGCGCAGTGCCAAACCGAAGCTGATCATTGCCGGTGGCTCGGCCTATAGCCGGACGTGGGACTTCAAGCGCTTCCGCGAGATTGCCGATGAGGTCGGTGCAATCTTCATGGTCGATATGGCGCATTTTGCGGGCCTCGTCGCTGGTGGCGCACACCCCTCGCCGTTCCCGCACGCCCATGTGGTGACGACGACAACGCACAAGACGTTGCGCGGTCCCCGCGGCGGCCTGATCCTGACCAACGACGAAGAGATGGCCAAGAAAATCAATTCAGCCGTGTTCCCCGGCATCCAGGGTGGACCGCTGATGCACATCATCGCAGCCAAGGCTGTCGCATTCGGTGAGGCGCTGCGGCCCGATTTCAAAATCTATGCGGCGCAAGTGGTCGCTAATGCAAAGGTCCTGTCCGACACGATCAAAGCGTCCGGCTTCGATATCGTGACCGGCGGCACCGATAACCACCTGATGTTGGTCGATCTGCGTCCAAAGAAGCTGACGGGCGCCAAGTCCGAGCGTGCGCTTGGCCGTGCCCACATCACGTGCAACAAGAACGGCGTGCCCCTCGATCCCGAAAAGCCGTGGGTGACGTCGGGCATTCGGCTTGGCACACCGGCTGGCACCACACGCGGGTTCGGCACCGCCGAGTTCCGCGAAATCGGGCGGATGATTTCCGACGTTTTGTCGGCCATCGCCCAAACACCGGATGGCACCGCGCCGCTGATCGAAGCCCGCATCAAGGAAGAGGCGGTCGCGTTGTGCCGTCGCTTCCCGATTTACAGCTAGTTACCAGGAGCCGGTCTCGTGCGCTGCCCCTATTGCGGATCACCCGACAGTCAGGTCAAGGATAGCCGACCTGCGGAGGAGAACGTGGCGATCCGCCGCCGTCGGGTATGCCCCGATTGCGGCGGCCGCTTCACGACGTTCGAGCGGGTGCAATTGCGCGAACTGACCGTGCTCAAGCGGGCCGGCAAGAAAGTCCCGTTCGACCGGGATAAGCTGTTGAGTTCAGTGGAAATCGCGCTGCGCAAGAGGCCGGTCGATCCCGAACGTATCGAGCGCATGGTCTCGGGTATCGTCCGGCGCCTCGAAAGTTCGGGCGAAAGCGAGATCCCGTCGTCAGCAATCGGTGAAATGGTGATCGAGGGCCTGAAAGGGCTCGACCCGGTCGCCTATGTGCGGTTTGCATCCGTTTATCGCGATTTCCGTGAGGCGTCGGACTTTCAGGAAGTACTGAGCGAGATCGCCCGCGATGCGACAGAGGGTGAGCCGGCGAGTGAGCCACAAATCGTGCAAGTGCCGTCCACTGCCAAGCGGCATTGACCGCCGATGACGGCTGCAATCCCATCTGATGGTGATGTGCACTATATGGCCCAAGCCCTGTTGATGGCGCGGCGCGGGCTTGGGCGCAGCGGGTCCAATCCATCGGTCGGTGCTATCATCGTTGATCCCGTTTCCGGTGAAATCATCGCGCGTGGCACGACTGCTGACACGGGACGTCCGCATGCCGAAACCATCGCCATTGCGCGCGCAGGCATCCGTGCGAAGGGCGCAACGCTCTATGTCACGCTTGAGCCGTGCTCGCATTTCGGCAGAACGCCACCGTGCGCCGATGCGGTGATCGCAGCTGGCATTGCCCGCGTTGTGGTTGGCATCGAAGATCCAGATTTGCGCGTGTCCGGTCGCGGGATCGAGAGACTACGCAACGCTGGCATTAATGTTGACGTGGGGGTGCTGGCCGCAGACTGTCGCCGCGTCACGCTCGGCCATATCAGTCGCGTCACGCGCAACCGACCGTTCGTGCAGATCAAGCTCGCGGTTGGTGCTGACGGTCTGGTGCCACGCGGCACGGCTGGCCATCCCGTGTTCGTCACTGGGCCCGAAGCGCGCGCGCAGGCCCATCTGCTGCGTGCCGAGGCCGACGCTGTTTTGGTTGGTATCGGCACCGCCTTGGCTGATGACCCTGATCTCACGTGTCGGTTGCCAGGACTGCACGACCAATCACCGGTGCGCGTGGTTTTGGACAGCGATTTTCAACTCCCCACCGACAGCCAGCTCATGCGCTCCGCCGGTCAAGTGCCGGTGATGGTATTTACGACCTCGCAGGCAGCCGCCCGACACATCGAGCGGGGCCCGGGTCAACCGATCGAAGTGGTGCCGGTTGCGCGCGCAGCTTCAGGCCGGGGACTCGATCTGGCGCAAGTGGTGCAAGTGCTGGCAGGCCGTGGCATCACACGGCTGCTCGTCGAGGGCGGCCCGACGATTGCCGGGGCTTTTCTCGACGCTGGCCTCGTCGATCAATGCGTCATCATGCGGGCACCAACCCCGGTTGGCGCGATCAGCGGTCGACTGGCTTTCGGTCGTGACAGCGTCGAGCGGATTGTTAACTCTGCCGCGTGGCAGCACTTATCCACTGCGTCCGCTGGATGTGATACGATCGACGTCTATGAGTTCGAAGGACGCAAAGCGATGTTCACTGGGTTAATCACGGATGTGGGGGAAGTCGTTGCCCGCGAGGGCGGCCGGTTCACCATTCGGTCAGGCTATCTGCCAGCATCGATCCCGCTTGGCGCCTCGATCTGCTGCGATGGCTGCTGCCTGACGGCCACGAGCGTCAAGGCGCACGGCCATGTCAGCGAGTTCACCGTTGATGTCTCGAACGAAACCTTATCTAAAACGACGCTGCAGTCTTGGACACTAGGTCGCAAGGTTAACCTTGAACGGTCGCTCAAAGCTGGCGATGAACTAGGCGGGCATATCGTCTCAGGCCACGTTGATGGCACCGCCACGATTGTCGAAATCCGCGAAGACGGCGACAGCCGACGGTTCGTACTGGAAGCGCCGCCCAGCCTTGCGCAATTCATCGCGCCGAAGGGGTCGATCTCCCTCGACGGCACCTCGCTGACCGTCAATGAGGTTGCGGCAAATCGTTTTGGCGTCAATCTCATTCCGCATAGCTTGAGTGTGACCACATGGGGTAGGAAGTCCGTGGGCGATCACATCAATATTGAAGTCGATATGTTCGCCCGATACGTCGCCCGATTGATGGAGTTCCGCTAAGTGAAGCAAAGCATCAAGACTGTTGAATATCAGGAAGGTCGTGGATTTTTGTCGGCAACGCCCGAGATCATCGAGGATTTGCGTAACGGTCGCATGGTGATCCTGGTCGATGCTGAAGATCGCGAGAACGAAGGCGACCTGATCATCCCGGCGCAAATGGCGACGCCCGATGCCGTCAACTTCATGGCGAAGTTCGGCCGCGGGTTGATCTGCATGTCGCTCACCAAGGCGCGTGCTGACGAGTTGCGCCTTGAGAGCATGGTGCGCCAGAACGCATCGCGCACCGGCACAGCCTTCACCGTTTCGATCGAGGCGCGCGAGGGGATTACCACCGGCATTTCGGCACACGACAGGGCGCGCACGATTGCGACCGCGATCGATGCCAGCAAGGGCCACGAAGACGTCGTGTCGCCGGGTCACGTATTCCCGCTGATCGCCAGGGAAGGCGGCGTGCTGGTTCGTGCTGGCCACACCGAAGCCTCGGTCGATCTGTGCCGTTTGGCCGGCCTCTATCCGGCGGCCGTCATCTGCGAAATCATGAACGACGATGGCACCATGGCGCGGGTGCCCGACCTCGTCGGCTTTGCCCAAAAGCATGGCCTCAAGATCGGAACCATCGAAGATCTGATCGCGTTCCGCTTATCGAACGACAAGCTTGTGCGCTCGGTTGCGCGCCGCGACGTCGAAAGCGCCTACGGTGGCAAGTTCGCGCTGCACGTCTACTCAACGACGGTCGATGCCAGCGAACATCTGGTGCTGGTGAAAGGTGATCTTGAAGCACCGGGCCCGGTACTTGTGCGCGTGCATGCCGTCAACGCCATGGCCGATGTGCTTGGCATCGGGATTGAAGCTGGCCAGGGGTCGTTGGTCGAGAAATCGATGCGGATGATCGAGGCGGAGGGGCGTGGCGTGGTCGTGCTGATCCGCGATCTGCGTCCGAAGGCGGTGTCCGAGGGGCTGGCCCGCGAAGGTCGCCCGAAAAAGGCAGGGGCTGTGACTGACAACCACGAGCGCCGCCGCGTCGAAATTGGCATCGGTAGCCAGATCTTGCGCGATCTCGGCGTCACGGAAATGACGTTGCTGTCGAATTCGCCAGCGTCGGTCTACGTCGGCCTCGAAGGTTATGGATTGAAGATCGCTGGCACCAGGAAGATCACCTGATGGCTGGCAAAGGCACACAAGCACCATGGGCGATAGCTGCGCACGCGCGGCCCAAGCTGCCTGTTCTGATTATCGAAGCACGTTACTACGACGCCGTTGGCGAAGCGCTGCTCCAAGGCGCAATTGCTGAATTCGAAGCCCAAGGCGTCGCCTACGAGCGGATCAACGTGCCGGGAGCACTCGAAATCCCGCAGGTGTTGGCGGCAGCAGTCGCCAACGGTGTTTTGCCAACAGGGGCCGCAACTGCGCGCTACAGTGGCGTTATCCTGCTCGGCTGCGTCATCCGCGGCGAGACCTCGCACTATGATATCGTCTGTAACAACGCGAACCATTGGTGCTATGAGATCGCGATGCGGCACGCAATTCCACTCGGAAATGCGATTTTAACGGTTGATACCGAAGCACAGGCAATGGCACGAGCAAGTGGCGGACGCGCGGGCAAGGGTGCGGATGCGGCGAGTGCCTGTCTCCGATTGATCGAGGTCGCGGCGCTGTTTGCTGCAGGGAAGCACTAATGGCCATGGCTGCCAAAAAACAAAAAGCACGTCCCCGCAGTGCCTCGCGTGTGGCCGCCGTTCAGGCGCTGTACCAGATGGATCTGTCGGGCATCGATCTCAACGATGTGGTTGACGAGTTCGTGCGTATTCGATTTGCCGGGGACGAGGCTGACGATGAACTGCGCGGCGCTGATGCCGTGTTCTTTGCCGAGGTCTTGCGCGGTGTCGTGCGTCGTCAGCTCGACATCGATCCGATGGTTGATCAGCAGTTGGCCGTGGGCTGGCGGCTGGTACGGGTCGACAGTATTTTGCGGGCGATTTTGCGCGCGGGCACGTTCGAACTGATGGAGCGGCCGGACGTGCCGGCGCGCGTCGCGATCAGTGAGTATGTCGAGGTCGCAAACGCGTTCTTCAACGAGGAGGAACCGAAGGTCGTCAACGGCGTTCTCGATAAGCTTGCACGCAAATTGCGCGCGCCAGAATTCATCTCCAAGACCTAAAACACACAGGCACATACGAGATCGCATGGGTCAGGTCATCGCCAGCGAAGAAGAACTGATCCAGCAGTACTTGGCGCCGCTCACTGACAAGGTGCCGGGTGCCTTCGGGTTGAAGGACGATTGCGCGGTGCTGCAACCGCCTTCAGGCCATGATCTGGTGGTGACGACCGACGCGCTCGTCTCGGGCTTGCACTTTTTGCCCGACGAGGCGCCCGAGACAATTGGCTGGCGTGCGCTTGCGGTCAACGTCTCCGACCTCGCGGCCAAGGGCGCGACGCCGCAGTGTTATCTGATGGCCCTGAGCCTGCCCGAAGCGCCTGATCGCGATTGGATGATCCGGTTTGCCTCCGGGCTCAAGGACGCCCAGGATCACTACGGGCTGGCTCTGATCGGTGGTGATACGGATCGGCGTCCTGGTGTGGCCTTGTCGGTTACGATCACTGCGATGGGGCATGTGCCACATGGACAAATGGTGCAGCGGGCAACGGCCAAGGTGGGTGATCGCATTTTCGTTTCTGGCACGTTGGGTGATGCAGGCCTCGGACTGATCCTGCGGCGCAAGCCTGATGCCAAGCGGTTTGCAAGCCTGGATAAGGATCAGCGGCTGTATCTGATGGAGCGGTTTTTGCGGCCAACGGCGCGCATCGAATTATCAGCATTGCTGCTGGAACACGCGTCGGCTGCAATGGATCTGTCAGATGGGCTCGTGAAAGATCTGGGACGCTTGTGCAAGGCATCGGGCCAAGGGGCCGAAGTCATGCTCGACCAGCTGCCGGTATCGAGTGCTGCCGAACGCGTCTTTGCCGAGCAACCGGATTTGCGCGAAATCGCGGCCAACGGTGGTGACGATTATGAAATTCTAGCAATTGTACCACCGAAGCGTGCGGCGGCCTTCGAAGAGGCAGCGCTTGAACGCGGGGTCGCGGTCACCGACATCGGCGAGATCGTGAAGGGCCAGGGTGTTACGCTGCTCAATGCCAACGGACTGCCGGTGACCCTCACGAAATCCGGGTTTGAGCATTTTTGAGCGCGCGACTTTTATGCGGCGGCGCTCAGTCCGAGCTCGTTGCGGGCCTCGGCGGGCGATGCGATCTCGCCGCCGATGATCCGGATGATTTGGACCGCGCGTTCGACCAGAGCGGCGTTGGAGGGCGCAAGTTTGCCGCGATCAATGTAGAGGTTGTCTTCGAGGCCCACACGGACATGGCCGCCGTAGAGCACGGTTTGTGCGACCAGCGGAAACTGCATCCGGCCGATGCCGAACGCGCACCACACAGCGCCAGCTGGCAGGGCGTTGCGCATGGCAAGCATCGCTTCCGGGGTGGCCGGCGCGCCGTAGGCAATGCCAAGGCATAGTTGGAACATGGGGGGCGGGGCGATCAGGCCGTCACCGATCAGTTTCTTGGCAAGTTCGATGTGGCCCAAATCGAACACCTCGATTTCAGGCTTGGTGCCGCTTTTCTTGGCTGACGCTGCCATTGCCGCCAAGTGGGCTGGCGTGTTGATGAAGACGTGCGGGCCGAAGTTCATGCTGCCGCAATCGAGCGTGCAGATTTCAGGTTTTATCTTTTCGATGTGCCGCATGCGAATGGCTGGCGTCGTCAGTGTCGTGCCCTCGGCCGCGATCCGTGGCTCGGTGTCGCCTGGAATGAAGCGGCCGCCGGCACCTGTCGTCAGGTTGATGATAAGCGCGCGGTTGACGGCTCTGATCCGCTGAACCGTCTCCTCATACAACTCGAGGGCCATCGACGGCTTGCCGGTCTTCGGGTCGCGCACGTGAATGTGGACGATAGCAGCGCCTGCGTTTGCTGCACCGAGGGCCGAATTTGCAAGTTGCTCGGGCGTAACCGGAACGGCCGGGTTTTTATCGACGGTATCGAAGCCGCCGGTCAGCGCACACGTGACAATGGTTTTGACTGCCATGGGTTCAGGCCTTGCGTTGTTGTTTCGTCAGTTTTCAACGAGTGTGCTGCTGCAGCGCCGCTTGGACAAGTGCACCGGACCGTCTAAACGCAAAGCTAAACTGTAAGTCAGGGCTGCAATGGATATCGTTGGCGCATGTAGACAAGCGATCCACGGGCGCAGCCTGAGCGTTGTGCTGCCTGAGAGTAGCGATGCCCGGGTGCTGCAAGCGGCGCGGATCTTGAGCACGGAAGCGCTCGCCAGGCCAATTTTGCTGGGTGAACGCAGTACAATTGACACGTTGGCGCGTGCGGCAGGTCTGGGTCCAATGGACTACGATGCGCGCGATCCGGCAACCGATCCGGCGTTGGAACGGCTGACTGCAGTGATCGTGGACGCTCGACCGTCGCTCAGTGCGAAGGCAGCCCTGCGGTTGCTCGCCAAGCCGCTCTACTTTGCTGGCTCGTTGGTAGCGGATAGAGCGGCTGACACGTTCGTTGCTGGCGCTGCCAACCCGACCAAGCGTGTGATTGAGGCAGGGTTGATGACCATCGGTCTGGCACCTGGCATTGAAATACCATCGAGCTATTTCGTGATGCTGACGCCAGCCATCGGTGCCAAGCCAGCACGCGCTTTGATCTTTGCCGACTGTGCCGTCAATGCCGACCCAACGGCGCGCGAGTTAGCAGATATTGCGATTGCGTCGGCCGATAGTGCGCAGGTGTTGGGAGAACTCCCACGGGTGGCGCTGCTATCGTTCTCGACGAAAGGCAGCGCCCAGCATACGCGGGTCGAAAAGGTAAGAGCAGCACTAGCGGACGTGCGCGCGCGAAGGCCAGACCTTGCCATCGATGGTGAGTTGCAGGGCGATGCAGCCTTGTCCTTGGTCGTCGCGCAAAAGAAAATGGCCGAGGTCGGCCACGTTGCGGGCCTTGCCAACGTGCTGATCTTTCCTGATCTCGATTCCGGTAATATTGCCTATAAACTGGTGCAGGAGCTTGGCGGCGCGCAGGCGCTCGGGCCATTCTTGCAAGGCTTCCGGCGACCGATCTCCGACCTGTCGCGTGGGGCAACCGTCGATGATATCGTCGCGACCGTTGTGATCACGCTGGCGCGGTCGCTGAAGGCATGATGGCCCCTCGCATTCAAATCAATGGCTATACCCATCGCACCTGGTCACCGGATCAGATGGCAGCGTTGGACCGGATCTTTTTCGCCTCAAGCGCGACACAGTCATTCGGCGGCGCAGTCGACAAAGCTGCCTTCCGAGAGCGCTGGCTCGGGCGCTATTTGCTTGTCGATCAGCCCCATGTATTTCTGGCAACAGACGCTGCCGATCACGTCGTTGGGTATGTTGCAGGTTCGATCGCGGACATTGCACGTCAACCTCGATTTGCCGACATGGCGACCGCGTTGGCTTTTGCGGCGTCGAGTGCGACGTATCCAGCGCACCTGCATATCAACGTTGCCGAAGATGTGCGTGGGCAGGGTGTTGGTGCACAATTGATTGAGACGTTCGCCGCTCATGCAACTGCATGTGGGGCGCCGGGACTGCACGTTGTCACCGGAGCTGCCAGTCGTAACGTGCGCTTCTATGAGCGCTGCGGTTTCATCGAGGTGGATCGAAGGTTGAATGCTGCAAACGCTATTGTGTTTCTCGGACGGCGCTTGTGAGACGGTCGGGCTAGCGGCGCTCACGGTTGAACGCTATCAACGCGGGCAAGTCGACCAGAAACGGGGAGCGTGATGACCGAGGCTTTAGGCGAATTCGACTATGTGATCGTCGGGGCTGGCACCGCGGGATGCCTGCTGGCGAACCGGCTTTCGGCCGATCCCGGCACACGCGTTGCGCTGCTCGAAGCCGGCGGTCGCGACACCTACCCCTGGATCCATATCCCCGTCGGCTACCTCTACCTGATGGGCAACCCACGTACCGACTGGGGTTATAAGACGGCTGGCACCGCCGGCCTGAACGGTCGCAGCTTGAACTATCCGCGCGGGCGCGTTCTCGGCGGCTGCTCTTCGATCAACGGTATGATCTACATGCGCGGCCAATCGCGCGACTATGATCAATGGCGGCAGATGGGTAATCCCGGCTGGTCCTGGGACGACATCCTCCCCTACTTCCTGAAACACGAAGATCAGGCCGCCATGGGGGCAGGGGAGTTGGGCCATGTCCATGCGCGGGGCGGCGAGTGGCGGATCGAAGAGCCACGTGTGCGCTGGGCGATCCTTGATGCGTTTGCAGATGCAGCAGCTCAAGCAGGTATCCCCAAGATCCGCGACTTCAACGGCGGCGACAACGCAGGCTCAAGCTACTTTCAGGTCAATCAGCGCTCCGGGTTTCGCTGGAATACATCGAAGGCCTTTCTGCGCCCGGTCATAGGTAGACAAAACCTAACGGTAATTACGGAAGCGCAGGTATCGGCACTGACCTTTGAAGGCAAACGCGTGACGGGAGCAAGGTTGCGCGTGAAGGGGCAAGTGGCCACCATCAAAGCGCGGGCTGAAGTGATCCTGGCGGCCGGCGCCATCGGCTCGCCGCAGATCCTGCAAGTCTCCGGCATCGGTCCGGGCGGACTGCTGCAAAGTGTTGACGTTGAGGTCCGCCATGATCTGCCTGGCGTCGGTGCGAACCTGCAGGACCATCTACAGATCCGCTGCGCCTACAAGGTGCACGGCGTGAAAACGCTGAATGAGACGTCGCAAAAACTTTGGCAGAAAGCCGGTATCGCACTTGAGTATGCGTTGAAGCGAACGGGTCCGATGTCGATGGCACCATCGCAACTGGGCGCTTTCGCCAAATCCGACCCGAGCCGTGAGACGCCAAACGTACAGTATCATGTGCAGCCGCTGACGCTGCCGAAGTTCGGCGAGCCGTTGGACCCGTTTCCAGCGTTTACGGCCAGCGTCTGCAACGTGCGCCCGACCAGTCGCGGCAGCGTGCAAATAACGTCACCGAATGCGGATGATCATCCCAAGATCGATCCGAACTATCTGGCAACGGCCGATGATCGTCAGGTGGCCGCCGATTCAATTCGGCTCACGCGCGAGATTATCGCGCAGCCCGCGTTGCAACGGTTTCGACCGGAGGAGTTTCGCCCTGGTCCTTCAATCGTTACCGATGATGATCTGGCGAAAGCGGCTGGCGATATCTCGACGACCATTTTTCACCCCGTCGGGACCGCCCGCATGGGGACCGATGAAGCTGCCGTTGTTGGACCAGATCTGCGGGTGCGCGGCATCGACGGGTTGCGCGTGATCGATGCCTCGGTGATGCCAACCATTACCAGCGGAAACACGAATGCGCCGACGTTGATGATTGCGGAGAAGGGCGCAGCGATGATCCTGGGCAATTAGGTTTTGGCGCAAATTGGGCGGTATCGAGTTTTGGATGCCGCAATTTACGGCAAAGTCAGCCGAAACTTTCGTCATGCGCCCCCGTTGCGCCAGCCCTGCGCCTCGTGCATAGTTTTGAGGCAGGTGATACGCGGGACGGCTTAGGCCTTAGTATCATCACATTGCAATTCAGTGACGTTTAAGCGAGGTTTTATGGCCCAAGACGCCGCAGTAGCATCTGAACCCGTTTCCGCGTCGGGCACGGCACCCGCAATTGAGATGGCTGGCGTCAACAAGTGGTATGGCGAGTTTCACGTCCTTCGAAACGTTAATCTAAACGTCGCTCGCGGCGAAAAGATCGTGATCTGCGGGCCTTCAGGTTCCGGCAAATCCACATTAATCCGCTGTATCAACCGCCTGGAGGAGCACCAGAAGGGCCGCATCATCGTCGATGGCGTCGAGTTGACGAGTGACGTGCGCAACGTCGACAAAATCCGCTCCGAAGTCGGCATGGTGTTCCAGAGCTTCAACCTGTTTCCGCATCTGACCATTTTGGACAATCTGTGCTTGGCTCCCACGTGGGTCCGCAAGATGCCCCGCGCAGATGCCGAGAAACTGGCGATGCAGTACCTCACCCGCGTGCGGATTCCGGAGCAGGCCAACAAGTATCCGGGGCAATTGTCCGGTGGGCAACAACAGCGCGTGGCAATCGCGCGCGCACTGTGCATGCAGCCGCGCATCATGTTGTTTGATGAGCCGACGTCGGCACTTGACCCGGAAATGGTCAAGGAAGTGCTCGACACCATGATCGAACTGGCACGCTCGGGCATGACGATGATTTGCGTCACGCACGAAATGGGCTTTGCAAAGTCGGTCGCTGATCGCGTGATCTTCATGGATCGCGGCGAAATCGTCGAACAAGGCCCGCCCAAGGAATTCTTCGCCAACCCGAAATCGGAGCGCACGCGCGCCTTCCTGTCACAGATTCTCAATCACTGACACTGGCACCGAGGCGTCGAGGTCGTGCGATCACGTGGGGCGTGAAATGAGGGCAACAGATTTGTTCAGCTGGGTGTGGTCAGTGGTTTGACAGCCGCGATCGGACTATCCAACTGTCAAGGCGCGCGAGATCGGGCCGGGCTCAATCCGAACTGATCCGAGCGAAGTGAAGAACGTCAGTCGACGTAAATGTCCAGTGAGGACGGGAGAAACGTACATATGAAGAGTTTGAAAATTGCGGGTATGGCCGCCTTGGTTGCCCTCGCAGGCACCACGGGCGCCCTTGCCCAAGCCAAAGGCCTCGATGCCATCAAGGCCCGCGGAACACTGCTTTGCGGCACAAGCCCCGGCGTTCCAGGCTTTGCCCAGCCAGACGACAAGGGCAACTGGGTTGGCCTCGACGTCGACTACTGCCGCGCACTTGCCGTTGCTATTTTTAACGATCCAATGAAGGTCACGTTCAAGCCGCTGACCTCGAAGGAGCGCTTCACCGCACTGCAGTCGGGCGAAGTCGACCTGCTTTCACGCACGACCACATGGACCATGAGCCGCGATAGCTCGATGGGCATGAGCTTTGCAGGCGTCACACTTTATGACGGCCAGGGCTTCATGGTGAAGAAGTCACTCGGCGTGAAGGCTGCCAAGGAACTCAACGGCGCGTCCGTCTGCGTACAGACCGGCACCACCACTGAGCTAAACCTTGCCGACTTCTTCCGCACGAACAAGATCACTTACAAGCCGGTTGTGTTCGAAAAGGCTGATGAAACCGTCGCAGCCTTCGATTCGGGCCGTTGCGACGCCTACACCAACGACCGTTCGGGCCTTGCTGCCGAGCGTACCAAGTTGAAGAAGCCAGACGATGCCGTCGTGCTGCCAGACATCATCTCGAAGGAGCCTCTCGGCCCCGTCGTGCGTCAGGGCGACAGCCAGTTCTTCACACTCGCCAAGTGGGTCTACTTTGCGCTGTTGAACCTTGAAGAAGCCGGTGTCACGCAAGCCAACGTAGACGAAATGGCCAAGTCTGCGAATCCAGACATCAAGCGCCTGCTCGGCTCAGAAGGCGAATTCGGCAAGGGTATCGGTGTTGCTAACGACTGGGCATACCAGATCGCGAAGAAGGTCGGGAACTACGGCGAAATCTATGATCGTCACTTCGGCCCGAAGACACCGATCAACATTGAGCGCGGCCAGAACAAGCTGTGGACTCAAGGTGGCCTGCAGTACGCTCCGCCAATCCGCTAACTCGAACTTGATCGACGCCGGCCCTGAATAGGGGTCGGCGTTCTTCATCTCTCAACGACCCAGCGATTTACAAGGCAGGCACACGATGGCCGTAACCAGCTCAGAACGAACCGGAGACGACGCCTCGAAAGCGAGCTTGCTCTACCGACCGGAAGTGCGACAGATCATTTATCAAGTCGTGCTGGCGCTGGCGCTGGTCATGTTTTTCTACACGATCGTGACGAATGCCGCCGAAAACATGCGCCGATTGAATATTGCTTCTGGCCTTGGGTTCTGGAACCGAACATCTGGCTTCGACGTCGGTCAGCATCTGATCCCTTATTCTGCAACCTCGACCTACGGCGATGCGTTCTGGGTTGGCATGTTGAACACGCTGCTGGTCGCTGCAATCGGCATCGTGCTCGCAACAATCATCGGATTTCTGGTCGGCGTTGGCCGTCTTTCAAGCAACTGGTTGGTTGCTCGGTTGAGCACCGTCTACGTCGAACTTCTGCGCAACATGCCATTGCTGTTGCAGCTGTTCTTTTGGTATTTTGCAGTGCTGAAGGTGCTGCCGCAGGCGCGCCAGGCCATCGTGTTGCCGGGTGGATCGTTCCTCAGCAATCGTGGCCTTAACTTGCCATCACCCGTCGCTGAACCCGGATTGGGCATCGTTGGCATCGCACTGCTGGTGGGAATCGCGCTGAGCATCGCCGTCGGCATGTGGGCGAAGCGTCGCCGTCTGCTGACCGGTCAGCCATTTCCTGTGTTGTGGTCGACCGTCGGTTTAGCCATGCTGATGCCGCTCGTCGTTGCCTTGATCCTCGGGCGGCCAATGTCATTCGATTACCCAATTAAAGGGACCTTCAATTTTACCGGCGGCATCGTCGTCACGCCTGAGTTCCTGGCCTTACTGTTTGGGTTGAGCCTCTACACCGCGAGCTTCATTGCTGAAATTGTGCGTGCCGGTATCCTAGCCGTCTCGAAGGGGCAGAAGGAAGCCGCAGCGGCCCTCGGGCTGCAACCAAGCCAAGCGCTACGGCTTGTGGTTGTTCCGCAGGCGATGCGCATCGTAATCCCGCCGCTGACCAGCCAATACCTCAACTTGACCAAGAATTCTTCGCTTGGCCTTGCCATCGCTTATCCAGAGCTCGTCAGCGTCACCGGAACAATGCTCAACCAAACGGGGCAAGCGGTTGAGATCATCTTGATGGTGATGGGCGTCTATCTCACGCTCAGTCTGCTGACGTCGGCATTCATGAATTGGTTTAACTCGCGCGTTGCGCTGGTCGAGCGTTGAGGATCACACCATGGCAATGACCGAAACCAGCAGCCAACCAATGCCGCCGCCAAGCAGCATGGTTGGGCCAGTGGCCTGGCTCAGACAAAATCTGTTCTCCTCGGCTGGCAACAGCATCCTGACCTTGCTGGGCCTGTACGTGATTTATTACGTGGTTCAAGGCATTCTCGACTGGACGGTCTTCACCGCTGTTTGGGAGGGCAAGGACGGTACCATTTGTCAGGTTGAGGGCACCGGCGCCTGTTGGCCGTTTGTTCGGGCCAAGTTTGGCCAGTTCATGTATGGAACCTACCCCGATGCTGAACGCTGGCGGGTCAATTTGGTCTATATCCTGGCCCTAGCAGGCTTAATCCCACTGATGGTGCCCGCGATCCCTGGCAAGAAGTGGTCGGCATTGTTTGTGTTCGGAATTTTCCCCGGCATTGCCTATTGGCTTTTGACGGGCGCGACACCCGGCATTAAATTCGGCAACAAGTGGGATTGGCTCGGGCTGTTGTGCGTGATCGCAACGGCGGCTCTGGTCGTTGGACCTCGCATCATGGGCGCATCGGCTCCGATGCGCACTTTGCTGCTAGCGATTGCAGCGCCGCTCGCTTTCATCTCATGGCCGGTGATCCTTGGCTGGATTTTCAATCACAGCGGCTTGATCAACCTGCCTGTCGTTGAAACCCAATTCTGGGGCGGCATGCTTGTGACCCTTGTGGTCGCGACAGTCGGTATCACGATGTCGTTCCCGATCGGCATTATACTTGCCCTTGGCCGCCGTTCGAAAATGCCGTTTGCGCGCTGGATGTCGGTTTGGTTCATCGAGTTCGTGCGTGGCGTGCCGCTGATCACGATCCTGTTCATGTCATCGGTAATGTTACCGCTGTTCATGGCGCCTGGCACGAACGTCGACAAATTGTTGCGCGCGCTGATCGGTGTGTCGTTGTTCTCGGGCGCCTACATGGCCGAGACAATCCGTGGCGGCTTGCAGGCCATTTCGCGCGGCCAGTTCGAGGCGGCCGATGCGCTGGGCTTGTCCTACGGCAAGAAAATGGGCCTCATCGTATTGCCGCAGGCGCTGAAGGTCGTGATCCCGAATATCGTGTCGAGCTTCATCGGTCTGTTCAAGGACACGAGCCTCGTGTTGATCATCGGCTTGTTTGATCTGCTGGGCATTGTGCAGCAGAACATGGTCGATACGAAGTGGTTCTCGCCGACGACGCCGATGACAGGCTACGTATTTGCCGGCGTCGTGTTCTGGGTGTTCTGCTTCGGCATGTCGCGCTACTCGCAGTTCATGGAGCGCAAGCTCAATACTGGGCACCGATAGTACCTTTGTTGCACCGTTCGGCTTCCCTTCGCGGGGCCGAACGGTGCAACAACCGATCATTTTTCCTTGGCAGCCTTTTCTTTTTCTTTCTCGATCAGTTCGAGTGAACGACGGTCGACGTATTCACCGACGGATGCTTTCAGCGCTGCGAGCTTATCTTCGCCCTCGAAGAAATGGTTGGCGCCTGGCACGATCTGATGCTCAATCTTGATGCCGCGCTGGGTTTTGGTCTTCACCGCCATTTCGGCAACCGACGCCGACGGCACAACCCGATCACGCTCGCCGTTGATCACCAGCCCCGATGACGGGCACGGCGCCAGGAATGAAAAATCGTACATGTTGGCGGGCGGCGCGACGCAGACGAACGCGTCGATCTCGGGGCGCCGCATCAACAGCTGCATCGCAATCCAGGTTCCGAACGAAACACCAGCGATCCAGCACGCGCGTGACTCAGGCTTGGCCATCTGCAGCCAGTCGAGGGCGGATGCTGCATCGGACAATTCGCCGGGGCCATTGTCGAAGGTACCCTGGCTGCGGCCAACACCACGAAAATTGAAGCGCAGTACCGAGAACCCGCGCTCGGCGAATGCGTAATAGAGATTGTAGACGACTTGATTATTCATCGTGCCGCCAAATTGCGGATGCGGGTGCAGGATCAGGGCAATTGGCGCATCGGCCGCCGCTTCGTGGTGGTAGCGCGCTTCAAGACGACCGGAGGGGCCGGTGATGACTAATTCAGGCATGGCAGGTGGTGGCTTTCTGGCTCGAGCTCGTTTTCGGCGACATCAAGTGCTGTGACGTCAAGTTAGGATTGCGAGATTGTGGCGCACCGCTAAAGTCGAAACTTGACTTCTGTGCTCGGAATTCGCATACCTAATCGAGAATTAGAATAGTTCGAAAGTGCTGATGCTGGTTTTGAACGCCGCAACAACACAGAGAACCGGGTCTTAGCACAAGGCAGGGTGCCTTGTGCAAGCACTGCGGACAGGTTGAAAGATCGGACGCAGCGGGACTTTCGGCAATTACTGGGACTTTGTCGCGGGTTGGGTCGCAGGTTGGAGTGACTGGCGTGGAGTTAAACACCCGAGGTCGGTACGCCGTTATGGCGATGACAGATTTGGCAAAGCACGGTGCGGACGGTGCCGTTGCCCTATCTGCAATTGCCGAGCGTCAGCAGCTGTCGATTGCCTATCTCGAGCAGATCTTCGTGCAGCTTCGGCGCAACCAATTGGTGGACAGCGTGCGCGGGCGCAGCGGCGGCTACAAACTATCAAGAGCTGCATCCAGCATCGCCATCGTTGAAATCATGAGCGCGGTCGAAGAAGAAACGCGGATGACGCGGTGTCTTGATGTTATCGGCGACACGTCCGGGTGCATGGGCCACTCCAAGTGCCTGACGCACGGCCTTTGGCACGCATTGGGCGATCATATTCGCTCGTTCCTGGCCGGCGTCACCTTACAGGACGTCGTCGACGATGTGCCGCTGCGACCGCGCCCACCGGTTGCCAAGCTGGCGAAGGTAGCTGTTGCATGAGTGTGTCGCGTGTTTATCTCGATCACAACGCAACCACCGCGTTGCGCCCTGAAGCGCGCGCGGCGCTGACGGCTGCAATGGACGTCGTCGGCAATCCCTCGTCAATCCACCACGAAGGCCGCCGGGCGCGTGCAATCATCGAAACCGCGCGCGAACAGGTGGCAGCCTTGGTCAACGCCAAGCCGCTCGAAGTCGTGTTCACAAGTGGCGCGACGGAGGCCAACGCATGGGTTGTGGGTTCCGGCAATTGGACAACGATCCTGTCTGCCGGCATCGAGCACGATTCGGTGCGTGGCCCCGTAGCCCATGCGGGTGCGCGACACGTCAAATTGCCGGTGTCGGTGGGTGGCATCGTCGACATGGAGGCGATCAAAGCGTTTGCCGTGCAGGTGTCGCCAAACGTTGGCCGGACGCTGGTGATGCTGCAACTAGCAAACAATGAAACCGGTATCATTCAGCCGGTGGCAGAAGTTACAGAGCGCTACCGCGCACACGGACTTCACGTTCATACCGACGCTGTGCAGGCACCAGGACGGATGCCCGTTGATTTCGCAAGTCTTGGCGTCGCCAGCATGAGCGTATCGAGTCACAAGCTTGGCGGCCCCTCGGGCGTTGGGGCACTGGTCATTCGGGATGGCGCGCGCCTACCAAGTTTCGTGATTGGTGGTGGGCAAGAGCGCCGTCGCAGGGCTGGCACCGAAAACCTGATTGGCATCGCGGGGTTTGGCGCTGCAGCTGAAGCGGTCGCGGTCGACTCGGGCGCTGGTCAACGGCTGGCAGCGCTGCGCGATAAGCTGGAAGCTGGCATACGCCAGATTACGCCAGCGGCCGTTTTCATCGCTACGGCGGCTGAGCGCTTGCCGAATACAACGTCGGTCGCGGTGCCTAGTCTGACCGCCGAACTGCTGGTGATCAAGCTCGATCTGGCCGGCATCGCTGTGAGTTCGGGTGCCGCCTGTTCATCAGGCAAGGTCGGGGCCAGTCACGCATTGAGTGCGATGGGATTGGCGCCCGAGATCGCAACCGGCGCAATTCGTCTCAGCTTGGGTTGGAACTCATCTGAAGCCGATGTTGCCACGTTCTTGAATGTATGGGGTGCCGTCACCCGCCCGCACACGATCCGTGCGATTGCATGAAGTTCGAATAAGTCGAGGAGTTGAAGATCAATGGCAGCCGTCGAAGCGACGATCGCCCAAGTTAAAGAGATCGACGTCGACCAGTACAAGTACGGGTTTACGACTGATATCGAATCGGAGAAGGCCCCGAAGGGCCACTCCGAGGATATCGTGCGATACATCTCGGCCAAGAAGGGCGAGCCGTCCTGGATGCTGGACTGGCGGCTCGAGGCCTATCGCCGTTGGCTCGTCATGACCGAGCCGACCTGGGCGAAGGTGCACTACCCGAAGATCGATTATCAAGACCTCTACTACTATTCGCAGCCGAAGGGCACGACGGACGGGCCGAAGTCGCTCGCCGACGTCGATCCCGAACTGCTGCGGATGTACGAGAAGCTCGGCATACCGCTCAAGGAGCAGGAGTTACTGGCAGGAGTTCGCAAGCAGGGCGAGCCGAGCACGATCGGCACCAATGACGACGGCTATGCCAGTATGGCTGGTCGCGTAGCTGTGGATGCAGTGTTCGATAGCGTTTCGGTGGTCACGACCTTTAAGAAGGAACTGGCGCGGGTTGGCGTGATCTTCTGCTCGATTTCGGAAGCGTTGAAAGAGCACCCGGAACTGGTGCGCAAGTATCTTGGCACGGTTGTGCCGCAGACCGACAACTATTACGCGGCGATGAATTCGGCGGTGTTTTCGGACGGCTCGTTCGTTTACATCCCGCCGGGCGTGCGCTGCCCGATGGAGTTGTCGACCTACTTCCGCATCAACGAGAAGAACACCGGCCAGTTTGAGCGCACGCTCATCATCGCCGACAAGGGCTCGTATGTGTCCTACCTCGAAGGCTGCACCGCGCCGATGCGCGACGAGAACCAACTGCACGCAGCTGTCGTCGAACTGATCGCGCTTGACGATGCCGAGATCAAGTACTCGACCGTGCAGAACTGGTATCCCGGCGACAAGAACGGCAAGGGCGGCATCTATAACTTCGTCACCAAGCGCGGCGATTGCCGGGGTCACAATTCGAAGATCAGCTGGACCCAGGTCGAGACCGGCTCTGCGATCACCTGGAAGTATCCAAGCTGCATTCTGCGCGGCGATAACTCACGCGGCGAGTTCTATTCGATCGCCGTGTCGAACGGTCATCAGCAGGTCGATAGCGGCACCAAGATGATCCATCTCGGCAAGAACACTTCGAGCCGCATCATCTCAAAGGGCATTGCGGCTGGCGTCTCGCAGAATACCTATCGCGGGTTGGTGTCGGCTCATCGCAAGGCCACCGGCGCGCGCAATTTCACGAATTGCGACAGCCTGCTGATTGGCGACAAGTGCGGCGCGCATACCGTGCCGTACATAGAAGCCAAGAACTCGTCTTGTCACTTCGAACATGAAGCGACAACGTCGAAAATCTCGGACGACCAGCTGTTCTACTGCATGCAGCGCGGCCTCTCGTCGGAAGAGGCGGTCGCCCTCATCGTCAACGGCTTCGTGCGCGATGTGCTGCAGCAATTGCCAATGGAGTTCATGGCCGAAAGCCAGAAGCTGATCGGCATTTCGCTGGAAGGCTCGGTTGGTTGATTGTGATGGCGGGTGCGAGCGAACAACTGGAGTACGTTGCTGCGCATTTGATCGAGACGACACCACTTGCCCGTTTTGTCTCTCGATTGAGCATTTCCGGCGGCGGAGATGAGGTTATCGTGAGCTTGGCCGGGCGAAACCTTGCAATCCGTGCGTCCGGTCAAAGCCTTGCAATTGGATCTGAGGAAATCGCATTAGGGCCAGACCCGCAAGAAACGCTGAACCGAGTTGCTAGTGTAGTGGGAAGACTGCTTGCACAGATGGACGAGCAGGGCATTTGAGGTCTAGGATGGGCCATACTGTCGCACTTGAGGAAAGCAATCCAATGCTGGCTCTTGTGCAACACGTGGATGCAGGACGAGGGTTCGATAACAAGACACTGCATGCGGCAGAGCGCCACCATTGTATCATTGTTGCGGAGGAATTTATGGCTTTGGAAATCACCACACTGGAAATGGCCTGGCTCAAGGCAGAAACGATTGCAGATCGCACCAAGACCGAGGCTATGCGGGCCGCCGAACGGCTCGATGATACGAAGCAGAAGGTGGCATTGGGTGGCGACAAGGACTTCTTCGTCCTGCTGACCAAGGTCGAGACCACAGTTGAAACACTGCGCGCCCGTCATGCGGCGGCAGAACGACAGGCGAACGAACTGTTCGACCGCCTAGTCGAAGCGAAGTCACAAGGTGAGGCGCATGCTTGAGATAAAGAATTTGCACGTGAAGATCGCAGCCGAGGACAAGCCAATCCTCCTCGGCCTCGATCTTGTCGTGCCGACGGGCGAAGTGCACGCAATTATGGGGCCGAACGGCTCCGGCAAGTCGACGCTTGCCTACGTGCTCGCCGGCCGTCGCGACTACGAGGTGACGCAAGGCGACATCCTGTGGAACGGCGAGAGCATCCTGGGGATGGCGCCCGACGAACGGGCAGCAGCCGGCGTGTTCCTCGCGTTTCAGTATCCGATGGAAATTCCAGGTGTTGCCGGCCTCACGTTCCTGCGCACGGCGGTCAATGCGGTCGCAAAGCGGCGCGGCAACAAGGAATTAACGACGCCTGAGTTCCTGAAACTCGTGAAGGCGAAGGGCGCGGAACTCAATATCGACATCGATATGCTGAAACGCCCTGTCAACGTCGGTTTTTCCGGCGGCGAAAAGAAGCGGTCGGAAATTCTGCAAATGGCTTTGCTGCAGCCCTCGCTCTGCGTGCTCGATGAAACCGACAGCGGCCTCGACATCGATGCGTTGAAGGTCGTGTCCGATGGAGTCAACGCGCTGCGCTCGAAGGATCGCGCGATGGTCGTGATCACCCACTACCAGCGCCTGCTGAACCACATCGTGCCAGACAAAGTGCACGTGCTGGCGCATGGCCGTATCCAGAAAACCGGCGGCAAAGAGCTCGCACTTGAACTTGAGAAATCCGGCTATGCCGATTTCAAAAGCTTAGCTGCCTGATCCGGTAGTATTTCCACTGCCCAATACCGATGTGATGACGATAGGCCCGACTGCGCAAGGGCGGTCGGCCCCAGAGGCTTGAATATGAATACCACTGTCATGAAAACCAAGGCCGAGCGGGCGATCCCCGAGCAGTTCGAGGCAGCCTTGCCTGGATTGCCGGGAGGCGCGAAAGCCCAGGATGCGCGTCGTGCTGCAATGGCACACTTTATCGACCTCGGTTTGCCGCATCGCCGGATCGAGGAGTGGAAATATACCGATCTTCGGGCACGCCTTCAGGAAGCGTTTGTGCCTGCACAAAAGCCACCGGTCACTGTCTCGCCGGAAGCTCTGGCATCGGCACTTGGACCCTTCGCAGCCATCGCGTGCGCACGATTGGTGTTCGTTGACGGACGGTGTGATACCAGCCTGTCGTCACTTGATGGGCTCGTGGGGGCCAAGGTGTCGTCGCTGGCGGATGGCTCGGGCGATGATCATTTGGCAGCGGTTGTTGGGTCGGCAGCTAATGCCGTGGCAGCACTTAACGTCGCCTTCGCAACGGATGGTGCCGTTGTGAACGTTCCGGCATCCGTGGTGCTCGATCATCCGCTGATGGTGGTATTCTTGAGCACGGCTGCAGTGCCGTCCACCGTTACAACGCGCTGCTTCCTCAACGTCGGCGAAGGCGCATCTGCCACGGTTCTCGAAGTCCATGCCCAGATCGGCGCCAGCGCCGTGCAGTCTAATGCGGCGGCCGAACTTATCATTTGCGACCGGGCAACGGTCGATCACGTCAAGGTCGTACTCGGTGCTGCAAACGGTGTGCATCTATCCAACTGGGATGTGCGCGTTGGCGCCAACGCCCTCTACCGCGCAGCTCAACTGACGCCGAGCGCCGGGCTCGCTCGCAACGAAATCCGCATCAACCTCGAAGGCCGCGATAGCAAGTTCGACTTTGCAGGCGTTGTCCTTGGCCGCAACAGCGATCACATCGACACCACGATGGAGATCCGCCACTTGGCGCCGGGCTGCCAGAGCCGCGAATTGTTCAAGACTGTGATAGACGATCGAGCGCGCGCCGTGTTTCAGGGCAAGGTCTACGTCGCTCAGGCAGCTCAACAGACCGACGGCAAGCAGATGGCGCAGGCCCTCATGCTATCGCCCGATGCTGAATTCGACAGCAAGCCGGAACTCGAAATCTACGCCGACGACGTCGCCTGTGGTCACGGCTCGACTTGCGCCGAGATCGACCCGGCGCTGATCTTCTATTGCCAATCGCGCGGCATTCCCGAGGCGCAGGCCCGCGCGCTGCTGATCGAGAGCTTCGTTGGCGACGCCATCGAGAAGATCGACAACCCGAGCATTCGCCGCGCCATGAGCGACGTGGCGCTGGGCTGGCTCGCAGCTAAATCCGCCTGAGCGCGTTCGACGTATGATTCGATGAAGGCATTCATCCCATGGCAGTGACATCAGCACAGATGCAGCGATCAGCCCACAGTCCTCGGCCGTTCGACGTCGACGCGATCCGCGCCGACTTCCCGATCCTGTTCCGCGAGATCCATAATCGACCGCTGGTTTATCTCGACAACGCGTCGTCGGCGCAAAAGCCGAAAGCCGTAATCGAGGCGATGGATCACAGCTATCGCTTTGAATACGCCAATGTGCACCGCGGCATTCACCATTTGTCGAATGCGACGACGCAGAAATACGAAGATGCGCGTGAGACGACGCGGCGTTTCCTCAATGCGCGTGCGACAGAAGAAGTCATCTTCGCCAAGAACGCGACCGAGGCCGTCAACATCGTTGCCCACAGCTGGGGCATGGCCAACATCAAGCCCGGCGACGAGATTGTCCTGTCGATCCTCGAGCATCACTCCAACATCGTACCGTGGAACTTCCTGCGCGAGCGCATGGGCGCTGTAATCAAGTGGGCGCCGATTTCGGATACGGGCGAATTCCCGCTCGATGAGTTCGAGCGGCTGCTCAGCCCGCGCACCAAGATGATTGCACTCACGCATATGTCGAACGTCACCGGCACGCTGGTGCCGGTCGAGGAAGTATGCCGGATCGCCAAGGCGCGCGGCATCACGACGTTCCTCGATGGTAGCCAGGCGACCGTGCATCTGCCGGTCGACGTGCAAGCCATCGACTGCGATTTCTACTGCTTCACCGGACATAAGGTTTACGGCCCGTCGGGCATCGGCGTGCTTTATGGGCGTCGCGCGCTCCTCGATGCCATGCCGCCATTTCTCGGCGGCGGCTCGATGATCGAGAGCGTGACGGTCGACGGCTGCACCTACGCGCCTTCGCCCAATCGTTTCGAGGCGGGAACGCCGCCCATTGTCGAGGCGATCGGTCTCTCGGCGGCCTTAAACTACATGATGCAGATCGGCCGATCCGAGATCGCCGCCCACGAGGCGTCGTTGATCGACTATGCCCACCAGCGACTTGGCGAGTTCAATTGGCTGAAGGTGCACGGCACATCGAAGGGCAAAGGCGCAATTTTGTCGTTCAACATCGATGGCCTGCACCCGCATGATGTCTCGACCATCATCGACCGCTCGGGCGTCGCCATTCGCGCCGGCCACCACTGCGCCCAGCCGTTGATGGAGCGCTTCGGCGTGCCGGCCATGTGTCGCGCCTCGTTCGGGGTGTACAACACGAAGGCGGAAGTCGATGTATTCGCCGACGCGCTGATCAAGGCGCATGAGTTTTTTGCTTGAGATCGGATCTGGTGTAGGCTGCGATGATGGATCAAAAACTAGCCCCCGTTCGCGATACATTGAGTGTGAGCCAGCCGCCGCACGCAGGTATCACGCCCGAAATTCCGTCCGCGCCGACGCCACCCAGTGTTGCTGAGGGCGGCACGCCAGTCGATGGCTCCGCTTTGTCATCCGAGCAGCTTGAGCAGATGACCGCCGATATCGTGGCGGCCTTGAAGACCGTCTACGATCCAGAGATCCCGTGCGACATCTACGAGCTGGGCTTGATCTACAAGATCGACATCGAGGATGACCGCAACGTCCTCGTCGATATGACGTTGACGGCGCCCGGTTGTCCGGTTGCCGGTGAAATGCCGATCTGGGTGGAAAATGCGATCAATTCGGTGCCCGGCGTCATGGGCTCCAAGGCCACCATCGTGTTCGATCCGCCCTGGGACAAAAGCCGTATGAGCGACGAAGCCAGGTTGGCGCTCAATATGTTTTGAGGCGCCCCATCGCCCCGGCACATGCCGCCATGCACGCCTGACAGTTGACATGCGTGCCTCGTTCGCTCGACCTTGAGGCCCTGACCTTCAGCATCGCAGCATGGGGCATGGCATGGACGACAATTCAGCGAGACCGGGCAAAGCCCTCGTCATCGGGCGCGATGAGGCACCCAGTTACTGGCAGCCGGTGCCTGCCAATGGCTTCATTCGCAACATCCTCAACCAGCAGACAACCGGCGGGGAAACCAACTTCTCGCTCGGCATGCAGACGGTCGCGGCCCAATGCTTCATTCGCGAACACACGCACAAGGATAACGAGGAGGTGATCCACGTCGTCGAGGGGCGGGGCATCGCTCGGGTTGATGGCGTCGAGCATCCGATGGAAGTTGGCACTACGGTCTACATCGGGCGCAACCGGCGGCACCACTTTCTCAATCCCAACGATGAGGCAATGACGTTCGTCGTGCTGATGATGCCGGGTGGCCTCGATCAGTTCTTCTCCGAGATCGGCCGCGAGCGAATTCCCGGCCAACCCGCACCGGAGCCTTTCCCGCGGCCAGCCAACATCGCCGAGATCGAGGCCCGCACCGTGTTCGGCTGGACCGACACGTCGTTCGACAACAAGAAGTGAGGATGCGATGGCTATGTCTCGCGTGAAATTGCCGGATGGCGCGGAACTCGCCGTGCATGTCGATGGTCAAGGGCCGGACTTGATGCTGGTGACCGGGCTTGGCGGCACGGCGTCCTATTGGGACCCGGTCGTGGCACCGCTGGCGAAGTCGTTCCGGCTGATCCGTTTTGATCAGCGCGGCATAGGCGCTGCCACGCGCGGCACTGCGCCAACGACGATCGAGCAATTGGGTCTTGATAGTTTTGCCGTGCTCGATGCGGTGGGGTCGAAACGTGCGACGTTGCTCGGACATTCGACCGGCGGCGTCATCCTGCAAGCAATGGCGCTGCACGACGAAAGCCGGATCGCAGGCCTCGTTCTCAGCGGGACGTGGGCCCGTCCCAACCGGTATATGGCCGAGCTGTTTGGCTCGCGCGCGGCGATCTTGAAAGTCGCACCGCGTGAATATAGCGCCATGGTTGGCTTCCTCGCCTACACGGCGGATTGGCTCAACGCCAATTGGGCGAGTTTCGAAGCGATGGTGGCGGCGGCACCAATGACACCAGCTCAGCAAGCGATTGTGGCCGAGCGGATCGCGGCGATTATGACCTTTGATCGTTCGGCGGATGTGCATCGCATCACCGTGCCGACCCTAGTGCAAGGGGCCGAGGACGACCTGATCGTGCCCGCTTTCCTAAACCGTGAATTGGCCGGCCTGATCCCGCACGCTAAACTTCAAATGCTGCCGACTGGCGGCCACATGTACCCGATCACCCGCACGCCCGAGTTTGTCTCAGCCCTGATCGCGTTTGCAAAGAGCGTGTCAGCGTAGCTGTCGTTCTTATTGTCGATGATTGTGAACTCACTCCTCCCGGCCCCGGATTGTTGCGATAATAGGAGCTACACGATGCGACTGAACCAAAAGATTGCGATTGTCACGGGCGGCGGATCGGGCATTGGGCGGGCAACCGCAAAGCTGTTTGCCGCTGAAGGCGCGACCGTTATCGTCGTCGATAAAAATGCCGAAACGGCGAACGCTGTCGCATCCGAGATCGGGAGCAAGGCCACGGGCTTTAGAGCCGATGTGTCGAAGTCAGCGGATGTTCAGGCGATGATCGCTGTAGCGGTGACGAAGCATGGACGGCTTGATATCCTTTTCAACAACGCGGGCTATGGCATCACCGGCAGCGTTGTTGAAACCGCAGAAGACGATTGGGATGCGTTGATGTCGGTCAACGTGCGCGGCGTGTATCTTGGCTGCAAATATGCAATCCCGCACATGGTGAAGCAGGGTGGCGGGGCGATCGTCAACACGGCATCCACGACCGCGACCGCTGGCATTAAGGATCGAGCGGCCTACGTCACCAGCAAGGGTGCGGTCGCGGCGATGACGCGGGCCATGGCGCTCGACCATGTGCACCAGAACGTGCGCATCAATTGCGTGGCGCCGGGCACCATCGAAAGCCCCTACTTCGATAAGATCCTGGCGGCAGCCCCCGATCCCAAGGCAGCCCGTCATGCGCTCGAAGTGCGCCAGCCGATGATGCGGCTTGGCCAGCCGGAAGAGATCGCAAAGGCCGTGCTCTACCTCGCCAGTGACGATGCCTCATTCTGCACCGGATCAACCTTGTATGCCGATGGCGGCTGGACGGCACGCTAGAGCAGGGCAACAGCGCAACACGTTGCTGTGATCGTGGACTGATTGATGTACACAGATTGATTTGCGCCAGCTAACCTCCCCTCAAAACGAGGAGGAGAGGCCCTATGCGTTATGCGCTAATGATTGCTGTAACCGTTATGTTTTCGGGAGCGGCATCAGCTCAGACCTTGAAGGTGACCGAAGCAAAATCGGGTACGGTGGCGGAAGCTGTCGATCGGCTTGTGAAAGCAATCGAGGGCAAGGGCTTGAAGGTCGCCGCCCGCGTCGATCATGCTGCCGGTGCCAAGGCCGCTGGTCTCGATATGCCACCAACCGAAGTCGTGATGTTCGGCAATCCGAAGCTCGGCACGCCGCTGATGCTGTCGAACCCCGAGATCGCAATAGACCTGCCGTTGAAGATCGTCGTATGGCAGGCGGCCTCAGGTAAAGTGATGATCGGCTATACGGCTGCCGATACCCTCAAGTCGCGCTACGCGATCAAGGATCGCGACGACGGCTTTAAGGCTATGGCCGGTGCACTCGAAGGATTTGCTGCTGCGGCAGCCGGGCAGTAGTCGCGAGGCGTTACGCAATGCCGCTCTCGGCGCGCTCACGTAGCGCGTCGAGGTCGGGGATAATCAGCGTCTGATCCTCGATCTTGATCAAGCCTGCTTCGCGCAGGTCCTTGAGTTGTCGGCTGACGTTCTCGCGCGAGAGACCCAGATAGCTGCCGAGATCGCGTTGGGAGAGCTTGAGGTCGATCATCACGCCGCCGGGCGTCTTACGGCCGTGCTGGTCGGCCAGCCGGTGCAACCCTGAAGCAGTGCGACCCTGCATTTGCAACGAATTGTCCTCAACCAACGCCGAGGTCGTGCGAATTTTATCGCAAAGAATTGTGATCACCTCGAGCATCGATTGTGGGTCTGCCATCAGCACCGGCAGCAGGTCGCGGCGATAGAGCACCAGCGCCTCGGTGTCTTCGAGGGCAATGGCGTTGGCGGTCCGTTCGCGGCCATCGAGCACCGCGATCTCGCCATTGACGTCGCCGCGCCCGAGAAAGTTGAGGATCACTTCCTTGGCTTCGGCCGTGACGTTGGTAATCTTAACGCGGCCCGACATGATCACCATCATCGTGTCGCCGGCATCGCCGCGCCGGTAAATGGTCTCGCCACGGGCGTAGCGGGTCACGCGCGCACGCAGCGCGAGCTGGTCGATCAGGTTTGTCGGCAAGCCGCTCAGAAAGCTTGCACCTTGAAGTGCCGTGCGGGCCTGTTCATTGGCAGTCGACATGGGCTAACTCTATTCCAACGGTTCGCGTTCCCTCAGCATGCAGTACGGTATATCACAGTTGGCATTCGCGCCGCTGACGTCTGATTATTTGGTTATAAAACAAGTGAAACCCTAGGGTCGCCGTGGTTTGGAGCAGAAAGAGCCTGGGACTACCGCTGGCACTAGTGGCGCTGGCCGTTGGCCTGTTCCTGATGATGTCGTCACAAGCCTACGAAACGCTGCGGGAGAGCGCGTTTGATGTTGGCTTAAATCTGCGCGCCCTGCCGCAGCCAGTGCCGCCAATTGTTATTGTTGATATTGATCGATCGTCGCTCGCTGAACTGGGCGCGTGGCCGTGGAGCCGGGAGCGCTTAGCGGCCCTGGTTGCGCGCGTTGCCGATGCAAAACCGCGCGTGATCGGCCTTGAGATCTTGATTGAAGGGCCGGACGAGCGCTCGCCAGCAGCACTTGCGCGCAAACTTGCCGATGTTGCGCGCCGCCCGGACCTCATCGCCCTTGCTGAAACATTAGAAGACGGGAATGTCGCTTTGGCGGCAGCGTTGCGACGCATTCCAACGGTACTTGGGCTGGCGCTTGATGCGGAAGGTGTCGGTCGCGGACCCCCGGCAGCCCCCGCACTGATCGGCGGCGAGCCGGACTTCAGTGGCCTGTGGCAGGCCTCGGGTGCGATCGGTCCCGTCGCCATGATTGCGGACGCGACCGCTGGCTTTGGTATGCTGCCGTTGCCCGGCGACGGCGATGGCCGGATTCGCAATGTTCCCTTGTTGGTGATGACGGCTGGCGTTTTGCGCCCGGGTTTTGCGCTTGAGATCACGCGCCTCGCGCGGGAGGCGGGAGCCTATGTGATTGATGGCGCCCACAAGCGCCTCGGTGTTGGTGACCTGAATTTTACGCTGACATCCGATGCGATGCTGCGCTTGCGCCCGACGCCCGACGAGACACATCGCGTGCGCACGATATCAGCGGTCGAACTGATGCAGTCGCCCGATACCGGGCGCCGCATGAAAGATGCCATCGTTTTGATCGGCACGTCGGCACCAGAGATCGGTGGCCTTAGACCGTCGGTATCCGGCAGCCTCGTTCCAACGGTGCAGATCCAAGCCGATGCCATCGTGCAAATGCTGGCAGGCGATCATCCGCATCGCCCGTCCTGGCTACCGTGGTTCGAGGTGGCCGCACTGGGCTTCGCGAGCCTTGTGGCAGCAGCGATTGCAATGCGCCACCCACCACTGTTTGCATTCACGGTTGTGGCAGGCCTTGGTTTTGCCTGGTTGGCCTTCGCGGTTCTGGCGCTTGACGCAGGCCAGTTGCTTGTTGACCCCCTCATTGTACCGCTAGGAGTGGGCGCTGCCTTTGCTATCGCGGCCTTTATTTCGGCCGCTCGCGTCAGGGTCCGTGAAGCAGCCATCCGGCGACGGTTTGAACAACAACTCCCAGCAGCGGTGGTTCGTCGCCTGCTTGATCGCCCGGAACTGCTCAAACTTGCCGGCGAGGCGCGCTACGTGACTGCGATGTTCACCGATATCGAGGGCTTCACGTCAATGACCGAGCGGGCCGGACCGGTGGCCCTCGTGGAATTACTGGACCGCTATTTTGATGGGCTCGTGCGCGTGATCGTCGAACACGGTGGCATGGTCGAGAAGATCGTGGGCGATGGCGTGCATGCCATCTTCAACGCGCCACTCGATCTACAAGACCATCAGTCGAAGGCTGTGGCGTGTGCGATTGCGATTCAGATCTTCGCTGAACGGTTTCGCCACGAGGGCGAGGCGCAGCGTTTGCAGTTTGGGTCAACGCGGATCGGCATTGAAAGCGGCGACGTTATCCTCGGCGATGTCGGTGGCGGGCGGCGGCTCGATTACACTGCGCATGGTGACGTGATGAACACAGCGTCACGCCTTGAGTCTGCGAACAAAGACATCGGCTCACGCATCTGCATTGGGCCGGTGGCGGCGCAAGCGCTCGATCCTGATTTGATCCGTCCGCTCGGCCGAATTGATGTTCGTGGTCGCAGCAAGCCGTTGTCGGTGTTTGAGCCCTGGCCGCCTGCGATGACGTCGGGTGATCGTGCAGCGTTCGGTGACGCTGCACGATTGAGCGAGCATGATCAGCACGCTGCCGCAGCAGCATTCGCTCATCTTAGTCAGCGCTACCCGCTCGATCAGGCGATGGCTCGGTTGGCTGATCGCCTTACTCGACGCTCTGGAGAGCCGCTTTGACGCGAGGGGCTTTCCACGCCGCGGCTTTGGTCGGCGCATCGCCCGGCTTGGCAATGTTGGTGCCAAGGCCTGCGGTCAGGCGAACGGTTTTGCCAGCGCCCGTTACATCAACGCGGCCACGTACGACGAACACACCGAATACGCCATTGCTTGGACCAGCAAAGAACTTGGTTCCCCGAACCGCCAGTAGTCCGTAGGGGCTGCGCAACGCGGTGTCGCCCTTAGGAGCACCAGCACCACGGTCGAACAGGACGGCGCCATTTTGGAGATCAAATGCCCCACCGGCATTGACCATGTGACGATCGATCCGCATCCGGACACCTTCGCCAAGTTTGATTGTGGTGTTGCGACCCAAGTTCAAGGTCAGCCGACTCGTGGCACCGGTCGTGATCACTTCATCGACGAATACCGCCGCACCCTGGGCAAGGGTACGGCGCTTTTCAGCAATCACCGCAAGAGCCTCCCCCTTGATGGCCGCGACGTCGCCCGCCGGTGTTTGCGCGCGAGTAGGTGCTGCCGACAATGTCATGATGATCGCGGTAGCGACCAAAAGCGACGATGCAGTGAAAATGCGCACCGCCGCGTGTGCGCGTTCAGCAGGGTGGTCGAACACTTGGGCGGCGGTGGACGTTTTCATCTGACGACTCAAGGTTTGATCGAACGTTAGAGGGATTATGCGTAGAAGCAGCCGTCAAGGTTGTGTTGTGCAGCACCAAATTCTGAACCCGATGTCCGGATCAGCGGTTCGTCAGTTTCAACTCGATCCGGCGATTGCGGCGCAAGATGTCGTCGCTGGTGCCCTCTTCCAACGGTTGGAATTCGCCGTAGCCAGCCGCCACCAGCCGCTTGGCTGGGACGCCTCGGCTGACCAGATAGCGCACCACTGAAATGGCGCGTGCCGTCGAAAGCTCCCAGTTCGAGGGGAACTGCGATGATGCAATCGGTCGCTGGTCGGTATGCCCGTCAACCTGCATCGACCAATCGATCTCCTTGGGTATTGAGCGTTCGAGCTCGACAATGGCCTGGGCCAATTGGTCGATGGCAGCCAAGCCCTCCGGCGTCATGTTGGCTTGCCCTGACGGAAACAGCACCTCGGATTGGAATACGAACCGGTCGCCAACGACGCGGATATCCTTTCGATCTTTGAGGAGATCGCGCAGGCGGCCAAAGAAATCAGAGCGATAGCGCTGCAACTCCTGCACCTGCCGGGCCAGCGCCGCGTTCAGCCGCACGCCCATGTCCTTGATCCGATCCTGACTGTCGCGATCCTTTTTTTCAGATGTCTCCAACGCTTCGTTCAAGGCTGCAAGCTGGCGACGGAGGGCCAATAGTTGTTGGTTCAGCAGATCGACCTTCGATTGCGCCTCGGTCGAAATTTTGGTCTTTTCGTCGAGTTGGCTGCTGAGGCTCGCGATTTGCGCGACCCCGCCCTTTATTTTTTCGTCGGTGCCCGCCGCAATCGCTGCCAGTCGCGCATTGTCCTCGCGCAACGAGGCGAGTGACGCCTGCAAGCTGGCAAATTCGTCTTCGGCCGATTTCGCCTTGCCCTTTTCCAGTGACATCAGGTTGGTCAGCTCGGCGATCTGTCGGGTGAGGCGGCGTAGAGCACTGTCCTTGCCGCTGCTTTCCTGCGCGACGTAGAACTGCGAAATCATGAAAATCGACAACAGAAACGTGACGACCAGCAAGAGCGTGGACAACACGTCGACATAGCCTGGCCAGAACTCGCCGTGCTCGGCTGAATTTCCCCGACGACCACGTGCCATGAGTTTTAGCTCCGCTTCTGGTTGGCGGCAGGCACGCTTGCAGCAAGCCCCTTCAACATGCTGGCGACCTCTGCCTGTTGGGCTGCCTGCTCATCGACCCATTGGCGCACGATGGTCTGTTCGTTGCGCATCTGACCGACGAGTTGGTTGACGCCGGAGGCTAATTCCTTGACCGCCGGGTCAGCGCCACCATTGAGGCCTTGCGGACCAATTGCGCCCAGGCGTTCGCTAAGGTCGGCAACCGAACGCTGCAGCTCGAAGATCGCCGAATAGATCTGCCGGCCAAGTTGCTGGTCGCTGCCACCGGATGCGCCAGGCGTTAGTTCGGTGATGCCTGACAGCCATTCTTCAAGTTCGTTGTAAAACCGATTGTGGGACTGAGTGGCTTGGAGTTCGAGGAAGCCGAGTACCAGCGATCCTGATAGGCCCAACAGCGAAGATGAAAATGCCGTTCCCATGCCGCGTAATGGGGCGGCAAGGCCCTCCTTCAGCTCGCCAAACGCGGTGGCGCTGTCACCAGCCTTGGTGTCCAGCGAAGCGATGGTTTGGCCGACCGCCTGCATCGTCTCCAACAGGCCCCAGAAGGTGCCAAGCAGGCCGAGGAATACGAGCAATCCGACCACATACTTGCCGGTGTCACGGGCTTCGTCGAGCCGCGATCCAATCGAATCCATCAAAGATCGCATCGACGTTGTCGACAACGACAGTGTGCCGGTACGTTCCCTCAGCATCGTCGACATTGGCGCCAAAAGTATTGGCTGGCGTTCGCTGACAAGGCCTGGATCGGCGATGCGGAAGGCGTTTACCCAACGGATTTCCGGGTAAAGACGCATCACCTGCCAGAAGGCGAAGAAAACGCCAATCGCGAACACGGCGACAATGACGCCGTTGAGGAATGGATTGGTCTTGAATGCCGACATCAGTTGGGGGGCCAGGATCGCCGCCAGGAAACCGACCAACATGAGCGTCACCAGCATGCGCGCCAGAAATACCCGCGGCGTGCTCAATACGCGGCCAAGCACTACCGATGCCTTATCGTCTTTCCGCCTGCGCGCCATATCCCCGGATTACCCTTTGTCGAACCGCCTGTGCAACTCGTCGTAACATACGATCATAGCGCAAGAAGTGCCCACGGAAAACCGGCAGAAACGTGCCGTAGTCGGGCCACAGCGCAGAATTGTTCGCAAGCGATAGGTCATATCGCCTGTTAGCCGATGTCCAGGCACAGCATGGCGGGACCCGAATCAAACTAAGGTTGCGGCCAAGTTGACCTCCTGGAGCCTTTGCGATCAAAATGAGTGCAGCTCTAAAGCTGAAATCACCGTCGGACACGGCTGCGTCGATGACCGAAGCCTTGCGTTTGCTCGAAACCGTCTTTGGCTACAAAAGTTTCCGCTCGCACCAGGAGCGTATCGTTGAAACGCTGATCAACGGCGGCGATGCGCTCGTTCTGATGCCGACCGGCGGCGGCAAGTCGCTGTGCTATCAGATCCCGGCATTGGTCAGACCCGGCACCGGCATCGTCGTATCGCCATTGATTGCGTTGATGCAGGACCAAGTCGATGCGCTGAAGGCCGTCGGCGTTAGGGCTGCCTTCCTCAATTCATCGCTTGATCGGGCGACCCAGGAGCAAATCGAGTGGCAGCTGGTTGGCGGCAAGCTCGATATCTTGTACGTCGCGCCCGAACGGCTCGTACAGGAGCGCACGCTAACCTTATTGCAAAAGGCTAAACCGTCGCTTTTTGCCATCGATGAGGCGCACTGCGTGTCGCAGTGGGGACATGATTTTCGTCTGGAATATCGCCAACTTCGCATTCTGGCCGATCGCTTCCCCCATGTGCCGCGGATTGCGCTGACGGCAACCGCCGATGAGCGCACGCGCGAGGAAATCGTCACCGAACTTAAACTTGAGAACGCGCAACGGTTCGTCGCCAGTTTTGACCGGCCCAACATCCGTTACACGATTGCCGAGATGGGCACTGGCAGCGCGCGCGAAAAACTGTGGCAGTTCATCGATGGCGAGCACCAGGGTAATGCCGGCATCGTCTATTGCCTGTCACGGCGCAGCGTCGATGAAACCGCCGAATTCCTCAACAAGAAGGGCCGCAAGGCGCTGGCCTACCATGCCGGCCTCAACGCCGACGTGCGCCGTCGCGTGCAGGAGCGGTTCCTGGTCGAAGATGAATTGATTGTGGTGGCGACCATTGCGTTCGGCATGGGGATCGATAAGCCCGATGTGCGGTTCGTTGCCCACCTCAATATGCCCAAGACGATCGAGGCCTACTATCAAGAAACCGGGCGTGCCGGCCGCGACGGAGAGGCAGCCGACGCGTGGCTCGCTTATGGTATGCAGGACCTGATTCAGCTGCGGCAGTGGATCAACCAGTCCGAAGGTTCGGAAGCGTTCAAACAGGTGCAACGCCAGAAGCTCGATGCGCTGATCGGCCTGTGCGAGTTACCGACGTGTCGGCGGCAGGCGCTGCTTGCCTACTTCAGTGAAACGTCGTCCGAGCCCTGCGGCAACAGCGACAACTGCCTCAATCCACCGGCAACGACTGATGGAACGGTCAATGCGCAAAAAGCGTTGTCGACGGTCTATCGCACGGGCGAACGGTTTGGTGTCGGCTACGTGATCGATGTGCTGACCGGGAAAGCCGATGATCGCATAGGCCGCAACGGCCATGATCGCCTCTCCGTTTTTGGTATTGGCAAGGATCTCGATGCGAGTGGTTGGCGTAGTTTGTTCCGGCAATTGACGGCCAATGGGTTCCTCGTCGGTGATGATGAGGGGCACGGTTCGCTTTTGCTCGGCGAGCGGGCGCGTCTGTTGTTGAAAGGCGAGATCCCCTTCCGCATGCGCGTGCAACGCACTGAGGTGGCCCGCAAGGGGAAGCTCAAGACCGCGAAGGGCACGCTGGTTGCCGGTGCGGACGAAGCGCTGTTCGGTGCGCTCAAAGCCTTGCGGCTTGAACTGGCGCTTGAAGCCAAAGTGCCGCCCTACGTGATTTGTCACGACAAGACGCTGGCTGATCTCGCAGCCAAGCGCCCGCTGAGTTTATCGGCGCTCGCAGGCATAACTGGGCTTGGCGAAGTCAAGATCAAGCGTTTCGGCGAACGATTGATTGCGTGCATCGGCCGGTTCAAAAAGCACCCGCTGCTGGAAAACCGGTTGACGGCGACCGTCAATCAGACGCTGGCCTTGCATCTAGCGGGCAAGCAGGTCGAACAGATTGCAGCGGAGCGGCGGCTCGATATTGCAACGATCTTCGGCCATTTCGCCGAGGCGATCGAAGCCGGGTTGATCGAAGCGCGCACCGTGATTGGGCTCGACGAACCCGAAATCGACGAGATCCTGTCCGCTTTCGAGCGCTGCAGTACTCTGGACAGCGGCAAGCTCGGGCCAGTTCATGCAGCCCTCGATGGCCGCTTCGACTACGGCACGCTCAAGTGCCTTCTTGCAGAGCTGCAATAGCGTACAGCCCCCTGCCAGACCGCTGCTGGATCGGTATACTGCTCCCAACAAACGCTAAGGGAGACAGCGACATGGCGATGATCGGGTTCATTGGACTGGGCAACATGGGCGCTCCCATGGCCGGCAACCTCGTAAAGAACGGCCACACGGTCAAAGGCTTTGACTTGGCGCCGGCGAACCTTGGCGAAGCGGTGAAGCGTGGCGTCGTTGCTGCTAAGTCCACAGCCGAGGCCGTGAACGACGTCGATATCGTCGTCACCATGCTTCCTGCTGGCAAACATGTTGTGAGCGTTTACGGCGAAGCACTGAAAGCTGCCAAGCCCGGCACGTTGTTCATCGATTCATCAACCATCGATGTTGCGTCTGCGCGCACGGCGCATGTCTTGGCTGGCGAGCACAAAATGTTGTCGCTTGATGCGCCAGTATCAGGCGGTGTCGGTGGCGCGGAAGCGGCGACCCTCACTTTTATGGCTGGCGGATCGAACGATGCCTTTGCCAAGGCAAAGCCAATCATCGAGGCAATGGCCAAGCGAATTGTCCATTGCGGCGCGGACGGCGCCGGTCAAGCTGCCAAAATCTGCAACAACATGATCCTGGGCATATCGATGATCGCGGTGGCCGAAGGCTTCGTGCTGGCGGAAAAATTGGGACTCGATAAACAGGCGTTGTTTGACGTGGCGTCGACTTCTTCGGGACAGTGCTGGGCGATGACGACCTATTGCCCGGTGCCCGGCCCCGTGCCGACGTCGCCCGCCAATAACGGTTACAAGCCGGGCTTTGCTTCGGCGTTGATGTTGAAGGACATGGCGTTGTCGCAGGAAGCAGCGGCGGCATCAGGAGCGAGCACGCCGCTCGGTGCGATTGCTGCTCAGCTCTACCGGATGCACAACGCATCGGGCGAAAGTGCCAGCGATTTTTCAAGCATCATCAATATGATCCGCGGCCACGAATTGTGATCCAATTCGCGTCCGGCAGCATTGCAACATTTGCGAAAGGGCATCACCTATGACGACCATCGATTACTATCTGACACTGAACTCGCCCTGGGCGTATCTCGGTAGTCGCCGCTTCATGGAGATCGCCAAGGCGCGCGGGGCTGCGATCAATATCAAGCCAGCAAAATTTGGTCCGATCTTCGAGCAAACCGGCGGCCTGCCGCTCGCCAAGCGTGCACCTGCGCGACGCAACTATCGGATGATGGAATTGAAGCGTTGGAAGGCGTTTCGGGATCGGCCGCTGACACTCGAGCCGAAGTTCTTCCCAGCCGACGAGGGGGCAGCCACCCGGATGGTGTTGCGCGCCAAACTTGCCGGTCTCGATGCCGTGCGGCTGTCTTCCGAGATCAGTTGCGCGCAATGGGAGATGGAGCAAAATTTCGCGGATACAACCGTGCTTGAAGCCGCAGCAAAACGCGCTGGGCTTGATCTGTCAAAGCTTGCGGGTGGTCCAAGTGATGCCGAACTTGATGCCATGCACGATGGATTTACGACCGAAGCGTTGGCACGCGGTGTGTTCGGTGCGCCAACCTACATGCTGCCGTCAGGTGAATTCTTCTGGGGACAAGATCGGCTCGATTTCCTTGACCGAGCGTTGGCTTGATCAGGCGCTGGCATAGGAGAGATTAGCCCCGACCGAGATTGGCCAGGATCGACAGGCGCAATCCCAGACGTTGGCGGGCGACGAGGTTGTTCATGCTGGCGGCAAACACCAGTGCAATTGCCGTCGCGCACGCCGCACCGATCAATCCGAAGTGTGGGATCAGTGCGAAGTTGAGGCTTATGTTGAGGGCAGCAGTGACGGCCAAGATTGCCGCGCACAGTTTCTGCTGGCCCATCATGTTGAGGATGAATTCCGATGGTCCCATCGCGGCCCGGAACAAGAAGCCAAGGACCAGGATGAACATCACGGGATAACCAGCGGTGAATGCTGGGCCGAACAACCAGAGCAGCGGCCAGCCGAGTGCAAGCAATGTCACGGCGGCCGCCAGCGACGGCCAGAACGTCCACCGGACGGCATCAGTCACGAGCGGCTGTAACATCGCTTTGTCGCCGCGTGCATCAAGTGTCGCGAACCGATTGGCCGCAGCACTGCCAACGGCATAGTGCACGAACATCACGAGGCTCATGGTCTTTGCGGCGGCAAAGTAAATGCCAACGTCGGTCGGGGTCATGTAGCGCGAGACGATCAGCACATCGGCTGTTTGCATGACGATTTCGCAGCCGCCAATGACGAGCAGCGGTAGCGACGTTTGGAGCCAGCCGCTAAAATCGTAGGCGCGCGGTCCCTCCGCCAAATCGGTGCTGAGGCGACGGTTGATCACCAAAAGCTGCAAAAGCGCAGTCGTCCAGGTCGCAACGATGGCAGCACTGGCTGCAGTTTGAGCGCACATCGGCAGGCCAAATTCGTGCGCCGCGATCATGCCCGCGAGCAGCAGCAGCGGACGCAAAACGTAAGGTGGAAGCAGCGCGATCGAGATCCAGGCTTTGCCACGACCGATGCCGTCCTGGACGTCAGTCAGTGCATACATTGGGATGCACGCGATCGCGATGTAGAACGGCAGGATGTACGGGCCGTCGATGCGTGAGCCCAGCAGATAGATTGTTGCCAAGGCGATCAGCGCGACCAGTGTTCCAAGGCCGAACGCGATGAGGCGTCCGCCACGCACCAGTCCGCGATGCAGATCAAGGCGACCCTGCTCCTTGTATTCGGGAAGCAAGCGGATCATCGCCATGTTGAGACCGAGATGCGACAAGCCACCCAACACCAGCACCCAAGTCCAAACCGAGACGTAAATTCCGTATTCGAAACCGCCCATCCAGCGGGCCATGATGATTTGCGACAAATAGAGAATGCCAGCGCTCGCCATGCGCACCGAGAAGGCGATTACGGCGTTGCGTTGGACGCTTGTGCGCTCGGTCCGGCCGGCAAGGATGCCGCGCACTGTGCCGACGGCATCACTCAGCGTGGTGCTTGGAGCCACCGGCGGGCTGTTAAAAGTTGGCGTGCGGACGTTCATTTCGTAACAAATCCCGAGATATTCGGACGGTCGAGGACGGTTCACCCTAGACCATTCATACGGCGTGCCAAGACGATCAGCGTTCCAAACGCAGCCGTTCGCGGTGGCGCACGACTTCCGCAACGCCGGCCCAGGCCCAGGTTCGACCCGCATCATTGTTTTGACCATGCAGGCTTGCAAAAAAGTCAGCAACTTCAGCGGCATGCAGGCCATGGCGACCTTCGAGCACGCACGCCATCGTCTCCACGTCCTTGGGACTTGGTGTCACATCCTCATCGGGGTGCCAACTGAGGGCAGTATGCGGCGGCATCGCTTTTGTCCTGATCATCTTTACGGGTGGGGAAATCGATTGCCCCTTGCCTGAGCAATTTTAACGCCAAGCTGACTTTGGCAAGAGGCATATTCAATTCCGCTCCATTTTGGTACAGATGGTGGATGAACTGACTCGCTAGGTCCCGGACGTTAGACACATTGACCGCAAATGGAGCAGCTCCATGCAACCTCAGCGTAATCGTCCGATATCACAGCGGCTGGCGGCAGTGATGGTCGCTGTGATTTACTTGGCTGGGTCAATTTCTGATACGGTGGCGACGTCGGCTGGTTCGTTGGATCAACCGACTGGCTCCAATCAGACCGTGGAAGTGCTGCCACACGCTCCGATAGCATCCCAGCGTCCCCTGACGCCGCCGCCAAGCATGAGCATTATGCCAGCCCAGCCCTACATGGCGCCTGATGCCGATGATGCGCAGACGCAAGGATGTCCGGTGCGCAACCTTAAGCCGCTGGATTTGTTAGTCTAACCGCTCATTGCGGCTTTGCCGGGGGGTAGCGGCCGCTGTCGGTGGTACTGCAACCTTCGGCTTCGGTCGCACTGGAATAGTGGCGACCCCCGCCTGGACAGCGACCGGCGCTGGCGTAGCAACTGTCGCGGCAACAGCCGCTGCCGATTTGGCCTTGGCTTTCGCGACTTTGGCTTTTGCAGATACCGTGCGGACTCGTGCCCGGCCCCCGCAACTCCAAGTGACAACCGACTGCCGCACACTGGTCACACCTTTGTCACTGGACTCCATGGGCATCGACTCGAGGCTCGCGGTCTTTTGAAACAGGCCCTTCCACTCCCGCGTCTGGAAGCCGTGCTCGAGTAGGCTTTGCGCGCGTATGGTGCGATCACGCCCAGAGCTTTCGCCGAGCACGATGGCCATCAGTTTGCGACCATCGCGGGTGGCGCTGGCGACGACATTATAGCCGCTGTCACAGGTGAAGCCGGTTTTGAGGCCATCGGCACCTTCGTAGGTCTTGAGCAGACCGTTGTGGGTGCCAAGGCGACGACGGCCAATGCGCATGTCAGCCATCGACCAGAGGGCTGCGTATTCGGGAAAATCCTTCAGCACGGCGCGGGATAGCTTTGCCAGATCGCGTGCGGTTGTCACTTGCTCTGGCGCTGGTAGACCGTTCGGATTGACGAACACGGTGCGCGACATGCCAAGCCGCTTGGAGGTTGCATTCATGCGCCCGATGAATTCAGGCTCGGTGCCACCAACCGCTTCGGCGAGCATCACGGCAACGTCGTTCGCCGACTTGATGATCAGGGCCTTCAAGGCCAGATCGACGGTCATGCTGCCACCGACCGGCAGGCCAACTTTGCTCGGCGGTTGGGCGTTAGCGGCTTCGCTAGTTGTAATCTTCGTTTCGAGTGTAATTTTGCCGGCCTTGATCGCTTCGAACGTCAGATAGGCGGTCATGATCTTGGTGAGCGAGGCGGGATGCCACAGCACGTCGGCGTCTTCGGCATACAGCACGGCGCCGTCGTTGGCGTCGAATAATAGCGTTGGGCCAGCATTGGCCGGGCTCGCAAGCGTGCCTGCGGCGATGGCAATGCCTGCTATGAATTGTCGAAGGTGCTGCATCGGCCCAACCCAGACTTTCCAATGGCGATCAATCACGATAACGCCGCTATCATATTCGCATGAACCTCGGCAAACTTTAGTGTGCCGCAGCAGCGCGCGGCTCCATTGCTTTGGTGGCATCTTGTGTCCTTGCCAGCTCAGTTTGCTCGCGACCAAGCTTGAGCGATAGCCACAGCCACCAGACGGCCAGCGGCAATGTCAACAAAGCCACCGTCGGCATCGACCAACCGGCTTGCTTTGCAACGCCATTGAACAACCAACCGCTCGCCGCATCTCCACCCCGATAAACGACGGTATCGACGAAGTTCTGCGCCTTATACTTGTCGTCGGGTGCGACCACCGTATAGAGCACTTTGAATGCCGGATTAGCGAAGGCAAACGCCACCGCACGTTCAATCACGACGACGCTGATGATCACGATCAAAGTTGGCGATATCGCGATGACCAACAGGCCGACGATTACGGTCAAAGGCAATGCGGCTGCCGTCCATCCGAGCCCCAGCCGTGTGATCATCGATCCGGTGATGAAAATCTGCGCCAGGATCGTCAAGACGCTGACGGCAAGATCGATGCGCGCGAACAGCTGGACGCGGGCTGCCGGGTCGGCAATTGTTTCTCCGACGATCCGGTTTTGCTCAAAGTAGAAATAGGTTGAGATCAGGTTTGCCAAAAGCACGACGAGGGCGATCTGAAACAGATACGGTGATCGCCAGACGTTGGTGGCGCCGGCAACGATGTCGGCAAGTTTCGGCGGCGTTGGCTTACCCGCCTGGTCGCCTTGGCGCTCGGCGCCGCGAAGTGCGCTGACGCAGGCCAGCGCGCCGATCAGCAGCGCAACCGATACGAGTAGCAGGTTGGTCGCACCCATCGACTTGACGAGCGTTTGCGTCAACAGTGGTCCGCAAAACGCGCCAGCAGTTCCGCCAGCTGCAATCGCGCCGTAGAGGCGCTTGGCCTGCCCACTCGACCACAGGTCTGACATCAAACTCCAGAATAGCGAAATGATGAACAGGTTGAAGACGCTGACCCAGACGAAGAAAGCACCAGCGAGCCACTTTTCCCCGATGCCGGCAGAGAATGCTGCCCAAAAGGCCATCAAGTTCAGGATAAAAAAGGCGTAGACGATTGGCACAACGGCGGCGCGCTGAAACTTCGTTGCCACCCAACCGAATGCCGGAACGGCTGCCACCATTACGAAGAACACGACGGTGAACAACGTCTGCAGACCGTCGCGGCCCACCTTCACGCCCATCTCTTCACGGATCGGTCGCACGATGTAGTAGGCAGCGAGGATGCAGAAGAAGTAGACAGCCGAGATGATCAGCGGGCGCAGTTCGCCGGGTTCGAGCAGCACAGCTGAACGTAGGCGCTCGATGAGGCGCGTGCCGATGCTCGGCATGTTGGTCGGCTGCGTGCTCATCGTTCGATCCTAGACCCTCAAACGGGATGGTAGTGCAGCCGCGTTTGGCCCCGGCGGCGATAAAACATCCGCCCGTAGATATCGCCATTCAGGTCGGCGCGATAGTCGAGATAGTCGAGGATCGGGTCCCACGGGCATTCATCGTCGACAACCATCTCGAAGTTGGCGGCAGCGAGTGTCGCCTGCATCAGGTGGCGGTTTTTGCGGTTCTGAAATTCGAGCAGGACAAGCGCGGTTTTGCTCAAATCAAGATGGGCCAGAACGTCGGCCTCGCCGCCTTCGATATCGATTTTGACGATATCGGCCGAGGCTAAGGTCACCGGGTCGACCACATCGACCTCGAACGCCGGTTTCACGACGCCTGCGCGAAAGGTATCGGTCGCGTAAGAGGCAAGGCCAGCTTCGCCGTCGCCATCGTAGCGGCTGAAGAACGGCTCGCGCGCTTTGACGCCGGGGAACAGCGCCGCGTTGTGTCCGGTGATGTTCGGGTGTCCAGCGGTGTTGCGCTTGAAAAACGCGAACGTACCGGGGTTGGGCTCATAACTGTTGATGGTACTGCCAGGCCAGCGTAGCTCCGCCCACAGCGCGAACGAGCCGACGTTGCCGCCGATGTCGAGGATGGTCAGGCCGACGCCATCGTGGTGGCTCTCGTACTCGCCCTCGAGCACATAGCGGACGGCTGACTCCATTTGCGGTGGGCAGTCGATGGTGACGGGGATCGGCGAAAGGATGCGCATGGGGAGTGACCGGCCTTGAAGGTTGATGTGAGCATTGCAGTCATTAGCCGATAAGCTGGCAACGTGACGGGAAAACGACCAGTGTTGAGCGGCGCCATCGCGCATCCGGAGATTGTGTCGTCGACGGACATTGCAAGTGGTCAGGTTTGGAAATTTGTTTTTGCCGATGCAACTCACCCTTCGCGATCAAGCGCTCCTTGAACGCTCCGTTGCGAACTCATGGGGACAAGCACCGACCCCAAGAAGCTTAAATAATCAGAACAAGTAAGCCAAAATCGGCAGCTGCCCCCGTGCATCCCGGCTACTTGCCACGCTGCATAAGCTCCGTCATCCCGGCGAAGGCCGGGACCCACGACAAGTGTCAACAGGCGCGGAGCGGGCGGAAGTTCGCAGGCCGCTGCACGCGTTCATTTCAATCGCAAAACCGGTCATGCGCAGCGTTGCCGTGGGTCCCGACCTTCGTCGGGATGACGGCTGTGGGGAGGGGACAGTTACCGATCCGACGAATTTTTAAGATCTACAAGGTGCTGTCCCTAATCGGTACTTGTCCTCGTAGATCCACTTAGATTCAACTCAAGGGTGTGGGCGCATTCATTTGTGTCACGTCGTGTTGCGTTGCAACGTATTTATGTGTATATATTTACGCAAATGGAGCGCCAATGGCTGAGTTCGAGACCAACACCCGCAAGGTCGTAGCCCGACTTGAACGGGAAGGCTGGATCAATAAAGGCGGCGGTAATCACGACATTTTCAAGCACCCGATCAAGCGTGGCCGGATTGTTGTTCCTCGGCATCGAGAGGTATCGCCCGGCGTGGCGCGGTCGATTGCCAAGGCGGCTGGTTGGATTTGAAGGAGAGCGACTTTGAAGGAGAGTGACATGGCAAAGCACCGATATGTCGGTATCGTTGACGGCAAAGACGGCGCGTGGGGCGCCAGGCTTCCCGATTTTCCGGGATGTCATGGTGGTGGCTCAACACCTGCCGAAGCCGTTGATGACCTTACAATGGCATTGCGCGCCTTCGCGGCCGACATGATTGCGGACGGCGAGGCGTTGCCTGAACCACGCGATCTTGGTCAAGTGATCAGCGATATGGACGCAGGCCTGGAAGATCGGGGCGGCACGGTGTTTGTGCCGTTGCTGGTCGATCTGGGCAGGCCGGTGCGGGCGAACATTTCCCTCGATGCCGGGCTTCTTGACCAGATCGACGCCGAAGCCAAACGGCGCGGTCTAACGCGGTCTGCCTTTCTCGTGAGTGCTGCCCGCGACAAGATTTTAGAGGCGCGTTGACCCTGCAGACGGTGGTGGAGGGCAGTGGGAAGGGGACAGTTGCCGATTTGACGAAATTTGAGCAATTAGAGTAGTTTAGTAAAAGTCTGTAACTGTCCCCGTAGGTCCCCCCTGAACGTGCCCTACTCGGACTACGTTTCGACGTTCGATCTCTCATCCCCCGTGCCGTCATCCCGGCGGAGGCCGGGACCTACGACAAGCATCAACGAGGGCGGTGCGCGCGTTGAT
>JANOYV010000044.1:0-15611 GCA_031429105.1 Hyphomicrobiaceae bacterium | reverse complement strand
TATACGGGCGGCACTGGGGCAGCGATTGGCACAGCGACCGTCACCGGCGGTGGGCTTGGCAACGACACGCTCATCAACATTGAAATGATCGAAGGCACTAATTTCAACGACGTCTTCAACGGCGGCGATGCGAACCAGCGGTTCGATCCGCTCGGCGGCATCAACCAGATTTTCGGCGGTAGTGGCACCAGCGATCAACTGTTCTACGCAGGCATAACGCCCGGTGCTGGCAATGTCGGCGTCACTGTGATTTTCACAGCGCCAGGTGCCGGCACAGCAACAAAACCAGGCGGTGTCGTCGATACTTTTACCGGCATTGAACAGGTTGGCGGCAGTGTTGGCAACGACACGATCATACTCAGCGCTGCCAACTTCGAGGCCGTCTACAACGATGCAGGCACGGATACGGTGTCGGGCGGCGGCGGCGACGGCGATCTGCTAAACTATATTTTCGGCAACCAGGGTCTCTTCATCGACCTTGGGGCCGGCACCGTCGCCAACGATGGCTTCGGCAATATCGAAACGATTAGCGGGTTCGAACATATCCAGGGAAATAGCTTTGATAGCAACCTGACCGGCAACGCCAACGGTAATTCGCTCGCAGGTGGTGCTGGCAATGACATCATCTCAGGCGGCGGCGGTGACGATATGCTCCATGGCGGGGCTGGCGCCGATACACTGTCCGGCGGCTCCGGCAGAAACACCTATTTTGGCGGCCTCGGCAACGATCAGTTTGTCGGTGGCACGATCAACGACAGCCGAACCGAATTCGACTCCGTCGATTATCGCGGCGAGGCGAGCCCGGTCACGGTGCACCTCAGCGGCCTTCTGAACTCAACGTCATCGACGGCAACGGGTGCCAGCATAGGTACCGATACCCTTGTCAACATTGATCGCGTCTACGGCACCAGCGGCGACGATACATTCACCGCCGATGCTACATTTCGAGGCAAGTTTACGAACGAGTTCAACGAATTTGATGGCGGCGACGGGAATGATACGTTGACGGGCAGTGGCTTGACGCGGGCTAGCTATGAAACCGCGAACGGTGCGGTGCTGGTGAATTTGGCAACCGGTTCGGGCTCCGGCTATGCCCTCGGACTCGATGCGGCGGCAACCAACGTCGGCATTGATACGTTCGTCCTCGGTAATCTTGCCGGCGGTGCCAATGGCGTGACTGAAGTACGCGGATCGGCCTTCGCCGATAATCTGATTGGCTCCAATGGCGCCTGGTTTGAGGACTTCCGGGGCGAGGCTGGCAACGACACCATCGACGGCGGCCTTGGGCTCAACGACCGGGCCGACTATCGCAATGCGCCGGGGGCGGTGAACGTCAATCTCCAGACCGGAATTGCACTAGATGGCTACGGGACCACGGATTCGCTGATCAACATCGAGCGTGTGCGTGGCAGCGAGTTTGCCGACACGATCACCGGCAATACACTCGACAACCGGCTTGAAGGCCGCGACGGCAACGATACGCTGAACGGCGGTGCCGGCGGATTCGACGATTTCTTCGGCGGTCGCGGCAACGACTCGCTGATCGGGCATGTCGTGGCCGTCGGACCCGGCGACGGCAATCGTGCGCGCTACGACGATGCCGAAATCACCGGCGGGATTTCCGTGTCACTCGGCGTCACCTCGTCTGTCGTCGGCGACGCTTCAGTCGGCACGGATACGCTGACGGGAATCGAGTCCGTGCGCGGTACGGCATTTGCCGACAGTTTCAGCGCATCGGCGGCGTTCTTGGGGATTTCCGGCACCTCCGTTGATTTCGAGGGCATGGGCGGCAACGACACATTCACCGGCAACGGCGATACGCGCGTCAGTTATATTTCAGCAGTAGCCTCCGTTACGGTGGATCTATTGGCTGGCACCGGTCAATCTACAGCGGGTGGCGACGCTGCCCTCGTCGGCAGCGACGTGTTTATCTCCGGCATCAATAGCATTCGTGGTTCAAACTTCGGTGATTTCCTGTTCGGTTCGAGCGTAGCAACCGCTGAGCGTTTCCGCGGCGAGGCTGGCAACGACTTCATCGATGGACGCGGTGGTAACGCTGACGAAGCAGACTACCGCAATTCGCCGACCGGCATCACAGTCGTAATGACGACGAGCGGCAACGACGTGACGAACGATGGCTTTGGCACCCAGGATGAACTCGTCAATATTGAGCGCATCCGGGGTTCGGAGTTTAACGATAGCATCACGATGGACGCGGGCAATAACCGCGTCCGCGCGCAGGGCGGCGATGACACCGTCTTCGGCTTGGGTGGTAACGACACGCTCGAAGGTGGCAATGGGAACGACACGCTGAACGGCGGCGCTGGCGCGGATTCCCTGGACGGCGGCCTTGGCATTGACCTCGCTGACTACAGCACCGCGACAGGCCCGATCAGCGTCAATCTTAGTACCGGCGTCGCCTCAGCAGACGGCTTCGGAAACTCCGATACGCTGATCAGCATCGAGCAGGTCCGCGGCTCGCAGTTCCAGGATTTCATCGTGGGGGATACCAACGCAAACCGCCTCGAAGGCATGGATGGTGCTGACACAATCGATGCCCGCCAGATCGGCGGTTCAGACGAACTCTATGGTGGCAACGACAATGATTTGATTATCACCGGAGACATTGCATTTACGTTGGTCGACGGAGGCGCTGGTCAAGATACATTGCAGTTGGCGGGCTCTGCCGGAAACCTAGGGTTCAATCTTGTTGGCAAGAACATTGTTGGCATCGAAGAGTTGATCATCACCGGACCTGCCGGGACCAGCGTTACGATCGGCTTCAACGACGTTATCAATTTGTCGACGGATGTGAACACAGCATTTTTGTCAGCTGCGGGTAGCGGGCTGACAGGTGGCACCTATAGCGCAACCGAGAACGCCACTGTCTTCGGCGGGGTGGGCAACGGTATTACGCTGACGGGCACCTCGGGGCTCGACACCTGGAGCCAAGTGGCACCTCCGTCCTCTCCGTTCCAAATCGTTGGTCAAAATTACAACGTCTACAACTACGTTTCGGGTGCCGCCATTTTGGCAACTGTCGCAGTATCGACCGATGTTGCAGTGACGATCACATAATAATCAGAACGTTTACGTACGATCAGTAACTGTGCGACTTACGAGTTAAACAGGACCAGGGGTAATAAGTGCCAATCGTCCGCAGGATCGCCCGCTGGTTTGGGCTTGGCCGACTGGTTGGAATTGCCCTTCTGGCAGGTTTTACGGCACTGCGACTTTGGGACCCGGCCCCCCTTGAAATAACGCGATTAAAGATCTTCGATCTCTATCAGCAGCTCATTCCACGCACGGTGAAGAGTAACGCGATTGTCGTCGTAGACATCGATGAGACGAGCCTGAAGGAACTTGGCCAGTGGCCGTGGTCGCGCATTCTGGTCGCAGACCTGGTTAACCGTATCGCTCAAGCACAACCGGCAGGGATCGCGTTCGATATCCTTTTTTCCGAACCTGATCGCCTGTCGCCCGCGCGCTTTGCCCAAACGTCGGCACAACTCGATACCGAGATTAAAGCGAAGTTGTCAGCGATGCCGAATAACGAGCAGGCGCTTATCTCAGCCTTCAAGCGCACGCGTGTCGTGGTCGGCCAAGCCGGTCATTTCAGCAAGCTCGTCGACAACGATACTATTGGCTTACCAAAGACAGCATTCGCGTTGGTTGGGGGTGATCCAAAGCCGTTTCTATTCGAGTATCCCGGGCTACTACGCAATCTGCCCGAACTCGAGAAAGCAGCCGTTGGGCATGGACTGTTCACGATCCGCCCAGATCGGGACGGCATCATCCGCCGCGTACCGGCTGTGATGGTCGCTGGCACCCAGATGATCCCTGCTCTTTCGATTGAACTCCTGCGCGCGGCAACGAATGCGCCGTCTTTGATCGTCAAGCGCGATGTGGCCGGGGTGAGATCGATCGTCGTCGCCGGCAACGAAGTCGCAACCGATCGCAATAGCCAGTTATGGGTGCACTTTGCCCCGTATAGCCGGGCGCGATTCATCTCTGCGTCAGACATTATTGCTGGCACCGTGGATGCGGCGCAGCTGCGCGGCAAACTCGTCTTTGTCGGAACGTCGTCGGTCGGCCTGTTTGATCTGCGAGCGACCCCGCTTGATCGCGTGCGGCCAGGCGTCGATATTCATGCCGAGCTTGTCGACAACATCCTGACCAAGTCGTTGCTGACGCGACCACACTACGCGATTGGCGCGGAGATCGTCATGGCCGCACTGGTCGGGTTGCTGATGATCGCCCTTGGGCCGATGTTCGGCGCGGTCCCCATTTTCATGCTCGGCGCCGTCATCGCTGCGGTCACGGTCGGCGCAGCCTGGTACATGTTTCAGACGCACAAGTTATTGTTTGATGTCGTCTATCCCCTTGGTTCCAGCTTCGCGATCTTTGTTGGCCTAACCTTCACCAACTACATTCGCGAAGAGTTACGGCGAAACGAGATTCGCTCGGCATTCAAACAGTATCTGTCGCCCGATCTGGTCGAATTGTTGTCGCGCGATCCGGGCAAACTCGTTTTGGGAGGCGAACGCCGCGAGCTTTCTATTTTATTCTCGGACGTGCGCGGGTTCACATCGATTTCTGAGGGCTTCAAGGATGATCCCGGCGGTCTGACCAAGCTCATGAACCGGCTATTGACTCCGCTGTCCAATGCCATTGTCGAACGGCAAGGTACGATCGACAAATATATGGGCGATGCGATCATGGCGTTCTGGAACGCACCGATGGATGTCGTCGACCACCCGCGAATGGCCTGTGAAACGGCGCTTGAGATGCGCGCCCGGATGGAGCGACTGAATGTTCAACTCGTCGCGGAGGCCGCCGCCGACGGGCGTCCGTTTCGACGTCTCGACGTCGGCATCGGCATCGCAACTGGCAAGGCCATCGTCGGCAATATGGGCTCGGATCTGCGGTTCGATTACACGGTCCTGGGCGATTGCGTGAACCTAGCCTCGCGCATCGAGGGCATGACGCGGCACTACGATGTGCCGATTTTAATATCGGAGCGCACCGCGGTTGAAGGCGCCAAACATTTAGCAGGCATCGAGATCGACAACGTCCGCGTCAAAGGCAAGAAAGACGCCGAGCGGATCTTTGTTCTGGTTGGCGATTCGACGGTTGCAACCGATGCCGAATTTATTGCTTTCCATCAGAGCTTCGCCGCAATGAGAACTGCCTACCGAGCGCGGGATTGGAATGCCGCGATGCAACACAGAGAGCGACTCGTAGCAGGTCACAAGCATTACGGGCTGGTTCGGGTACTCGCCATCTATGCCGAGCGCATCGAAGGCTTCGGCACAGTGCCACCTGGAACTGATTGGGACGGCATCTACGACATGGAAACGAAATAGTCGCTTAGCGGCGGCATTGGGTCTGGCGTCACCGCTCGCGCAATGCTTCGTGGCGGACCCTGAGGATGGGTTTCAACAGATAATCGAGAACGCTCTTTTGACCCGATTGGATATCGACACTTGCAACCATGCCGGGCAAAACGGTGAGCTTTTCGCTGGGGGTGCCGAGCCAATTGCGATCAGTGCGCACGATTACCTGATAGAAAGTTTCGCCCTTTGGATCAGTGATCGTGTCGGCGCCAATTCGCTCCACCTTGCCCAGGAGCACGCCATAGATCAGGTAATCGTAGGCCGTCAGTTTTACGTTTGCCGATTGATCCGGGCGAATGAACGCGACATCCTGGGGCCGCACCCGCGCCTCGATCAGTAGTGAATCGTCCAGAGGCACGATCTCAGCCAGTGTTTGGCCCGGTTGGACAACCGCACCCACTGTGGTCATTGGAATTTTATTGACGACGCCTTTGACCGGTGAGCGCAGCGTGGTGCGCGCCACCCGGTCGAAGGCACCCTTCATCGCTTCGTCGATAACGGCCATCTCGGCCTGTGCTTGGCTGAGACGTTCACGCGCACTGGCGATGAAAGCAGTGCGCGCACTTTCCATGCGGCTGGTCGCTTCCAAAATGGCGGTTTGCGCACGCGGCACTGCTGCTTGGACAACTCGCAGATCACCCGTCAAATCTGCTGACTGACGTTCCAATCGCAGCACTTCAACCTCGGAAACGGTGCCGCGGCTGACGAGGCTCCGGTTCAATTGCAACTCGCGATTGAGCGGCACAAGGGTCGTTTCGGCTTTGACACGCCGGGCCTGCAATTCGACGAGTTCCTGTTCACGCTGCAACAGCTGCTGGAGCAGAACTGTCTTCTCACTTTCGTATTTGGCTTGCCGTGCTTTGAATGCGTCGAGTTCCGAGGTAACTGCGATTGGCGCTTCTGCACGCAATTTTAAGTCAAAATCGATGTCGAGTCTTCCATTTGCCTCTGCTTCGAGCCGGGCCAGTTCAGCACTGAGTGCAGACCGGCGCTTTGCCATTTCACCGAGGCGGGACTTGAAACCGGTATCGTCGATCCGCACCAGCTGTTGGCCTTCCTCGACCTTTTGCCCCTCCACGACAAAAAGCTGCTGAACGATCCCACCCTCAAGCGATTGCACGATCTGCAGTTGGCGCGAGGCGATCACCCGGCCGCTTCCCGTTGTCACTTCAGCGACGGTTGCCCACCAGGCCCAGAACAGTGTCGCAAGCACCAGGCCGAGGATAGCGACGATTTGCAGCGACGTGCTGCGTGAGGCCTGATCCTCGACGGCGGCCCGTGCGTTATTGGCAAACTCGTTTTCTTCTCTATTGATCATGATGTCGCCACCGCCGACCGCGCTGCTGCTTCCGATGCTCCCAGGCGGCGCATAATGTCATCGCGCGGCCCATCGGCAATAACTTTCCCCCCTTCGATCACAATCAAACGATCGACAAGTTCGAGAAAACTTGATCGATGCGAGCAAATCAACAGCGTCGTTCCGCGCGAAGCCCAATCACGAAGCCGACTGATAAGAGCGGCCTCGGTATTGGAGTCCATCGCGCTTGATGGTTCGTCGAGAAATAAGACTTTCGGCTTCTTCAACAACATCCGTGCGAGGCCAACGGCTTGCCGCTGGCCGCCCGATAGTCCTGTCCCACGTTCCCCCAGTCGTCGGCCAAGCCCCTGGGGATGCGTCCGCGTAAAGCTGTCGACCCCGGCGGCGAGCACGGCTTCGCTAATCTCAGTCTCGGTCGCGCGCGGATATCCTAATGTAATGTTGTCGCGGATGGTCCCACCGAACAACTCCGGCTCCTGCGACACAAACCCTATTTCACTTCGCAGATCGCCCGCATCAAAGCGGTTCACTTCTGCGCCGTCGATCAGGACTTGGCCGTTGGACGCGGGATATAAGCCCGCAATCAATTTACCGATCGTCGATTTGCCAGAGCCAACGCGGCCCAGTATGCCGACCCGCTCGCCAGCAGCGATCCACATCGTGACGCCCGCAAGAACCTCAACATCGGAACCGGGATATTTAAAGTGCACATTGCGAAACTCAATGTCGCCTCGGGCCACCCGCTCGCCGCTCTGCAGGATGGCTGGCCGGTCGGATGCCAACTTAAGGAGCGCTGTGATACTGCGCATGGCAACAAAGGACTGCTGCGCTCGCGCAAGCGTCATCGCTATATTCGTCAGCGGGGCAAGACTACGCCCCGCGAGCAGGTTGGCGGCGATCAAACCTCCAACCGTGATTTTGCCTTCAGAGACCAGAAACACACCCCAAACCAAAACAACGATGCCAACAAGTTGTTGGACCGATGCGGTCAGATAGAGCGCCAACGACGACCAGAAACGTGTCGAAATTCCAGCCCGAGCATTGGCTGCGACTGAATCCTCCCAACGACGTTGGAGTATGCCTTCCGCACCAACGGCCTTTACCGTCTCAACCGCTGCTAAGCTTTCCATCAACAGCGCGTGGCGCCTCGATGCTTCGTGCGATGATATGCGAACCGCTCTATTCAGCGGGAATTGAATAAGCATGGTGATCGCGAGCACAAGCGGAACAGCGACCAACGGCACGTAAGCGATCGGCCCCACAATAACGAACAAGACAAAGATGAAGATGCCGATGAAAAGTAAATCGGTGATGGCAATGATACTCGCCGACGTAAAGAAGTCGCGAACTGTTTCGAACTCGCGAATCTGGTTGGCCATCACGCCCGCCTCGACCTTACGGTCCTTCATCGAGATCGAAAGTGCATGTTCGAATAAATGAGATGCGATGCGCATGTCGATGCGCTTGCCACTCGCGTCCAAGGCCTTTGATCGCAACTGCCGCAGCAGCAATTCAAAAACGAGGGCAATACAGATGCCGCCCGTGAGCGCCCAAAGTGTCGGAATGGCGAGATTGGGAATAACGCGATCATAGATACTCATTACGAACAGCGGAAAGGTCAGCCCGAGCACGTTGAGCACGAAGGCTGCGACGGTGACCTGCACCCAGGCCGGCCAATAGCGCCTAACCTCGCCCCAAAACCAATGTCGGTTGCCGTGGCTAGCTGCATTACCTTCATCGGTTGCAACCGCCTCATCAGTCGCCACGTAGATGACAACGTCCAAGGCCTGCTCGTCGAGTATCGCTGTGGTTATCGACCGGGGTGTCTGTGAAAGGGCTGGGAACACAACCTGCCAGGTCGTCCGGCCCGACAGTCGACCCTTCGTTTTGCGGATTACGACGCCCGCGTCGCCATTCGCGAACAGCACGATGAACGGCACTAAAAGGCCTGGCACTTTCGAAGGCTGGCGTTGAACGGTCTGCGCCTTGAGGCCAAGCCGGGCGGCGGCACGAGGAAATAGGTGCGGGCTCAATAGTCCATCATCGCTGATCGGCAAGCGACCTAAGACGCCAGTGGGTGAGAACGGTAAACCCTTGCTGCTGGCAATATATGCGAGACAAGCCAGAAGCGGGTCAGTGATCGGCGGCGTTTGACTGTCGGACTCGACCGGCATGCGTAGTACCGTTGCACCTGAAATTTGAGTCTTGCCGGTTACTACAGGCATACGCTTCACCACTAAAATTAGGCAAATCTCGTTTGGCCCATGGTCAACAAATCTACTGTCGGCAAGATCATTGTTGCATCACCAAGCGGGTCAACAACTGCTCCTTTGCAGCCAAAGTCGAACAACAAAATCGCTAAGTTATGTTGCGCTTGAAACGTCTATTTCTAAGTGGCGGCGCTGCATTTCCAACGCGTTGTTTCACTGCAAGACTGAACGTCGATTTACAAGATATCGACGTGCCAAAAAAATTCCAGCTAAAGACGGCCGGTGGTGTTTAACGCAATGGCTCCAGATGAATGGAAAAAGGGCCAGATGCCTTTACAGCCTGACGTCGGTTGGCCTCGCCTTCGGCTGGTGCCGCAACACTTAATGTCTGCAGAATTCGCCCCAGGGTTCCCAATATCCGGTAGGCTGTAAACAACTGGATGTATTCTTGACTAACGAGCTGAATTTCAGTTCCGAACCGGCTGCTTTCCGAGTCAAGCAGATCAAGCAGGCTACGTTTCGCCAGTTTGTATTCTTCCGCATATGCAGCCACGACCTCCGCGGCCTTCGCCCGCTGACGCGCAAGTATGCCCAGTCGCGCCTGCCCCGTTGAGCGGGCCGCAATTGCGCGCTCGATCTCTTCGGAGACCTGACGGGCGCGGTCGTCTCGCTCGGCCATGGCTTGCCCCCACCTTTCAGCGAACTCCCGGCTGCGATTGGCAATGATGCGACCGTCGAACAAAGACCAGCTCAAAACCAGCTTTCCAACCGCCTCATCGCTCCGGCCTGGCGTACCGCTAAGGTCATTTCCTGTTGCACCACGAACTTCCACCGAGACCTGCGGAAAATACCCCGCCCGCGACTGATCGAGTGCACTCTTGGCGGTATCTGAATCAGCCTCTGCCGACGCAATAAGCGGGTTATTGGCAAGGCCCAGTTGAACCGCTTCCTGCCGACTGAGCGGAACACCTTTTGGTTCAATGCTGTTGATTAGATTTACGGGTTCAACACCAACGACGCGCCGAAACCGCGCGCGTGCCTCAAGTAACGATTGTTGCACACGTTCGACAGCAACTTCGGTCCCCGCGAGCCGTTCCTCGACCTGCGCCACCTCACTGCGGACGGCTTTGCCGCCGCGCTCCAAATCCTTGACGACGGCGAGGATTTGACGATGACGCCGCACGTTGTTGCGCGAAATATCAAGAACTTTCAGATTTCGAAGTACGTCGACATACGCCTCAATGGCATCCAACGCCAAAGCTTCGGAGCGCGCCATTACCCGCAAAGCAGCAGCGTCGACGCGGCTCGCGTTCTTATAGACGTCGTTGGCGCGATCAAAACCGTCGAACAGAAACTGCCTCGCCACCAAGCCGACTTGTCGGCGCGTGCGCCACGTGTCGTTGACGTCAGCCCCAAAGCCTTCAGGTCGATTGATCCGTTCCTGGCCAACGTCAGCATCAAGACTAAGCTGAGGCAGAGCGCGGCCCTGGGCCTGCTTCATCTCATATTCAGTGGCACGGCGACTGGCTCGCGCCGCCTCGATGGCTGGATTGGTCTCAATAACGCGCGCAACCGCTTCGCGTAGGCTCATTGCCTCGGCAGCGAAGCATTGCGCTAAAAATCCAGTCAGAAAAAGCGCAGACCTTGCACGGCAAATTTTACGCATTCAAATACGAACTCCAATGCAGTCGAGCCCATTACGCTCGCAAGCTGGTCGGTTCTCAACAATTATCAAAAACGTCAGAGCAACTTATTCAATCAGGATACGCCGCAAATTGCTGGATGCCGTAGAGTGATTCTACATAATCTAGCAATTTTATGGCAGCGAGCTTGAGTGTATAACGACACTCGTCCGGTGCGAAAGCATTGTTTGGCAAGGTAAAATCGAATCCCATCGACCTGGGGCATTCTCGACCCAGCAGGCTCGACTGTCGTTTTCTCATTTTGGACTAAGGCGATCGGCAAAACAGATGTATTTTTTTAATTTCATCTTATATTCGATTGAATTATTTTTGAGAACCGATCTATTACAGCACATTTTTGCGTTTTTGCCTGCTGATGGGCCATACCCTCGCGGTACCTTCGGATGCCTTTTCAAGCGCGCTCCGTGTCAGTTCACCTCTCCCTGACGGGCTTGGGTCAAAGGGTGTCGTTCGGCTCGTGCCTGTTGTTTTGAACTAGTGGAGCGGCCAGAACTGCGGCTGAACAATACTTCGATTGGTCAGGTTTTCTAACCCTGGCAAACCCGCTACCCAGCTGTTCCCCAGAGACTGACGCAGCGCGATAATTCGCACTGCGATCAATACCTTAAGTCTGAGTGAGAATGGTGCCCGGGGGTGGAATTGAACCACCGACACTACGATTTTCAGTCGTATGCTCTACCAACTGAGCTACCCGGGCGAAACTTCGCGACAGCGCCCGCAAACAGGCCTCGTTCTTGAAGTTGTGGCGTTATAGGTGCAGTCGTGCGCGCTGTCCAGCTTTGCTATTGCGCCGCGCAAGTGGCCCGTTAATTCGGCTTACGGTTCGGGTCTGGCAAAGGTGCAGCGCTGCCTGAATCAAGGCCATCCTCGTCGTCATCATCGGTGCTGGCGATTGCATAGGTACCAGACAGCCAGCGCGACAGATCGACGTCAGCACAGCGCTTGGAGCAGAACGGGCGAAACTCCTGTTCACTCAACGCCTTGCAGATCGGGCAGCGTGCTTTTGTCGGCGGTTTGGTTGCATCGGCCATCGCGAGCGCCTCAGTCCGGATCGACGTCGGCGGCTTTGACCCAGTTGAAATGCACCGGGAACCCCTCGCCTGTGAGCAGCCCCGCGACTTCCGTGAGCGGCAGGCCAACCACATTCGTATAGGAGCCGATGATTTTCTGCACAAAGCTACCGGCCAGCCCTTGGATCGCATAGCCACCGGCCTTATCGCGCCACTCGCGCGACGCGATATAGGCCTCGATCTCTGCTTTCGAGAGCCGTTTGAAGCGCACGCGCGTATCGATGATCTTCACCCGTTGGCGGTCATCGGGCGTGATCAGGCAGATGCCGGTCAGCACCCGATGCGCGCGACCGGACAGTAACTGCAAAGATTCAACGGCTTCCTCGACGAATTTGGGCTTCATGAGAATGCGCCGGCCGACAGTGACCACCGTGTCGGCTGCCAAGACATATGAATCAGCCAGTCCAGTGTCGTTGGCCAACTGATCGCGTGCTGCCTCGGCCTTGGCGCGGGCGAGCCTGGAAACCAGCGCCCGCGGCATCTCAGCCCGGCGCGGCGTCTCGTCGATTGAGGCGGGGCGCAGCGCGTCCGGCGCGATCCCGATCTGCGCTAGCAAGGCCAACCGTCGGGGTGACGCGCTCGCCAGCACGAGTTGCGGCCGCTCGGGCGACTTTTTCGCCTGCGCCCGCTGCCTAGCCAGCACACGACGCAACGTATCGCGCTCGGGCGCGGCGGTCCGTCCGAGCACTGAAAGCAAAGCTGATCTGGCAACCGACATCGCGTGCTGATTCCTACCGATCCCTCGTTCGTTCGGGACAATGCGCTGGAAGCGTAAGCCAAGGCAAGCCGCGCTGTGTCAAACAGCGTTTTGGAGTGAGATTATCACGGTTGCGCAACAACTGCGCCACCACCTAAGCGGCGTAACAACTCGGCCTCGGCCAACGTCGCAATCCCGGAGCGTTGCGGTGCCAACCCGCGCACGAGACACGCGTGCGACTTCAATATGACCCCATCATCGAGGATCCGAAGGCCGTTGGCGCGCAGGGTTTCGCCGGTGGTCGTGATATCAACGATCAGATCGGCACTGCCGCCAGCAGGCGCGCCTTCAGTCGCGCCCGAGCTTTCGACGATGCGGTAGCTCACGACATCGTGGGCGGCAAAAAATCGCCGTGTGAGGTTCATGTATTTGGTTGCCACCCGCAGGCGGCGTCGATGCTTGCGCCGGAAGGCAACGGCGATTTCTTCGAGATCAGCCATCACATGCACATCGAGCCAGTAGTCCGGTACGGCGACCACGACGTCAGCCGGTCCAAAGTCAAATGTGTGGTCGATGGCGACTTTAGCCGACCAATCGTCGATGTATTCTTCGACGAGATCACGACCGGTGATGCCCAGATGCGCTTCGCCGCTGCGCAGGTGCCGGACGATTTCGGATGCCGACACGAAAGCAACTTCTACACCGCCAATGCCGTCAATCTCGCCACGATAGCCGCGCTCGGGCCCAGTCTTGCGCACGACGATTCCAGCCGTGGCGAGCGCTGCCGCGCACTGTTCCATCAGGCGACCCTTGGAGGGGATGGCAAAGATCAGTGGTTCGCTCATAGCCCGCCACCCCAGGCTGCGGCCAACAGCCGGTCGGTGTAGATCGCAGCACCTGCCGCTGGCACGCGTGCCGGTGCACCGACAGCTTGCAGCAATCGATCATAGCGACCGCCGCCAGCGATGGCGCGGGTATCGCCACCGCCGGGCGGCGTCACTTCGAACACGAAGCCGGTGTAGTATTCGAAGTCGCGCCCGAAATCGGCGGTGAAGATCATATCAGCGGTATCGATGCGCGCTTCGGTGAACAATGCGAGCCGCTTTTCGAAGGCTGCGAGTGATTTCGATAAGTCTAGCCCCGGTTGCCTGCTGCCCAGTTCCGCAATGCGTTTCAGCGCTTCGGCGGGGGGCGCTTCGATATTGAGATAGGTATCGATGATCGTGGCGGCCGACAGCTCAAGCGGGGGATCGCGCTCGTCGGCCAACTGCTCCAGCAGTTGCCGCGTGATCTCGCCGATGGAGCGGCTGCCAAGCGTCAGAATGCCCTTGTCTTCCAAATACTGAGCGATGGCCTTTTCCGACTTGAGCGGGTCTGCTGGATCAAGCAGAGCGCGCAACGCGTCCGGCATGGCGGCGGGCCGGCGCGAGGTGAGGCGGCGCAGGTAGTTCATGAATGATTTCGGTCGCCGGAAATGATGCTTCAAACGATCACGCCAGCGGCCTGGCATATCGATGGCGTCGATCAGATCATGAAACACGGCGACATCACCGATGCGAATGCGCACGGCGCGCAGATCGCTACGGCGCAGCGCGCTCAACACGAGATCGAGCACTTCGACTTCGGCCCGCGCCGGATCGCGGCTGTTGAACACTTCGAGGCCAACTTGATGCAGTTCACCAGCATCCAGATCGTGTGCCGCCGTACCGGTCGGCTGGCGAAATACCAGCCCACTGCTGGCGTACTTGGCGATCTGCCGGGCCTGTGGATGGCGCTCCAAGTACAGGCGGCAAATCGGCACTGTGAGATCAGTGCGCAAACACAGCTCGGCGCCTGAGCGATCAGCGACGCCGAAGGTTTGCTCGCGCATTTCCTCGCCGACCAGATCGACGAGGAGGGCCGCCGGCTGAATGATCGGCGGGGCGACCATCTCGAAGCCTGCGCCGTCGAATACCTGCAGGATGGTCGCTGCCCGCGCGCGCTGTGCATCAAGCCACCGCGCGGAGTGCCGGTCGAGGTGCGTGGTCATGGGCGCGTTCCCGTGCACTGCTGCTCGCGCCGACGCATATCGCAACAAGCGCTACCCACCACTGCTTCCCTCCCTCCCCCCTTGAGGGGGAGGGCCGGGGTGGGGGGAAGCGGTCGCTGGTCTCGCTGAGGCAAAGCCCCCCCCGCCTGACGCGGCGAAGTCGATTTATTGTGAAGCACAATAAATCGTGCCGCGTCTTCCTCCCCCTCAAGGGGGGAGGAAAGAGGAAGATCTATCAGTGCCAGCTTGGCTCCTTTAGAGTGGTGAGCAGATTGTACTACGGTCGAAGCAATGCACATCACAGCCTCACCCCTGATGCCGGGCGAGGATGTCGCGGACGGCTGACACCATGTCGGCTTCCGGCACCGAGACTTGCGCAGGACGGCCCTCGCGCCACTCTTTCGAATCCTTGATTTCAGCCGAGCGTTTTGCGCCTTCAATCAAGTCCTTGATTTGGACCGTACCGGCATCGCGCTCCTGGCTGCCTTGGATGATGACGCACGGTGCGCCGCGCTTGTCGGCGTATTTCATCTGCGGCTTCATGCCAGCGGTGCCGAGGTACATCTCGGCGCGGATTTCGGCATCGCGCAGCGTTTGCGCCAGTTTCTGGTAGCGCGGCAATTCGGCCTTATCCATCACGAGCACGACGACGGGGCCGAGCGCCGGTTTCGCCTCCGCCTTGTTGAGATGCGCGAGGGCCGCCTGCAGGCGCGATACGCCGATCGAGAATCCGGTCGCGGGCACTTTCTGGCCGGTGAAGCGCGCGACCAGATCGTCATAACGTCCGCCGCCGCCGACCGAGCCGAAGCGCACCGGCTTTCCGTCGTCGCCTTTGACCTCGAACGTCAACTCGGCCTCAAACACGGGGCCGGTGTAATATTCGAGACCACGGACGACCGATTGGTCTACGCGGATCCGATCGTCGTCGTAGCCAGCCTCTACGCATATTTCCCGAAGAAATCGCAGTTCACTAAGGCCTTGCAAATATTTCTCAGTGTCTTTCGGAGGCATGACGACGTTGGTTTTGTCAAACGCTGTTACCAACGCGGAGGGCTTCTGAGGCTGCTTGGGAGTTTGGGACAGATAACTCAAAATTGTCGTAATCTGAATCTCTTCAAGTTTCGCACCGCTTGTAAAATCACCACTCTCGTCCTTGCGCCCGGGGCCAAGCAGCTGACGCACGCCGTC
>JANOYV010000043.1:0-36712 GCA_031429105.1 Hyphomicrobiaceae bacterium | reverse complement strand
GGCCGTCCGGTCGCCGCCGGATCGACACCTGCGAAGCCGAGATCGCGGAGATCGAGCGCCTCGACGAACACATCAACCGCGCGAACAGGATTGCTCTCGTCGACCCAATCGTCGAGGCATTCCGGCAACAATGCCACCTGCACGCGAGCCGCCACCTGCACGAATGCCGTCATCAAAGCCCCCGCCGATTCAGCAAGAAATTCATAGCATGGGAGGGGTTTTCACACAGCCTGGGTCATTCGCGTTACGCACCAAAAGCGCATTCTTCGCATGGGGCAACTAAGGATGAGAGGACCGGCGGGTGCGCAGTTCGAGTTCACGCTTGCCGCCATCGCTCAGAACCTCCCACGCCTCGCAAAGCTGACGGTACATCCGCCTGACACGGGAGCCCTGCGCGTTGCGTTGGTTGCATCATGCGTCGGTGCCCTTGCGTCCCCAACGGCCCATTCAGGGCTGGCGGCGAAAGGCTTCGATTCCAAATTTTTGAAAATCAGCACCCACTGAGACCAACGAGCCAGCCGACTTCTGCAACAAAATCGGCCAATTCCGGAAATTATTATCACAGCCCTTGCGGCGGCGCAGCATGCGTTCTGACGCAGATTGTAGCGAAAACAATGACGAATATTCTGCGCAAGTCGGCGGGAGATGTTTGCATGAAGCGGCGCGAGTTCCTCACCATGCTCTGCAGTGCGCTAACCGCACTGCCGCAAGCCGCTCCGGCGCAACAGGCCCACAAAGTCGTCCATGGCTTGCGCGACCTGGGGTATATCGAAGGCCAAAACCTGGTCCTCGAGCGCCGGTCCGCTGAAGGGAGGTTCGAGCGAATTCCCGAGATCGTCGCTGACTTGCTCGCTCTCAAGCTCGACGCGATCATACTCGGCGGCCGCAATGAGCTGGTCCTCGAGTTCAAGCGCGCGACGAGCACTGTGCCGATCATCAACTTGTCGGCAATCTCAAGCAGCTTGGCCATCAGCGCAGCATCGACTTCGCCTTCAACAGTTATCTCCCTTTCGAACCGATCGATCTTGCCTGACTGCTCTTCCGCTACTTAGCCGCAGCCACTACATCGAGATCCGTCTTAGGTACTTGGTACGATGTCATACGACCAATCGATTTTATGCAATTGTATGCGCAGCTTCTGTACGTCGGCAGTCAGAACAGCGTCGATCGATGAAATCCTAACCCCGCTGGAGGATCTGAACGTTATTCGCACTTGAGCTGGGAACTTTAGCGCAGGCTTTTCCGTTTCCTGATCAATGCCGCATTCGCGGCCGTCGCGTAGGAGATCAGCATGAAAATTTCTGTTTCAGCCATTGCAATCGCAGCAGTGCTCGCAAATGGCGTTTACTCGGTGAATGCCCAAACTCTGAAAGGTACTGAGGGTGGTGCCAGTCAAAGTGGTGCGCCTCAAAGCGGTGGAGCGCCAACCCAGCCCAGCGGACAACAGTCGAACCCAGAGCAGCAAACACCAGCTCCGAAGGGCAAGGCCACCAATAAGGCCGATAGCCAGCAACCAAAAAGTTCTGGAAAAGCTGCGCAAAGTGAATCTTCGGAGAGCGGCAAAAATAAGAAGGACCCAAACCGGTCGGACACTTCGGATGTGCCCGCTAAAGGCAAAGACAAATCAAAGGCCAATGCCGATACGACACCAGCTGGCAAATCTCCGCCTCCGAAATCAACCGAAAGCCAGACCAAGGAATCTAGTCCAAAAGCTACTGAGGCGGCGCCGAATTCCAACGCCAAATCCGCGGAGACAGCCAAGCAGGGTGAGCGCGTCCAACTGTCGGAACAGCAGAAATCAACCGTGCAGCAGACGATCTTCAAGGACCCGCAGATCAACCGGGCCAACAACGTCAACATCTCGGTCAATGTGGGCACTCGGCTCCCCACGAGTGTGAAGTTGGTGGCTCTCTCGGCGGCATTTATTGCGATTGTGCCGCAATATCGCACGTACAGCTATGTCGTCATCCAGGATCAAATTTGTATCGTCGAACCCAGCACGTTGGAAATCGTCGAGATCATCTATGCCTCCGGCGCCGGAGGGTCGTCCTCACAATCGGCGGCACTGATACTGTCTGACGATGAAATTGCGATCGTTCGTCGCGAGGTTCAATATCGCGATAGTAGCACCTTGGGCCTAGGGGCTCTCTCGGAAGGTACCGTGGTGGCTGCACAAGCCGACCTGAGGCCTTTCCCTGCTGTAGTGATCGAACGAGTAGGCAAGCTTCGCAGCTATGAGTATTTCACTTCCGACAATAAAATTGTCATCGTCGGACCCGAACGGAAGATACTGAAGGTTGTCGATCGGAGCCGTTGAGAACAAGCTGAGAGATATCTACAGTTGAAATCTTGGCCGGGCAAAAAATGCCCGGCCTCATTGTTCCAAACAGTTCATGCTGTAACGCTTGGTCGGCGGGGAGTTTCGACACTGCGGAGTGGTCGACATGTTCGCAAAAGTCAAAAGGTGAACATCAGCTTTTGATTGCCCGACCCTTCAGGTTAAACTTCGTTATGTACAAGAACGAAGTTGGGTTGCCTATCGACAGTCGCCCGTGTGAAACCGACCCGCGAAGCCAATTCCGTCACGACAGCAACGGGCATCAACCATGTGTTTGCCTGCCTGATGGTCTCTGCCACGCAGGCATGCGGGCCATATAAATAGGGACGGGCCAAGTCTCGGCGCACCATCGGTGCCAGATTATCAAATTGCCATTTACCCATTTCCATGGCGGATCCGAGATAGTAGCTCTCACCGCCTTTAAATTGTAGCTGGGAAAACCAAGCGTCACCCAGCAGCCTGTAGAGCGCATCTTCGTGAAGTTCCGACAGTGGCCCGTCGATGGTCGTCGTCATGTCGAAGTCCTCCCATACTGATTACAAAGCTATTGGTCGGATGCCATGAAAATTCTTAAGATGTTGATAGATTGGGTGGACCGGCGCGACGCGTCTGACGGGCAGGGAGCCGCCGCACCTCCGGGGGGACCGTAGGATGAGCGCCCTATGGCTCCCTGCCCGCCGTAAGATGCGCACGCGACGCAGGAGCCTGATCACGCGAGCCGGGCCCCGCGGCCCGTATTCGGAAATTTGCACACTTTAGAAGCTTAATATACCATTGGTGCGGTATCCGACCAACGGTCGATGACTCCGTAAATTCGATTGAACAATGTGCGGGTATTTGGCAAATCGAAGCTCCAATCCGAGCGGTTCGGTCATCGACTGAAACGCGTTCTGCCTTTTGATCTTGTGTATGCCATGCTTGACCAGTCCGCTGTCTCAAATCGACTATTACGCCACCTTTCGATAGAGGATTTCGCGCTGCTGGCCGCTTATTTCGAGCCAGTAGATCTGCATCGCGACTATGTGCTTGCGAAACCAAACACGCGGATCCTTGATGTCTTTTTCATCGAAAGTGGCATGGTTTAGGTGGTCGCCGAAAAGGCAGATGGACGAAGTATCGAGGTTGGTGTTTATGGGCGCGATGGCATGGGCCCCGGTACCGTTCTGCTGGGTTCAGATCAGACGCCTCATCATCAATACATGCAGATCGCAGGCACCGGCTTCAAACTCGCTACGACGGACTTCCTGAAGGTTGTGGATAGTAGCCCCTACGATTCGAAATCTGATGTTGCGCTTCATCCATGTCTTCATGACGCAGACGGCACAGTCAGCGCTCGTGAACGGCAGTTCCATCATCGAAGAGCGACTAGCGAGATGGGTGCTGATGTGCCGCGACCGCTTGGACATGGACGAGTTTCCAATCACTCATGATTTTCTTTCTATGATGCTTGGGGTTCGGCGCTCAAGTGTCACCGATGCCATTCATTTGTTGGAAGGCGACGCACTGATCAAAGCCACGCGCGGAAATATCAAGATTCTTGATCGCGCTCGGCTAGAACGCACAGCGGCTGCATCGTACGGCGTTCCGGAGGCTGAGTTCCGGCGATTAATTGGGCCGTTGTGAGCAAACGGCAACTCGCGCGCCAGATCGAGCCTGCTCGAGTCCTTAATGGCGAGCATAAGCACGCTTCGGACGTCATGAGTCGAGGCGAGCTTTGAAGTGTTAGTGGTTTAAACTGCCGGCCTGGCCCCACAGACCTGGGGTTAGTGCCACACGTAGCATCCCCGTGCCCTTCATGCGAAGAACCCGGGAATCACGCAGCTCGACCTGTTGCTGGGCGCGGCTGGCTATCCAGTCCCACAGCATCCGCTCGGCGATGCGGGCGAGAACGTCGGCGAGCCAGGCAAGCAGATCAATGTCATTCGGCTTTGCTGTTCCGACTAGCATGTAAAGCGGATTTGGCGGTGCGTGCGCCCTTGCCACGCGTTGAGCGTTCTCCATGTGCCAGAGCGACTTCAGCCATTCAGGAAATTTGTCCAGACGTTCGTTGCCCATCGGCCTCCAGGTTCACGGGGCTTGCGGGAGATGTAATTGCAATGATGCATGACTTTTGCAGGAGTTTCATTGCCATATCTATCGGTGCTCGCTCCGCCTGCAATTGAAAGTTGGAACTATCAGCTGTAACCGCCGTTAGCTGATGATCGGTTACTGTACGGAGACCGCAATGTCAGCATCACCCTCGGATCAGTTCAATTTTCTGAACCGCCGCAGTTTTATGTCGACGGGAGCGGCGGGTGCGGTGGTACCAGTCGTCGGGGGATGTTTTGCAAGTGGTGCTTCGGCCCAACCGAGTCCGGCCCGCGATGGGCGCGCTTTATTCAGCACTGAACTGAAGGTCAACGGTCAGATTCATCGCCTGCCGCTGGACATCCGCACGACGCTGCTCGATGCACTGCGCGAACATGTGGGCCTGACTGGTACCAAGAAGGGCTGCGACCAGGGTCAATGTGGCGCCTGCACCGTTCATGTTGATGGCGTTCGCGTGCTCGCCTGCCTCACGCTGGCGGCAACCGTCGGCAGCCGTGAGGTCACAACGATCGAAGGACTGATGAAGGCGGATGGAACGCTCCATCCGATGCAGCAGGCTTTTGTGGATCGCGACGCCTTGCAATGCGGATACTGCACACCGGGCCAGATCATGTCTGCGATCGGCTGTGTCAAGGAAGGTCATGCCGGCAGTGATGGCGATATTCGTGAATACATGAGCGGCAATCTCTGCCGATGCGCCGCCTACCCAAACATCGTTGCGGCGATCAAACAAGCCAAACCCGCAATGGAGGCCTGATGTCATGCGTCCATTTCTAATCGAGCGCGCCTCAACTGAGCAACAGGCAGTGAGCATTGCCGCGCGCGTGGCGGGGTCGGACCTCGCGGCGGATCGCCCATTCCAATTTCTCGCTGGCGGTACGACGCTCATCGATTTAATGAAACTCGACGTGATGCGGCCCGCGACCCTCATCGACGTGAATGGAATCCGCACGCCCGAAGTGAGTTCGATAAGTCTAGAGAACGGCGTGCTACGCCTCGGCAGTTTGGTGCGGATGGCACATGCAGCCGATCATAACGCCATCAAAAGTCAGTTTCCGGTGATTGCCGAGTCGCTTGCCCTGGCGGCGAGTGCTCAGTTGCGCAACATGGCAAGCCTCGGCGGCAACGCCCTGCAACGCACACGATGCCCGTACTTCCGCGATTTCAGCTACCGCAGGTGCAACAAGCGCGTGCCGGGCTCGGGCTGCAGCGCGATGGACGGCGTCAACCGACTGCACGCGGTTCTCGGTGTCAGCAACGATTGCATTGCCGCATACCCCGGAGATTTCAGCGTCGCCCTGATAGCCCTTGATGCCACGGTTGAGATTGCCGGGCCGAACGGCACTTCAAAACGCCCCTTCGCCGATCTGCACCGGGCACCTGGCGCAACACCGCAAATCGAAACCACGCTGGCACCGGGCGATTTCATCACGACCTTCGTCATTCCGGCCACGCCGTACGCAAGACGGTCACGCTACGTCAAAGTGCGTGACCGCCAGTCGTATGAATTCGCACTCGCGTCCGCGGCCATCGTGCTCGATATGGATGGCGGCATTGTGCGGGAGGCGCGCATTGCACTTGGCGGCGTGGCGACGACGCCGTGGCGCGCACGCGACGCGGAAGCAGCGCTGAAGGGTAGGCGCCTCGATGAAACGACGGCGCAAGCTGCTGCCGAAATTGCCTTCAATGGTGCATCTGCCCGCGAGCACAATGCCTTCAAGATTCCATTGGGTAAAGCGACCGTCGTTCGCGCCCTGCTCGAAACCGCGGCGTTGGGAATTGCGACATGACCATACAAATGAGCAAGACGTTTGCCGCCACCATCGAGGCACCCTCACCCGGGGCCAACATGGGCCAGGCGGTTCCCCGCTACGACGCCCGCGAGAAAGTGACCGGTCAGGCGAAATATGCGTCCGACTACGCCGTGCAGCGGCCCGCCTACGCCTATCTGCTGACAAGCGCGATTTCACTTGGCTCCATCGTGTCGTTTGACCTGGAAAAGGCACGGGCCATACCCGGCGTTTTAGCGATTCTCACGTATCACGACATGAAGGACACCGTCGCCGACAGCAAGTTCTTCGCATCCGGTGGTTATCTGGGCTCCACGATCCGCCCTATGCAATCTGCCGAAATCTCCCATGATGGGCAGATCATTGCGATTGTCTTAGCGGAGACCTACGAAACGGCGCGCGAAGCGTCTTACCTGATCGACGTGGTGTTCGACGTCAAGCCACCCTCGGCCTCCTTCGACACTCTTGGAGCCAAAGTCCGGTCCGCCAAGCTCGCCTCGCTGCTCACGCACGACGACCCCGCCGTCGGTGACATCGAGAAAGGCTTTGCGTCAGCCGATGTTGTGATCGAGGCGGGTTACTCAACACCGATCCAGCATCACAATCCGATGGAACTGTTTACTACGACGTGCAGCTGGGATGGCGACAAGCTGACGATTTACGAACCTAGCCAGAGCGTTTACGGCTTGAAGAATGGTGTCGCCGAGCAGCTTGGCGTTGATGCCGGCAATGTCCACGTGGTCAATCCCTATGTCGGTGGCGCCTTCGGCTCCAAGGGCATGGTCACGCATCGCACGGCGCTGATCGCGGTGGCTGCGAAGAAGATCAAGCGGCCGGTCAAACTGGTCGCGACGCGCGACCAAGGCTTCACCATAGCCACCTATCGTGCCGAGACCCGCCACAAGATCCGGATCGGCGCCACCAGGGACGGGAAGCTGAGCGCGCTGAGTCACGAGGGCTGGGAAGTCACGTCTCGGCCGGATAGCTATGCGGTCAGCGGCACTGAGGCCACTTCGCGGATTTACGCCTGCCCGAACGTTTCAACCAAAGTCAACATCGTCTACGCTGATCGCAACACGCCGGGGTTCATGAGATCGCCGCCGGAAGTGCCCTACATGTTCGCGCTCGAAAGCGCGATGGACGAACTGGCGGAAAAGCTGGGAATGGATCCAGTCGAATTGCGCCGCGTCAACGATACGATGCGTGAGCCGATCAAGGGTCTGCCTTATACCAGCCGCTCCCTCATGGCCTGTTTCGACCAAGCGTCGAGCGCATTTGGATGGTCGAAGCGCAATCTGCGGCCAGGCTCGATGCGCGATGGCGACTGGCTGATCGGCTGGGGCTGCGCCACCGCCACCTATCCGACGCAGATGGCTGCGGCGGCCGCACGCGTCCGGTGGTCGAGCAACGGCAACGTCGAGGTCGAAACAGCAGCCCACGACGTCGGCACTGGCGCCTACACTGTCATCGCCCAGACTGCCGCGGACAAACTCGGTGTGTCGATAGTGAAGGTGACGGTGCGCCTCGGCGACACGAGCTTTCCGCCTTCGCCAGTCGCGGGTGGATCGATCACGACTGCCAGCACTTGCTCCGCCGTGGCTCATACTTGCGACCTGCTAATTGCCCGGATGGCGCAGCGCGTCGGCGGGGCTGAAGATGGCCAACGCGCCGCCCGCGTCGAGGGCACACAGCTGGTCGATTCGCGCGGTGGCAAGGAAGAGGTTGCCGCCGCCTTCGAGAGGATGGGCAACACTGTGCTCGAGCAATATGGCGAATGGACACCGGATGGAGGCGGCAAAGGCGATATCAAGAGCCTCTACGCTGGTCGCAGCAAAATCACCGGCGGTGCGAAACTGAAAAACAGCATACAGCACGCGTTTGGTGCCGAATTTGTCGAAGTGCGCGTTCACGCCCGGACCAAAGAAGTGCGCGTGCCGCGGATCGTTGGAGCGTTTGCGGCCGGACGCATTCTCAACCCGCGCACAGCGCGCAGCCAGCTGATGGGTGGAATGATCTGGGGCATCAGTTCGGCGCTGCATGAAGCGACCGAAATCGATGCGCAGACCGCCCGCTATATCAACGATAATTTAGCAGACTATCTTGTGCCGGTGAATGCCGACGTCGAGCGGGTCGAGGTGATCTTCGTTCCTGAGACCGACACACAGGTCAACCCGATCGGCGTCAAGGGTCTGGGTGAACTGGGCAATGTAGGCACCAATGCAGCCGTCGCCAACGCAGTCTATCACGCCACCGGCCAGCGGGTCCGCGATCTGCCCGTGAGGATCGACCATCTGATTGTGTAAAAAGTGTCGAAGGTCTGTGGCAACACCATCTCGAAAACCAGACTCGTAGTAACCTCAAGAGGTAATGGTCGTGCATCGCTGGTTGATTTTGGGTGTTACGCCTGTCGCGGCTTATATCGCCTTCGAAGCATTCCGCATCTTCCCGCTATATCGCGCAACACAGCAACTCGCCAAGAAGGCTGCGCCGTTTACGCGCGCAGCCGGTGCCAACTCTATTCTGGTCCTTGGTGACAGTACGGCGGTGGGTATCGGCGCAGATCGCCCCGAGGATTCAGTGATAGGCCTCATTGCCAAGGGCTTACCCGGCTCCTCGGTTGAAAATTACGCGCAAAGCGGCGCCCGTATCGACGATCCTTCGCAGCAATTGAGCAAGGCGTTACGCGATCGCTATGACCTGGCTTTCGTCCAGGTTGGCGCCAACGACCTCATCCGGTTTCGTTCCGCTACGAACGCAGCGGAGAGCCTATTGCCAATCCTCATCCGGCTCAAGGATCGCGCTCAACGGGTGATTCTGGTCATGGCTGGCAACGTTGGTGGTGCGCCGTTCTTTCCATGGGTTCTCCGCCCGATTTATCACCGCCGATCGCTTGCCTATCACGCAGCATTGGAAGACATCGCGCAGCGGTCCGGTGTTATCTACGTCAAACTTTACCTCCCACCTGAGAAAGATCCGTTCTCGTTGCAACCGGAACAATTTCTCGCGTCAGATCGTCTCCACCCCTCGTCGGCCGGTTACGCCTTATGGTTCAAGCGCATCGCTCCAGCTCTTTAGGTTTGAAAGCATGAACCTACAGAGTATCCCGGCTGGGTCGTTTGAAAAATCCTGTCATGTTTTAAGTCCTGAGTTTGCTGTTGCCGACATTTGGCACTTAGTTATCGAACCCGATGAGTTATACTGGGTGGGTGACAGCGGTCGACGATGCAGCACATTGACTTCGGTCGCTTGGCGCCAGCAGGAATGTTAGCACGTCCAAAGAGTTACTCAGCTTACACGAATGCTCGTCTGATTACGGATCGTCGACGAGATCGACGATGATCTGGTGAAAGGGCCCACGTTCGAACCGCGGGAACGAGTGACAGGGCTTGAGCTGAATTCCGCGCAGCGGCAGATCTTGCTGCGGCTCATCCGCACAGAAGCGGCGCGAGCGAATATCGAGATCGGTCTGGCGTTAGGTACAGAGGTGCCGACCGACGTGAGCCTCGTCGAGCTCCCCGACGAAGTTACTTCCGAAGTGTGGCAGCTGCGTGATTATCGGTACGTCGTGGTCGACGGTAGCGTGTTGATCGTCAGCCCGGTGAACCGGACAATCGTCCTCGTGGTCAGGTCCTGAAGTCGGCTGCCGTGAACGATTGCCTGCAACTGAATAGCCGGGGAACATTTCCGCCGACTGTTTTTCGCTGGTGCGACCGTCAGGGTGCCGGCACCTGCCGCGTGGTTGAAGACGTCGCTATCGAAGACTGATCAGGCCGCTGCGGAACCCGCTCGCCGTAGATGCGGATCGCGCCCGCAAGGTCGCCCTCCTGCAATTGCCGGAATTGCTCCGAGTAGGCAAAGGACATCAGCTGATGTGACGACTCCGGGTGATCGAGTCCGATGGCATGGCCGATCTCGTGGGCGATCGTATAGCGCAGGTCATAGACTGCCAGTCTGCCGTCGAAGCCTGCCTTCCATTTCTTGCTCGGGTTGAGGCAGATCAGCGATCGCTCGATCCGGCGCACAGCCCCCTCGACAGGGGAATAATCCACGTTGGCGAACGCATGCCCGGTTGGCTCGCTCTGTGCGCCGATGAGGATGCCGGCATGTGCCGCGTCGTCGGTTTCCGCAAAGTCTATATTGGTGGCTTGTGCCCACATCGCGAAGGCAGCACGGACCTCGACCTCGAACGTGACCCGGGAAATCCCGGAAGCAGCAAGCAAGTCCCCTGGCGCGACAATGCGCTTGCAGTTGCGGGCATTCGGGAACCGGCTGTCGACGGTGACGATCGCATAGGTAACCCTGGTCACGCCGTCGTTGCTCGCCGCCCATCGCACCGGGGTGCCATCGAGCTTCAACAGGCGAAAGCCGAGAAACCCTTCGGCGGTGACGGTATGCGCCAAGCTTGCCGACACGGCGCAGACGCAGGCCAGCACTGTTGCCAATCTTGCGTATTTCAAACGCCCCCCCAATCCGCAAACGACGGCCTTGCGTCCCACCCAACCCGGCCGAAATACACCATGGTGATCGTCACAGTGCCCCTGCAACGATTTTCAACCTATCTGAAGTTGTGGCAGCAGGAAGGCGTGTGGGAGGTATGCCGTCAGCGGCGCTAAAGGGGTGTGCCAGTTAAGTAACGCAAGCGGTCACGCAGTTCGCGGTTACCGATCACGAAGCGGTGGTCGCGGCGGGCAGCCAGCGATAGATACCGCCGAGGTTGACGACCAACAAGATGGCATTCTGCACGACCAGGGACGCCTTGTTTTCCAGCCACCCGTCGATCATCCAAGCGACGGAAGCCAACACGATCACGGCAAAGCCGAGCACGGTGAGGCGCGCTGTCCCGTTGAGGGCGACTAGAATCGCACCCACAACCGTGACGATGGCGGCGAACGTGCGGAGCAGCATCATCGGATCCACGTTGGTGGTGCCTCTATCCAACATTCAGCGAAGGTGACGGAATCCTGCACGCAGTGATGCGATGCGGGTGCGTGAAAACCTCGAAATCGTTGCCGCGGGCACTGGTGACGCGGGTTATGCCGGCCGCTTACGCCACGCGGACCGCGAGCGCAGTTGGCGCGGAAACTGCGACCAGGATCGGCGCGCCGATGTGGGCGGCGTTGTGCACCATCTCGACGGAAACGCTGCTGGTCACGACGACCAATCCAGTTAGGGCCGTGTGCGGCTGCCGCGTTAAGGCGTCGGCCAACTTATCGAGCGCGATGTTCAGACCGACGTCTTCGCGCAAGCTGGTGATGCCGTGCATTGTCGTCCAGAACGCCGCACCATGCAAGGGACGGGTATGTTTGTGCAATCGCTGCCCGTCCACGAGACCGGCAACCGCGTCCGCGGTATCGGCGACCGTTGCGGTAGCGAACTCGTGACGCCCGGCGCGGCTTTCGCGACCTCCGCCAAATTTTCGATCCCGCACAGCCCGCAGTCGGTGGGGCCCGACGATCGACCAGCGAAGCGTGGCATGCCGCTGACCACCGCCTTGCGTTAACCACATCCGGGCGTCGATCCCACTTGCGAGGCTGACTATCTCCAGGTCGACGATGTCGTCCGGGGACCGTATGATGCCTTCGTTGAGGCTGAAGCCTGACGATACTCGCCCAGGTTGCCCCGGGCGACATATATATCGAGGTTAGCCGAGCGTCACATCTTCATATTCATCGACTTTGCAGCAGCGTCCATGTGCATGGAACAGCTCTTCAAGTCATTCTTCGTCATCGTATCCTTGGCCAAATCCATATGCTTCATGGCTTCATCCTGCTTCGGCTTGTCAGTCATCGCTTTCACCTGCATTTCCATCTTATCCATCTCGACCTTCGTGCATTCAGCAGCGAATGCCGACGATGCAAACATCGTCGCAATTGCCGCGATGGCGACTCTCTTGAACATTGGAAACTCCTTGGGTTGCGGTTTGCGCGGTCGGTCGACCGCTTTACGTTAACGCGACATCGAGATCGGGGTTCCCGGAAAGGTTTGCATTGGGGCAGGCACTGACCACATCGACTTTGTCTCCCGTCACGGCGGCGAGGCCGAACCTGCGTGTACGGTTACGTACCAATTCGGTTCGGGAACCGGTTGGTAATTCATCACGTTGATTGATCGCTAACAGTTGAATTAGATCGCCGGAACCGCCCTCGTAATAATTCCGAACGTAGGAGTTACCTTGAACCCCACAGTGACCAGTATCGAGCGGGCCTTCCAACTTGCAGAAGCAGGTTTTTGCCGCACGGTCGGCGACATCGAGCGCTGCCTGTCTGCTGAAGGCTATGACAGATGCGGGATGACGGGTCCATCATTGAGACGGCAACTCAGCAAATCGATTGCTAAGGCGAAAGCCGGAATGCAATCCTGAGCCGTTCAGAGTTGTCGGCGCGAGTCGGCAATAACGCACTGGCCAAATTGTTCTTCGACATTTCACCGCACACAAGTGGCGTCATCACCCTCCTTCCTGCTGCTAGCGGTCGTGGTGATCCCTCGACCGGTGAGCGGGAACCAATTGATTAGTTCTGAGTTCTGCTCGGTGGCGTAGTCGCGAGCGATGCCTTTTCTGCGGAGCGAATTTGTAACGCCCCCTGTAGCCAGTTCGATTGGAAAAGTGATTTCTGAGTTTAGTGATTGGCGCGCTACTAGGCGCTCGTTGGTTAGATGGATGACAAGATGACGCAACTCTCCAAAGCCCAAACGGGTATTAAAGGGCTCGATGAAATTACTGGCGGCGGCCTCCCGGCGGGACGGCCTACGCTAATCTGCGGCGCTGCAGGCTGTGGTAAGACCATGCTAGCGATGGAATTTCTGGTGCGCGGAGCGACCCAGTTCGGCGAGCCGGGCGTGTTTATGATGTTTGAGGAGAACGCGGAGGAGCTCACCGCGAACGTCCGCTCTCTTGGCTTCGACCTTGACGGACTAGCTGACCAAAAATTGATACTGCTCGACTATGTCCATATCGAGCGCAGTGAAATCGAACAGACCGGAAAATATGATCTTGAGGGTCTGTTCATCCGGCTCGGCCACGCGATTGACTCCATCGGCGCGAAGCGCGTGGTTCTTGACACAATCGAAGCACTTTTCGCGGGGTTACCTGATCACGCTATCCTTCGTGCGGAATTGCGGCGGCTTTTTCGCTGGCTGAAGGATCGCGGCATGACGGCAGTTATCACGGGCGAAAAAGGCGAGGCGACGATTACGCGGTTTGGGTTGGAGGAATATGTCGCCGATTGCGTGATCATTCTTGATCAGCGCATCGCCGACCAGATTTGCACCCGGCGGCTTCGTGTGGTGAAGTACCGCGGCACATCACACGGTACAAACGAATATCCCTTCATTATCAGCGAGCGCGGCTTTTCTGTTCTGCCGATCACGTCGCTTCAGCTCGATCACAAAGCCTCGCCAGAGCGCGTTCCCACTGGCATCTCTCGGCTTGACGAAATGCTTGGAGGCAAAGGTGTATTCCGGGGCAGCAGCGTATTGGTCTCGGGATCATCTGGCACCGGAAAGAGTAGTATCGGCGCAAAGTTTATCGACGATGCTTGCCGTCGGGGCGAACGGGCATTGCTTTTCACCTATGAGGAATCGAGCGCGCAGATTGTTCGTAACATGCATTCGATTGGAATAGACCTCGATCCCTGGGTCAAAGGTGGACTGCTGCAAATTCACGCGTCCCGCCCAACCCTTCAAGGGTTGGAGCAGCACCTTGTTATGATGCACGATGCTGTGCACGCTTTTTCCCCGACCGTAGTCGCAGTCGATCCGATCAGCAATCTCACGCTGGAGCGCGACGATTCGCAGGTGAAGGCAACCCTCATGCGGCTTATTGATTTTCTCAAGCATCAACAAATCACCACGCTTTTCACGAGCCTTAATAGCGGTGACGACACATCGGGGGAGGACGCCCAAATGGGTGTGTCTTCGCTCATGGATACGTGGTTGTTGCTGCGTAATGTTGAGTTCAATGGCGAACGCAATCGCACGATTTATGTATTGAAATCGCGCGGCATGGCGCACTCGAATCAGGTCCGTGAGTTCATCTTGAGTGACGATGGCATTGATTTGGTGGATGTCTACGTTGGCGCTGACCGAGTGCTTACCGGTACAGCGCGTGTGGCGCAGGAGGCGCACGAGCGCGTTGCCGCTGAGGTCGGTCGACAAGATCACCAGCGTAAACTTCTGCAACTCGCTGGCAAACAAAAAGCGATTGAAGCCCAGATCCTAGCGCTCCAAGTTGAAGCCGAATCCGAAACAGCTGCTGTCAATTTAGCGATAGCGCAGCAGGCGTTGCACGATAAGAACACCCTACTAAATACCAAGGCTATGGAGCAGCTGCGGGGTGCCGACACCAGTCGCAATGGTCACGCGAAAGAGTTGCAGTCACCATGACACATCAAACGGTACCAGTGACGGCGATGTCGACTGCGACTTACGAGTTGCGGCTGTATGTTGCTGGCGAAACTACGAAATCGCTCGCGGCTTTCGCGAATCTGAAACGCATCTGCGAGACGCACCTAGCCGGGCAGTATTTCATCGAAGTCATCGACTTAACGAAGTCGCCGCAATTAGCCGCTGGCGATCAGATCATAGCCGTCCCGACGCTGGTGCGCCGCCTTCCTGAACCGATCAAGAAAATCATTGGCGACCTCTCCAACGAAGAACGCGTGCTCGTTGGCCTCGACGTTCGCCCGTTGAGGGACTGATTTGATTATGAACAATAGCAATAATGCTGTCGGTGAATTCGTAGGGACTGCTGAAGCCACTGCGACGCACTCCCGTGTCCAATATGTTTTGCGGCTCTACATTATAGGCAATACGCCACAATCAACGCGGGCTATCACAAATATTCGGAAGATTTGCGAGGAGCATCTGGAGGGTCGTTATGAGTTGGAGGTCGTGGACATCGCTCAGCACCCGATACTGGCCAAGGGTGAGCAGATCATCGCTGCACCGACACTAATAAAAAAATTACCACTACCCCTGCGCCGATTCATCGGTGATATGTCGCACACCGAACGTATATTGGTCGGCCTAGATCTCTCGCAGGGTGCCGCGACGTAGCTGCCGCAAACGAGTTTTAAATCGCTATGCACGTGGGATTATATTCAGAACAAGGTGTGCTTGCGGAAAACGCGGAGCTCCGCGCACGACTAGAGGCAGTGGAAGACGTCCTCCAAGCAATCCGAAGCGGCGAGGTTGATGCGCTTGTTGTGGAGAGCGCCGTAGGGCCACATATCTACGCTCTGCAAGGTGTCGATGCCGCATCAAATCGCTTCCGTGGCGATATCCTCGCGCAGGTGAGCGATGCCGTAATTGCTACCGACAACAACCATCGCATTACCTACATGAATGCTGCTGCCGAAAAGCAATACGATGTTGGAGTATCGGGTGCGCTTGGTAAACTCCTCACAACTGTCTATCGGTCCAAATGGATCAATCCCGGTGACGAAGAAGCCGCAACAAATGCTTTACGCCAGCGCGGCGAATGGCGCGGTGAGAGCCTCCACGTAAGGCTCGACGGTCGCGAGCTTCGGGTCGAGTCGAGTGTCACGATGCTTCAGGGAATTATCGGGCAACCAGAAGGCTTGCTCGCCATCATTCGCGATATCACCCAGCGAGCCCTGGCTCATGATCGACTTCAAGAAAGTGAAGCATTGTACCTCAGCGTGCTTGAGGTTAGTCCCGATTGTTTAAAAATTGTCGATAACTCCGGCAAGCTTGAGTACATGAACTCTAGTGGCTGCAAACTTATGGGGATCGATGATTTCAACCTTTGGCGTGGAAGGCATTGGAGTTCCTTGTGGTCCGCCGAAAATGCGCAGACCGTCAATAAAGCGGTTGCTGCCGCAAGGGGTGGTATCGCTACTCGTTTTGAAGCTTATGGCACAACTACAGGAGGTGTCTTCAAATGGTGGGATGTGTTTGTAAGTCCAATTCTGGACAATCGAGGACAAACGCTTCGAATTTTTGCAGCGTCCCGGGATATTACCGAGAGAAAAAGGGCTAATGCCCAACTTCGCGAAAGCCAAGCACGCCTTAGTCATGCGGCCAATGCAGCTATGTTAACCTACGTCGCGGCGGACTTCGAGAGAGGCTATTTGCAGACGCCAGAAAATTTTGCCGCAGTTATGGGTTTCGCTGTACAACGCGAAGAGGCCCTGGAAGGGGCTAGTGGACCGCAATTTCTACTCGACCATGTCATAATGAACGACCGTCTGCGCGTTGCGACAGCGCTTGGCAAATTCCTCAGCGGCAGCGAGCCGTCTGGCAAGTTTGACTATCTCGTTCTTGGAGATGACGACATCGAGCGCTGCATTGAAACAGTCTGGTCTGTCGAATACGCATTCGATGGAAAACCGTTGCGTGCGTTCGCTACAAATCTTGACATTTCCGAGAGAAAACGTGCCGAGGTGAAAACCCAACTGCTTATGGCCGAGGTCAATCATCGCGCTAAAAACCTGCTCGCAGTGGTGCAGGCAGTCGCGCAGCAGACTGCCAAGCACGACGACCCAGCGACCTTCGTCGAGCGGCTATCAGAGCGAATAGGTGGACTTGCGGCCAGCCATGATCTGCTAGTTAAAAATGAATGGCAGGGGGTTGACATGGCGGACCTTGTTAGATCTCAGCTTGCCCATTTTCAAGATTTGATCGGCACGCGTGTGCAACTCGACGGCCGACCTGCGCGCCTGACGCCTTCTGCCGCGCAGGGTATCGGCATGGCACTGCATGAGTTGGCCACCAACGCCGGAAAGTATGGCGCCCTTTCGAACAGTGTGGGGCAGGTTCAACTTTCCTGGCATATCGTGATGGCGATCAAGCCAATGGTGTTGATTTCATGGTCTGAGACCGGAGGCCCTAACGTCATTCCGCCAAAACGCAAGGGATTTGGCCAAATGGTGATCGGGCGCATGGCAGAGGCGGCCGTCGATGGCACAGCCGAAATCGAGTATCGGGAGTCAGGGATCTCCTGGACTTTGAGTGCGCCGGTTGCCGACACCCTCGAAAAGGGATGGGAAGCGGATGCAATATGATCAGCAAAAAAAAACTGCGTATTTTGATACTCGACGATGAGCCGATGATCGCCCTTAATCTTGAGGAAATTCTCATTGATGCGGGTTTCACAATCGCTGCCGTGGTCCACAAGATTGACAAAGCACTTGCCGTTATCGAAGGCGGCGCCTGCGACTTTGCCATCATCGATGCTAATCTGGCTGGTGTGAGCGCAAGTCCTGCCGCCTCCGCATTGGCAAAGCGTGGGTTGCCGTTCATCGTAGTGTCAGGGTACTCGCGCAAGCAGCTACAGGTGAATTTTCCTGGAGCGCACTTTTTGCAGAAACCATTTCAGCCAACTCAAATCATTCAGGCAATCAGCGCAATGGTGCTCAAACACCAGGGGCTCACGACAGCGAAAGGCGAGATATAGCGGCCTCTTTTGTCGAGCCAGTCAATTGTGGTGACTATCTTCAAAGAAGTTGTGCTGTAACCGATGCAGCACCGAGCAAATTTTTCTTCACGCAACCTTCCCGACACGATGAACATGATGTGTTCAGCTATTAGACGCACAAGTGCTGCCGCTCCCGCTGGCGAGCCAAGCAACCAGGCATCTCTCGCATCCCATCGGCAGCGTGCAGACCGGCCCGGAAAAACCACTTGCAGCAGATCAAATCACTGCGAGGGGTTGCGGGGCACGCGAAAGAAGTCTGTTACCGCCACAGGTACTTTGGTCATCAAGTGGAAGTTGCGCATGGGCCGTTGAACCATGACTGCGAACGAATTTGGCACAAGCCGGTGTGTGGTGCGATTCGAGGAGGCCAAATGCGGTGTTACGTAACTTGGAAACACCCATCCACTGCGAAGCCTGGTTGCCCTTGGAAGCTCTTATTCGCGAGGCTGATCTGGACCGGGTTTCCGTCGTCGGCCGCTGACTGTCTTGATCAGCCGCTCGATTTCGATGATCTGCTAATTGCGCATCAAGCAGCGACGTTCGCTGTCCGCATTGCGGGCTATAGCATGGAAAGCATTGGCCTCTACGCTGGCGACATTACGGTTGGCGACCGTGCTGAGCCGGATAGCGATGGGAAGAACATTCTCAGCATTTTCGATGATCAGTTCACCATCAAACGCCACCGCCATTGCGAGGCGCAGCCTAGCTCGAAGCAGCCAAACGCGCGGCTATCGGCGATGCGCCGCCGGGCTTTCATCGCATGAAGCAGTCAAAGTTCGATCCCCACGCCTTGAGACTGACCCAAGTCAGAAGGTCTGCCGCAATGGCCGAAAGAACGCGCGCACGTCGGCGGCCAGCGCTTCCGGCTGCTCAAGGGCTGCGAAGTGACCGCCCTTTTCCATGACGGTCCATTGCCGGATATCGGTGTACGTCTGTTGTGCGATCGACCGCGGCGGCCGTCGGATTTCCCTTGGGAAGGCAGCGTACCCCGTAGGCACCGCGACGGTTGCGCCGTCTGGTATCGGCCAACCGCCATGCATCCGGTCGTAGTAGGGCCAGAACGACGAGCCGATGGCACCCGTGAACCAGTACAACGCGATGTTGGCGAGCAAGCGATCACGATTGACAGCGGTTTCGTGGTCACCGTCATGGTCCGTCCAGACGTGAAATTTCTCGGCGATCCATGCGGCAAGACCAGCCGGCGAATCCGTCAGGGCGAACGCTAGTGTCTGAGGTCGCGTGCCCTGGATCGCGCTGTAGCCGTTCTCCTCCGTCAGCCAAACCTGCATCTCTTCACCGTAACGCCGCTCCTCAGGAGTTGGATTTTTGGGCAGCGGTTGATCGGGGCGTAGTGACAGCATGTTGACGTGGATTCCGGCGAGCCTATCCGGATGGCGCACGCCAAGAGCCGCACACAGATGCGCGCCCCAGTCGCCACCCTGGGCTGCAAATTTCCTGTGACCGAGTACGTTCACCATCAGATCAGTGAAGCAGTCCGCCATCTCGGCGATGCCGAGTCGCTTTTGGTTCGGGTGAAACGATAAGCCATAGCCCGGTAACGACGGCGCGACCACCGTCAGCTCAAACCAGTCCGCCCACCGGACCGGACTGAAAGAGGACTCTAACATCACGATGCGTTCAAAGTCCGCTGACTTGACCGCATGTTTGACAGCCGCAAATTCAGGCGAGCAGAGCGCGCAAATCTCTTCTGGACCCAGTGATCGCACAGTGATGCCCCGCAACTTCGGAGCGGTCCCGTAAGCAATCGCAACATCGATCTGCTCATTGTGCATCAAATCGGGGCGCATCAGGTCGGGGTGCTCGGCGCTCGTGGACAGTCGAATGTTGATGCTCGGTTGTTCCAACATGAAGCGGGGCAATCGCGGGCCGAGCCACTTGGCGGCGAAGCTTGGCGCACAATGAACGGACAAGTCGTGCGTTTGTGAACGGGGGCTCAATTCTGCGCACACCTCCTGGATGGTGCCGAACGCATGTGAAAGACCCGCAAGCAGGCGCTCACCGTCGGGTGTCAAAATCACTTGCCGTTTGGTGCGCATGAAAAGCGCCCGCGCTAAATGCTGCTCCACGGCGCGGACCTGATGACTGATCGCGGACGGAGTGAGGTGAAGCTCCTCGCTGGCCCGAACAAAACTACCCAGTCGAGCGGCCGCCTCAAAAGCACGCAGCGCATGAAAACTTGGAATTCGTTGCAAGGAGCAACTCCGATGAATTTGATTCATCTATCGGTGAAAAGTCGTCGTTTGTCAAAATCCAGCGGCCCCAGCATCCTTCGTTTCAAGTCTCCAATTCAAACCGTTATCGAGGATCTCCATGCTGGAAGACGATCACGCTCAAGACGTCGCTCTCGTGCTCACGCCCGATCGGGCCGGTCGCAAGCGCATTTCGGTGTATCAGCCCGAACAGGCGGGACTGATCTTTCCTGAGACGCCTGCATTCGCGAGCGTTGCGGAGGAGCGCACGTATCGCAAGCAGCACCTCGTCGCGGCCTGCCGAGCGTTCGCGATGCATGGTTTTGACTTCGGCTTCGCAGGGCACCTTACAGTCCGCGATCCTGAGCGTCCAGAACTGTACTGGACGAACCCGATGTGCGTGCACTTTTCCCAGGTCAGGATGTCGAATCTGATTCTGGCGGACCACAAGGGTGATGTCGTCGAAGGTAAGTACGCCATCAACCGCGCTGGCTTTGTGCTCCATGCTGCCGTGCATGAGGAGTACCCTGATGTGATGGCCATGTGCCATGCACACACGGTTTATGGAACGGCATGGTGCGCAACTGGCCGCCCCCTCGATATGATCAGCCAGGCCGCTGCCGCATTCTATAACAGTCACGCGGTGATTGGGGCCTCAGCCGGAGCGGTGGCGGTTGAAAAGGAAAGTGGTTGGACGGTTGCCAAGGAAATCGGCAGGAACCGGGGCGTCCTGCATCAGAACCACGGACTGCTGACCACAAGTCAGCACAGCATTGACGATGCTGCATTCTGGTTCATCGCGCTCGAACGTGCATGCCAGCAGCAGCTTCTCGTCGAGGCAACCGGCATTAAACCACAGGTGTTGTCACAACGAACGGCTCAGTACAGCCGCGAGCATGTCGGCAGCGATTACATAGGCTGGCTACATTTCCAAACACTCTACAGCCACATCGCTGCAACCCAGCCGGATATGTTCGCTTGATGAGTTGATCGGGGCCGACGGTACTATTGTGGAACGGGTCGATGATTCCTGCGAACACGGCGGCCGCGCGTAAGCTGCGACCGCCGAAGGTCGATGCCCGCTGCCTCCGTATTTGCGTGCCATTTTCATTCGTGGGTCAATACTTGCGTCCGACGCAGATCTGGGCCCCCGCAGGGCCAATTTCTTCGCAGTGAAGATCGTCGGCGAGCACGAAGAAAACGTCCCCGCGCTGAAAGGCGACAGCCACGTTGGCCCGGACGACAGTAAAGACACCATCGAGCACCAAACCTTTGACCGCGTAATGATGGCCATGCTCGCCGTTCGCCGGGCGGGGCGGCAACGACTTTGTTTCAATCTCGACGTATCCATCAGCCGCCAGTGCGGCTTCGAAATCCAGTTTGGTGATCATCAAAGTCTTGGCTCCAGACTAACTTAACTTATCATAGCGCATTTTATCGTTTGCGTTGGAGCGCCGAAGAGAAATTTGGTCGCGACCTTTGCATCCGACAATCCTGTCGACCACTATGAGCGTGCAATGCAGTGAAACAGTCAACTGGTGCCTTCGCAATGCCCCATCTGTTCTCCCCGTTCACGCTCAAAGGCGTGACCCTGCGCAACCGCATCGCGATGTCACCTATGACCATGTATCGGTCGGTTGATGGAAGAATGTCGGACTTCCACATCATGTTGTTGGGATCGAGGGCCGCTGGCGGCTTTGGGCTCATATTTCCAGAGCAAATTGCGATCCAGGCCGATGGCCGCACCAGCACGGGATGTGCCGGCATCTGGGACGATTCGCAAAAGGAGAGCCTGATTAGGGTCGTTCGCATTATTAAGGAAATGGGCGCCGTTCCGGCCATCCAGCTTGGCCATACGGGCCGTCGCGGGAGCGAGAAGAAACCGTGGCATGGCAAGACTCAGCTGCCCGCCAGCGATCCAGACGGCTGGCAGGTGCGCGGCCCTTCGCCGATTCCGCATGGGCGTCGCTATACGCTGCCCGTCCAGGAGCTCAGTGTCGCTGAAATCAAAGAGATCCACCAAGCTTTCGCCGCCGCAGCACGCCGCGCGGCTGAGTGCGGCTTCGAGTGGTTGGAGATGCATTTCGCACACGGCTATCTCGGCGCCAGCTTCTTCTCGCCACTTGGGAACCAACGTGCGGACGCCTATGGCGGCAGTCGCGAGAAGCGACTGCGGTTCCATCGGGAGGCACTGGATGCAGTGCGCGCCGTGTGGCCAGCACATCTGCCACTGACCATGCGACTTGGTTCAGACGACTTTAACGAGCACGGCATCCAGTTCGACGATGCCGTCTGGGCGATTGGACAACTAAAACAGCACGGTCTCGATTTTGCCGACATCAGCCTTGGTATGAACACCGATGATATGAAGGACGTTCCCTTCGATCAGGTCGGCTTCATGGTGGACCGTGCTGCCCGCGTGCGCCAGGAAGTCGGTCTGCCGGTCGGGGTCAGCTGGAACCTCGGTATCCCCGTTGTCGCGGATAAAATTGTGCGGGAGGAACTCGTGGACATCGTGTTCCTCGGTCGTCCTGCTCTTTCCAATCCGCACTGGCCAGTCTGGGCCGCCCGTGAACTGGCTCATCCCGATCCCTTTTCGTTGATTCCCGAAGACTGGGCCTGGTGGATACGCAGCCGGCCTGGACCCGAGGGCTCACTCGGTTGGCCGCCAGTGCAACGTGAGCCAGAGGGCACATGAAGTAGCCAACCGTGTAGGGCATTGCTTGCTGTATCGCCGCAGCATTGCAGCGGAAACGGGCTCTTTAGCTGAGCAGTGCGCACAGGCATCATACGGTCCGAGATTGATTTCCGCTTTTACAGTTAGCTAACGGGAAAGCGGACTTGAGGAACATTGGTGCCTGGGGTCAGAAGTTTCGGCGAGCAACCAATTCGGAGAACATATACACCGAGCAGCTATAAGCGCCCGGCAACGCAGACAGAACATGGCGGTAGCGACTAAAAGTGTCGCGGCTTGTCACGGACTTCCACTTGAACGAACTGGGGCCGACAAGGCACGCCGTTTCGGACGCGAATATGAAGGGTGAAATCCGCCAAATCTGTCGGCGTCGTCCGAGTTGCTCTCACCGGTGCTCGACGAAACGAGATCCGATGCTCCCTTTGCTCAAGCGCGCGTGGTGGTCTCGACGTCGACGCTCGCCTTGATGGCATTTGAATAAGGGCAGATGCCATGTGTCGTGTCGACGAGTATTTTTGCGTCTGCAGCTCCTAGACCCGGCAAGTAGACGTCGAGTGCGGCCGTGATACCAAAGCCGCCTTCCGAACGGGGACCGATACCGATCGCCGCCGTCACGGTCGATCCTTCGGGCAGCTTGATCTTAGTCTGGGTTGAAGCGACCTTCATCGCTCCCAGGAAGCAGGCCGAGTACCCAAGCGCAAACAGCTTTTCTGGGTTGGCTCCATCACCTCCGGGTCCGCCCAATTCCTTCGGAGCGGTTAGTTGCAGCGACATGGTGCCATCTGCAAGTGCCGTTCTTCCATCGCGACCGCCACCGCTCGCGGTGGCAACCGTCTTATATTTTGCATCAACTGACATGTCGCTCTCCCATTTATTGTATCGCGCACGATAAAATAGTGCTCGACCTATATGATAGATTGTAGGCTGTCAAACGCTTGCAATAAGCTTGCGCGCAATATAATCAGGTAATTATGACCTCACGCTCGTCTGTCACATCTCTAGATCTCGACGACCTTCTGTGTTTCGCGATCCATTCGACGGGATTCGCATTCAATCGCGTCTATCGTCGCCCTCTTCAAAACCTTGGGCTTACCTATCCACAATTCCTGGTGATGATTGCACTCTGGAACGGGGATGGCGTGACGGTCGGCCAACTTGGCGAACAACTTGCGCTCGAAACCGGTACGCTAACGCCGCTTCTTAAGCGGCTCGAAGCAATGGGCCTCCTCGCTCGGCAACGTGCAAAGAACGACGAGCGACGGGTGATGGTGACCTTGACGGATAAGGGGCGTGGATTGAAGCAGGAGGCCACCGAAGTTACACGCTGTATTGCCAAAAGCGTTGGACTGCCACTCGTTGAAATTGCCCGACTAACGCGGAAAATTCGCAAGTTGCGGACGAACTTGCAACTTGCTGCTGCCGAGATGAATGGTGAGGAAATTTCACGGGGTCGTAAGGGCATGCGGAACGCCTGATTTTATGGCGGTCCGCGCCTCGATCCACTCGTACCTTTCATACTAAAACCATTTCTGATCACAATTCGCCAAAGTTGTGAATCGAGATCAAACGTGCTCATCCGCCCTCTGATGTCAGGGAGCAGAGCTTCGAAACGAGATTAAAAGCCGGCCCACTAGCCGCCACCACGCCATTTGCGCTCCGCATCGTCCCAGGCGGCGAGCGGTTGCAGATCGGGCACCCAAGCCAAGCCGGTCTTGCCATCGGAGGAAACAGCTTCCGGCGTCACCACGACGTCGACCAGGGCTGGACGGTTCGCGAAGGCACGATCCAGTGCCGGCCCCAGATCTTCCGGCTTCTCGACCCGCTCGCCGTGCATGCCGAAAGCGCGAGCCATGGCTGCATGGTCGGAAAACTGCAGCTTGGTGCCGACCACTTTGCCATGCGTGACCGTCTGATCATGAACCTCGATCTGCCATGCCCCGTTGTTGGCAACGACGATAACGACCGGCGCCTTGTGGCGCACAGCGGTATCGATCTCGATAGAATTAAAGCCGAAGGCGCCATCTCCAGTGGCAACCAGCACCTTGCGATCGGGAAATGCCAGAGCGGCGGCAATGCCATAGGGTACGCCGACGCCGATGCAGCCAAAGGGTCCCGGGTCGAGCATCGTGGGAGCCGACAGACCAATGCGACCAAATGCCAGGAAATCGCCGCCATCGTTGATAACGATCGCATTGTCGCCTAAGCGGTCCTGGATTGCGGCCAGAACCTTGTTGGGGTGCAGGCGCCCATCGCTGCCTTCCGGTGTCGCCGCCATTGATCGGCGCAATTTGGCTGCGCGCTCGACGTGACCTGAGCGCAACTTGCCGACCCAATTCTGGTCGACTGCCGAGCGCCTGTTGCCGGCGCTGGCGACAATCGCTCTGAGAGCTGCGCCAGGAGAGGCTTGGATTTCGACGGTCCCACGACGGTTGTCGCGAAGCTCGCCTGGAACGTCGCCGATACGGACGAATTTTGCCGCACCGAAAACGGCAGGTGATCCGAAGGCGAGTTGGAAATCGAGGCGGCGTCCCACCGTCAGCACGACGTCGGCGTCACTCATCACGGCGCCGCGCATGGCAGCCACCACCGAAGGATGATCATCCGACACGAGGCCGCGGCTTTCGCCGGTATCGAGATAGGCGGGTTGCAGCTTGTCCAGCAGCGCGACAAGTTCGCTTGCCGCACCTCGTGCGCCACGTCCCGAAATGACGAGAACCCGTTTCGCCGACCACAGCACTTCGACGGCGCGCTCAATCGCAGCCGGATCCGGAAGGGTCTCGCTGCGAGGTTTGGCCGCGAAATGTTCATCGAATTGAACAGCCTTCGGGATCTCGGCCCGCAGCGTGTCGGTCGGAAAATCGAGATACGCCGGGCCCGGTTCTCCGCACTCTCCAAATGCGCGCGCGATGGCTTCATCCAGCTCGCTCAACACCAGTGCAGGCTCCCGGACGGTACGCGCATAACGCGTTATGCTGTGCAGCAGGAGCGTGTGGTCGAGATCCTGCAGACCGCCTCGGTTCTCTTGGGGGCGAGGCGGTGTGCCCGAAAGTATGAGCACAGGGGCTCGCGAGACATGTGCATTGGCAATGCCGGTCATGGCGTTCGTTACGCCAGGGCCGGCAGTGACCAGCGCTACTCCCAGCTGGCCGGTCAATTCCGCATGGGCCTGTGCCATGTGGACCGCGGCGCGCTCGTCCCGCACATCGATGATGCGGATCCCTTCAGCGTCGAGGCGCATCCAGATCGGCATGATGTGGCCGCCACACAGCGCGAACACGCGTTCGATACCGCGCGCCTTGAGCAGCCGGGCAATGCAACCGGCCGCACTGTCGGGAGAAATTTTCATCATGGACAACCCTCTCGCCTGTTGCCTAATCTTGACGCATATTTAGCCTCGCGACCATGTCGCTTGTCGAGCCGAATTTTTAGTGGAGAAAGGCCGCCTATGACGCCGCTGCAGTCGATGGGTGAAACACTGGCGGTCAATGCAATGCTCTACGCCGACAAAGTCGGCGCCCGCGACCTGCGACGGTCGATGACGTTCCGGGTCTGGAACCAGCGCTCCTGCAGGCTGGCCAACGGGCTACTTGGCCTCGGCCTCCGCAAGGGCGATCGCGTCGCCGTTCTGGCCTATAACTGCATCGAATGGATGGAAATATACGCTGCGACCGCCAAGGCCGGCCTCATTGCTGTGCCGATCAACTTCCGGTTGCTCGGCGAGGACATCCTCTACATCCTGGAGAACTGCTCTGCGCGGGCGCTTATCGTCCAGGACGAGCTGCTCGCGAGCCTGGAAAGCATCAGTTCGCGGCTTGTTATGCCGTCGACACATATCATCCAGCTCGGGGCGACAGCCGCACCACGCGGTTCCGTCGACTACGAGGATCTCCTGGCCCGCGCTGCCGACAGCGAGCCCGGCATTGCGGTCGGCCCCGACGACACCTGGGTTCTGATGTACACGTCCGGGACGACCGGCAAGCCCAAGGGAGCCATGCGCAGTCACGGCAGCCATGCACTGCTCAATTTCGCAACACTTCTGGACATGAAGTTTGATCGTGACGATACCAGCCTGCTGGTCATGCCGATGTGTCACGCGAACTCACTTAATTTTGCATCGGCCTTCGCCTATGTCGGTGCGACGTGCTGCGTGTACGACGTCAAGAACTTCAATCCGGAACATCTCCTGCGCACCCTATCCGAGACGCGGGCAACGTTCACGTCGCTGGTGCCTACGCATTACATTATGATGTTGGGTCTGCCTACCAAGCTGAAAGAGCTCTACAATGTCGACAGCGTGCATAAGCTACTTGTCTCGTCGGCACCGGCCCGCCGCGACACCAAGCTTGCCATCATGGACTGTTTCAAGATCTCTGAATTGCTCGAGCTGTATGGCTCCACTGAGCAGGGCTGGGCGACACTCCTTCGGCCGGCCGAGCAACTGACCAAGCTCGGTGCGGTTGGCCGTGAATTCACAGGCTCAGGACGCATCAAGCTTCTTGATGAGAACGGCTTCGAGGTCGCTGAGGGTGAGGTCGGCGAGCTCTATTCACGCACGCCATGGTGCTTTCAAGGGTACTGGAATTTGCCGGAAAAAACCGCCGAGGCTTTTCGCGGCCCCTATCTTTCCGTGGGCGATATGGCGCGGCGAGATGCAGATGGCTTTTACACACTCGTCGACCGGAAGAATAATATGATCATTTCGGGCGGGGAAAACATTTATCCTTCGGAGATCGAGAACCTTCTGGGCGCTCATCCAAAGGTTCGCGACGTGGCGGTCATCGGTCGGCCGGACGACAAATGGGGCGAAGCCGTTCACGCAGTGATTGTGCTGCGCGACGGCGAAAGTGCAACCGAAGGCGAACTGCTGGGGTGGAGCGCGAGCCGACTCGCCGGATATAAACGCCCGAAAACGATCTCGTTCATTGCCGATGCGGACATGCCGCGAACTGCAACCGGAAAAACTCTGCACCGCGTCCTGAAGAGCAGTCTCTGAACGATCAGCGAGCTTGATTTCTGAACTCCTGGCATCCGCCGTCGTTTGACTTCAGATCCCGGACGTGGTCGACGACGCGGCCAGCGTGGCTGATCAAGCATCAGGCGACGTCATCATTTGGGATTGAGCGTAGCAATCGGCTTATCCTCGATTTGCCACGATCGCTACTGACAAGATCGCTACCTGCAAGGCAGTAGTTGAATCTCTTCACCAGCGTTCCGGTACTCTCAGGGCTTCACATTAGGAGCACGCTTAGCACGTGCTGCTCACTCATTGCTGTCGGCGGAAAGAAAGTTTAGACGCGCCGATTCGGATCGAAAAGGTACATTGAAATTGCCTTCGATAACTCATCCGCGCGCTGTGCGTTCTCAGGATCAGACAACATCACCATCGAGACAATGGTCTCGATGACAGCTACCGCCGTGACCATGCTGCTTGGCAAGACCGCTTGGTTCGACGGGGCGAGCACGAGATTGTCGGCAAGAGATGCGATTGGGGAGGCCATGCTGTCCGTAATGGCGGCGACGATCGCCCCTCGATCGCGTGCGAATCGCGTCAGGTTGACGATGTCGGTTGCATAGCGCGGGAATGTGATGGCGATGAGCAGATCCCGCCGATCAATGGCCATTAGGCGCCCGGCAGCTACCTCTGTTCCGCCGAACTCAACCACACCTGAGACAGCAGGATGATACGGCTGCAGGCTGAGGACCAGCATCCCCGCCACATGAGCCGACAAGCCGAAGCCCATGATGTGCACGGAACGCGCTTTTCCGATTTGCACGGCGATACGACGGCTTTGCCTGTCGGTCTCGGCCGCATCCATGAGGGAGAATTGTGAGCGGGCGGCGTCGAACGTCGCACCGGCCGGTGTACGCCCCGATGTCCCGCTCAGCTGCTCGCGAAGCTTGGCCACCGGATCCAGAACCGATTGCAGAGCCTCTGCAAGGGTGCTGCGCAGTTGCGCAAATCCTTCGAGACCAAGCTCGCGCGCAAACCGGCTTATGGTTGGCGCCGATACGCCGGTGGCACGCGCAATATCTTCGATGCCGGCCGCTGCGACCATAATGGGATGGCGCAGGATATAGGCCGCAAGCTCACGCTGCGATGGCGAACCCTCCTTAGTGAGTTCGGCGAGGCGCTGGCCGAGCCGCGAATTGGCAAGTGGATCAGCGACAGTTGCTCCGGTGTGTAGTTTTTTATTTTTCATCTATTGTAATCATGAAAAAAATCATTCAACCTGTCAATCTGGAACCTTTCAGGGAGATCAGTTTGATGCGTAAGTTTCTTGCCGTTGTTGCCCTTTTCGCCGGTCTCACAGGGTCCGCCCTTGCCCAGCAGAACATTCGTGTCGGGATCGAAGGAAATTATCCGCCGTTTTCGCAGATCGCCCCGGACGGCAAGATCACGGGCTTTGATATCGACATTGCCAACGCGGTGTGTGCCGAAATGAAGGCTACTTGCACGCTCGTGCAACAAGAGTTCGACGGTATGATCCCGGGGCTCAACGCCAAGAAGGTCGACATGATCGTCGCTTCGCTAACCATCACGGAAGAGCGCAAGAAGTCGGCTGAATTCTCCGAGCCATACTACGATGTGCCATCGCGATGGGTCGCCAAGAACGGCATTTTTTCCGACCACAAGCCTGAGACGCTCAAAGGCAAAAAGATCATCGTGTTGCGCAACTCGCCACGCGCAAAACACGTGCAGGACAATTACAAGGATAGCGAAGTGTTGCTCGTCGCCAAGGAAACAGAGGTCTATCTGGAACTGGTCGCTGGCCGTGGCGACATCGGGTTCGGTTCGTCGGTCGTGTCAGGCGAGGCGTTCCTGAAGAAACCAGAAGGCAAAGGCTTCGCGCAGGTGGGTGAGCCCATTCGCCTCGGGGGCGGCGGCGGCGTCGGCATCGCGTTGCGCAAGGACGATGCGACGCTGCGCGACCAAGTCAACGCTGCGCTGACAGCGATAAAGGCCAATGGCACTTACAAAACCCTCATGGCGAAGTACTTCGACTTCGATATCTCGGGCGGCAACTGAGCTTGCAAACACCGCGGTTATCGCTCTCGGTATGCTGGAGCATTTCCACCAAAGTGAAAACCGGTTTGGTGCAGAAAATGCGCTTCACCTGACGGTTGCCAGGAAGAATGCGCATTAGCCGTCCGAAGGATGCTAGGCGATGCTCGACGGCTATCTTCCTGCAATCCTCGGGGGTCTCGCCTCGACGCTGTCCGTCGCTGCGACGTCGCTCGCCATCGCTTGTTTGTTCGGCATGCTCGGCGCTGCTGGTAAGCTTTCCGGCGCACGCGCCATCGCTGCACTCGCGAACATTTATACGACGCTGATCCGTGGTGTGCCTGAACTTGTGCTCATGCTGCTAATATTCTACGGCGGCCAGATCGCACTCAATGCAGTGGTCGACCGACTCGGGGGCAGCCATATCGACATCGATCCGTTTACGGCCGGCACGCTGACGCTTGGTTTCATCTTTGGTGCCTTTCTGACCGAGACATTTCGTGGCGCCATTCTGGCGATTCCCCGCGGTCAGAGCGAAGCGGCTGAAGCGTTCGGTCTCACATCTTGGCAGGTGCTTCGTCGCATTACGCTTCCGCAGATGGTGCGACACGCCATTCCCGGCTTCACCAACAGCTGGCTCGTGATGTTGAAAGCAAGCGCGTTGGTCTCGATCATCGGCCTTGACGACATGGTGCATCGCGCTTCGCTTGCGGCGTCGGCAACGCGCAAACCGTTCACGTTCTATGCCATAATCGCCATCCTCTATCTGCTGCTCACCACGGTCTCGATCCTCGGCCTTGGATGGCTCGAACGACGCTACTCACTCGGCGTCAGGAAGGCGGACCTCAGATGATCGACTGGGTTGTCATCACATCCAGCATCCCAGCGTTTCTGTCGGGGCTAAAAATTACTCTGATTCTGCTTGCCCTATCGTGTGCCTCCGGATTCGTGCTGTCGATCCCACTGGCGGTCGCGCGCGTGTCGGCACAGCGCCGCTTCTGGCTTCCTGTATTTTTGTTCACCTATATCATGCGCGGCACGCCGCTGCTCGTTCAGATGTTCATGGTCTATCATGGGCTTGCTCAGTTTGAGGCCGTGCGTGACAGCTTCGCTTGGGTGGCACTGAAGTCACCCTGGTTCTGTGCATGGCTCGTGTTTACCCTCAACACCTCGGCCTACACGACGGAAATCTTTGCCGGTGCGCTTAAGGCCACACCGTCAGGGGAACTAGAGGCCGCACGCAGCCTCGGGCTCACGGAAAGTGCCATCTACCGGCGCATTCTCCTCCCGAGCGCCCTGCGCCGCGCGCTGCCGCAATACGGCAACGAGGTCGTCATGATGATGCATGCGACCGCCATAGCAAGCACGGTGACGCTGGTCGAGATCACGCGCGTAGCACGCGACGTGTACTACAATCACTTGACGGTGACGGAGTCGTTCGGGGTGGCGGCGGTCATCTATTTCGTGCTGACGTTCTCAATCGCGGGTCTTTTCAAGCTCGTGGAAAACCGCGTGCTGCGCCACATCCCCCCGACCGCAAGGGGGGATGCCTGATGCGCTGCGAAACCAATGTGTTGCCAGCCTCGTCACCCGGTACGCGCTACGAACTCACCATTCTACGCTTTGGAGCGAGCGGAAGTGGGCCGAAGGCCTATATTCAGGCTGGCATCCATGCCGACGAAGCGCCGGGCATGATCGTTGCACATCATTTGCGCGCACGTCTTGCCGAACTGGACGCCCAGAAGCGCATTCACGGCGAGATTGTGCTGGTGCCGATGGCGAATCCGATCGGCCTGTCCCAGCGGCAGTTCGGTGCGCATCACGGACGCTTTCATCTCGGCACGGGCGTCAACTTCAATCGCGACTATCCGCACCTGACGGACGCCGTCGCAGCACGGGTTCGCGAAAATCTAACCTCGGATCGCGAAGTGAACCGGCAAATGGTTCGTGCGGCGCTCAGCGAAGCGGCGGCTACCGCGCGCGCGACAACCTCGGTTGAGCATCTGAAGCGCCTACTTCTGTCGCTGGCCATCAATGCCGACACGGTGCTTGATCTGCACTGCGACGGCGAAGCGGTGGTCCATCTCTACACGGCGCCGACACAGGCGGACGCTTTCCGTCCATTGGCAGGACTTCTCGGCGCATGCGCATTTCTCCTCGCGGATGTGTCGGGCGGTAATCCCTTTGACGAAGCCGTCAGCCGCCCATGGGTTGAACTCGCCGCGCGCTTTCCGGACCGGCCTATCCCCATGGGCTGTATATCTTCCACGGTCGAACTGCGCGGGCAGGCGGACGTCAACCATAGTGACGCGAGGGCTGATGCCGATGCCATCATCGGGTTTCTCGCGCACCGCGGCCATCTCCGCAGTGTCCGTATCGATCTTCCGCCGCCCACCTGCCAACCGACACCGCTTGAAGGCTGCGAGGCACTGACCGCGCCGGTACCGGGCCTCATCGTATATGCGGCAAATCTCGGTGCGCCGGTTGTCGAAGGCACACTCATCGCAGAGATCATCGACCCCGTGACGGGCGTAGTCACTCCCGTGCGCGCCACCACGTCCGGTATCTTCTTCGCCCGTTCCGGTGTCCGCATTGCAGAGGCCGGTATGCGCCTCGGCAAGATCGCCGGTGCGGTGCCGCTCCGCTCAGGAGATTTGCTGAGCCCATGAGTGATCCAAACATGAAAACACCGCTGCTGGCGGCGCACAAGATCCGCAAGCGCTTCGGTACCAACGAGGTGCTCAAGGGCATTTCGCTCGAGGCCTGCGCCGGCGATGTGATCTCGATGATCGGCGCTTCGGGCTCTGGTAAGAGCACGTTTCTGCGCTGTCTCAATCTATTGGAACGGCCGACGGGTGGGCGGATCTCCATTGCGGGGGAAGATCTGGTCCTCAAACCAAATACGACCGGTGAATATGAGGCCGCCGACGTTGGACAGCTGCGCCGCCTGCGTGCCCGTGTTGCAATGGTGTTCCAACAGTTCAATCTGTGGGCCCATATGACCGCGCTGCAGAACGTGATCGAAGCGCCCATGCAAGTGCTCGGCCTCTCACGGCGCGAGGCGACCGACCGGGCCGAGCATTATCTCGATCGGGTCGGTGTTGCGCATCGCAAGGATGCCTATCCAGCGTTTCTCTCCGGCGGCGAACAGCAACGCGTCGCCATCGCGCGGGCCCTGGCCATGGAACCAGCCGTGATGCTGTTCGACGAGCCAACCTCGGCGCTTGATCCGGAACTGGTAGGCGAAGTTTTGCGCGTCATGCGCACGCTGGCAGATGAAGGGCGCACGATGATTGTCGTCACCCACGAGATGAGTTTTGCGCGCGAGGTTTCGAGCCGCATTGTGTTCCTGCATCAAGGCTTGATCGAGGAGGATGGGGCGGCCGCGCAGGTGTTGGGGCAGCCCAGGAGTGAACGCCTCAAAGCGTTTCTGTCTCGGACAGCGCGTTAGCGCTTAGTGTCCACAAGCCGGGTTCGCCGCCGTGTCCTTCGTCGAGGTCGATCCCCACTCGGGTGGGAAAGCCGACTATCTGTTGCGCCGACCGACAGCGAACATCGGTCGTCAAGTTAGTCCCCTATGCCCATTCCCGCCGGATACCGTGCCGATATCGGATGATAGGCAATGCGGGACATTTGAGCCTGATTACCCAGCCACGTAATCGATTTTTAGAGCGCTGCGAGGTCTTGGAACTGCGCGAACAGCGATGCATGCGAGGCGATCAAGCAGAGCGGGCAGATTAAAGCGGCGGTTGTAGCGGTATTGGAACTCTGCGAAGTAACGAAATACATAGCGCTGCCTTCAAAGTTCCAGCGATAGCGGTTTTTAAATTGCCGAGCGCGGTGTTGACCCAGCGGAAGCAGGCGAGTTTCTCGCCGTGATTAGAGGCCTTCGAGACATTGACCGGCGCGTGCGTACAGCCGACTTTGGTGACAGCGCGGAAGCAGGCCAAACCGTCTGAGATCACACGCGCGGTCGGTTCCAAGCGCGCCTTGGCCATTGCTTCGATAGACTGTCCGTCGTGGGCTTTGACGACATGCAACAGGAGCCTCAAGGGATGGCCGTCATCGCTGGTTGCGACGGCCGCGACGAAAGGGGTTTTATGAGGCCCTCCGCGGCCTTGTTTTCCGCCATCCAACAGGCCTTTCTCGCCACCATGACGGCATCATCCATCTCAACGCGGCCATCGAGTTTGCGCGATGCTTCGCGGTCCGCCATCACGCTCATCAGCTTGTGCCGCATCAGGCTCGCGGTGTCCGGGCGCTCGCCGAGTTGGCGCGCCATCTCCAGTGTCGAGATTGAGTTCTTCGATTGCGTCAGCAGATACATGCCCTGAAACCACTTGGTTTAAGGCAGCAGCGTCTTAGAGAAGATAGTGCCAGACTTCAGCGAAGTCTGAACGCGGCAGCCGTGGCACATGTACAGCTGACGCTTGCCGACGATGCCGTGTTCCTTCGAGCCACAGTGCGGACAGACGAAGCCTTTTGGCCAGCGCCACTTAAAAAGCGCCGCCTCGCACTTCTCTTGCGTGCCGTAACGTTCGTTCAACTCAGAAAGGCTCAAGCCCTTCTGCATCTGGATCGGATTGCGCCCCATCATACCCTCCCACTTGACCACGAAAGGTATGCGTATCAGAGGTTCGAGTCAGTATGTGGACGTGCACGGGTAATCAGGCATTTGAGTTGCACCGGTCGCGTGAACTCGGCCACCAATTGTGGCAGATGTGACGCTTCGCCGAAGCAAATTCATCCGCAATTCTCGGCGATCGATCGTTTGCTCTCCGGGTCAGCCGATAGTCCCTGAGCACACCATAGGTAATTGAGCCATTGCGTTACGGACGGAGTGGTCATTGTGCTACGATTGCATGGCAACCCGCGACTCGCCAACGGAGCCAGCCATGCCGATACCGCCGTCAATTGTCGATCCGAACCACATATTGATGACAGGCGAGAACCCGTTCGTGCGCCTGGCACCCTTGGACAGTGACGATTACACAACCATGGTCAGCTTCTGGCGGATGACGTTTTGTCCGGCGGGACCTGGCCACGTGCTTTTCGCAAAAAGCGATCTGACGGATGGCAAATGGCGCATCTACTCCGACAATCCTGCCATGACGCGCTGGCTCCAACAGACCATCCAGGGAATGCTGACCCCGGACCTCAAAGACGAAAGCATGACGATTATCGCTGCGACCTTCGAGAAGTCTGGCGACCCTCTCAAGTCCTATTCGGAGACGATCAAGGCCGGCAGCGATGAGATCGTGTGCAGCTGGTCAGACATGCGCGATCCGATGATGCTGCATACGCAGCCTGGAACACCTGCGGGCCGACCTTACGGTCTCTGTACGATATTCGTGCCGGCACTCGAAGCCTCCTTCTCGATCAATGGAAAGAATGCAGTCGGCAAGGCTTGGCCGCGCAATCGCGAAGGTCGACCGTTCAGCACTTCCTCGCTTGCCTTCTCGGAAAGCTGGACGCAAGCAGCTCACAATGATGGCGGAGGACTCCGCTGATAAACGAGTGCGGTGTTTGTCTGCAAGGCAGAGATAAGAGACATGGCTGCGCGATAATCAACAGTCCTGTGACTATCGATGGTGCGCCTTCGCTCAACCTCAAACAGCGGACATTTATTCAGTTCGAACTGGAGCAACGAGACTGAGCGTGAGCCGTCAATCGTTACTGGAGCTATCATCGCGCTCGTCCTCGTGCGAAAAGTGCGTCTATAAAAGTGCTCCCCCAAAAATCCAGGTCTCACGCATGCGTCAAAATCCACGTGAACATCTGGCCCAATTCGCCGCAGAGGCCATGCAGGAGCGCGGCCTCGAACCCGAGTTTCCGTCGGGCGCCATGGCGCAGCTCGCCGCGGTTTCAGCGCGTGCCCCGGAGCGCGGCAACGGCATCAGGGATCTGATTGAGCTGCTCTGGTGCTCGATCGACAACGACGACTCGCGCGACCTCGATCAGTTGACCGTCTCGGGGACGCTGCCGGGCGGCGACACGCGCATCCTAGTTGCCATTGCCGATGTCGACACTCTGGTAGGCAAAGATACGCCAATCGATAAGCATGCCCAGATCAACACAACGTCAGTTTATACCGGCGCGCGAATTTTCTCGATGCTGCCGGAAAGGCTGTCAACCGATCTCACCTCGCTCAACCCCGGCGTCGATCGCCTCGCCGTGGTTACCGATATCGTCTTCACTGATGACGGCACAATCAAGTCGACGTCCGTCTATCGCGCCCTCGTCCGCAATCAGGCGAAACTCGCCTACGATTCCGTCTCCGATTGGTTCGACGGCAAGGCGCCGTTGCCGGAGGCCGCCGCCGCCGTGCCGGGCATGGATCAGCAACTCCGCGTCCAGGACAAAGTCGCTCAAACCCTGCGCACGCTGCGCCGTGAAGCCGGCGCCCTCGAATTCCAGACCTTCCAACCCAAGGCCACCTTCGCCAACGGCCAGGTTATCGCCATCCGCCAGCAGGACCAGAACCGCGCGCGCCAGTTGATCGCAGAATTCATGATCGCCACCAATGGCGTCAACGCGAATTTCCTCGCCAGCAAGAAGCGCGCTTCGATCCGCCGCGTCGTGCGCAGTCCCAAGAACTGGGATCGCATCGTCGAACTCGCCGCCGAGCGCGGCGCCTCGCTGCCGAAGGTGGCCGATTCCGCCGCGCTTAAAAAGTTCCTCACCGCCGAACGCAAGCGCGATCCCGTGCGCTTTCCCGATTTGTCGCTGGCTATCATCAAGCTGATGGGTTCGGGTGAATACGTGGTCGAAATGCCCGGCGCCAATCCGGTCGGCCATTTCGGTCTCGCCGTGCGCGAATACACCCACGCCACTGCGCCGAACCGCCGCTATCTCGATCTCATCACGTCGCGCCTGCTCAAAGCCGCGCTCGCCGATGCGCCGCCGCCCTACTCGCACGCCGAACTGAGTGACCTTGCCACCCACTGCACCAAGCAGGAGGACGCCGCCAACAAGGTCGAGCGGCAAATGCGTAAATCCGAAGCGGCCATGTTGCTGCGCAATCAGATCGGTCGCGTCTTCGACGCCATTATCACCGGCATCACCAGCGGCAATGTCTGGGTCCGCGTTTTCGATCCGCCCGCAGAAGGCAAGCTCGACACCTCACGCCCGGTCAAGGTCGGCCAGCAGGT
>JANOYV010000042.1:0-5347 GCA_031429105.1 Hyphomicrobiaceae bacterium | reverse complement strand
CGACGAGCTGTCCGATGTTGACGTTGGCTAAGTACACCACGTTGCCTGCGCTGATCACGACACCCGTATAACTGCCGACCTGCACGAACTGCCCGGCGCCTTGCATCTGCGCAAAGCTGGTGTTGCCGGTGGCAACCAGATTGAGCACGTCGCCGACGCCAGCACCCGCCTGGAAGTCGAGGATTACGTCGACCGAACCGCCAGCGTGGATCTCGAATACATCGTTGCCGGTGTCGATGGCGCCGTCACCGCCCCACATATAGTCGATACCGGTGCCGCCGATCAGACGGTCGTTGCCACCTTGTCCGAACAGGCCGTTGACGACGCCTGGATCATCGCCGCCGAACAGGATGTCGTTGCCATCGCCGCCCTGCAACAGGTCGAACGCGGCGCCACCGTTGAGCACGTCGTCGCCGGCTTCGCCGTAGAGATAGTCGGTGCCAGCACCACCATTGATCGTGTCGTTGCCGTTCATGCCGAACAGAAGATCGTCGCCGGCATCGCCGTTGATAATATCGTTGCCGTCATAGCCGTAGACTTGGTCAAAGTCGTCGCCGCCGTTGATCTGATCGTCGCCGCCGAGGCCGACCAGGATATCGAGGCCGGTGCCGCCGTTGATCGTGTCGTTGCCTTCACCCGACACCACGACGTCGTTGCCGTCGCCGCCGTCTATGCTGTCGTTACCCGCGTACGTGTTCAGATTGTCGGCGCCATCGCCGCCAAAAACTGTGTTCCCGCTGTTGTCGCCGTAGAAATTGTCGGTCACGTTCGAAAGCGTGTAGGCCTCAATCGACGTGAAGCTATCACCGGCGGCATCCCCGCCATTGAAACTCGGCGCGGTAAGGAATATCTGCACAAAGCCAGCGGAATTGGCGTAAGACGCAATGTCCGTACCGAGACCACCATCCAGGACATCACCGCCAGCGCCGCCGATCAGCGTGTCGCTGCCATCGCCCCCGATTAGCGTATCGGCACCACCTCCGCCATTAAGCGTATTGCTGGCAGCATTGCCGGTAATCGTATCAACACCAGAGCCGCCGATCACATTCTCGATCAAGGTGCCGCGCGCAATCGCGAGGTTGTTGAATTCGCCACCGACATCGGAACGAGCTTCCGCATTTAAATCAATACGTTGAATTTGTGCGTAACCCGATAGATCGAGCGTATCAGCGCCACCGTTGTCGAAGATTGAGAGTGCCGGTGCGTGACCGGCATAGATCGCGTCGGCAAAGTTGAAGATTTGGCCGACATTCGAATTGAAGCCATATGTCGTGTCGCCTACCCGCGTCGTGGCGGATAAGCCGTACAGGTTGCCAACAGCGATGATGTCGGCGAGTTGTGGTCCGACCAGAAAGTCAAATGAGCCCGCCCCCGCTTCGTCCTGCGAGAAATACGACATGACCGAGTTTGCCCAACTATCGTTGGTGTAGATTGCATCGGTCGCATAACTGGCATTGCCGTTGTAAGGGCCGCCGTGCCCGAGCCCAAGAGCGTGGCCGATCTCGTGGATGTAGGTCTGGTATGTATAACTGTTGATCGCAGTAATCCCGGCATTCCAATCCGACGAAATCTGGATCGTGGCCGAAGTTCCATCGGCACTCGTCTCAGCCACTTGCGAGCCGGAGTGATCGAATGTGATTTGCGCTGATGCAGTCGTTTCAACAAAGTTAAAACTGCCGACATCATCCCAGCTTTGTAACGCTAATCGCGCCAACGTCTGCTCGGCACCAGTCAGGCCCTGAACATTGTAGCTTATGGTCGTGGTGGCAAAGTGATAACCGAACCCGCCCCAATATCCTGTGGTCAGATAATCGGCGATTTGATCGAGGGAATAGGTAGAGAGGGGCGGGGCGACGGTAGCCAAAACCGTGTAAGTCCCAGTGTCATTGGGATCGAAGGCTGACGCATCGAGATAATAGGCTCCGGTCGCCGTGGCTGTGTAGCGGATCTGCGAATTCAGATCGCCGAAGCTCGCATCATCGTTCGACGCAAGCAACGTTCCCGCACCATTGTAGAGATCGAGAAATGTGTCCGCGAACGTGCCACCGTTGAGGTTGAAAACGTACGTCTCACCCGCAGTCAGATTGACCCGGAACCAGTCGTGATCACCGCCGACGTCAATCACGCTCGATGCAGATCCACCAATGGCAACCGTTGCCGTGGTTGATGAGTTGGCGGCGATATCGGGCATTGTATGTTCTCACACAGAATCGTTATTGGTTGTTTCTTCAATACCAAATCCATTAGCCATGAATGAGGCTTCGAAAGTAACTCGCATTTCGATATCAACTATATCTGAATGTTGGAGACTAGAATCGAAACACCGCAGCAATTGCGCCTGCTGCGGTGAACGAATGATCAACAAATGCGTGACGATAGAGCGTCGCTGACGCATCAGCCTTTCTTACCGGCCTTGCGAGCAGCATACCGCGCATCACGCGCCGCTTTTTGCTTGGTTTCGAGCTCTTCTTGTGCCCTAAGCTCGGCCTCGTAAGCCGCTTCCGCTGCCGCTTTTTGCGCTGCAGCTTCGGCCTGACGTGTGGCTTCTGCTTCGGCTTCGGCTGCCTGCTTGGTCAAGCGAGCAGTCTCGCGCCGCACCTGCCGCTCTGTTTCAATACGTAATAACTCGGCCTGCCGCGCCTTGAACGCAGGATCATCTGGCTTAGGCTTGGCTTTGAACTTCTCGAGTGCTGCCTGTTTCGCCTTTTGGGCACTCGATTGCCGATCATTAAAGTCGGGTAATTTGAAGCCACTCATAGATCGTCGAACTCCGTTTCCTTGAATTATGACTATTCAGCTGCTTCGCGGTGTGCAGCTTGGTACTGATCGATCCGCTCCTCAATGACGTAGCGGAAGTTGCGGATCAGACCTTGTACCGGCCAAGCAGCAGCTTCCCCCAACGCACAAATTGTATGTCCTTCGATCTGCTTGGTCACGTCGAACAGCAGATCAATTTCACGCTTTTCGGCTTGCCCTTTGGCCATGCGCTCAAGCACGCGCCACATCCAACCCGTGCCTTCGCGACACGGCGTACACTGGCCACAGCTCTCGTGTTTATAGAAATAGGCGATGCGCGCAAAGGCCTTGATGATGTCGGTCGACTTGTCCATCACGATGATGGCAGCCGTACCCATTCCTGATTTCAATTTCGACAATGTGTCAAAGTCTAGTGTGAGGTCCTGGCATTGGGAAGCTGGCAACAGTGGCATCGACGAACCGCCGGGGATCACGGCCAGCAAGTTGTCCCAGCCGCCGCGCACGCCACCGCAGTGCGTATCGATCAGAGTGCGAAGGGGAATGCCCATCTCTTCCTCGACGACGCATGGGTTGTTCACGTGGCCAGATATCTGGAATAGCTTGGTGCCGGTATTGTTCGGCTTACCGAGGCTTGAAAACCACCCAGCGCCACGCCGCAGGATGGTCGGGACCACCGCGATACTCTCGACGTTGTTAACCGTTGTTGGCGCGCCGTACAGGCCGACATTGGCCGGAAACGGCGGCTTCAAGCGCGGCTGGCCCTTTTTGCCTTCGAGGCTTTCCAGCATCGCGGTTTCCTCGCCGCAGATGTAAGCGCCGGCGCCATGATGGACGACCACTTCGAGGTTCCACCCGTGGACGTTATCCCGGCCAATCAGCTTATGCGCATAGGCTTCATCGACGGCAGCTTGCAGCCGCTCGCGCTCACGAATGTATTCGCCGCGCAGGTAGATGTAACATACGTGCGCACGCATGGCGTAGGACGCAATCAAAGCGCCCTCGATCAGAACGTGCGGCTCGTGCCGCATGATTTCCCTGTCCTTGCAGGAGCCGGGCTCGCTCTCGTCTGCATTGATCACGAGGTACGACGGGCGCGTATCGGCTTTCGGCATGAACGACCACTTGAGGCCGGTCGGAAACCCAGCCCCCCCACGACCGCGCAGGCCCGATGCCTTGACTTCGTTGATCAGCCAATCGTGGCCCTTGTCGATGAATTCCTTGGTGCGATCCCAAGTGCCTCGCGCTCTGGCAGCAGCAAGCCCAGCGTCTTGAAAACCGTAAATGTTGGTGAAGATGCGGTCTTTGTCAGCGAGCATCGATCAGTTTCCGCTTCTACGTGAGTGTTGCGACCAGCTGACGTAGGCGGCCCCGATAGCGCCGACAACCGCCCACAAAAGTGAGATATTGAGACTTGCGTCCAACACCACATACTGAAGGATAAAGAAAAAAGCAGCGCCTGCGAGCGCGTGCAGACCGCAGTTCAGCAGAAACGATTGGGATAAAGGCTGCACGTCCGGAATTTCCAATTAATTGGTTTTAGCGAAGTCTTTCAGCGACGTTGGCCCACTTGCTGGACACGAGGCCTGGCGACCGATTTGCGAGCCGGGCTTCGGTGGTGTCCCCTTCGCGAACCCGTCTAACACCTTGTCCAACAATTCGGGTGTCAAGTCCTCATAGGTGTCTTTAAGGATCTGCACCATCGGCGCATTGGCACAACTGCCGAGACACTCGACCTCTTCCCAGGAAAAATTGCCGTCAGCGGATAGATGATGCTGGTCGTGATGGATGCGAGACTTGCAGGTTTCGATCAGCTTGTCGGCACCGCGCAGCAGGCACGGAGTCGTGCCGCAGACCTGAACGTGCGCTTTTTTGCCGACCGGCGACAACTGGAACATCGTGTAGAATGTCGCAATTTCATAGACGCGGATATAGGCCATGCCGAGCATATCGCCAACGTAACGGATCGCCGGCTCAGTGCACCACCCCTCCTGCTCCTGCGCGCGCCATAACAGCGGTATCACGGCGGATGCCTGCTTACCGTCGGGGTACTTTGTAATCGTCGCCTTCGCCCAGCCAAGATTATCTGCGTTGAATGCAAAGCTGCGGGGTTGATCGGGGTGCAATCGGCGCACGGACATGGCCGGGAAACCTCATTGAAATTGAACGAGCGTGCAACGTTAAGATTACAAAACGAAGCCTTCGCTGCGGTTCCTAGGCTGATCCTGCGGGTCTGACAAGGCGACACACCGTAGCGCATGGGCGCCGTGCACAGCCAAACGTCACTTACGGGATCGACTGCTGCTCAGTTGCATTGGCCGACCGTTCAGCGGTAGAAGCGGCAAATAAACGCTTCAAGTTCGGTGGTGGCGCTTGCAAAAGCTCCGACCCTCGGCCAAATGCGTGTGCACGATCCACATGAACTCCTAATTCCACTCGAGCCCGAGGCCGCTGACCGCCGATGTTCATCTCACCAGCCTATGCCCAAGCCGCAGGCGCCGGCCCAGATCCGCTCATCAACATGTTGGTGCCGCTTCTGCTGGTCTTGCCGATTTTCTACTTCCTGCTGTGGCGCCCGCAGCAACAGCGCATG
>JANOYV010000041.1:0-56861 GCA_031429105.1 Hyphomicrobiaceae bacterium | reverse complement strand
GGCGTGTCATCTACAACACAACGCCGGATCGACCGTGTCCCTTTGGCTATCGGATGGCTTGGTTGGCGGTGCGGACCCGCGATACGCAGGCGGTCGTCGCAGCTTTGGGGCTTGCCCACGCGCAGCCGTCGAATTGGCGGTCCGGCATTGGCAGCGTCTACGATGACACGTTGGGCAACAACCACGTATTTGTATCGCCTCCGGTCAATGGCTGGACATTCGTCGTCGGACTGCCACTACCGCATCCGGTAGGTCCCGCATTCGTCGACACCTTCACGCCGTTGCTGGAAGGGCTGGCAGCCCGCTTTATCGAGGTTCAGTATTACCTCGCTTATCCAGTTCTCGATTTTTTCGCTTGGGCACGGATGATCGATGGCAAATTGCTGCGCGCGTTTGCGATTGGCGATGAAGGCGTTGTGATGAACCTTGGTAAAACGACCAAGGATGAGCGTTCGCTGGGCTTGAAGTTGTTTGAGTTGCGCGGTGTCAAGGCGCGCCGAGGGGACGCTGGTGGTGCCATTTTGCTGCATCCGACCGAGGAGCATGTGATGCGATTGGCCGGCCGCTGGGGCATCGATCCGATCAACATCGAGCGCGCGCCGAAGGGTGATCCTGCTGTCGGTGTCATTGGTCTGGCCCCGCCGCAATGGCGGACCGAACGGTTGCGCAAGGCTGCGTGACTGAAATCAGGTTCAAGCGGCGCGGGCAATCCGCACATCGAGCGGAATGCAGCGGTTAGTCGGTTGAATCAGCGTCACGATGCAGGAATTTTGGCTCGTATCGATCGCCTTTGAGAATCGCGGTTTTTGAGCACCGATCAAGCTACGTTTCGGTAGTTGATGCTGTAGTTTCGGCATCGCTTTGTCGTTTGTGTTGAGCCTTTGCCGTTTCGATGGTACCCGGCCTGCGCGCGTATTCAAGTGAGCGACGCTCGCGAGCCGTGCCGACAAGTGGAAATCAACCGACGCGGTGATCTCCGTGGTTGACTCAAAGCGGTACACGAAGCCCGCAACCGCTGTGGCGGGCGCTGCAATCATCGGAATTGAAGCTTCTGTACGCGGGCGCTCAACGCCGGTCGCCCAGGCCCAAAACCTCGATAACTGCCGTGTCATTGCACTCAACATAGCAACATCCTCGCCGACGCACGATTATTCCCTAATCATCAGTTTGACAGACGGCCGTTGCGCGAAGGTTAATGGCTGTCTCAGTTTTGAGCACAATTGTTTATCGATAAATGCAGATCGCTATACAACGCGAACTGGGATCGACAGAAAGCCACGAAAGCGGGCGCGTCCGCCACGGACCGGAGCACCGCTGAGCTGGTAATTCGGGAATCGTCTCAGAAACCGGCCGATGGCAACACGTCCCTCCATGCGCGCAATTGCCAAGCCAACACAAAAGTGCACACCCGATGCAAATGCAACGTGCCGGTTCGGCTGGCGACCGATGTCGAACGTGTCTGGATTTTCAAACTCCTGTGGATCTCGGTTTGCCGCTGCGATGCCAACAGTTATGAATGCGCCTCGATCGATGGTTGTGCCGCCAACTACGACGTCCTCGGTCGCCATGCGATTGCCGATCTGGACCGGGCTCTCGAAGCGCAGAATTTCTTCAACCGTGGTGTTGATCAAGCCCGGATCGGCCACAAGACGTGCCTTCTGATCGGGCCACTCAAGCAACGCATAAAGCCCATTGCCGATCAGGTTCGTCGTCGTTTCGTGACCAGCATTGAGGATGAAAATCACATTCTGTAGCAGTTCAATTTCTGTAAGTTTTTCGCCGCCTTGTTCGCCAAGGATCAGGCGGGTCAGCACGTCGCGTGCTGGATCGCCTGGATTGCGGCGGCGGTCTGCGACGAGAATTTGTAGATAGGCCAGGAACTCGGCGACGGCCACTTCGCCAGCTTCAAGCAGTTCGGCGCCTGGAGTCGGCTCCAACGCACCTAATATCGCCAGCGACCAATCGCGCAGCGGGCTGCGTTGGTCATGCGGGATGGCGAGTAGATTACCGATCACTTCAATTGGCACGGCTGCGGCAAGGTCAGCGATGATGTCGGCCTCGCCCTTCGCGGCCATGCCGTCGAGGAGCTGATCTGTCAGCGCGATCATCGGCGCTTCCATGTCGGCGACTGCGCGCGGGTTCAGGGCGCCTGCAATAATCCGGCGCACGCGTGTATGCAGCGGCGGATCATTGAAGATCAGGCTCGTCGTATGGTGCTGGTATAAAAGCCCGTCGCCGAATTTCGGGCGAAACTCGGTTTTCTTGTCCGATGAGAACAGTTTGGCATCTTTATAGACAGTGATGCAGTCGCCGTAGCGGGAAAGAAAGTAGCTGTCGTCGGGCATCCGTGCGATCGGTGCGTGGTCACGCAGCGCGTTATAGGTCGGGAACGGGTTGGTAATGAAGTCGGGCCCGATGCGCCGCAGGTCGAACCTGTGCGCTGTCTCAATCGCTTCGGCCATAGAAGCGAACCGAGGCGCGGGGGCTTGCGCATTGTACATGGGCGCTCCTTTCTATTGCGGCTAGACTTGGCTTTTACGTTCCGATGAGTGACGCCCCATGCTACCAGCCAATACATACCGAACAAGAGGGCGATCCGAGGGGAATCGGCCCATGAACCAATTGCGCCTTGTGTTTGATCTGGACGACACACTGTATCCGGAGCGGGCCTTTGCAGTTTCAGCATTCAAGGCGGCAGGCGCCTGGGCTGCCACAGCGCTTGGCGTTGATGGTCTAGATGCCGACATGGAGCGCTTGCTTGACGCGGGTCACCTTGGCCAACTGTTCACGCTGGTACTTGAGCAGCGCGGGCTTGATCAGCTGCATTCAGCGCAGTTGATCGAGGCATATCGCACGCATGCGCCAGCACGTCTCGCCCTGTATGACGACGTCCACCCGATCCTGGAGCGTTATCGCGCGTTCGGACCGCTCGGTCTCATTACCGATGGTACCGTTAGTGTGCAGCAGGCCAAAGTTCGCGCGCTCGGCATCGAGGAGCGGTTCAAGCACATCATCTACACCCATGCATTGGGCGGCCGAGACTACGCGAAACCGCACCCGGCAGCCTTCGAGGCGATGCAACAGGAAATCGGCGTGCCGGGTGCGCACTTTGTCTACGTTGGCGACAACCCTGCAAAGGATTTCGTAACGCCGAACCGCATGGGGTGGACCACCGTCCAGATCAGCCGCCCACAGCGCATTCACACGACGGCCAAAGCCGTGGAAGGAGGGCACGCAAAGCACGCAATCAGGTCTATGGACGAACTGCCAGCGATCCTGGGTCTTTAATCAGGCCCGCTCTGCAGCAACCGGTTCTGGTCGTGGATCTGATGGATCTGGCCCATTGCCGAAACCGTGCATGCGCAGGGCCCACTGCAGTCCAACGAGGCTACCTTTGATCATCGGCAGCAAGATTAAACTCATCCCAATCGTGATCGGGAACCAGATCGCAATGTGCGTCAGGAATTCTGGCTGCCAAAGTTTTTCGGCGAAAAGCACGCCAGCCACCACAATGTGGCAGACAATGAACATCGTGAAGTAAGGCGGCGCATCGTCGGCACGCTGGTGGTGCAAGGCTTCGCCGCACGACGGGCAGTGGTCGGCAACCTTCAGGTACGATGAAAACATCGCGCCAGTGCCACAGGCCGGGCACTTCAACTTCATGCCGCGCACCATGGCAGGAGCAACCGGACGGGTGCCTTCAATCTTTGCGACGCGTGGATGTAACGAGGCGGCTTGGTTCATAATGAGGATGTGCGCCCAGGGCCCGCGAACGTCAACCCGTTGCCCCCGCGTGCCAGCGTCGCAGCGTACCCTATCGGCGTCCGTGACCGCGCGGCGGCGGACGACGTCCCGGCATCCGCTTGGGCCGCCAGCCCTTCATCAGACTCGCATGTGCCTTCTTCGGTTCGCTCAGCATCTGGAACCGCATCGCACCTGCACTCGCAATCACTTCGACGAGCCGCACCTCGACCTCATCGCCCAAACGGAACGATCCACTGGAACGACTGCCGACGAGTGCCTGCAACTCCTCGACATAATCGAAGTATTCAGCACCCAGCGTCGAGACCGGAATGAAACCGTTGGCGCCGGTCTCCTTCAGCCGCACGAATAGTCCGGAACGCGTGACGCCTGACACGCGGGCCTCGAACGTCGCATTGATGCGGTCAGCGAGATACGACGCGATCAGCCGATCGGTGGTCTCGCGTTCGGCGGCCATCGCGCGCCGTTCGGCATCCGAGATCTGCTTGGCGACATCGCGCAGGCGCGGCTTGTCGGCCTCGGTCATGCCACCCTCGCCCAGGTGACAGGCAGCAACGAGGGCGCGGTGCACAACGAGGTCCGCATACCGGCGGATCGGCGACGTGAAATGTGCGTACTTGCGCAAGTTAAGCCCGAAGTGGCCGTAGTTGTCGACGACGTACTCGGCTTGCGCCTGCGACCGCAGCACGATTTCGTTGACGAGCTCCGGCACCTCGACGCCCTTTGCATCGGCTAGCACTTGGTTGAACATCGCAGCTTTCACCGCGCCGGAACCTGGAAACGCAAGCTTCATGCTATCGAGCACGTCTTTTAGCGATTTCAGCTTCTCTTTCGAGGGCTGGTCATGGCAGCGGTAGATGCACAGGAACTTCTTCTGCTCGAGCGTTTCGGCCGCCGCGACGTTGGCCTGGATCATGAATTCCTCGATCAGGCGATGGGCGGCCAAGCGCTGCGGCACAAACACGCCCGTGACGCGGCCTTCGGCGTCCAGAATAATTTTGCGTTCCGGCAGATCGAGATCGAGCGGCGCGCGGCGGTCGCGGGCTTTGGACAAGGCCCCGTAGGCTGCCCACAGCGGCTTTAGCGCGCGCTCCAACAGAGGCACAGCCTTCTCCGAAGGCTGGCCGTCGATTGCTGCCTGCGCCTCCTGGTAGCTGAGTTTGGCAGCCGAGCGCATCATCGCGCGCATGAAGGAATGCGTGCGCTTTTCGCCCGACTTGTCGAACACCATGCGCACCACGAGACAGGCGCGGTCTTCCAGTTCACGCAGCGAGCAGAGATCGTTGGAGATCCGCTCCGGCAGCATTGGCACCACGCGGTCGGGGAAGTAGACCGAGTTGCCGCGTAGTTGCGCTTCGCGATCGAGCTTCGTGCCGGAACGCACGAAGTGCGCCACATCGGCAATGGCAACGTGCACGATGAAGCCGCCATGATTGTTCGGATCGGGGTCGTGGGCGGCGTGCACCGCATCATCATGGTCGCGCGCGTCAGCCGGATCGATCGTGAGCAGTGGCAACTCGCGTAAATCCACCCGACCCTCCATCGTCGGCGGCACGAGGGCCTGCGCTTCGGTCATCACGCTTTCAGGGAAATCGTCCGGGATGCCGTGTGCGTGAATCGCAATCAGGCTGATCTTGCGGCTGTCCCATGGATTGCCGAGCGCTTCTACAATGCGCGCTTGTGGAATGGCGGTGCGGCCAGCGCGTGCAAGATCAAACCGGACGAGATCACCGTCCTTGGCCGCGCCCTCGTTGCCCTTTTGCAGGGTGAATTCGCGCAGCGCCGAGCGGTCCACTGGCTGGATCACGCCGCCGCCCCGCGCGTTAGCGCGATAGATGCCGAGCAGACGGCGCTTCTCGCGTGGCAGACGCTTGATCGCGCGCCCCGTGAAAGCGATGCTGTCGGTGGGGTCTTCGATTTTGGCGATGCTGGCCAGAACCCGGTCGCCAATGCCGATGGCAGGGCCTGCTTCACCTTCCAGTGTGCTCGGGACGGTCAGGCGCAGACGTGGGCGCTCCGCTTCGTCATTGTCCCAAACGACCGGTTCGGCGATCAATTCGCCATCGTCGTCACGCGCAATAACCTCGACCACGCCGACAGGCGGCAGACTGCCGCTCTCGCGTATTTCACGGCGGTTGCCGGAAAGCTTGCCCTCGCGGGATAGCTCGCCCAGCATGTGCTTGAGCTTGACACGTCCGTCGCCAGTAATGCCGAAGGCGCGAGCGATCTCGCGCTTGCCAACCTTTTCATCCGACGTGCGGATGAACTCCAGCACCTGTTCGGTCGTCGGAAAGCCTGTGCTAACCGGTCGCTTGGTCGTTTGTGCCTTCGGCGGTTGAGACTTCTGGCGGCGTGCCAAGGTCGCTTAGTCCTCCACGACTGCTTTGGTTTTCGGTTTTGCCTTGGCATTTGCGGGGGCTTTGGCCTTCGCTGGAGCCTTTGCTTTAGCGGGTGCCTTCGTGGCTGCCTTCTTGGGCGCAGCCTTTGCTTTGCGGGCCGGTTTCTTGCCACCACCCTTGGCGACGCGCTCGGCGATGATGTCGACGGCCTGCTCCATGGTCACCGCTGCAGGGTCCATCGATTTCGGGATCGTCGCGTTGACGTCGCCGTGCTTCAGGTACGGACCGTACTTGCCTGAAAAGACTTCGATCACGCCTCCATCAGGGTGATCGCCGATCGTGCGCAGCGCAACGGGCTTCGCGCGCGAGAACCGGCTATTGCCGCCGCCTGCAGCTTTCTCGGCGATGAGTGTTACTGCCCGGTTGATGCCAACCGTGAACACATCTTCCATGCCCTCCAGGTTGGCGTATTTGCCATCGTGCAAGATGAACGGCCCGTAGCGACCCAGACCCGCCGTGATCATGATGTTGGTCTCTGGATGCAGTCCAACCTCACGCGGCAGGCGCAATAGCTGCAGCGCCTTTTCAAGGTCCATCGTTGCAGCATCAATGCCCTTCGGTATCGATGACCGCTTGGGCTTTTCTTCCTTGCTGCCTTCGCCCAACTGCAAGTACGTGCCGAAGCGGCCTGACCGCATCGAGACTGGCAATCCGGTATCTGGATCGGTGCCGAGCAACTTGCCATCGGCGGTTGCGGTTTCTGCGCCCGAGTTTGCGGTGTCGGAAAACTGCCGCGTGAAGCGGCATTCTGGATAGTTCGAACAGCCAACGAACGCACCGAACTTGCCGACTTTAAGACTCAACCGGCCGGCATTGCAAGACGGGCATCCGCGCGGATCTGAGCCATCTTCCTTGGCCGGGAAAATCGCCGTGCCGAGCAGGTCGTTCAACGTGTCCAGAACTTCGGTGACGCGCAGTTCCTTGGTTTCGTTGATCGATGCTGTGAACTCTTTCCAGAAGTCGCGCAGCACATCCTTCCATTCGAGCTTGTCGTCGGAGATCAGGTCGAGTTTTTCTTCAAGGTCGGCCGTGAAATCGTATTCGACGTAGCGCGTGAAGAAGCTCTTGAGGAACGCGGTCACGAGGCGACCCTTGTCCTCCGGCACCATGTTTTTCTTGTTCTTTTCGTCCATGCGAACGTAGTCGCGGTCACGCAGTACCGCGAGGGTCGACGCAAAAGTCGATGGACGGCCAATGCCAAGCTCTTCCATCCGCTTGACGAGCGTTGCCTCCGAGAACCGGGGTGGCGGCTGCGTGAAGTGCTGGTCGGCCTCGATCCCGCGATCCTTGAGGTGATCTCCAACGCTTAACTGCGGCAGCCGTGTGCTGTCTGACTCAGCATCGTCGGCGCGATCATCCTTGCCCTTGTCGATGCCGCGCGAGCGCTCATCGCGACCTTCTTCATAAACGCGCAGGAAGCCGTCGAACGTGACGATCGATCCGGTGGTCCGCAAGCCGTAGTCTTTGTTGTCACGACCGCGCACGCCAATGTTGACCGTGGTCTGTTCCATTTCAGCAGCCGCCATCTGGCTTGCAATCGCACGCTTCCAGACAAGATCGTAAAGTGCTGCCTGCTCGCGATCGAGGTAGCGCTTGACGCTGTCCGGCGTGCGCTTCGGATCGGTTGGACGGACGGCTTCGTGCGCCTCTTGCGCATTCTTCGCCTTCGACTTGTATTCGCGGGCAAATGGCGTGTAGTTGCGCCCGTACATCGACGAGATCGCATCGCGGATCTGGCCAACTGCTTCCGGGATGATTTGCACGCCATCGGTTCGCATGTAGGTGATAAGGCCAACGGTCTCGCCGCCGACATCAACGCCCTCGTATAATTTCTGAGCGATCTGCATCGTCTGCTTGGCCGAATAACCGAGCTTGCGGGACGCGTCCATTTGCAGCGTCGAGGTGGTGAATGGCGGATAGGGATTGCGCTTGGTCGGCTTCTTGTCAACGCTCTCGATCTTGAAGTCACATTTCTCGATTGCGGCCTTGATTGCCATCGCCGACGCCTCGTCCTTGAGGTCGAGCTTCTTCAGCGTGGTGCCAGCAACGGCAACAAGACGGGAGCGAATTTCTTCGTTCTTGGCGGTGCCAAGCAGGGCTTCGATGGTCCAGTATTCGTCGGTCTTGAAGGCTTCGATCTCGGCTTCGCGGTCGCAGATCAGGCGCAGTGCCACCGACTGCACACGGCCAGCCGAGCGCGCGCCAGGCAACTTGCGCCACAGCACCGGCGATAGATTGAAGCCGACGAGATAATCGAGTGCGCGACGGGCGAGATAGGCCGACACCAGCGGCCCGTCGATCTCGCGCGGGTGCTTCATCGCCTCCAGGATCGCCTGCTTCGTGATGGCGTTGAAGGCCACCCGTTCGACGTGAACGCCTTTCAGCACCTTCTTATCCTGTAGAACCTGCAGGATGTGCCAGGAGATCGCCTCGCCTTCGCGATCAGGGTCGGTCGCGAGAATAAGCTTATTAGCGCCCTTCACGGCGGACGCAATATCTCGCATCACTTTGGCGCCGCGGCCTTCAAGATCCCAGTGCATGGCGAAGTCGTTGTCCGGTTCAACCGAGCCATCTTTCGCTGGCAGGTCGCGCACGTGACCGATCGATGCAATGACAGTGAAGTCCTTGCCCAGATACTTGTTGATCGTTTTGGCCTTGGCAGCCGATTCGACAATAACGACGTTCATGCGCACCGACACGGTTAACGGAAGTTTCCACTCTGGCCGTCGATTGCCTGACGGGCCCAATCGGATCGATCCGGATGGTGAGTGAGCCGCCGGATCAGCGATCCGAAGGCGGCGGGAACATGGGAGATCACAGCCAAACTGTCAAACTGCCACTGAATCTGGGGCTGCCAGCACGTGATTTGGCAAAAAAGTGAAATAATGTTGGAAAAACCGTTCGTTCAGATTCTGCCCCAGATGCTTTAAGTTTCGTCGTCGGGCCTGACCGATAGGGAGATCATCTGCCCGCCATGCAGCGTGATCCGCGACGCCAGTGACAGCTCCAAGAGTACTACTTGTACGGCGCGCGTGGATAACTTGGTGGCGCGAACGACTTCGTCAATGGCGACGGGGGCTGCACCCAACGCCTCAAGAACAGTCGCCCGGTCACTTTGGTCTATCCGCAGTTGTGGTGATACGCTCGGAATGGCCGCCGAAAGTTCATAACGCGGTGCGGCCCGGTCCTCGAAGTGGTCAATCTGCGTGTGCAAGGCTTGAAGTATATCTGCAACCTCGGTCACCAAAGTGGCGCCATCCTTGAGCAGTTGATTGGTGCCTTCGGCGCGCGGATCGAGCGGATGGCCTGGCACCGCGAACACATCGCGGCCCTGTTCGCCAGCAAACCGCGCCGTGATCAGCGTGCCCGAACGCTTGGCCGCCTCCACAACGACCGTGCCTCGGCTCAAGCCTGAAATAATGCGGTTGCGCCGCGGAAAGTCCTGACCTCGCGGTTGGAACCCTGGTGGCTGTTCGCTGACGATACAGCCTTGTTCACCAATTGCCTTGTGCAAGTCTGCATGTTCCGGTGGATAGATATTATCGATGCCGCCAGCGAGTACCGCGATGGTGCCGGTTTCCAAGCTTGCCGTGTGGGCGGCAGCATCGATGCCGCGCGCCATTCCGGACGCCACGACCCAACCAGCAGCCCCCAGTCCGTGCGCCAAATCTCGGGCGATCTTGCGACCACCAGCCGAGGCATCGCGCGATCCGACGATGGCAATCGACTGCCGATTGAGCAACTCGGGCCGCCCTTTGATGTAGAGCAATGGTGGCGGCACATCGACTTGTGCGAGCAGCGCTGGGTAGCCCGGCTCGATCGTGAATAGCGGGCGGGCACCAGTAGCCGCAGCACTTGCGAGTTCGGCTTCGGCGGTCTCGCGCGGGCAAATGCGAACGGGGCGTTTGCGGCCGCCTTGGCGCGCAACGTCGGGCAACGCGTCCAGTGCGGCTTGCGCCCCGCCGAAGTGATTGATTAACGCGCGGAAGGTCACCGGCCCGACGTTTTCAGATCTGATCAACCGCAGGCAGGCAAGGCGCTGGGCATCATCGAGCACGGCAACGGGCAAGGGCGCGGCCGCAAAAATGTCATTGGCGCGGTCGGTGATCTCTGTATTCTGGCGATCAGGATTTCGCGCCAATCTGCGGCTCCTCGCCCTTGAGAAGACGCTTGATATTCGTCTCGTGCTTCCAGATCAGCAGCAGCGATGGCACCAGCAACAGCACTGCGATTTCCGGATGGCCCATCGTCCAGATCACAAACGGCGTCACGACGATTGCGATCAAGGCCGAGAGTGACGAGATCCGCAGTAAAAGTGCTGCCACCAGCCAAATCCCGCAAAAGATCAGCGCGAATGGCCAATACAGCCCGAGCAACATGCCAATGTAGGGCGCGACCCCTTTGCCGCCCTTGAAGCTGAGCCACACGGGGAAGATGTGGCCGAGCAAAGCGCCGAAGCCGGCGACGAATGCGACATCGAGCGCTGGCGCGTATCCGAACACACCGAGCTTGGCAAGCATCACGGCTGCCATCGCCTTGAGCGCATCGAGCACGAGCGTTGCCGCTGCCAACCCCTTGTTGCCAGTTCGCAATACGTTGGTTGCGCCGATATTACCCGAGCCGATCGAGCGCACATCGCCGAGGCCGGCAGCCCTGGTCAGCAGCAAGCCGAATGGGATCGACCCCAACAGATATCCGGCGATGATCGCCAGCAGCGCGGACTGCGAAAATAGTGCGTACATTTAAGGGCTCAGGCTCCGGCAGTCAGGTGCGCTCGATGCCAGCGTAGTGATAGACCGTTTCGCCCGCAATCATGGTCCGCAGCACACGGCCCTGGAGTTTCGCTTCATCGAACGGCGTATTCTTGGAGCGCGCCTTTAGCGCATCCTTATTGACGACCCACGGTTCGCCAAGATCAACCAGGATGAGATCAGCAGGCGCGCCCTTTTCCAGTTTGCCGCCGGGCAGTCCCAGCAGCTTGGCTGGGTTCGACGTCATCGCGCGCAGCAGCACCGGCAAACTCACTTCATCGGCATGGAACAGGCGCAAGGCAGCCGCGAGCAATGTTTCGAGGCCAATCGCGCCGTCGGCCGCTTCGGCAAACGGACGTCGCTTGACCTCGACATCCTGCGGATCATGCGCCGAGACGATCACATCGACATCGCCGTTGGCGAGCCCGCGCACGAGGGCTGCCCGGTCGTCTTCGCGCCGCAGTGGCGGACGCAGCTTGAAGAACGTGCGATAGGGGCCAATGTCATTTTCATTCAGCGTCAGATGATTGATCGAAACGCCGCACGTCACTGGCAATTTCCGCGCTTTGGCCGACTTGATGATCTCCAGGCTCTCGGCGCAGCTGATGTTTGAGGCGTGGTAGCGACCTTGCGTAATCTCGACGAGACGAACATCGCGTTCGAGAATGATCGTCTCGGCGGCCTTCGAAGCGCCCGGCACGCCGAGACGCGTCGCGACTGCGCCTGCGTTCATTGACGTTCCTTCGGTCAGGTAAGGGTCCTCGGTATGATGGACGATGAGCGCATCATGGTCCTTGGCATAGAGCAACGTGTTGCGCATGACCTTGGTGTTGATCACGCTTGATTTCGCGTTGGTGAAGGCAATCGCGCCGGCCCGCTTCAGCAGGCCGATTTCGGTCATTTCTTCACCGGCCAATCCCTTGGTCATGGCTGCCATCGTATGCACGTTGACGACGGCGTTATCGCGTGCCCGGCGCTGAATGAAATCGACAAGTGCAACCTGGTCGATCACCGGGTTGGTATCGGGCATCACGACAATCGTGGTGATGCCGCCAGCTGCCGCCGCGTGGCTCGCAGTTTTCAGCGATTCGCGGTGTTCCGACCCAGGCTCGCCGGTGAAGACCTGCGCATCGATCAGGCCGGGACACAACATGTGCGCCTTGCAATCGATCACGATTGTCCCTTCCGGCGCGTTGCGGCGCAGGTGTGGACCGAGATCCGTAATGATGCCGTTTTCGACAAGCAATCCGCCGGGCTCATCGCGACCGCTGGCCGGATCAATCAAGCGGGCATTGATGAAGACGGTCCGACCTTTGGCCAAAACTTCGGTAGGCCTAGTCGTCGGGTCGCTTTTGCGGGGACGATTCATGAGTGTCCCTCTCAACGGTTAGGTAAGTGGCGAGCGAGTGCTTCGAGCACGGCGGAGCGGACGGCAACGCCCATTTCGACTTGATCGCGGATGACGCTGCGGGAATGGTCGGCGACGGTGGACGCAATCTCGACACCGCGGTTCATCGGCCCTGGGTGCATGATCAGCGCGTCCGGCTTGGCGAGCGCCAGCTTCTCATGGTCGAGGCCGAAGAAGTGGTAATATTCGCGCGTCGACGGCACCAGCGAGCCCTGCATACGCTCGCGTTGGAGCCGCAGCATCATCACGATGTCAACGTCTTTGAGCCCTTCCCACATGTCGGTGTAAACCTCCGCGCCTAGCCGTTCCGGTTCGGACGGCAACAACGTCGAGGGCGCAATAATGCGCACGCGTGCGCCGAGCGTGTTCAGCACGTCGATGTTCGAGCGGGCGACGCGGCTATGCACAATGTCACCGCAGATCGCAACGGTAAGGCCTTCGATCCGGCCCTTGGCGCGGCGGATCGTCAGCGCGTCGAGCAGCGCCTGTGTCGGATGTTGATGGGCGCCGTCGCCCGCATTGATCACCGAGCAGTCGACTTTCTGGCTCAACAGTTCGACGGCACCAGCCGCACTATGGCGCACGACGATGATGTCGGGGCGCATGGCGTTGAGCGTCATCGCCGTGTCGATCAGCGTTTCGCCCTTTTGCACCGACGACGTCGAGACGTTCATATTCATGACGTCGGCGCCAAGGCGTTTGCCCGCCAGCTCGAACGAGCTTTGCGTGCGGGTCGAGGCCTCGAAGAACAGGTTGATTAGGGTCCGCCCGCGCAGGATATCGCGCTTCTTGTCGACCTGCCGATTGATGTCGGCAGCCTTGTCGGCGAGATCGAGCAGGGAATTAATCTCCGGCGCTGTCAGACCCTCGCAGGTCAACAAATGGCGCTTCGGGAAGAAGTACGTTGGGGTGGTGCTGAGCTTTGTCATCAAAGTTCGAGTGTATAGGGGGGAACACCGTGATGGGCAAGCGGGCGGTTGAGGTGTGCTGACCGCTCCTGGGGATAATTGCCGCGTGCGGTCCGTTCCGCGCGGTGGTCGCGCCGGTCCAACAGTCGACGGCTGTGGCCGACTGTGATTTTGCCGACCTGTGTTTATATTGTGTTGATACAACCTGTTGATCCTGGTCACACTCCAACGACGCTTCCTTTTTTCTTTTCCCCCTCTCAATCGAGGGGGCGGGGTGGCCGTGATCCACACGGCGGTCTTGCCGCAGTATTAGAAGTGGCTCAGAGCCACCCCAGCCGGACGGATTTTCGCGGGGTCCCACCGCGTTTTAGACGAGGTAGTAATCCAGACCCAATACTGGTCTGCTGGCTGACCCCGGTCTCGCTACGAGGCACGCGGAACCCTCCCAGAATTCCAGCGCGTTGCTGGATTAATTCCCGGACCGTCCTATTCTACTTCCACACTCAAACGCCTTCGAAGCGCGCCCTCGATGAAGCAGAACACGAGGAGTATCTCATGGGTGGAGCAAGCGGGGATAAGTCTGGCGAAGTGGGAAGTCGTGAAATGCGTCCGTGGTGGTGGCAGGCTCAACGCACACCTGCTGCCGACGCGGCCCCGGGTCTCAGGCGTCCCGCCTGCGCCCGGAGATGCAATGAGCGAGTGAAGTAGACGGGACAGTTACCGATTTCGGTCATTTCATTGTATTAGTGAGCTATTCGCCGAACCGGTAACTGTCCCCGAACGGTGTGCCGAACGTTCCAAAATCGGCATGGCGAATTCTCGGTAATGTCCGCAAGTGTGTATGGTTTGGTAGAGTGTCGGATAATCAAAAAGCGCAGAGTCGGTAACCTGATCTCACGCTGAACGCTTCGTTACTGACTTTGATCGTGAATTCATTGCCGGCATTGAGTTTGAATGAGCATCGGGTCTTCATGTCCGCAGTTTGTTCGCAGACATCGTTGTTGAAGGCGTCGATGACCGTGATGGTCAATTGAGTCGTATCCGAAACGAGTTGAACGCCGGCTTTGGTATCCCAAATCGACTCGCGGAAATTAGAGCTGAGTTCAGCATAGTCGTTGCTCGCGACAGAGCCGCTCAAGCAGGACGTGTTGACACCCAGATCCTGCGCCGAGGCCGAGACTGCGGCTACCGAGGCTGCAAAGATTACCGCGCCGAGCAAGGTGATCTCGCGTGAGGTGATGACCAATTTCATGGTGGCGGCGTCCTACTGTGGTTGACAAGGGACCAATCTTGCTTGCGAGCATTAGACGAAAATCATAAAAATAGAGTGCTTATGGGCATCGTTTTCATGAATAAGATTGAATAAAATTTTATCAGATGTTTGAATTGAAAATTATCAATGGTAACATCTTATTTATAGTGTATCGCGTTCAAAAAATTCGCAAAAATTTGAAATAATTTGCTGAACAGCTCTTTGTCGAAAGAGCATCTATTTCGTATAGGCTTTACTCAGTTCAGGTATCAACGCACTCGGATACGATTGAGGAAGTCATGAAGCACCATCCACAGTCCTGTTTGAATTTTATTCGTGACGAAAAGGGTTCAATCGCAATCATATTCGCGCTGACTATGGTGCCTGCGATGTTGTTGGTTGGTGGCGCAGTCGACTTTGGTCGAGCCTATAGTTTGCATGAGAAACTTCAAAAAGCAGCTGACTCTGCTGTACTTGCTGCGGCATCGATGCCCTCGACGACGGTTGCTGCAGAACGCATCAACGCTGCAAAAATGACCTTTAATACAAACCTGGGCGGCAAGATCGCCGCAATTCCAACGGTCACAGTCAACGGTGGCACGGTCGTTCTCAACACCTCGGCGGATTTTAACACTGCCTTCCTGAGCGTGGCACAGATCGACAAGCTTACGCTTCGTGCGGCAGCATCTGCGTCGAGCAGTGCTCCTAATCAGCCAATTTGCATGCTGGCGCTGGATCCTGAGAGCACTGACGGTATTCACATTCAAGGCGCCAACGTAGTCAGATATCCAGGCTGTTGGGCGCAGACCAACTCAATAAAAACGACAGCTATCAATGCCAACGGTTCCAATGCAACAGCGACAGGCGACGGACATTGCGCGGTCGGTGGGTACGCCGCAGAGCACAACAACTTTTCCCCTACTCCTCGAACCGGCTGTTCGGTGGTGAACGATCCCTTTGCAACCGTTAGTGCGTACGGTTTGCCAGCTTCGTCGTATCGATCGACATTTACGGCACCAGCGCTCGCCACAACCTGCAAAGCAAGTAACCTCAGCCTGAAGAAGGGAACCTATACTCTGGATCCAGGTCGCTATTGCGGCGGTATCGATATCAAGGCTCAGGCGACCGTCGTGTTCAATCCTGGTGTCTATGTCATCGACAACGGTCTCTTTAATGTCCAGTCGGGCGCAAGCGTCAGCGGCAGTAATCTCTTATTCTACTACAGTGGTGCCAATGCTCGGATGACGATCATTGGCGGTGGCACCGTCAATTTCAAGGGCCGTAACTCGGGATCGTCTTACGAAGGGTTCCTGATGATTGCACACCCTGACGCCTGGCGCGGTTTGGAATCAAACATCCAGGGTGGCGGCACGTTTAACATGGAGGGAATGGTCTACATGCCAACCCAGAGGATCTCGATCTCCGGCAACGGCGATGTCAACGGAAGCAGCAAGAACTTCGGCATTGTCGCCAAGGATTTTTATTTCCAAGGCAATGGCACCTTTAATTTCAAGGTGAGAGACAGTTCCAGCACTCTGCCAGACCTGATGCCAAAGACATCCACCCAAAACGTTAAGCTCAATAGCTGAGGTGCGACGTGGGGCCATTGGAGCCGCAGTTTTCCGGAGCCAAAGTCCAGCAAATCAGCTCCAATGGCATTCGGAACTGCACTTCATTGCGATAGCCAACGTTTATAATGCATGGACATGACGCAGTGGTCATCGGCGAAGCGCTTTACGCACATCATTGCCGACGCGGCCCCGGGTCTCTGGCGGCCCGCCCGCGCCCGGGGATGCAGCGGAGCGGGCTACTTGCTATTCGGTAACTGTCCCCGACCTGATCCGACCTACCGCAACCCTCACCGCCCCTTTGCCGCCCGCCGCAACCGGTCGTTGATGGCTTCGCCGAGGCCGGCGTTGGGGATGTGGGACACCGCAATGCAGTTGATGTGCGGCTGATCCAATGCGCGCAGCGCCGCAAATAAGTTGGCGGCCGCCTCGACCAGATCGCCTTTGCTGCTCAAGTTGAACATCGGGCCGACGGTGACCAGCGGGTTCGGGCCGAACGCCAGCAGCGCTTCGCCAGCGCCAATGGTGTTGGCTTCCAGCCGGACGGCTGCGCGCGGCGCGTAGTGGCTTTCGAGTTGCCCCGGCGCACGCGGCTTGGCTCCACCATCGTAAGAAAGGCGCACGGAACTGCCGCTTGCCTGTTCGATCTGCTCGGTGGTGAGTGCGCCGGGTCGCAGGATAATCACGCGATCGCACTCGATCGCGACGATGGTGCTTTCGAGCCCGTGCTCGGTCGGCCCGCCGTCGAGGATCATCGCGACCTTGGTGCGCAAATCGTGTGCCACGTGTGCAGCCGTGGTCGGACTGACGTGACCAGACAGGTTGGCCGAAGGAGCCGCCACCGGCACGTCGGCGCGGCGCAGCAGGTCGCGCGCGATTTTGTGGCTCGGTACGCGGATCGCAACGGTGTCAAGGCCGGCCGTCACCAACTCGGAAATCTTGCAACCGGCAACGTGCGGCAAGACCAGTGTCAGCGGTCCCGGCCAAAACGATTGCGCCAGCTTCAATGCCTTGCCCTTCAACTCGACATGGCGTTTGGCGGCATCGGTATCGGCAACGTGCGCAATCAGCGGGTTGAACTGTGGCCGACCTTTCGCCGCATAAATCGCCGCCACCGCCGCACCATTGGTCGCATCGGCGCCAAGGCCGTACACCGTCTCGGTCGGGAAGGCGACAAGCTGGCCTGCGCGCAGCAGCCGCGCACCCTCATTCAAAGTCTTGTCCGAAATCTCGACGACGGGCATGGGAGTCATTCCGAGGTTGACGTTTACGTCAAAGGGCTTTGCGGTGGCTTGCGAACCGCATAAGGTTCAGCCAAACGGCAACGCCAGAGGAGACGCCACCAATGACCTATAAGGCACCCGTAGACGACATCATGTTTGCGCTCAAGACCGCCGTGGATCTACCCGGCTTGATCGAGAGCGGCATGTACGAGGGGCTCGACGAGGAAACGGTGCGCGCGGTGGTCGAGGAAGCCGGCCGGTTTGGTTCGGATATTCTCGATCCGCTGAACTGGACCGGCGATCAGTCGCGCTCATTGGTCAAAGACGGCGTGGTCTCGACGCCCGAGGGTTGGAAACAGGCTTACAAGGCGTTTTCCGATGGCGGCTGGAGCGCGTTGCCGTGCCCCGAGGAATTCGGCGGCCAAGGGCTACCCGGCATCGTCGCGATGGCCGCCTGCGAAATCTGGAATTCGTCGAACCTTGCATTCGGTTTATGCCCATTGCTGACGCAGGGCGCGATCGATGCCCTCCACGCCCACGGGTCAGCTGAGTTGAAAGCGACGTTCCTGCCGAAAATGGTGTCCGGCGCGTGGACAGGAACGATGAACCTCACCGAGCCGCATGCCGGTTCAGATCTGGGTGAACTGCGCACCAAGGCGATCAAGCAGTCGGACGGCAGCTACCAGATCACCGGCACCAAGATTTACATCACCTATGGCGAGCATGAGCTGGCCGAAAACATCATCCACATGGTGCTTGCCCGTCTGCCCGACGCGCCAGCTGGCACCAAAGGGATTTCGCTATTCCTGGTGCCGAAATTCCTCGTCAACAAGGATGGCACCCTAGGCGCGCGCAACGATGTCATCTGCGCTGGCGTCGAGCATAAGTTGGGCATCCACGCGTCGCCGACCTGCACGATGAAGTTCGGCGAACAGGGCGGCGCGAGCGGCTATCTGGTCGGCGAAGAAAATCGCGGACTGATGACCATGTTCATTATGATGAATGCGGCGCGGCTTGCGGTCGGCGTGCAGGGCGTGGCGATTGCCGAGCGGGCAACGCAACGCGCGATCGACTACGCCAACGAGCGTAAACAAGGCCGTCCGCCCGGCGCTGCGGGAACCGGCATGCGCCCGATCATCGAGCACGCCGACACCCGCCGCTCGATCATGACGATGAAAGCGATGACGCAGGCCGCGCGTGCCATCTGCCTCGTCACCGCACGTGAGATCGACATTGCCCATCGCGGTAAGATCGCGGCTGAGCGCGCTGCCGCCCAAGCCAAGGCCGCGCTGCTCACGCCCATTGCCAAAGCGTTCTCGACCGACATCGGTTGCGAGGTCGCCTCGATGGGCGTGCAGATCCATGGCGGCATGGGCTTTGTCGAAGAGACCGGCGCCGCGCAGTATTACCGCGACGCGCGCATCCTACCGATCTACGAAGGTACCAACGGCATCCAGGCAATCGATCTCGTGACACGCAAATTGGCTCTCGGTGGCGGCAAGGTGATGGAGGCCTACCTCGCCGAACTGCAGGCAACGGTCGATCAGGTGACGGCGTCGAACCAGCCAGCGTTCGGGCGCATGGGCCAACGGTTGGGCGAGGCTGTCAGCGCACTCGCCGAGGCGACGGTGTGGATGGGCAAGGCCTTGGCCACGAACCAGAACGCAGCTCTGGCTGGTGCAACGCCATACTTGCGCCTGTTCGGATTGGCGGCTGGCGGACATTATCTCGCACGCGGCGCGCTCGCCGCTGCCCGCGACGGCAACGGCGCCAGCCATATCGCGCTCGCTCGCTTCTTTGCCGAGAACCTGTGCGTGCAAGCGCAGGGCTTGGCCGATACCGTCACGAGCGGTGCCGATAGCATTCTGAGCGTTGCACCCGACCGTCTTTCAGCCTGAGGAGGCTCACGCCTATGTCCGATCTCGAAATCACCGTCATCGACCGCGTGCAGACGATCCGGTTCACGCGACCGGACAAAAAGAACGCGCTGATGTCGACGATGTATGCGGCGATGACGGAAGCGCTACTCAAGGGCGATGCCTCGCCGGATGTGTCGGTGCATATGTTCATCGGCTCAGGTGGCATCTTCACGGCTGGCAGCGACATCAAGGGGTTTATTGCACGCGCGAAGGGCGGGTCGAAGCTTGGCGGGGACGTGGCGAAATTTATTCAAACCCTGCCGCGGGTTAAGAAGCCGATGATTGCTGCCGTCGATGGGTTGGCCGTCGGTATCGGCACAACGATGTTGTTCCATTGCGATCTTGTGTACGCCACGCCAGCGGCAAGCCTGCGGACGCCATTCCTTGATCTGGGGCTTGTGCCGGAAGCAGGATCGAGCCTGCTCGGGCCGCAGCGGATGGGCTATGCTCGCGCATTCGAACTGTTGGTGTTGGGCGAAGCCTTCTCGGCGGAACGTGCGCGCGACGCTGGTCTCGTCAACGCCATTGTCTCGGCTGATGAGTTGGAGGCGACCGCCCTCAAGGCTGCCCACCGGCTGGCGGCTAAACCACCCGAAGCGTTGGCCGTGTCACGCCATCTGATGCGCGGATCGCCAGATCGGATTGTCGCCCAAATCGACGAGGAAGTGAAAATTTTCGGCGCGCGGTTGTCGTCGCCGGAAGCTGGCGAAGCGTTCGCGGCCTTCATGGAAAAGCGCAATCCGGATTTCACTAAGCTGAAAAAGTAAAATTGATCTGCCACAAAAGCGCCATGGCGGGCGCGCCGGGTGCACCCCTCATCGAGTGAGGATTGCGTCTGTGCTGCGTCAAACGATCATAACGTTGTTGAGCTTGATGATGCTGACGCCGTCGGCGTTTGCTGCCAAGCCGAAGCCGGTGGCGGCCAAGCAACAGCCGATGACCGCGCCTGAGCACGTGCTGCGCTTCATCGACCGGTATCGTGCCAATCCCGAGCCAGATCGTCTTCCGGACGTTGTGCGCACGATGAGCGCGCTGGGTCTGTTCCGCGATATGGATGGCGCTGGCGTGCACGTCGGTTTCATGGCCGGCGTGATCGGGCAGAATCCGGACAAGGCAGAAGCGTTGATTGCACGCATGTTCCCAATGCCGCCGGAAGATCAGGTCGCGATCATTCGCGCGATTGCTTACTCGGGCTTGCCTCAATGGAAGGAATTGCTCGGTAAATTCGTCGAGCGAATGCCGGCGCGCGCGGTTCTCATCGAGCGTCATTTGTCGGGCAAGTTGCCGACGCTGCAGGTTGCATCAATGGACAAAGGGCCAGCCATTCTCGATGCCAACTGGGGCTATTACTTCGCCACCAGTTCGCCTGAGCCACTCGATCGGATCATCGCAACGCTCGCCTGGGCCAAGGAAGAGAACGACATCGAGAAGCTGACGCTCGCTGGCATGGCGAAGTGGACACTTGCCAACAACGCGACGCGCGATTTGGATTTGCTGCGGCACATGAAGGAGCAGTCGAGCATTCGCGGCAAGGTCGTTGCCACCACGCTGAAAGATATCATCGAAGCGGTCGAGACATCCGACACGACACGGATTCGCAAGGACGCGGTCGCCAGCATCGATGAACTGCGCGCCAAGGGTCCCGTGAATAATCGCAATCTCGCGTGGTGGGCGCAGGCGGGAACGACGCTGATCGCAGCTGGCTGCATCGTTGCGGGCGCGCTGGGTCAGGTGGAGTTCGGATTGCCCTGTATCATCGGTGGTCCGCTCTCGACGGCCGCCGCAAAGTACCTGATCCCGACCAAGTGACGGGCGACGCGCGCTACAGCCTCCGGCACGATGTGCTGTGCGGCTTAATGCGCAGATCACCTACGGGGTTGCCCTGGTCAGTTGCCGCGTCTTCCAGGCTCTCCTCGAACAGGGCGACCTGTCGAACCAGTGCGCCAAAAACTGGGTGGGTAACTTCAAGCTTGAACTCGAACTGTCGTGGCCCGCATTCGGTGTGGGTGACGCGCAAGGCCCCCGGCGTGATCCACCGCGGCAGATTGATGCGACGACGTCCCAGTATCAGGAAGTAGCCAGCGCTATTGAACACCAGGGCGTTCGGTTGGGCTTCGACCGTCAAAGCCATGCCGATGCCATGACCGATGTACTCTTCGAGGCCGGTTGGGCCGCTGAAGCGTTTCGATGAATTGATCACCTGCGGAAAGCCCTGTCGGCGGGCATAAAGCCTCGTCCAGATTTGCCCCGTGGTGGCTAAATCCTCGGTGACGGTGACAACGCTTGGCACGTTGGCATCGCGTGCGGTTGGCAGTGGTGCGCCGATCAGACGGGCGGCTTGCGCCAAGCACCAACCGATGCGGCTCATGTTGGTTTCGACGACGTGGCCGACATAGACTACCGTTTTGCCATCTGACAGGCGCTTCGAGAAGCGCCGACGAATTCCGGTCGGCAATGTCGCCCATCGGTCAGGGGATAGCAGGGATCTAAATCGCAGGTCGCCAAGTTCAGCAGGCACGTTTCGGCGCGGTTCCGACAGGCGGTATTCAAGGCGGGTTATTTCAGCGCGGTTTAATCGCATGACGCCCTCCGGGCGCTTGGGTTACCTGGATTTGCCCAGGGGCAGGAAATTGATGATCTTGGTGCCGAGCCGGATCAGGCTTGCGAGCTTTGGCTTCGGGATGGTCTGCATCTGGGTGAACCAGCCATCCATCGTCTCGGTGAACACCAGCATGTCCTTCAGGCGTTTGGCGGCCACCGGATCGACGGTTGGATCGGCGTCGGCCTCGGCCACGCTGATGCGCAGCGCCACGATGGCCGGGTCGATCTCGCGCGCTTTGCGACCGGCTGCAATCCGCGTGACGATTTCCCAAATGTCGATCTCGGCTTCGTAGTGATCGCGCCGGTCACCCTTGACGGGGACGCGCCGGATCAAGTTCCACGCCTGCAACTCCTTGATCGAGTTCGACACGTTGGAGCGCGCCAGCCCAAGCGTCTCAGCGATTTCTTCGGCTGTTTGCGGGTGTTCGGACAGGTAGAGCAGCGCGTGGATCTGGCTGACCGAGCGGTTAACGCCCCATTGCCCACCCATGTCGCCCCAATGCAGGACAAACCGCTCGATGGCGGGTGGGAGAGGTGCTTTCTTATCTGTTATTTCTGTCATAACAGAAATATCGGGTAATTCTGGCGATAAGTCAAGAGGGTTTGTGGCGTTGTTGGGTGGGCGCAATTATTGGGTAACGCTTGGGTGGGACGCGCGGTGACGCGACCGATGGGCACCTTGAACAATACCATTGATGACATGAGGCCGCGGCGGCGACGAACGACCTTGGGGGGACGAGTCGCAACGGAATGGTTTTACTAGGTAGGCGCTGAAATGCTGATCTGTCTCGCGGTCCAAGGCTTCTGCTGAAGCGTCAATGCCGTCCGTTAAAGCAATGCATCGAATGGTTTCGCAATGGGCCAAAAGCGGCCATTTCGGAGTATTCACATTGCAAAATTCTTGGCGTTTAGTGGGACAGGAGCAAGTGCTGGCAACCTCCTCGCAACGATGGTAGGTTTTTTTATCTCACCGCTGGGACGGCACGGGAGGTCAGTATGTCCGCTACCCCGATCGGCACGGCGGAGAGCGAGGCGCGGATCACCGAGCAGGACCGGCAGTTCCGCGAACTCCTCGAATTCTGCCCGGCTGGCCTGTGCCTCGTCGACGACGACGGACGGCTGGTTTTTCACAACGCTAGACTGCGCGAACTCCTGGGTTACGAAAATGTTGAGTTGCAAAACTTCGACACCAAAAGGTTCTGGCACGACCTTGATCACCGGGCTCGCATTATTGAGACGCTACGTGGGCGTGGTGGTCAGCTGCTGAACGAGGAAGTGATCTGGAAGACGAAACAAGACCAATTGGTCCATGCGCTTATTTCCTATGTGCAGGTAGCCTACCGCGGCGGCCGTGTCGGCTTCGTCGGAGGCAAGCGCGTTGCGTGGGTCTACGACATTACCGCTCTTAAGCATCGCGAAGCGCAGTTAGCTGAGCAAGAGCGGCAATTCCGCGAAATCCTGGAGTACTGCCCCGCCGGTCTCAACGTGGTCGATGAGGAAGGGCGACTGCTCTTCCACAATGCTCGAATACGCGAGTTGTTCGGCTACGACCAGGACGAGCTCGACCACTTCGATACGAAGCGGCTCTGGTCAGACCTCGAACACCGGACGCGCATCGTCGAGACATTGCGCAAGGGCGACCAAGTGTTGAATGAGGAAGTTACCTGGAAGAAGAAGTATGGCGATCTCGTTCATGTGCTCATATCCTATCCGCAGGTGGCGTACAAAGGCGGCCATATCAGCTTTGTCGGCGGCAAGCGTGTTGCCTGGGTCTACGACATCACGGCGCTCAGACGTGCAGAAGAGGCGCACAAGCTCAGTGAGCGACGCCTCGTCGAAGCAATTGAGAGCATCTCGGAAGGATTCGTTTTTTACGACGCTGAGGACCGGCTAGTCCTTTGCAACTCCTGCTACCGGGAACTGCTCTATGCGGGCCAGGAAATCGACGTGACGCCGGGGATGACCTTCGAGAGTATCGTTCAGCGATCAGCCGAGCGCGGTTACGTCAAGGATGCGGTGGGGAGGGTCGAGGAATGGGTCGCCGAGCGTCTTGCTCGGCACCGAAATCCGGGCGAGCCGCAAGTTCAGCAGCGATCCGACGGGCGCTGGGTCATGGTCAGCGAGCGACGGACCGATGACGGCGGCGCGGTTGCGGTTTACTCGGACATCACCGAGTTGAAGCAGCGCGAGGAGGATCTCACCGAGAAATCGACAGCTCTTCAAACGCTCTCAAATAAACTCGCCAAGTATCTGGCGCCGCAGGTGTACAACTCGATCTTTACCGGGCGCCAGGATGTCAAAATAACAAGCAAGCGCAAGAAGCTGACGGTGTGCTTCTCGGATATCGCCAGCTTTACCGAGACGACGGACAAGATGGAGTCCGAGGAACTGACCCAGCTCCTCAACCACTATCTGACCGAAATGTCGAAGATCGCCCTGGAGTATGGCGCAACCATCGACAAGTACATCGGCGATGCCATCATGATTTTCTTCGGCGATCCGGAAAGCTGCGGTGTCAGAGAGGATGCGCTCGCTTGCGTCAAGATGGCGATCGCCATGCAAAAGCGTATTGGCGAACTGGCGGACATCTGGCGCGACGCCGGCATCGAGGCTCCCTTACGCTGTCGGATCGGGATCCACACCGGGTTCTGCACGGTCGGCAATTTTGGCAGCGAAGACCGGATGGACTACACCATCGTAGGCGGAGCCGTGAATCTCGCTTCCCGTCTGGAACAGGAGGCTCCGCCCGGAACCGTGCTAATCTCCTACGATACATTCGCCCACGTCAAGGATGAGGTCCTTTGCGAAGAGCGGGGTCAGATCCGGGTCAAAGGTATTGCCTATCCCATCGCGACCTACGGCGTCATCGATCTCAAGGCGAACCTCGCCGCGACATCGCAAAGCATTCGCACGGACACGCCGCATCTTCAGCTTCAGATGGAACCACAGCTGATGTCGGTTGCGGAACGCGAGCAGGCCGCTGTAGCCCTGCGTGACGCACTTGCTACACTCTCTGGCGGGTTGGCAATTCCACTTCCAGGGTCTGGCAGCCTTACGGGGTGATTTGCGAACTAGCAGGAGAAGATGATGCGCTTGCAAGATTGCCACAATTTTCACGACTTCCGGGAGCTAGCCCGACGGCGGCTGCCCCGTCCGATCTTTGATTACATCGACGGGGCAGCGGACGACGAACTGACCCATCGCCACAACACGGCGAGCTTCGACCGCTGCGATCTGGTGCCCAATGTCCTGCGTGGTGTGGGAACCATCGACATGTCGGTGACGGTGTTGGGGCAGAAGCTCGATGTGCCGTTCTATTGCTCGCCCACGGCGCTTCAGCGCCTGTTCCACCATCAGGGCGAGCGGGCCGTCGCAACTGCGGCGGCGAAGGTCGGCACCATGTTCGGCGTATCGTCGCTCGGCACCGTCAGCCTGGAGGAATTGCGCAAGGCGCACGCTACGCCGCAAGTCTACCAGTTCTACTTTCATAAGGACCGCGGCCTCAACCGTGCAATGATGCAACGCGCCAAAGCGGCTGGCGTCGAGGTAATGATGCTGACCGTCGACAGCATCACAGGTGGCAATCGCGAACGCGACCTGCGCACCGGATTTTCAATTCCATTCAGGTTGAACCTCGGGGGCCTGCTCCAATTCGCCATCAAGCCGATGTGGGGCATCAACTACCTCACCCATGAAAAATTTAAGATGCCTCAGTTGGACGAGCACGTCGACATGAGCGGCGGCGCCATATCGATTGGCCGGTACTTCACGGACATGCTTGATCCTTCGATGAACTGGAACGATGTGGCTGACATGGTCCGGCTTTGGAATGGCCAGTTCTGTCTAAAGGGTGTGATGTCGGTGGCCGACGCCAAACGGGCGGTCGAGATCGGCTGCACTGGCATCGTTTTATCGAACCACGGTGGCCGGCAGCTGGACGGCTCGCGGTCACCATTCGATCAACTGGCGGAAATCGTAGATGCCGTTGGCGATCGCATCGATGTGCTGATGGATGGAGGCATCCAGCGCGGCACCCACGTTCTAAAAGCCCTGTCGTTAGGCGCTAAAGCCGTAGGAGTCGGACGCTTCTATCTCTACCCGTTGGCGGCCGCAGGCGAGGCAGGTGTCGACCGAGCACTTGGCCTCATGCGAGCGGAGATTGAGCGGGGCCTGAAGCTCATGGGCTGTTCCTCGATTGATCAGCTCTCACGCGCCAACCTGCGATTTCGGTAGTTGCTTCACGGGCATGTATTGCACGCGCTACTAAGCATTGGAACTGTCGCAATGAGCATGGCTCCGAGGTTCGCTCCGGATCAAAACCGACAGTCACCGATGGCGATAATCCATCGTCACGCAAGCACGGTCTCGCCGTTCAGCGGACGTTCAGTCCCATGTTTCCCTGTCCCTCTGCTACTCGAACCCCTCCCAAAAGATCCCCCGAGCGGTGCCCTACGCATCCCGGCGCGCTCCTGCGTGAGGTTATCCTGTCGGCACTTGGTCTATCCAAAAGTGAGGTTGCGCTGGCGCTGCGTATCTCGCGATAGACGCTCCACGACATCTTGGCCGAACGACAGCCGGTAGCCCCTCAAACGACTGTTAAGTTTGCCGCTGCTTTCGCGACGACGGCCAATTCGTGGCTCAATATGCAGGCAGCCTACGACATCTCGCACGCTGAGCGGATGGTCGATACGTCGGATGTTCGCAAGCTCGCAGCAGCGTCTTGAGACGGAGCGACGCCTCCCGCAGGTTGAAAATTTCCTTGCCACAGCGCCGTTGCACGCACATGAGGATGGGACAGTCTCAACTCAACCTTGCGATGCCGATTGTCCCATGACCACAACCACTCGAATTGATCGCCGCTTTGCAGCCTTGAAATCGGAAGGCCGGGCTGGCCTCGTGACATTCGTCATGGCGGGCGACCCAGATGCGGCGACCTTCGCCAAAATCCTCGATGGCCTGCCTAAGGCTGGCGCCGATGTCATCGAAGTCGGCATGCCGTTCTCTGACCCGATGGCCGATGGTCCAGCGATTCAGGCGGCAGGCCTGCGCGCGCTGAAGGCTGGTCAGACGATGAAAAAGACGCTGGCGGCTGTGCGGGCGTTCCGGGCGAACAACCAGGAAACGCCAATTGTTCTGATGGGCTATCTCAATCCGATTTATGTCTATCCCGTCGATGCCTTCCTGAACGAAGCGCATGAAGCTGGCGTCGATGGCCTGATCATCGTCGACGCGCCACCCGAAATGGACGATGAGCTGTGCCTGCCAGCCGTCGCTAAAGGCTTGAATTTCATCAGACTTGCGACGCCAACGACGGATGCCAAGCGGTTGCCTGCGGTGCTCAAGAATACCAGCGGCTTTGTCTATTACGTGTCGATCAACGGGATTACCGGCACTGTAGCGCCTGATGTGACCGATGTTCACGCACAGGTTGCACGCATTAAAAAAGCAACCAAACTACCGGTGGCGGTTGGTTTTGGCGTGAAGACGGCCGAGCAGGCGCGGGCGATCTCAAAGGGTGCCGATGCCGTCGTCGTGGGCTCGGTGCTGGTTACGACCGTCGCCCAGTCCCTCGATAAAGACGGCCATGCCACTAGTAAGACGGCGTCCAGCGTCCTAGATGTTGTGGAGACACTGGCAAAGGGATTGCGGTAGAACTGATAAGCGGCACAACTGCACGGCAATCAAGTTCGGTAACTACGTTCGCGACAGAGGCCAAGGGCCACGTGTCGCGCTGCGCTATACATTAGGCGCTGCGTCAGAACCGTCGAGGAGCTAAACAGACGTGAATTGGATCAATAACGTCGTCCGACCAAAGATCCGCGGGTTCCTTGGAACCCGGCGCGAGGTGCCGGACGACATGTGGCGCACGGACCCAGAGTCTGGCCAGATGGTTTATTCGAAGGATCTCGAAGCCAATCAGTTCGTGTTTCCGGGCTCGAATTATCACGAGCGTATGACGGCGCCGCAGCGGCTTGCCCATATGTTCGACGACGGCGTGTTCACGAAGGTTGCCGTTCCAGCCGTTCCTCTCGATCCGCTGAAATTCCGCGACAGCATCAAATATCCGGACCGCCTGAAAGAAGCGCGCGCCAAGACCGAACTCGACGATAGCGTACTCGTCGGCGAGGGCAAGCTTGAAGGCCAGGACGTTGTGGCTGCCGCCCATGACATGCGCTTTGTCGGTGGTTCGCTCGGCATGGCAGCCGGCCAAGCCATCATCACCGGCATGATGCGCGCTGTTGAAAAGAAGACCCCTTTCATTCTGTTTGCAGCTTCTGGCGGCGCACGCATGCAGGAAGGCATCATGTCGCTCATGCAGATGCCACGCACGACGATTGCCGTGCAGCGCTTGCGCGAGGAGCGCTTGCCGTACCTTGTGGTGCTGACTGACCCGACGACCGGCGGTGTTACGGCATCTTATGCGATGCTTGGCGACGTCCATTTGGCGGAGCCCGGCGCACTGATTTGCTTTGCTGGCCCCCGCGTGATCCAGCAGACGATCCGCGAACAATTGCCGGAAGGTTTCCAGCGCGCCGAATACCTCCTCGCACACGGCATGGTCGACATGGTCGTCCACCGCCACAAGATGCGCGAAACACTCGGCCGCCTGAGCCGTTTGATGATGGCCAATCGCGATCTCGTCAAACTGCCGGTGAAGTCGGGTGCTTACAACGGTCACCCTGGGTTGAATGGCCATTTGAATGGCAAAGTGATTGAAGCGCCGGGCCAGAAGTCTGACGCTGCCATTCAAGCCGATACCAAGCGGACCAGTGCGCCAACGTTGGGCCAATCCGCGACTAAGCCAACGGCTTCGTAGGTCAATCGTGTCTGGGAAAACGAACCCGTCGTGGACGAGCGATGCCTTGCTCGCCCACCTTAAAACATTGCATCCGATGCTGATTGATCTGTCACTGGATCGGATCATCGGGTTGCTGGCGAAGCTCGGCAATCCACATCACAAGCTGCCACCGGTGATCCATATCGCTGGCACCAATGGCAAGGGCTCGACCACCGCCTTTCTGAAAGCGATGCTGGAGGCGGCGGGGCGTCGGGTTCACGTCTACACGTCACCACATCTGGTGCGGTTTCATGAACGCATTCAAATTCCGGGTGCCGATGGCCGCTCGCGCCCCGTGACCGAGGCACAACTGGTCGATTTGTTGTCACGTGTCGAGCAGGTAAATGCTGGCGCGCCGATGACGTTCTTCGAGATGACCACGGCAGCAGCCTTCCTGGCGTTCGCCGAAGTTCCAGCCGATGCCGTGTTGCTGGAGGTCGGTCTCGGTGGGCGGATGGACGGCACCAACGTCATCGACAAGCCGCTGTTGACGATCATCACACCGGTCGCGATGGATCACGCCGACAAGCTTGGCGATACGGTTGCAAAGATTGCGACAGAGAAAGCTGGCATCCTAAAGCGCGGGGTTCCGTGCGTTGTCTCGGTTCAATCGGACGAAGGCCTCGATGCCATTATGGCGGTTGCTGATCGCGTCGGCGCCCCATTGATCATCTGGGGGCAAACTTACGAGGCGTTCGAGCAGCGCGGCCGGATGGTGTTTCAGAACAAGGACACGTTGCTGGATCTGGTCCGTCCAGCGCTTGTGGGACGCCATCAGATCGTCAATGCGGGTACCGCAATTGCTGCTGCGTTGCAGTTAGGCGACCTCGGTCTTGGTGCTAATACAGACGCCATCGAGCGCGGCCTTGCAGAAGTCGTTTGGCCGGCCCGCATGCAGCGGCTTAGCGGCGGCAGGCTTACCGGCGGATTATCGCCAGACGCCGAAGTCTGGCTCGATGGCGGACACAATCCCGCTGGCGGGCAGGCGCTGGGTCAGACCGTTGCCGACCTCGAGGAGCGCAGCCCAAAGCCGCTGTATATGGTCGTCGGTATGATGGGGCAAAAGGATGCAGCGGGTTTCCTGCGTCCATTCCAAGGCCAGCTCAGCGAGCTGATCACCGTGCCGATCCCCGGCGCGCATGAAGCTCCATTCGGTGCCGATGCGCTGGCAGAACTGGCGCGTGGCCTAGGGTTCAAGGCAACCGCTGCAGCCGATCTCGGAAGTGCTCTGCATCGCGCTGATCGGGCGACGGCTGGCGCAAAGCGCATTCTGATTTGTGGCTCGCTCTATCTCGCCGGCCATGTGCTGTCGCTGGAAACCGGCGTCGCGCAGCAGTCGAACTGAGTGTGAGTTCCGGCTCGGCCTCGCAGGCCACACCTTATTAACCGAATCACTGCAAGGCTTCACATGGAACCTTTTCTGAGCCTGGAATTAGCCCATGCAACGCGAAATCGAAGCCCTGCTCAAAGCCTACGTCGAGGATAGTGGCCGTGAGGCGCGCCTGATCCAGAACGTGTTGACGGCATTGGCCGTTGGCGCTGCGGCCCGACAAAGGATGATCGCCGATATTCAGGCGGCGGTTGGTATTGAAGCGATTGAGCCCACGCAGTCCCATGCTTTTAAAGATGCAGAGATGCCGATCACGGCTTCATCGCCAATCCTCAAAGGTGTCCCCAAAATCATCATCGACGATGTCGCACTCGCAATCAGCCACCTGCGTGCCGCTCGCGACGCGGCCGTGGTGCATTGATTTGGTTGGTCTTCAGCTTATGAAAGTTCATCGAACTCATCGCTCGACAAAACACAATCTCGCAGGATTTTCGACAACAACCCAGGTCCGATGATTTCGGATCCGTGAACCGGTACAGTTGTTGATCGCCCATCGGCGTGCTGTAGTCGGTGATGGCTGCCTCTGATGCGGATCACCACAAATCCGGCTGACACAAGAGCAGCAATAACTTCGCGTCCCGAACGTCGAGGGCGCCGCGTCATGCGGCAATCGTAACGCGCTGCACGCCGACGAACTCCAGCGTTGGTACTTCGCCTCCGGCATCTTCCAATTGCAGTGCGATCGCTTCGCGAATGCGAACCATTAGTTCGTCAAGCGACCGCGCTTGGGTATGGCAACCCGGCAAGGCTGGCACTGAGGCGACATAATAGCCATCCTCGTCCTTCTCCACGACGACACTGAAGTCTCGGGGCATCTCGGGCGCTCCACAGGCTCTGTTCAGTTCCAGAACACGATAACAGATCGCGCGCCGCTTCTAAATAGCAGCCGAGCAATACAATGCTCATCCCATCTGCGCCCGAAGTGCCGCCGCCGCTGCAATCGGGCCGATCACCAGCGAAACAAGTGATACCGCTGTGACCATCAGGAACGACGACGTGAAACTGCCGGGTGGCGTCACCACGGCTGAAATCGCTGAAATGCCGAAGATCAACGTTGGAATGTAAAGTGGCAGCACGAGCAGCGCGATCAGCACGCCGCCTTTTCGCGCGCGCAGCGTGAGCGCCGCACCAACCGACCCGAGCAAACTGACAGCTGGTGTGCCAGCGATCAGCGTGGCAGCTAGCGCTGGGTAGGCCGCCAGGTCGAGATTGAGCAGCAGGCCGAGGATCGGTGCGCTCAGACATAGCGGAATGCAGGTTGTCAGCCAATGGCCGATGGCCTTTGCGAGACAGACGAGTTCGAGCGGCAACGACCCCATGCTCAAGGCGTCGAGCGTGCCATCTTCGGCATCCGCCTCGAACATGCGCGGCAGCGTCAGCAGGGCTGCCAGCAACAGGCCGATCCACAGTATCCCAGGTGCGATGCGGCTCAAAAGGTTGAGGTCCGGCCCGAGTCCGAGCGGCATCATCGAGACGACGACCAGATAGAAGCCGAGTGCGGTGCCGGTCGCCGCCCCCTCGCGCAGGCAAAGCGTGATGTCGCGCCGAAGCAGGGTGAGGAAAGGGCTCACGCGGCGGCCTTTCGGCTGGTCGCCAGGTGCAGTTGCTTGGCCGCAGGCAAGCCCAGATCAACATGCGTTGCCGCAATTACGATGCCGCCGCCCGCCAGATGGCTTTTGACCAGCGTCGCGAACCGGTTGCGGCTGTCGTCATCGAGCGAGACGGTCGGCTCGTCCAACAGCCAAATCGAGCGATCAGCCGACAACAACCTCGTCAGTCCCAGGCGGCGGCGCTGTCCGGCGGACAGGTAGCCAGCCGTGACGTCCGCTAGGTCTGTAAGGTCGAATGCGGCCAGTGCTTCGCGTTGTTTGTCAGCCTGTCCGCCGAGGTACTCTGCCCAAAAATCCAAGTTTTCTGCCACCGTTAGTCGCAATTTTACGGCGTCAAGATGCCCCGCATAGTGACAGTATTGGCTAAGGTCATGTTGAGGGTCACCCCCAAGCAGATGAAGCGAACCTGATGAAGGCTTCAGGAACCCTGCGATGGTGCGCAGCAGTGTCGTCTTGCCCGTACCGTTTGGCCCAGTGACCAGCAAAGCCTCACCCGCTGCCACCGAAAACCCAATGTCCTCAAGCACCAGCCGGTCGCCGCGTTCGATGCTCAAGGCTTCGGCTACGAGCGAAAGGACCATCTGGCGCGGCATTTCCGTGGATAATCAGGCGGCGGGGACGGCGGATTGCGACCATACTTGCAACAATCGTGGCACTGCAACAAAAGCCGTTGTATAGTGCTCGGACACTACCTAACGCTAGCGCAAAAGCTGAGGCGCGGAAGACCTTATCGTCGTCCACGGCCCTCGTCTCCACCGGCACTCCGGTGGCGCGGCTCCTCAATCCTCGTGGAGACAAGCACATGACGACGACGACGCCGGCCTCACTCGACAGCTTCAAATGTCGCAAGACGCTTACCGCTGGTGGCAAAAAGTACACTTACTTCTCGCTACCGGATGCTGAGAAAAACGGCCTTGCCGGCATTTCCAAGCTGCCCTTCTCGATGAAGGTGCTGCTTGAAAACCTGCTGCGGAATGAGGATGGCCGCACCGTCACTAAGACCGACATCGAAGCGATGGCGGGCTGGCTGACGGACAAGGGCAAATCAGCCAAGGAAATCGGTTTCCGCCCAGCACGCGTCCTGATGCAGGACTTCACCGGCGTGCCAGCCGTGGTTGACCTTGCCGCAATGCGCGATGGCATGAACACACTTGGCGGCGACCCCAACAAGATCAATCCGCTGGTGCCGGTTGATCTCGTAATCGACCATTCGGTCATCGTCGACGAGTTCGGCACGCCCACGTCCCTCGCCGATAACGTCGCACTGGAATACACGCGCAACATCGAGCGCTATAATTTCCTGAAGTGGGGCCAGGGCGCATTCGCAAACTTCCGCGTCGTGCCACCCGGCACTGGCATCTGCCATCAGGTTAATCTCGAATATCTGAGCCAAGTGGTTTGGACCAACCAGGTCGGTTCGGAAACCTTTGCCTATCCGGACACGGTTGTTGGCACCGATAGCCACACCACAATGGTCAACGGCCTTGCTGTCCTCGGCTGGGGGGTTGGCGGCATCGAAGCCGAGGCGGCCATGCTCGGTCAGCCGCAGTCGATGTTGATCCCCGAAGTGATCGGCTTCAAACTAACCGGCCGCATGCGGGAAGGCATCACCGCGACCGACCTCGTTCTCACCGTCACGCAGATGTTGCGTAAAAAGGGCGTGGTCAACAAGTTCGTCGAGTTCTATGGCCCAGGCCTTGACGGCATGACGCTCGCCGACCGCGCCACCATCGGCAACATGGCGCCTGAGTACGGTGCCACCTGCGGCTTCTTTCCCGTCGATGCCGAAGCCATCAAGTATCTGACTGTCTCTGGCCGCTCGGAAGCCTCGATCGCCCTCACCGAAGCCTACACCAAGGCGCAAGGGCTGTTCCGCACGGCAGGTGACGCTGATCCAGTGTTCACCGACACGCTGTCGCTCGATATCTCGGAAGTTGTTCCCTCAATGGCCGGTCCGAAACGTCCTGAAGGCCGAGTGTCGCTGGGTGACGTCGGCACAGGGTTCGCATCGGCACTCACAGGTGAATACAAGAAGCCGGGCGAAGGCTCAAAGCGCTATAAGGTCGACGGTCGCGACTTTGATCTCGGCCACGGCGACGTCGCCATCGCCGCGATCACCAGCTGCACCAACACGTCGAACCCGAGCGTGCTGATTGCCGCTGGTTTGCTCGCCCGTAACGCCGTCGCCAAGGGCTTGAAGGCGAAGCCGTGGGTCAAGACATCGCTGGCACCTGGAAGCCAAGTTGTTGCGGCCTATCTCGAAAAGGCCGACTTGCAGAAGTCACTCGACGCAATTGGCTTTAACGTGGTCGGCTTCGGCTGCACCACCTGCATCGGCAACTCCGGACCATTGGCGCCTGAGATTTCCCAGTCGATCAACGAGAACGGCATCATTGCCGCAGCGGTGCTGTCGGGTAACCGCAACTTCGAAGGCCGCGTGTCGGCCGACGTACAGGCGAACTATCTGGCGTCACCGCCTCTGGTCGTTGCCTACGCGCTCGCCGGTTCGGTAACCAAGGACCTATCAAAGGAGCCGCTTGGCATTGGCAGCGACGGCAACCCCGTCATGTTGAAGGACATCTGGCCTTCGAACCAGGAAGTGCAGGACTTTATCCAGGCCAATGTCACCCGTGAATTGTTCATGTCGCGATACTCCGACGTGTTCCAGGGCGATGCAAATTGGCAGAAGATCAAGACCCCGCCGACACTCACGTATGCCTGGAACGACGGTTCGACCTACGTGCAAAACCCGCCGTATTTCGACGGCATCACGATGGTGCCAAAGCCGATCACGGACCTCGTTGGAGCGCGGATTTTGGCGCTGCTTGGCGATAAGATCACCACCGACCACATTTCGCCGGCGGGATCGATCAAGAAGGACAGCCCAGCTGGATCTTACCTGCTGGAGCATCAGGTGCGCCCGGCTGACTTCAATCAGTACGGCACACGACGTGGCAACCACGAAGTGATGATGCGCGGCACGTTCGCCAACATCCGCATCAAGAACGCGATGAACAAGGATGCGAGCGGCCAGATCAAGGAAGGCGGCTACACCACGCACTATCCGTCGGGCAAGGTGATGTCGATATTCGACGCAGCTGAAGCCTACAAGGCCGAGGGCGTGCCGCTCGTCATCCTGTCGGGCATCGAGTACGGCAACGGGTCATCGCGCGATTGGGCGGCGAAGGGCACCAACCTGCTCGGTGTGAAGGCTGTAATCGCGCAGTCGTTCGAGCGTATCCATCGCTCAAACCTCGTGGGCATGGGCGTCGTGCCGTTCACATTTGCCGATGGCACGTCGTGGGCGACGCTCGAACTCAAGGGCGATGAGACAGTCTCGATCAAGGGGCTGACGGAGGTGAAGCCGCGCGCCATGATGGAGGCGGAAATCACGTCGGCCGATGGCACCAAGCGCGTCATCCCGATCCTGTGCCGGATCGATACGCTGGATGAGATCGAGTACTATCGCAACGGTGGTATTCTACATTACGTGCTGCGGAATCTGGCAGCGGTTGCGTAACGGCAATCGATTGCGAGCGTCAGTTCACTGCAACGGGGTGTCCAGTTTTACGGGCACCCTGTTTGCCATTGAGGTTTCTCTAGCGCTTAGAACTCGGCTTGGCCGATGGCGACCCCGGCAGGGCTCGAACCTGCGACAACCGGTTTAGAAAACCGATGCTCTATCCAGCTGAGCTACGGGGCCGAACGATAAAAAGTCTATTTCGATTGCACGGCTATAGCATAACTGAGCGTGCGACGATGGCCAAAATTAGAGTTTTTAACCGTCGCTGGGCTGTCTGTTTGCTGAAAGCCTGTGATGGGCGTTTACCATAATGTGTTGCAGAACCTTGCAGCTGCAGGCTGGAGGCGTCATCGCTTCCGTCATGGTTACGTTCACCCCTGTCAATTTCGCGTCGCGCCTTCGGCAGCAGCGTGTGGCGTGTGCCGTCCATAGTGCCTTTAGCCGGGCGCTGATGACATTCCTTGCGGCCGCAATTTTTGTCTTTGGATCGCTTTCAGCCACCGCCCATCCGCATGTGTGGATCACTGTTGAGACAACAGTCCTCGTCGAGGCTGGAGCATTCACCGGCCTGCGCTATGTCTGGGTGTTCGACAAGCAATACAAAGACCAACTGTTGGCAGAATTAGACACTGACAAAGATGGAGTGCTATCCGACGACGAACTGAAAGCGTGGTTCGAGCTCAGCATAAAAACATTGCGGGATCAGAAATTGTTTACCGTGGCCAAGGTCGGCAAACAAAAAATTAACTTCGAAGGCCCCCGCGATGCCCGCTTTGAGGCGCGTGGAGACGGCCTCGCGTTGCACTTTACCGCCCCGGTTGCCACGTCGGGGATGACACCCGCAGTGCTCACTGGTGGCGAACTTCAAATCGATATCTACGATCCGACCTTCTTCAGTGGCTTTACCTATGCCTCGGATCTGCCAATCGTTGTTGAGGCCTTGCCGCAAGTGCGCTGCGAAGCCGTCGTCGCGCTCAATCCAGGTGGCGAGCAGCAAAAAGTGATCAACGCCTTCATGAAGGTCTTTGGTCGGATTGATGCCAAGGTTCCACCGGCAAAAACGCTGACTGTGAAATGCCCGAATGGACAACTGGGCCAACTGTGACCTGCTTGAAGCGCTGACAGGACTTGTTGCAACGGGTTATGCTCGTTGCAGCGTCCCCTCGACTTTCGCACCACATGGCCCAAGCTCATGAAAATCACCGCGATCCGCGCGACCCCGGTCAACCTCCCGTTGGAGGCACCCTATCTGTGGTCCTACGGGTCACTTGCTGGGTTCTCAAAGACAATCGTCGAGATCGAAACCGATGCTGGCATCGTGGGCCTCGGCGAAGCACCCTCGCATACCAACGCTGCAACAATTGCCTCGGTGTTCGCTCCACGGTTGATCGGTCGTGATCCGATCGATATTGCTGGTGCCGAGCGACACTGCCTGCCCAGTTGGCGCGGTGTTTCGACCTCGATCGACTTCGCATCGGTCCGTGCGTTCGGTGCGATTGAAATGGCGCTCTGGGATATTCGCGGCAAGGCGTGGGGGCAACCGCTGTATATGTTGCTAGGTGGGGCTGTGCGCACCGAAATCCCGTTCACCGACTATTTCGGATTTCGCGAGGCCGTCGGTGCTGCTGGCGGAGAGGCAAGCCCCGAGGCTGTTGTCGACTATTGTCTTGGACTGCGCGAGGTGCACGGCACCACCTTCTTCGAAGGTAAGGTCTCGACCGCTGACCCCGCGCCCAGCATTCGTATGCTGGAGCAGCTTCGCGCTGGCCTTGGTCCTGACGCCATGCTGCGGATCGATAGCAATATGGCCTATTCCCTCACGCAGGCTCGACAAATCGCGCGCGCCATCGAGCCCTTGAACATCCGCAATTGGGAAGATCCCGTGGCAACGCCGGAGGAATTGGCTCAGCTACGGCAGCACACGGCAATTCCCTTTTCGATGCACAACATCGATCTGCGGCGCTTCGCGATGCTCGGCGTACCAGACGCGGTCTGTACGGATGTGAATGTGCACGGCGGCATTGGTCGGACGATCAAATTCATTGGCGCGTGCGAGCAGATGGGCATCGACTTCTGGCTGTACTCTGGCGATTGCGGCATCGCGAGTGCAGCGTACCTACACATTGCAGCGGCATGCCAGTGGATCCGCGAGCCCAGCCAATCGCTCTTTCGAATGCAGCCGATCGATGTCATCGAGGAAGGCCCATTCCGGCCGAGAAACAATGTAGTGCCGGTGCCGACCGGCCCAGGTCTCGGCGTTACGCTGTCAACGAAAGCGCTTGCCCACTGCCACAAGTTGTTCGTCGATCAGGGCCCCTACAACAAGTACCATGATCCCGATCGTCCGGGCGTGTTCAGGCGCTTGCCATTGTCGTAGACGCGGCTGATACAATTATGGTTTGGGCTTTGCCTTCGCTGCGTTGATTGCCGGAATCAACAGCCGTGTCATAATTTCAGGCGTAATCGGCCCTACGTGCTTGTAGGCAACGAGCCCGCGGCCATCGACCACGAACGTTTCAGGCACGCCATATACGCCCCACTCGATGGCGGCGCGCCCATTGGCGTCGACGCCAACTGCATCAAACGGATTGCCGAGACGGGTAAGAAACCGAAGGCCACCGGGTTCCGGGTCCTTGTTGTTGATACCGAGGAGGCGCACGCCGGTGCTGCGCTTAAGCTCAATCAGCAATGGATGTTCCTGGACGCAAGGCGCGCACCAGGAGGCCCACACATTGACGACGACAACGTCGCCACGACTCAGGTCCGTCGGTCCAAAACCCGGTATCGGCTGGCCATCGCGGACGAGGCCTGGCAGGGCTGGCAGAACCGTGTTTGGAGCTGGCTTGCCGATTAAGACAGATGGCAATTTCGACGGATCGGCGGTCTGCAGCGCATAGCCAAAAAGGGCAGCGAGCCCTGCAAAAAACAGGATCGGGATCAGCACAAGCTTGTTTCGTTTGGGCGTCGGCTCCGGCCGTTCTGGTCTTTCGATGATTTTCTGCATGACTGAGCCTTAAGCCTCGTTTGCGCGGCGACGGATGCCGCGCGCCTCCAAGGTATCAAGTCGGCGTTGCTGGCGGCGGCCATCCCAGACCAGCCACACGACCAGGCTTGCAAGCACGAGCGCCGTGATCGCATACGAAGCGTAAATATGGCCGGCCCACTTCCATAGGTCGTCGTTCATGGGCGGTTCTCAGCTCACTTCGGCGCGCGAGGCGGCGCGCCTGACTGCGGCAAGTTCGAGGGAAACCGCACGGCGGCGGAGGATTTCGTTGCGCATGCCCTTCAAGTGCATTGCCAGGAACAGTATTGAAAACCCTGTCGCCATGGTGAGAAGGGGCAGTAAAATCGAGGAATGGATGGCCGGCCCCGACGCCTTGATGACGCTTGCGCGCTGATGGAGGGTGTCGAACCAGTCAACTGAAAATCGGATGATCGGCAGCATCACCACGCCAACGAGCCCAAGAATGGCGGCGAGCTTACCAGCCAGCGCCTCATCCTCGATCGACGAGCGCAGCGCGATCAGGCCCAGATAGAGGAAAAACAGCACCAGCACGGAGGTGATTCGCGCATCCCATACCCAATAGGTGCCCCAGCCAGGACGTCCCCAAAGCGACCCCGTTATCAAGGCCAGCAGTGTGAATGCAGCACCGATCGGCGCTGCGGCTTTGGCCGAAACGTCGGCCAGGGGGTGGCGAAAGACGAGTAAGCCAAAGCTTGAAATTGCGATCACGAGATAGGCCAACATGCCGAACCAGGCGGCTGGCACGTGGATGAACATAATCTTGACGGTATGGCCGTGCTGGTAGTCAGGCGGCGCGACAACCCATGCCATAAAAAGACCGGCGGTTATGACCACGGCGGCAAGGCAGGAGATCCACGGAAGAGCCCGCGCGGACAGGTCCATGAAGCGCGTCGGGTTGGCCAGCTTTTGCGTTAGAGTTTGCATTGCCATGATCTACGCCGTCGCACGATGCAGCGCAATTCACGAAGCGGTCGCACGTTGTGCCGAGCCACTGTTTCTTATCGACGGGTCGCGCTGGGCGTCGCGCTTACTTTGACAGATAAAGCGCGTTCATCTGTATGGCGATGTCGCGAAACGCGACCTTCAACTCGTGCACGGTGAGTGTTTCGTAAAAGTGGCGAATGTCGGAGCCGCAGGATTTCATCGTGTCGGTGGCGATTGCGCGTTCACCGGCCGGCAACTGGTTCAACGCAAACGCAACAGTGAACACCTCGATGCCTTTGGCTTTCATGTTGGCACAAAGTTGCTTGGCATGGTTCGAAACCATCTGCTGGTCCTGATCCTTGGCGCCACGCAAGGTGTTGTAGCCTCCATCCGACATGAGCACCGCCACTTTGCGCAGCACCGGCGCTCCACTGGCCTTGATAGTGGTCAATTCAGCGTAACCTTTTGGTTCGCTTTCGCCTTTGAAGATGTTGCTCCAGTTTGGCGACAAGGCATACCAGGTCCAAGCCGTGCCAAGCGCGCCGGCTGTTGCGCCATAGGCTTCGAGGCCGCTGATCCGGGCTTGAAGTTTCGACTTGTCGGATGTCAACGGTACGATCTGGTTGCTCTGGTTCACGTCAGCGCAACCGCCGTTCTGCTCGTAGTTCCAATGGTACGCAGGATCGCTGTTGACCTTGCCGAGATTGGTCGTGGCTGCCGTGTTAGAGCTATCGAAACTCAATGTCATGCGATCGCCGCCATGGGCGTTGATCCACGTCGAGGAGCCAGGTGCGACGTCGGTGTAGTCGTACTGATCACCGACGGTGTAGTAGCGATCAGTGACGCAGGGCATGATCGGAACATTGGTGAAATACTGCGATGCCGTTTGGGTGCAGGTATAGTTCCCTGTCGTTTCGCTCGAACCGCTGCCGGTTCCGTTGGTACAAATGCTGTACCAACCGGTCCATGTGGGGTCGAGGTTGGTCAGATCCTTCATCACAGCACCGCCAGCATTGTCGGGAGCCACGCGCACGCGGGTCGAAAATGGAATGATCGCAGCCTTGGACGTCAACTTGCTTTGGTCAGCAAGTACGGTGATGTCGATCAAATCCCGCGCGGCAGCCTTCAGGCCGTCCATCTTTGTGCCGCTCGTGCACGGCCCCTGACCATTGTCACACATGGAGCCGGTCACATCGAGCATGATCGCAAGTTCGAGATTACTGCCACCATTGCCGCCCGATCCGATCGAGGCTTTAGGAAATCCAGCGCCGGCATCGCTAACCACAGGCAATCGCTCAAAGCCTGCCATCGAGAGTAGCGTTGTGGCAATGTAAGCATGACCCCTTGCAGTCACCGATTTATTGCCATCGGCCGTTACAAACGAGACCGTGTCGCTTTGCAGCTTGATGCGGGCCGCCACATTGCTGCTGTAGGTCTTTTGCGCAACATCAAGTGCTGCGGAGACGTTGTCCGGGTTCAATTGCAATACGCGCGCGCCGGCCAGAACTGATGCATCAAGCGCCGCCGTTGTCGCGCGCATGGCGTAGAACCAGCGTGCGGCGTCTACCGCAACACCAGCTGACATGATTAGCAGCGGCAAGACAACGGCGAATACCACGGCAACGCTGCCGCGCTGCTCGGTATGGAATTGTTTTGTCCAATGCTTCACGCTTGTCGGCGACATTCTAGCCCCGGATCTTGCACCTCCCCCGACGGTAGGTTGGCAAGCCGGCGCAGTTATACGGCCCTGAACTTAACGAGGTCGTTACAAGATTGATAAAGTTGGAGTTTTTTGGGCGTACTAGTGCTTCGATTTAGTACGATGACGCAGATCTTATTTACGCTCGGAAAGCGTGCGCAGCCAACGATAACCGGTCCAGCGATCGGGTGCGCTACACCTTGGGACCGGAACGAGCCACTGTGATTGAACTAGCGGCTCGCCATCACTCCGTCAGCTCTTCTGCCGCTCGCCAACAATGCCCTCGGGCCGCCAACCGTCTGCGAGCTTCTTGCACTGCTCGATCCACTTGTCGCGCTCTACGCGGCCCTTGAAACCTTCAACTTCGAATTCGAACCACTTCACGTGATCGGGGGTCCATTGGGCGATTTGGTCGAAGTGCCAAAGGCCCATTTTGTTCATGCGTTCTTCGAGTTTCTCAGCGACACCCCAGATCAGGCACAAATCATCGCGGCGACCGTTACGGGGCGCAGCGAGGAGGGGTGGCTTTATACCCGCGCCCACGGCAGGTAATGTCGAGGCGAGACGGGCCGGTACAATTGTGCTGGAGGCTGCAGCCTTACCGTCGAATGCTGCGTCGGCGCCTGCCATCGCAGATGCAACCATCTGCGATGGTGCCATATGTCCGGCGGATGGGGCGCCGCCGCCAGGCGTTGACGTGTCTGAGTGCCAGGCATCGACATTGCGCTTGACCGCCGCGACCCCTGTGCGACCTGCAAGGGTGTTGATGGCCGCAACCGGCATCGTGTAGCTATCTGGCTTATTGGCGAGCTGATGTCGCAGTGTGGCTGCGGCATCCAGCGATTGGGTCCGCGCCAGTGCCACCGCCGTCGCCGCAGTCGTGTTCACTGCGGCAACGATCATCGTGTAGTCGGTCGCCGACGAGCGAAGTGCATACGTGCGCGGCAGGGCAGTTGCAGTATCGTTGGTGCTGCCATAAGGCACTGTCGCTGCGGACATCGGCATCGCCAGGTTGCTGATCTGGGCCACGCGCATTGTATAGTCGGTCAAATCCGAATGACGCGATGGCTCGCTATCGGCACCGAACATGGCGCTGCGCAAGGCGCAGCCCACGCAGCAACCGAGCATATAGGCTGAAAACATCAAGAGCGCGCTTTCGAGCCACAGTCCGGGACGCCCCATGAACATCATCTGCATGGCCGCAAATACGCCAAGTACGAACGCGACAATGGCGAACGGAAGCCAGCTCGACGACCACGACGTTTCGGTTCGGCGGCAGGTCGCCCATCCGATCAGGATGCCCAACAATGTCGCAACGACGATGGGCAGCCAGAACTTTTCAATTAGAAAACCCATGGGACGCGCCTCCTCGGCGGCTGCAGTCTATTCGACCACGTTGAATTCGATGCGACGATTTTTGGCTTTACCTTCTGGGCTTTCGTTATCGGCGATGGGCTTCGCCGTACCGTAACCGACGGCTTTGGCGCGCTCGACCGACAGTCCGGTCTTGACCAGAAGCTCAAGAATCGCTTGCGCACGGTCTTTCGAAAGCACCTGATTGAGCTCGGCCGAGCCGGTGCTGTCGGTGTGTCCTGCGATCTCAACTTTCATGGCCGGGCAGCGTTTCATCACGTCGGCGATCTGTTCGATCACTGGCATTGATGCGGGCAGGACGACGGCCTTGGACGACTCAAAGAAGATTCGGCCCGAGGCGACCGACTTTGCCAGATCGGCCGTGCACGCCGCGACAACTTCCGGGGCGGGCTTGGGTGGTATAACGAGTGGCGGCGTCGGCGTTGCAGCAACGGCAGCGGGTACTGGCGCGGAAGGCGAAGGCGCAGCCGGGACCGGTGCTGGCGCCGGTGTTGGTGCTGATATAGCAGCAAACGTGATCCGTGCCTCCGCTGGCATCCCACCGACAAGCTTTGCCAAAGCGTCCTGCGCTTCTTTTACGGCTGTCTCGGTAGGGGCAACTCCGGTCAGTGTGAACCGTCCCGCCGCAATTGATGCTTCGCCTGAGTTCAGGCGACTGAGCTGATCGAGTCCCATTGCCATTGCCGGGGCGAACCCAGCCGGTGCGCCGGAGCCAATGGTCGTGCGATCCAAAAGTGTCAAATCCGCAAACCGTTGCTTCACAGCTGCAAGCATTGTTTGACGCGTAACTTCGTCGGGATAGCTGCCCGTCAACGTCAGTTGTCGAGCCTCGCGCTTGGCCGCCCACGTATAGTTTGCGATGCGCGGCGGATTGATCGTTGCGCGATCAAGCCGCAAACCACCTGGCAGAGCGCCGGTCGTCGAAGCGGTCACGGCTCGATAGGCGGCTGCATCGAGGGCGTCACCTTCGATCACAAGGTTGGCGTCCGTCAGTTTCGCGGTCCCTGGCCGAAGTTGCGCGAGTTGGTTGAGTGCGAAACCGGTCGCGGCGGCGAAATCAATGCTTGGCGGCAGGCCATTCGCGACTTTTAACTGATCTCCAACACGGCCGCTGCCGATCATCGCTTTCGCGGCTGCAACAACCTGCGCACGCTGGGCTTCCGACGGCACGAATCCGCTGAGGGTGATCGTTTCGGCGTCCCGCGTGCCCAGCCATACAAAAGGTCGTTCGGTTGGCAAAACGGGAGCTTTTGACGCGGCTGGAGCTGCAGCGGGTGTGGATGCAGTAGTGGGGCCTGAAATATTTACGCTTGCCAACTGCAACGGAGGTGGCAGCTGTTTTGCGGCCGCGGTGGCAGCCGTCGCACTTGACTGATCGGCGGTGGTGCCCTTGATCGTCAACTGGTTGTCGGACAAGGCCACGGTGCCCGTCTGTAGTTTCGCCAGTTGGGCGAGCGAAACGGCCATCATCGACAGCGATCCCACGGGGGCGCCGCGTGCATCTTTCATGTCATCGATGATCTGGAGGGTCGGCTGCACCTTGCGTGCATCGGCGATCACCTTCTCGCGCGTGCCGTCAGCTTCAACGAAGCCAGCCAGCGTGAGTTTCGATGCCGCGCGCGTCGCACTCCACGTGAACGGCTTTATTGCAGGCATCAACCTCGAGGCATTGTCGACGAGCCGCACGCCTTCGACGTTCAATACGTCCAGCATCACGCGCTTTTGGCTTGTCTCCGATGGGGCGACGCCTTGAACAATGATGTCCCGGCCTTCGACCGCCAGCTTAGCCCATGAGGTTGGCACGCCGGTGGCGGCATTCGCCTGATGCACGAGTTCGCTCTCAATCACCGGCGTCAAGAGAAACAACGAGCCAAGCCACAGGGCAACCAGAGGAAGAAGCCCCCACCACCATTTGCGCGGCTGACACATTTTACTCGTCCTCTTTACAAACTCGGGCATTGTCACAAGCCCGTGCACTTCATAAGCCCAGGCGCATTATCGAAACAACGGCAAACAAGGCGGCACGTAACGCATGCCTGTCGACTGCGTTATGCTACGGCATCCGGGGGCACCGTGGATAACTTCATTCGGCAAACCCGGTTATTCCCCACCCTTCATATTCAGCTCATAATTCAGCGCCTACGCTTCCATTGTCGTTAATCGTCGGCACGCCAAGAAGTTTGCTTGACGTTCTGCGGCACTCTGCTCGTGTGTTGCATGGTTTGCCGCCCGCCCCGTGGCTCCTCGAAAGGTGTGCCCCCGGATCGACAAAGCGTGGTGCGTAAGCAGCAATTGGCGATAATTGCCCGACGGTCCGCAAAGGGGTCGCTGGAAGGTGCACTCATTTCCCCGGTCGCGCTCCTCGCAAACCCCAATTCGATGAGCGTTAGTAAGTGATTAGGCAACCTGTCTGTCAAGCAATACCGTGGACCAAGTGGTCGAGCCTCTGCTGCTAACCTTACCAGCTTTGGTCAAGCTGCCAAAGTCCACCTTCGCGCGCGTGTAAACGCGGGCGGAATGCTTGGTTTCAAACAGTTAGTCACCTGAGGCTGTAAGGTTGGATGAGCTCGAGAACGTTGCATTTGACGGGCGACCCAGCACGGGTGCTGCACTCTTTTCGACTGAGCTCCAGCGAGCGGGTTTACAAGCGATGGAAGTGTGTTATGAAGCTTCAACGCAGCATTGTTGGCGGTGCTTCACCTAGTTTGGCACTAGCGCTGTTGTGGTCGGTGGCGGGGCAGGTTTTAGATCCCCTCGATCTTCACAAATGGTAACGCGGGGTGGAGCAGCCCGGTAGCTCGTCAGGCTCATAACCTGAAGGTCGTTGGTTCAAATCCAGCCCCCGCAACCAACTAAACCACTGAAATTGCTGAGAAATTAAGAGCCGCCGCAAGGCGGCTTTTTCGCGTCTTGGGCTCTGGGGTCCCACTGGGGTCCCGGCGGTGGGACCCCGGCGAAGGGCGGGTCCATCGCGGTCCGAGGCAGGCCCTTGAAGGCTGGCTGTCCATGCTGCGTTGAGTTTGGCCGCGACGCCCGCTAGAGTTGCGGTGACCTGCGCGTTCCCGGAGGCGCCTACGGCCGCGCGATCGGAACCTTCTTCACATGGGCATCGATGGCATCGACGATGCCCTTCGCCAGTGGCAGGTGCATCTTCTCAGCGTTCCACGCCGCCTCGAACCGCGCGGCTGTATCGGCGGCGGTATCCAGCACCAGCTTCTCGGGCAGCCGCGCCTTGGCCGCGATCCACGACAGCTCATCGCGCGAGTACTCGTCCATGCGCTTGGTGCGCCCGAATTTGAGCGCCGCTTTGTCGTCGGGGATATAGCCGATCGTCGAGACGAAATCGTAGGCCGGCGAAAGGCGCGCCCGGCGGCGGTCCGGGTAGATCAGCGACCAGTTCTTGAGGTGCATGTCGGCGTTGCCGATCAGCGTATTGAACGTGAGCCGCCGGATGAACTCGGCGATATCGTCCGCCGTGCCTTCCGCCGCGAGCACCTCGGCGATGTTCTTGGCGCTGGCCTTCTTGTACTTGTCTTCGGGATAGACGCCGAACACCTGGGCAAAGTCCTCGATATGCACGAGGCCTTCGGAGCTGCGATCGAAGCGCTTGACCGCGAGGGCCGGCCCTCTGAGGACTCCCAATCCCTCGGGCAGGCCCTCGATCTCAGCGAGCGGGACCAACTTGAGGTCCGGCACGTCGATGCCCACGGCCTTGGCCAGCGTCATCATGGCGAACTCGTTTTCCGGCACCCCGTCGAATTTGGCCGACGGCAGCTTGACGATCCACGAGCCGCCGGTTCCTTCCGCCGGAATAGTGAGGCCGCCAGTCGCGGCCATAATGCCTGAAAACTTGAGTTGCACGCCGGCGAGTGAGAACCGCATCGCCATGCGCTGACGGGTTTCTTTCGTCTCGCCGTCATGAAGCGGTTCTGGGGGCCAGGCATCGCCGTCGGCAGGCCTGATTGTCACCGCGCCCGGCAGATCTTTTCCCAGCGCCCAGAGTAGGAAGAACTCACGCTTGGGGTTCACCCCGGCGCGCTGCGCCAGATAGTCCCGCATCGCCGCTTCGGGCAGCATGTTGGCAAAGAACGGCGGGAGTCTCGTCTGCGTGGGACGGAACTCCGTGATCAGCCCGCCGAGGGAATCCTTGAAGGACAAGCCAAGCGTGGGTCTGGCCGCGTTGTCGACATGCCCTTGCGTGAACGCAAACAGGTTCCGGTCGCCCTGGAGCCGCGTGAGCGTTCCGACGGTTTCGCCGTGGAGCTGGACTTCGAGAACAGACACGTCAGGCATTGTCGTCCTCATCATCCAGGATATAGGCGGGCTTCGGCCCGGAGGCGATTTCTGAGATGCCGTGAGCGAGCCGGTTGCGGAGGGTGCGCAGTTCGTTGGACGCCGCACGAAGCGCGCCCGAACGCTCGGGGTGTTTTTGCGCGCGCCGGACCAGTTCCACGACGCGCCGGAGCTGTTCGCGCTCGGCCGGTCCGAATCGCAGATGGCCAAGTTCGCTCACTGTGCGCTGAAGCCGCTCCCAGTCCTCCCGCGCGTCGGCGTGAAGTTCCGTCGACGGGGCCGTCCTGTGGGCCAGCAGGTTTCTCAGCCGCTTTAACTCGTTCATCGTGCGACGTGTTTCGCCCGTGGAACTGCCGGCCCCGTCGGTACCGCCGGTCATCGTCTGCACGGCGGGGACCAGGCTGCGCGGCACCAGCATCAGTTCGAGGCCCAGCACGCGGGCCAGCTCCACGAGACTTGAGAGCTTGAGATCGACCGCCGCGTTCTCGATCTTGGAGATGTGCGCCTGCGGCACGCCCGCGCGCGCGCTCAGCTCGCGCTGGCTGAGGCCCTTCTCCTCCCGCGCCGCCTTGAGCGCGCCGACGATTTGTTCGAGGCTGTAGGTCATTTGATAGTCTTGGGTATATCATGTTTCAACCGCGATGGACCGAAGTGTATCACGCACGGGTACTGAAGTGCAAGATTTGATGCTGTCAAGAGCATCATGGCACAATTTTGATGTATCTTTATATATCAATACTCAAGCTGTGCGCTAAACCCACTGGGATCCCAGCAGTGTGCGGACAAAAATAGACGGCGTTGGGCTTGGTGGGGCAATAGGGCGCAGCGGGGGCCAACGCGTTCCGAATGCCAGCCTGAGTCCATTTCCAGGGTCAGGTTTCACACGAGCAGAGGAGACGAGGCGGGAGATAACGATGCACCGCACTTCGAAGGCGATCATCTTGCCTACTCTCTTGACCATGCTTTGAGGCTACTTTTCAATTGACGCAATGTCCGCCTCGATATTCTTCAGATGCGTCTTCCATACGCGGTGGTCCGAGTTGGCTGTCGCAGTAAGTAACAAGACCCGAGCAGACCTGTAGCTATCAAGAGCCAGGGCTTTCTCGCTTCGAACCTTGAGAACCTCTGCAATCCGTACGTGGCTCAATGCCGCGTCAACTTGGCGCTCTCTGCTCTGAGCATCTTCACTCAGTAGTTGCAGCCGTATCGCCAAACCGGCGCGGAAGTCATTGAGCGCCTCATCAAGAGCGCCTTCCAGGCGGTGCATGTCGCCAATTTTGTTGTGGGAGAAACTCAAATCCCTTTTCCAAGCAGCGTTTGCGCCGTCCTTCTCCACTAGTGATCGGCGAATTTCGAGAGATCGTCTGTAGCTCGACAGCGCGTCAACACCACTGCCGCCAGCTTTCTGAACGTCGCCGATCTTCTCGTATCCGACCGAGAGATCACGAAGCCACCAAGTATTTTGCGGTTCGCGTTCGATCAATTTTTTTCGAATGGTCACGGCTGCCTCGAACGCAGAGATGGCCTCCTGATGTGACATCAACGTCATCTGCGCGAGACCGACTTTCTCGAATCCCACTGCCAGGTCACGCTGCAAAATGGCGTCACTCTTGTTCTTTTCCACGCGACGCAATCGATCATTCAACGATGACTGGTAGCGAGCCAATGCTGCTTCGGCGCCTCCCTGCGCCATGAGCACGTCACCGATTTTTTCAACGGCTCCGCTATGGTCTCGAGCCCATTCCATGTCTACTGCGCCGTCTGATTTGGTGTCATTGCCCTGAGCAAGGGCCAACGCGTCCTGGTAACGATCAAGCGCTTGTGCGTGCTGCCCAGCAGCCATAGACAAGTCACCCAATCGTAGCAGGGCACGGAAAATTCCACGTTCGTCACTTCGAGCCCGGCTCACGTCAAGAAGGCGACGAAGTGCGATTTCTGACGTGCGATTATCGCCCAGGATGGCACTAAGGTAGCCCGTCCAGTATAGGCTTTCTGAATCATCGGTTTCGAGGTTCAGAGCTTTCTCATAGGCAATCAGCGCGCGGCTCGGGTCACCAAGTCCTGCAATTGCGCCGAGATGGCGATAAGCTGCCGAAGCGTCATGGCGATCCTTTGCAACCCTTGCTTCCTTATCTTCGGCTACGGACTGCAAAAGTGGCTCAGCAAGCTCAGGTTTTCCTGCCTTTAAATGCTGCATTGCTCGCTTCAGTCGATCGTCAGTAGCTGATCCTTGTGCAATGGCTGTAATTGCATCTTTCAGGTCCCTTGCATTGCCTTCTCCCGCTCTCACTGTCGAAATCGAGGTGTACCTCGATACGAGGGTTTCGATCTCAGCAAGAGTTCGCTGCTTCTCATGGGATTGCCATGCAAAGAAGCCACCGGCCAAGGTGATCGACAACGCGACGGTGCCAAGCAGCACGCGTATTCGATCCGCCCGACGGCGATCTCGCTCCGCGCGTCGATAGACTTCGTCAGGTGGAACTCCGAGCAGACGTGCGACCACTTTAGAGATGGCCAGATCGAGGCCGTCGCCGCTCTGTCTGGTGTCTGGCGCAAGAACTGTTATCGGCCGATCCGAGACGTGGCCGTCGCGATCAACCTCGTACCTCAGCGCCAACGGAAAACAAGTTGGCGGCGATCCCTCGATGATAATTGGTATGATAGGTCGATCTGGATGCCGCCACTTGAACAATCTCACTTCTTCATTGACCGCAGGTCGTGTCGCGGCAACGGAGGAACAAACGACTAGCAAGGCAGCGGACTGATCGAGCGCCTCGACTGTTGCTGCCGCCAACTGCTCACCTGCCGTGAAATCATGACGGTCGCGAAAGACTGGCCTTAGCGTGGATGGGATCGGCCCCACGTTCGTCACGCGACCCATAAAAGCCGGGTCGATTCTGAACCGTTCCAATTTGCGATGTAGCTTGTTGGCGGCGGCGCCGTCGGCATGGGCATAAGAGAGGAAGGCTTTATAGCGCATAGGCGCACTACCTCACATGCATAGCGATTACTTCACTTGAGCATTCCTCTGAGGCGGGCAGTACGGCAGATCTTCATAATACCCGGTTATGGACAGAGCTGCACTGTCGACCTTGTTTTTATCGATAGTGGGTGGCAGCTCAAATGAGAACTCGATCGATCCGAATGCCGGAATATTGATTGCGGATCGTGAGCGCTGCACACGACCTTTGTAACGAGGCAGCAGGCTAAGTCGGGAACCATCCTTTAGGACGACCAACAATCTTATCGCGTCGATGAACGACTGCTCAGGTTCTTCTTCCGCCAAGCGGAATCTCGTGGCGAAGCTCGTGAGCTGTACTGTCTCCGTCATATGCCGATCGCGACCGCGAGCTTCTTTGATGACCTTGCCATACTCGTGCCAGCTGCCGCCTTGCTCATTCCAAGCATAGAGATATGGGCAGGAATAGGCGGCTTGCGAGCCTTCAGCGTAGCTCCTTTCTGGTGGAAATATTGTAGCTAGCTCAGGCGTCGCACTGTGATCGCAGCTGCAGCCACAACCGTTGAATGTAAAAACGAGCGAATCCTCTTTATAGGCGCTCACGTTGCAATTGCGATCAACCCCACTCGGCGCACGCCCCTGAAGTACAACTGACCGCCTGCCAGATACAACGCCGCCACTAACTAAGTACGGTAGTGGACCACATCGCGACGAGAAGACATATGCGGTCCCTGAGTATTGAGTCCCACTCGACTGCCCTTCAAATAGCACTGTACCGTTCGAGACGGGCAAACCGGAGCGAGGCTTGATGTAACTGATCTTGCGAGAGGCGCCCTCGCCTTCCAGGCTCATTTCCGAACCATTGTGCAGCCAATAGGAGTCCGCTCGCGCTTCTGTCGCCATTAGCGCCACGAGCAAGGACAATATCAAACGCATGGCATCCCCCGAGGCAAGCACTGTGGTCCGCTGATGCAAAGCCCACAGCCTGTTCTTAGCTTACCACGCAACGCGACTTCAGCAACATCGCCGAGACACACCACCGAGACACCGCCGCATGAAGTCGTCGACTGCGTTCGTATCGTCAGTCAACGGGCCGCCACGCTTCTCCGTCCAAAGTGCGCGGCAACCATCAAGTTCCCCGCAGTTGCCGACCAAATCGGCGGCATCCGCGCCGGCAACTCAGCAACCCAGCACATCTCCCGGCAACCTTAAGCAACCAAAGGCCGCCCGGAGCGCCGTGGCGCCGGGCGGCCTTTCAGTTGCCAGCAACTTCAGGCAACCGCGCGAAGTGCGGCAACCGACATGCAGTGCCCCGCGCGTTGCCGCCGGACGAGGCCGCGCGCCTCGAAGTCGCCCATCCACTTGGAGACGGTGCCCTTGTGCACGTTCCAGCGGACCGCGAGGTCATCTTGCGAGGGGACCACGCCGCGCAGCCGCACAACCTCCGCTGCGGCCTGCACCTTGGTCGTGCTGGCAACCACGACAGTTGCCCGCCCGGCCGGCGGCAACTTTGGCGCCGCATCACCCGCCCCGCAGTTGCCCGGCCGGAAACCGTAGAACGCAAACGCCAGCGCCGCCGCTTCGAGAAAAATCCCGAACAGCGTCGGCTTCACCAGTCGCACGTCGTCCTCGATCTTCTCGATTCTGCTCGTCACGTTCGGCAGCAGCGCCACGAATGCCGCGATCCGCCGGTCGCCGGCGTCCGGTGTCTGCGGCGCCGGCAATCGCGCGATCCGCCGTTCGTACCCCTCGATGGCCGCCGCCCACGTTTGCACCGTGTAGGTGATGCCGTCGCAGCGGCGGCCCTTGCCGCTGGCGCATTCGCGCGCCTGATCGCCACGATACTTGGCGAGATTGTCGCGCGCCTCGGCGAGCCGCTGATTGAGATCGGTGCGCTGGCGCGCGATCTCGGCCGCCCGCGTCCGCAACTCGTCGGCGCCCTCCGACTGCCGGGCGATGGTACTCGACAGCGTGTAGGCGCTGCCGAAAATCGCCGCCACCATGAGCAGCGCCGTGGCCGTCCGCTCGCGCGCGCCCCAGGCCTGGTGCGCGACGATCGGCGCCGCGATCACGGCCGCCCAAATGAACGGGATGCTGGCGATCTCGACCCAGTTCGGGGTCGGTTGGTGCAGGCCATGATTGACGAGGTAGGCGCTGCCGGCGATCCAAAGAATGCCGGTGAAAACCCGTGCGACCGCGCGCGCGGCTGTTTCGCCACGGGGTGGCATGATAGTGTGAGTCATGATCGTTGTCCTGTCCTATAGGATGATGGTCTAGGCTCGTCGTGGTGTTTCCGCACCGCGGCGGGCCGCTTACGTCATGGGCTGTTGCCCGTCATAACCGTACTACAATAAACGTAGCCAAACAATGAATTGACACCATTTTTCGTCAACTATAAAATGGTGTGATGTCAAAGACACCAAAAATACCGCCAGCTCGTAGCCGAGGCCGCCCGTCGATCCCAGCGGACGAGCGTCTGGAAATCGTCCAGGTCCGCTTTCCCTTGCCGATGATCGAAGAAGTCGATGCCGCGTGCGAAGCCCGCCTCGACAAACCCGGCCGCTCGGCCATGATCCGCGAGCTGGTCGCCCTCGGCCTCAAGCACCTGGGGCGATCGCGCTGAATGGTGCGGCGTGGCGCGCATTCTCACCGTCAGCCGTGGACTTCCCGAAGACACGGCACGGCTGCTGGTCCCGGATCGGATGCTGCGGCGGCCGGATGATCCGGCCTTGCAGCCGCATCGCCAGTTCCTGCGCTGGCATCGCGAGAACGTGTTCATGGGGTGAGGGCCGCTGCCGCTATTCGACGATCTCCAACCAGTGCAGTCGGCCAATCGCGTCGCCGACAGCGACCCGGCCATCAGGAAGAGCGCAAAGGCAGCGGACCGCGTGGTCGAGTTCGAGGCTAACAATGTTTTGCCTTGTGTTCGTATCCCACACACGGATCAACCTATCGCTAGACGCGGAGGCCAATCGCCCGTTCGATAGTGAAGCAAGGGCAACTACCGACCCGGTATGACCATGGAGCCGGGCGGTCTCACAGCCTGTTGCGGTGTCCCAAATCCGAATTGTCTTGTCGTCCGAACCGGATGCAAGCCGCCCGTCAGGCAGCAGTGCAAGCGCAACAACACTGCCTTGATGCCCAATTAGTCGGTCAATGCATACACCCGAGATGGTGTCCCAAATCAAAATGTCGTTGTTTGATGTGCCTGATGCCAAGCGACCATCAGAAAGTTGAAGCAACGACCGAGCAGATGTATTGCGAGGACCGTCACTCAAAAAACGCGGCTCCATCTTCGATTCCCAGTCTAATAGACCGATCGCCCCATAACAGACGAATGCCAATCTCCCGTCTGGTAGGATCGCCAGTAGCTCCACGCCGAGATCTCCAGGAACCTCTGGTTCGTGGTGATGTTTCACGAGCCTCGCAGCACTTGAGGTCCACGCCAGGATAAACTTGTCGTGAGAGCCAGAATAAACAGTACCGTCGGGACCCTCGCATAAAGCATTCACAGAGTCCGAATGACCGACGAAAGTGGTGACGCATGCGAAGTTTACCGCATCCCAAACCTTGCAAGTGAAATCCCAAGAACCTGAAACGACGCGACCGTCACTCAGGGGACAAAGCGCATTGATCGTTCTCGCGTGAGCGGCAGTACTCTTGGGAGCCGCGAAAGTGTTTTGCAGGTTGACCAGACTAATCGAGCTGCCGTTTGCAATGGCGACGAGATTGTCCATAATTGACGCTATCGCCTGAGGTGGGTGTGGCAGTGAGAAATTCAGAACGGAATACTTTTTCGTGTCAGCGTCGAAGATGCGTATGTTATTTCCACCTGTAATAAATGAACCGTCTGGCAAGATGGCGAGGGAGCCTACCCCAATTGCGTAACCGGATTCATTCAGTTCGCTCGCTACCACTTGCTCAAACGTACCTGCATCGATGTCTACGATTCCAATCTCAATGCCTTGCGCATTTCTGGCAACAAGCTGTCGGTTCGATACTCGTATGATTTCATCGGTCGCGCCCGTAGGGTTCGAGATTGTGCCGACTTGAGAAAGGGTTGCAGTGTCCCAAATTCGGAGCGCTGTTTGTCTATGCCGGCTTATGGTGTTCCCCTCGTAAAATGTTTCACCGGACACAAGACGATTGTCCATTGCAGCTAGCGCTGTTATTGGGTGATCGTGTCCCTCCAAGACGCTGCTAGTCTCGCCTTTTGGCAAGTCCCAAATCCGAATTGTCCGATCCCAAGAGCCCGACGCGATCTGGTGGCTGGGTAGCACAGCAAGGGAAGTGACCGAGTCATCGTGACCACGAAGACACGCTACCTCCGAGAGTGAAGCGAGGTCCCAGATTCTGATCGTCCTGTCCCGAGAACCCGACGCCAATCTACCATTGGGCAGCACCGCCAGCGCACCGACTTGATCTGAGTGGCCCTTCAGCTGGGCCATCTCAATACCGGAATCAAGATCCCAAATGCGCAGCGCATTGTCGGTCTTACCGGAGGAGCTTGAGACGAGCCGGCCTTCAGGTAGAACTAAGACTGCAATAACAGAACTTAGATGGCCTTCCAACCGCGCGATCTCTGCGCCGGGCGGCGTTAGGCTTGGGTGCTGAGTTATGATCGCTGGCCTTAGAACATTGCGTCGGACGGTGCTGACAAAATTTATCGCGCCGGATGTCTGGCACCCCATGAGACGGCCGTGCAGCTGTGGAAGTAGCTGCCGCTGATCACGAGTAAGGATGCCGCTGGTTAGTCGCAGAGTCCTGCCGATCAGACTATAGATGGCTGGTCGATCAGCAGCCAACTTATCGAAGTCGGACACCAAAGGCATCGGCCCCTTAAGGGCATCCAGCTTTCTCTGCATCCACTGCGGATCGAGCAATAGCTCATCGAGAACCTCGCGCTCGCCTGCTTCATGCAAGTGAGTCGGGAACCACGTATAGAAATAGCGCCGCTCTTCGGCGTCCTCGATGTCGGGGCCGCTGGCCGCGTCGTAAGCGTCGACGAATTGGTGATGCAGCCCCTTCAGTGCCGCGCCCGCCTGCTTCTGCGTCAGGTACTTCCGCATCACGTCGTGCAGGCGTACGGTGCCGCGCTTGAGGTCGAGCGCCTGCAGCAGCGCGAGGCTGTAGAGGTGCTTCAGCAGGTCGCGCGCGTCGATGGCATCGACCTCGGCCACACGCCCCCACAGCCGCGCGATGGTGGCGATCGGCACCTCGACATCCTCGGGAAACACCGCCAGCTCGTCATAGCGCTGGCCGTTGTAGACCTGTGGGTCCTGGCCCTTGCCGATCTCCTCCACGAGATAGTCGATGCTGGCGCGGATGGTGCTCTCGACGGCAGCCTCCCGTGCCGTTTCGTCGTTTCGGTCAAAGACCGTGAGCTTCTTGCGATCGAGCCGGTCGTTGGCCTGTTGGATCGCATCGCGCGGGGTGGCGCCGCGCTCCACCTCCTTGCGCAGGAACCCATTGACCAGCCGGATGATGACCGGCCACTCGCCGAGCCGCTCGGTCGCCAGCGTGCGCAGCGCCGCCTGCTCCGCCGGGCCGATAGCGCCCAGCCCTTGCGACAGCAGCTCGACCGCCTCAGCCTCCTTCATGCCGTCGACGGGCACGCGCAGCGCATTCTTGGGCAAGATGTCGTCGCGCCGCGTCGTGACCAGCCGGGCCGTCAGCGGCGCGCCGTCGGTGAACGGGCGCAGGTGGCCCTCGCTCCAGACGTCGTCGATGAAGAGCAGGCATTTGCGCTCGGCCAGCACCTCGCGCAGCTTGTTCGCGGCGGCGCTGACTTCGGTGAAGCCCTGCGGCTCGCCGGTCAAGGTCTTGAGCAGATCGGCCAGCTTCTCGATCAGGCTCGGCTTTTCGCCAAGGGTGACCCACAATACGCCATCGTGGAAAGCATCCTGGATGTCGTCGTCGTGGGCCAGCGCCTGCGCCAGGACGGTCTTGCCGAAGCCGCCCGCGCCGCGCAGCGCGGCCGTGATGGCGACGGCATTGCCATTGGCATCGAGGAGAGCGGACTTGAGCTTGGCGAACTCCTCGGGACGCGCCACAAAACCCTCGGGCATGGCCGGTGGCATGAAGGGACGGCGCGGCTGCCGTTCTGACTTCTTCAACTCGGCGATGAAATTCGCCCACTGGCTTTCGGCATCGGCGCCTTCAAAATCGAAGGCGTGGGTCGCGTTCATCCAGCCGGGCATCAGCGCGCGATCGCTGCCAGTGAGCCCGCCGGGCGCAATCACGGGAAGCACTGTCTTGCCCTCCCGCCGCGCGAGCTTCCACTCGCGCTTGACAACGAGATGGCGGTCCTGCGCCAGCGCCGCCGGTGACAGAACGAGGATGACGTGCTCGCAGGCGGGCGAGGTGAGCACCGCCTCGATCTGGTCCCACCACTCGCCCGCGCTCATGTGCGTCTGGTCGTGCCAGGGCGGATCGAGCCCCTCGGTGATCAACCGCTCGCGGAGCTGCCGAGCGAACACGATGTCGGCCCGCGCATAGGAGAGGAGGGTGCGAGGCGGCTGGGGTTCGGGCATGGGGGCTCGCGGGTGACAGTGGCGGTGACTATCGGCGAGCTTACCAGTGCGCGGTGGTGCGGCAAGTTGAGGTTGCTACCCGGCATGATGCTGCTGACGATCGCCGTTTACCCGCCACCGACTCGCACCGGGTGCAGTTCATCTCGTGGTCCCGAAGTTCCTGCGGACATTAGGGACGGGGAACTGCGACCAACACCGCGAACGCGTGGCGAACGAGAAGGCCGCTGCATCGCTGCAGCGGCCAGATGGCGTCAATTGTCGATGCCCCAGAAGGCGTTGTCATAACCGGGCAGCGCACTGATCGCGGCGGAGATCACGCGGTTCAGGAAATCGTTGGCGAATGAGGCGTCCCAGCCGGGATGCTCGCAGGACTGATACTTGAGCGACTGGCAGAGCTTGATGATGTCCAGCGGCGTCAGCGGGCGCGTCGGCTTGGTGCAGGTGCTGCCGTGGCACGTCATACGGAAGACGTAGGCCGGCACCGGTGTCGTCTCGGAGTAACGATAGTCGACCGAAGCGTGGTTCTCGGCCCAGAGCGCGGCGCCGATCTGGCTTGGCGTGTAGTCTGAAGAGCTGACGTATTCGCCGTGGCCGGCGTCCTCGGCCATGCGCTTGACCGTTCCGACGCGGCGTGTCCCGCCGACGGCGAATGTGACGATGGCATCGATGTGGGCTTTGCTGACGATGTAGGCTGACATGTCCGTTCCTCTCGTTTGATCTCGAACCCCGCGGAAGTGCGGTCTCGATGCCAAGCGAAAGGCGACGGGGTAGAGTGGTCACGGAACCGAACGCCGGTCTCGCCGGCGGAGGCGGCCGGCGCAGCCGAAGCCGAGGGCTCGCCCTTGCAGGGACTACGACCCGGCGCAGAGATGGCATTGTGAGAGACCGCAGACGCAGCGGGG
>JANOYV010000040.1:0-4972 GCA_031429105.1 Hyphomicrobiaceae bacterium | reverse complement strand
CTCTTTTTTGTTCAGCTTACACAGATTTTGCGATTGTCGCGTAGCCATTGTTGATGGCGACCACGTCGCGTTCCTTGATGCGGGCCCTGAACGAGCCATCGGCCCAAATCTCGGTGATGATGGTCTCGCCGGGGAACACAGGCGCGGTGAAACGCAGCGCCCACCCCTGTAAACGTGCGGCCTCGTACAGGCACAAGCCTTCGAGCAATGCATGGGTGACGACGCCAGCCGTGCAAAGTCCATGCAGGATCGGGCGTGGGAAGCCAGCCTTCGCTGCGACTTCAGGATCTGAATGCAGGGGATTGTCGTCGCCGTTCAGCCGATAAAGTAGGGCCTGTTCCGGACGGGTCGCGCGCTCAATCACGATGTCTGCTGCGGTATTGGGCATAGTGTGGGCTGCGGCAACCGGACCGCTTGGCCCGCCAAACCCGCCGTCACCGCGCAGAAATGTGGTCGAGCGCGTGATGGCGATCACGTCACCCGACGTCACGTCGCGCACCGTCTTTTCCGAATAGAGCAGCGCGCCTTTGCCGGTGCCCTTGTCGACAATGCCGGTCACTCGGGTTTTGGCGATGATCTCACCTTCCATCGGCAATGGTCGCTTGATCTCGATTGCCTGCTCGCCATGAACGAGGCGGACCGCATCGACGCCGGTTGCCGGATTAGCTAACCAGAAGCCCGGATGTCCGAGGACGACAGCCATGGACGGTACAACTTGAAGCCTGCGATGGTGATCGACGTAGTCGAGTTGGCGCGGGTCGAGCGGGTCCTGGGCCATGCCAATCGATAGTGCATAAAAGATCGCATCCCGCTTGGTCACCGTCTGGCGCACTTCGGGGATGTCGAAGTTCAAGAGCTTTTGGTAATCGATGGTCATTACGCGTTCCCTGAGCGGATCTCGATAACCGCATCGACCGCGAACGCGCCTTGCCCCTGAGGCAGCGCTATCACCGGATTGAGATCAATCGATTGCAGCCGATTATCTGACTGGCTCGCTGCCACCGACAGTCGCGATAGCATTTCGGCAAGTGCGGCGATGTCGGCCTTAGGTTGACCGCGTGCGCCCATCAACAAGGGTGCACCCTTGATGCTACGAATCATGTCATCGGCCACGTCGACGCCAAACGGGCAGCGGCGCATCACGACGTCCTTCATCACTTCGACGAACACGCCGCCAAGGCCAAACACGGCGATCGGTCCGAAGACTGGGTCGCGCGTGATACCAAGGATGCACTCGACGCCGCTGAGTTGGCGGGCGACGAGAATGCCATCGACGTGGGCTTCAGGAGCGTTGGCTTTTGCCCGTTCGAGCAGCGTTGCGTAGCCCTGTCGTACGTGATCCGTGTCCTTGATACCGATCAACACGCCGCCGATTTCCGATTTGTGCAGAATATCGGCGGAGACGATCTTCATCACCACCGGAAAGCCGATGGCGGCGGCTGCATCTGCGGCTTCGCTGGTCGAGTGGCAAAGGCGCTCCGGCGCAATTGCAATGCCTGCCGATGCAAGCAGGCGTTTCGCGTCGGCTTCATTTGGTGTCTTGATGGGCCATACGATAGGCAGCGCCGCCTTTGGTGCGTTGGCTGGCGTTCGCGCAAACGCCTCGCCGAAGCTGCCCATGGCCGCAATGGCTGCCACCGCGCGACTTGGATCTTCATAGACCGAAATTCCATTGGCTTCGAATTCAGCAATCGTCTCGGGCGAGGCAATGATCGAGACAACGTGCAGCCGATCAGGAAATTGATCGCGCACCTTTCGCACTTCCGTTCGGAGTTTGGCCGAGAAGGCAGGCGCGTAGGCGGTGTAGGTCAGAAACGTCAGCATCGATTGATAATTGCCATCGACCGCCATGCGTTGGGTGAATTGCCCGAACAGATCGATGTCGTTCAACGCTTGCGCCGTGCAATCAACGGGATTGACCGGCGAGCAAATGGGCAGCAGGGCTTTGAGATGAGCTTGTGCTGCGGCAGGCATGGGCGGCATCGGCAAGCCTGCCTCTTCGGCCGCGTCCGCGATCAAAACACCGCCGCCGCCGCTCACCGATAGTACGCCAAGAGTATTGCGGGCGGGGTAAACGCGGCGCAGCGCTAGTTGCGCGATATCGAGCATTTCTTCCGTCGTGCGCACGCGCAGCGCGCCACATTCCGCCAGCACTGCGTTGGTCACCTGATCGCTACCCGCAATCGAGGCCGTGTGCGATTGGGCCGCAGCGGCGCCAAGCGTACTCCGCCCCACCTTCATGACGATGACGGGCTTGCGGGCCGCCCGGGCTTGCTCAAGAGCCGTTGCGAAGGCCGGGCCATCCTTGATGCCTTCGGCATAAACCGTGATGACGTCGATGCCGTCGTCATCGACCATTGCGGAAATGGCATCCGAGATCGACAAATCGGCCTCGTTTCCGGTCATCACGCAACTGGCGATGCCGATGCCACGGCCACGCATCGTTGCGATCAGATGGCCAGAGTAGGCGCCAGATTGGCTGGCGACGCCAACGCGACCGACTTTGGGGAAACCGGACAGGAACGTCGAGGCAAACGTGCCATAAAACCCGCTGCGTAGATCGAGCACGCCGAGCGTGTTCGGCCCAAGAATCCTCATGCCGTGACGGCGGGCGGCGGCCACCATCCGGTCTTGCAGTACTGCACCCTCCGGTCCAACTTCGGCGAACCCCGAACTGAAGATGATCGCCGTGCCAACGCCGCGTTCGGCAAGAGCTGCCACCGCGTCGACGACTGCTGCGGCTGGCACCGCAATGATCGCGGCTTCGGGCGTCTCGGGCAGATCGGCGACGGATGCGTAGGCCTTCAGTCCCTGGATATCCGGGCGGTTCGGATTGACCGGATAGATTGGACCTTTGAACCCCCGTTCCAGCATATAGGCGATGGCGCGACCGCCGATCCGTTGCGGGTCGGTTGAGGCGCCGACGATTGCAACGGAGCGTGGTGCCAGCAAGGTCGAAGACCTGCTGCTATTCAATCCAACCTTTACACTCACAAGACAGCCCCGCTGCCGAGCAGCGCCGTGACCTGGCTCGACAGTTGCCCGCCGTTGCCGTGACACAGCGCGATGTCGCACTTCTTCAATTGCCGCGCCCCAGCATCGCCACGCAGCTGCGTGACCGCTTCGATCAGCAGGAACAGACCGTACATGCCTGGGTGCACGCACGAAAGTCCGCCACCTGATGTATTCACCGCAAGCTTGCCGCCGGGGGCAATCGCACCATCCTGCACGAAGCGTCCGCCTTCGCCTTTGGGGCAGAAGCCGAGGTCTTCGAGAAACAGCAGCGTCGTAATGGTGAACGCATCATAGAGCATCACGAGATCGCAATCGGATGGCTTGAGACCAGCCATCGCGTACGCGCGCGGGCCGCTGTCGGCTGCAACCGTGCGGGTCAAGCTCGCGGCCTGAGCAACGGAGCGATGCGAATGTGCGCCGCCGACGCCCAGAACATAAGCCGGTTTCTGCTTCAGGTGCTTCGCACGGTCGGCACGCACCATCACACAGGCAGCGCCGCCGTCCGTGACGAGGCAGCAATCGAGCGTGGTCAAGGGATCGGCGACCATGCGCGCCTTCATGACATCGGCGCGCGTCAACGGTCCCTTGGCGAACGCCGACGGATTGAGGTTCGCCCACTGGCGGGCGGCGACCGCAATGTCGGCCAAGTTCTCGCGCGTAGTGCCGTACTCGTGCATGTGACGCGCAGCCGCCAGTGCGTAGCCAGTGATCGGATGGCGCGGCTTGTAGGGCGTCTCGTGCCATTGCGCCTCGCTCATTGAGACGAGCTTGCCGCCAGCCGTTCGCTGGTTCGACCCATAGCAAACGAGCACGGCGTTACAGATGCCAGCTTCCAGCGCGAGAGCTGCCTGCAGCAGGTGCATTTCGAACGACGAGCCGCCGACGTTAGTGCCCTCGAAGAACGTCGGGTTGATGCCGAGGTATTCAGCGACTGTGAGGGTCGGGAATGCGTGCGTCGAGGTCGCCGCGCAAATGCCGTCGATGTCGCTCAGTTTAAGGCCAGCGTCGGCAACGGCCATGACGGCTGCTTCGCCGAGAAGTTCTATCGCCGAGCGGCCCGGCGCTTCACCCCAGCCCGCGCCACCGATGCCGACAATCGCGGTTTTGCCGCGCAATTGGGTAACCCTCATGTCCGGCCTCCTTCAACAATGCCAAACACGATGGCAGCTTCCCCGTCGATTTCGGCAATGCGTGCTTTCACGCGGGTGCCGATCGGGGCGGTCTCGACGCCTTCGATGATTGTCATCATGCGTGGACCCTCGTCGAGTTCGACCAGGGCGACGTTCCGGGCGGAATCCTTCGAGCGATTGACCGTGATCGAATAGATCGTGCCGAGGCCAGACGCCTCCACCCATTCGAGGTCGGTCGCACCACTGCCGGGGGCTGCAACGCGGGGGTAGAACACGTAGGCGCCGGTTGAGGCACTTTTCTGGATCATAAAGCGCCCCGCTTTGAGGTGAGTGCGGTAAGCGGCCTCAGGCCCCGGCCCGTGCGGCGTTGCTGGTGTCATCAAGCGTTGTCTCCCCGTGGTCGATGGACGTGTGGATGTGTTCTTGAGGGGGAGTTTGCGGCAGCAGCGGCGGCAGTGCCAGTGGTTTTTGAACGGGGATGGGGTGCGTGGGAAGGGGGGGGGGGCTTGAACTTTCGCGTCACATGTAACATCATAAGTGTCATGAGGCAGGATAGTAGATTGTCCGGCGTGCTCCATGTCCTGCTACACATGGCAGAGCGGAGCGAACCTGCCACATCAGAGAGGCTGGCGAAGGCGATGGACACAAATCCGGTCGTGATCCGTCGGATCATGGCCGGTCTGCGAGACCAGGAATTAGTCAAATCTGAAAAGGGACATGGTGGCGGTTGGACGCTCAGCTGCGACTTGTCGAAGGTGACGTTGCGCGACATCTATGCCGCTTTAGGTTCGCCCTCGCTGCTCGCGATCGGCAATCGGACAGAGGCG
>JANOYV010000039.1:0-38233 GCA_031429105.1 Hyphomicrobiaceae bacterium | reverse complement strand
CAGGTCTAGAACGGCCTGAACCAACCTCGCCTAAAACGCGGTGGGACCTTAGCGAAAATCCGTCCGGCTGGGGTGGCTCTGAGCCACTTGTTACAATGCGGCAAGACCGCCGTGTGGATCACGGCCACCCCGCCCCCTCGAACTCGAGGGGAAAAAGAAAAAAGCGAGCGCAATTGAAGTGAGTTCGGGATTAAATGCATGCATATACACAGCGTATCTCAAGACGGCGCTCAGATGACAGAAGATCCCATGAGACAACAGGTGTATCCGCTCCTTGCGCAGCAGCTCGCGCTTCGTGGATTGTGCAGAGCAGACGGTACGCGTGACGCTCGGAAATCGATAACGCTCCCGTTGCATCACGCCCCCCTCAACCCTCGACAACGACGCCACGGCGCGGCACCATGGGTGCAACAACACGGGGCCTCAAAAAGGATCGCACTGCCATGGCTGGAAATTTGTCGTTTGATGCGTTGAAGGCAGCCGTCATAGCTGGCGACATCGACACGGTCGTGGTGGCCTTTGCCGACATGCAAGGCCGTCTGATCGGCAAGCGCTTCCAGGCCGAGTTCTTCTGTGGTGGCGCACACGAGGAAACGCACGCCTGCGACTATCTCCTCGCTAACGACATCGACATGGAACCGGTGCCCGGATATGCGGCGGCGAGTTGGGCCAAGGGCTATGGCGATTTCGTCATGAAGCCCGATCTAACGACGCTGACCCGCACCCCGTGGCTCGAAGGTACAGCGGTCGTGTTGTGCGACGTGCTCGATCATCACGGTCACGACGTGCCGCATTCGCCGCGCCAGATCCTCAAGCGCCAAATCGCCCGCGTGGCTGATCGCAACATGCGCGCCTATCTCGCATCCGAACTCGAATTCTATCTGTTCGATGAGAGCTTCGAGAGTGCCGCCAACAAGCGTTTCCATGGCCTCAAGACGGCTGGCAGCTATATCCAGGACTACAACATTCTGCAGACGACGAAGGAGGAGGGCGTGATGCGCGCCGTTCGCAAAGGTCTGCAAGGGGCTGGCATTCCCGTTGAGAATTCCAAAGGCGAGTGGGGGCCGGGGCAAGAGGAAATCAACGTCCGGTATTCCGATGCGCTGGAGATGGCCGACCGCCACGTCATCATGAAAAATGGCATCAAGGAAATTGCCTGGTCCCAAGGCAAGGCCGTCACCTTCATGTCGAAATGGCGCTATGATCTGGCAGGCTCGTCGGCACACGTGCATGCGTCCCTGTGGGATGCGGCGGGCAAGACGCCGTTGTTTCTCGATAAAAAGGCCGAGTACGGCATGTCGCCCCTGATGCGCGCGTTCGTGGCGGGGCAGATCAAGTATGCACCCGACATGACGTATTTTCTCGCGCCCTACATCAACTCGTACAAGCGGTTCCAGGCTGGCACATTCGCGCCGACCAAGACGGTGTGGAGTAAGGACAATCGGACGGCCGGCTTCCGGCTGTGCGGCGATGGCACCAAGGGCATCCGCATCGAATGCCGAGTCGGCGGCGCCGACCTCAATCCCTACCTCGCGTTCGCAGCCCTGATCGCAACCGGGCTAGCTGGCATCGACGAAAAGTTGGAGTTGGGCGCACCACACACCGGCGATGCTTACGGTGGCACGACGCTGCCCGAAGTGCCAAAGACCCTGCGCGAAGCGACTGTCGCCCTCGATAAGTCAGAGTTCATGCGCCAAGCGCTCGGCAGCAACGTCGTCGATCATTACGTTCACACCGCGCGCTGGGAGCAGATGGAGTATGACCGCCGAATCACCGATTGGGAATTGATGCGCGGCTTTGAGCGCTATTAACGCCTATTGTGCTATAATCGCTCCTGTGCTGGTTTGTAGCTCGAGGCCGTGTAAATGTCAGTTCTCGTTAACTTTTTCTGGGACCTGGGCCCTTGGAGTTGGTTCCTGCTGGCAGCCCTGCTGCTGGGTCTCGAAATCGTTTTGCCAGGCGTCCACTTCGTTTGGTTTGGCTTTGCCGCTGGGATCGTTGGCGTCTTGGCCCTCGTGACGGGCGTTGCGTGGGCGTGGCAACTCATTGCCTTCGGGTTGATCGCGTGTGTCGTCGTCTATGCGATGCGCAGCTACGCTGATCCGGCACGTGTGAAAAGCGACGAGCCCGATCTGAACGTGCGTGGTCAACAGTACATCGGCCGCATGGCCGTTGTCGAAGATGCGATTGTTGAGGGGCGCGGCAAAGTGCGGATCGGCGATACCCATTGGATCGTCAAGGGCAGCGATACGCCGGTTGGAGCGACCGTCAAAATCACTGGCGTCGATGGAATCGTGCTGATCGTGTCGCCGATCTGAAATCGTGCGTCTACTGCCGAATGCGAACGCCGACACGCATTTCGTCGGCATTGTAGTTGCGGGAGCGATCGGTCGAATCGAAGGCCGTGTGTTGGTATCTGCCGAACACCGTCACTTCGCGGTTGAGGAAATATTCCAGCCCAAGCGCTGATTTCCATTCGTGTTCTTGTTGGCTGATGCCCTCGAAATCCTGCACCGTGTAGGTGAGACCGGCGGTGCCAATCAGGTAGCGATGGAAGGCGTGACGTGCTTCAACGCCGACTTGGTGCGAGAAGGCGCCGGCGGAATTGGCAAGCGTCGATTCCGTCACATCCGATTTCGCCGTCAGCAGGAATGATGTCAGCGCGCTGTAGCGATAGGCGAGGTTGGCATCGATCAATAGGCCCTTGATGTCGCGCAAGCGTGCATCTTCCGGACGTTGGGTTCCATAGCCGGTGCTGATTTCGCCGCGCAGCTTCTGGCCGACGTTGCCAAATGAGACGCCGACGCGATAGCGCTCGCCATTGGAATCGCGTTGGATGCCGTCGGAGAGTGCCGCGACCTTGTAATTGCGCTGGTTGAGGCCGGTTTCGACAAAGCCGAACAGGGTCGGCTTGAATTCCCAAGCAGCTCGCACGGCTTGTTCGGTCGTGCGAAGATCGCGGTCGTTGTTGCTGATCGCGCCGCCGCCAATCGCATCGGTTTCGCCGAAGTTCGCCTCGGAAACTGAGCCGCGCAACTGCACGCTCAAACGATTGAACCGGTGGTTGAGGGTGGCGGCAAAGCGGTCGGTGGTGATGTTGGCGCGGCCAGCAGCAGCAGCTGGTGCGTTGACCGACGAGCGGCTGTCTTGGGCGACGTCACGCGATACGAGACCCTCGATACTGGTGCGCTTTGACAGGTCATAGCGGGCGCGTGCTTCAAGCGTGTAGGCGCGATCATTTTCGCTGGTGAATTCGTTGAACTGGCTGAGCGCACCGACGGCTCGGAACTCAACCGCGTGCTGGCGCCAGTTCGAGACGAGGCGGGCAGATGGGCGAACGTCGAACGCCACATCCGAGCGGGGCCTGGACGAGCGGAACACGTTGGAGAAGAAAACGGTGCCAAGTTCAGCCTCCGGCAACAACACGAACGTGCCGAGCCGGATGCCGCGTGCATCGAACGGCTCGAAGCGGAACAGGCGTTCGGGGCGGCGATCCAACACGGGATCGATCTCGGCTTGGAATAACGAGGGATCAAATCCTGCAGGTGGATTTTCGAAAACGGCGATTTCGTCGGGCGAGCGCGTGTCGATGGCGGTTGCATCAAGACCATCTTGTGGACCGCGCGGTTCGCCGGTCGCAATTACGCCGTCGAGGTTGCGCTCTGGCGCATCCTGTTGATTGATGTCGCCGTCGCGCAAGGTTGGCCGTTGGCCGACAACGTCTTGCGGCAAGCCATCATCAACGCCATCACCGTTCTCGCCTGGTTCAGCGCCGTCAGCTGCGGGTTCGTCAGTGATCGTACCGGGCACGTTTGTCCCGGGACGCACCGGCTCGGCAGGGATCGTTCCCACAGGCACAGCAAGACCGCCGCGCCGCTGCTGCACTTCTTGGGCGCGTGGCGGAGGATTGATCGTCGTGATTGAAGATCCGGTGCCTTGTGCACGCACGGGGCGTGGATCGGCAATCAATCCCAGGACGGTGATTGCGCCGAAGCCCAGGCCAAACCAGGCAAGGTGTCTGCCGACGTTCAAGGGGCGCGCTCCGCAGAATCGAATCGTTTTGGGAACGCGGAACAGATTTCGAGAGCAAGGTAGGTGCAGTCGGTTAACACCTCGTTTACAATGACACGGCGGTTGAACCGCCAGCGGCTAGAAGTGGCTCAAGCGGCGGTTGGTTTTGTGCCTTCCGGTGAATTTGCTACTGGTGGTGCGGGTCTGATTCCACGCCCGATGGAGTTTCCTATGAAGCAGACGTCCACAGCCACGAGTACAGGTCAGTCCGACGAACTCGGAGCGTCGGCGCCAGCGGTTGCCTCGGCGCGCCGCACGTTGGACTTGGAGTTGCAAGGCTTGGCAGCGTTGGATCAGGCGCTGGCTGGCCCGCTTGCGCAACCGTTTGCCGAGGCGATCGAAATCCTCAAGGCGACGAAAGGCCGTGTGATCGTCACCGGCATCGGCAAAAGCGGCCACGTCGGGCAGAAGATTACCGCCACATTTGCGTCGACTGGCACACCGGCTCACTTCGTCCACCCGAGTGAGGCCTCGCACGGTGATCTCGGCATGATCACACGGGATGATGCGATTCTCGCCATGTCATGGTCCGGCGAGACGGTGGAGCTGTCGAACATCTTGATGTTCGCCGGGCGCTTCTCGGTGCCGCTGATTGCGATCACGTCGCGGGCCGAAAGTGCGCTCGGGCGAGCAGCGACCGTGGTGCTCGAACTGCCGCGTGCGCCGGAAGCTTGCCCACATGGTCTCGCGCCGACAACGTCAACCACGATGACATTGGCCCTTGGCGATTGTCTGGCGGTGGCATTGCTTGAAGCCAAGGGCTTTACGGCACACGACTTCAAGGTTTTCCATCCAGGCGGATCGCTTGGCGCGAAGCTGAAGTTCGTTGCCGACGTGATGCACACCGGCGATCGCTTGCCGCTAGCGATCGAAGACGAAATCATGAGTCGCGCGCTAGTGACAATGACGGCGAAGGCACTTGGTTGCCTTGGCATTGTTGACGCAAGTGGCAAGTTCGTCGGCATCGTGACCGACGGCGACTTGCGCCGTCACATGGGCGCTGACCTGTTGAACGCAACAGTCGGCCAGATCATGACCCGCAAGCCGAAAACCATCGCATCGACGTTACTGGCATCTGCCGCGCTAGAGCAGATCAATACCTCGCGGATCACCGCGCTGTTCGTGGTCGATAGCGGCAAGCCTGTGGGCGTCGTCCATGTGCATGATCTGCTGCGCCTGGGCGTGGCTTGACGGCGGCTGCAACACTGCGCAAGCTTGGTGACTTGATGCCTGCTTGGAGTTCGCCCAATGCCAACCTTTGATGCCGCAGCCGCTGCCCGCTTCATTGCCGATGCGCACGCATCAAAGCAGCCTTACGCCAATCTGCCGGAACACCTGACGCCGCCAACGGTTGCCGATGCCTATGCGGCGCAAGAAGCATTGCGGACGTTGTGGACACCGCTTTATGGCCCAGTCGGCGGGTTAAAAATTGCGACGACGACCAAGGTCATGCAGGCATTGATGGGCATCGATCATCCGTGCGGCGGGATGCTGTATAGCCGCCGCATTCATGCTTCAGGGGTGACGCTGCGATTGGCCGATCACATGCATCTCGTGCTCGAATGCGAGCTCGCCGTGCGGGTGCAGCGAACGTTAGCGAAGGGTGATCGACCCTACACGGCGTCAAGCGTGCGTGAGGCGGTATCCGAAGTGATGCCAGCGTTCGAATTGATCGAGGACCGCAACGCGCACTACAAATCGACCAAGGCCTACACGTTGATTGCCGACAATGCTTGGAACGCCGGTATTGTCTTGGGGCCTGCGTTGAAAGTCGATGGCGCCCGTGATCTCAATGGCTTGAAGGGCACGCTCACAATCAATGGGACGGGCGCTCGCGAGGGTCTGACCGACGATCCAATGGGTGCACTGGCGTGGTGCGCAAATCTCGCAGCCGACCGCGGTCGCCCGCTTGAAGCAGGTCAAGTTGTCATAACCGGTAGCGTTATTCCGACCTTCGGCGTCGAAGCGGGTGATCGCATCCGCTTCGAGATCGACGGCTTGGGCGCTGTCGAGGCGCTGGCGGCGTAGTCCGAGCGCTGACGTGGCTTACACCTGAGACGTCACTTGCCCTTGAATTGCGGCTTGCGCTTTTCCATGAAGGCTTTGCGGCCTTCGGTATAGTCGGCGCTGTCGAAGCAGGCCTTCGAGAGTGTTGCAAGCCGGTCAAGATCGCGGATGGCGCTCGGCTTGCCAAGCTCGCGTGCCGTGGCCTTGGCAAGACCGATGGTCATCGGCGCGTTGGCGCAAATCATCGCGCAGGTCTCAGTGACGGCGGCTTCGAGTTCAGCGTCCGTGCACACGCGGTTGACGAGGCCAATGGCGTAGGCTTCGGTCGCTGTGAACTGACGGGCCGTGTAAATCATCTCCAAGGCACGCGATAGCCCGATGATTTCTGCCGCCCGCTTGATCGGTGCGTAACCGTAGCCAAGCCCGAGTTTGCCAGCCGGAATGCCGAACTTTGCAGCCTCGTTGCAAAACCGCAGGTCGCAACAAGCCGCCAAGTTCATGCCGCCGCCGATACAATAGCCGGTGATGCGCGCGATCGTTGGCTTCGGGAAGTTGTAAAGCGCCTCATATGCCTTGAGTGATGTTGCATTGTACTTGGTGGCCGCCTCCTCGCTGGCGCGCTCGTTTTCAAATTTGGAGATATCGGCGCCAGAAACGAATGCCTTGCCCCCCGTTCCGCTGACAACGACAACGCGAATTTCCGGGTCCTTCGCGAACCCGTCGAGAACACGCGCCGCTGTCTCCCACATTTCGAGCGATACGGCATTGAGCTTGGCCGGGTTATTGAAGATCACATGACCAACTGCGGCGTCGCGGCGGCCAATGAGCTTTTCGTCTAAAGCGGCAACAGTCATGGCGTGTGAACTCCGGCTGAGGAAGTGCTGTTTCTGGTGGCAATCTAGCCCGAACGCTGGTTGCATGCGAGCCATACCAGCTATGTTCATGGACAGCAGCCGTGCGATGTCCGAAATTGACTGGAAAGTTATATGAGGAACCCACGATGGCATCTGATCGCGCGTCTGCCGCTTTATCCCGCTTTACGGTCCTCGATCTGACGCGAGCGCGATCGGGACCAACGGCGGTTCGCCAATTGGCCGATTGGGGCGCCAACGTTATCAAAATCGAGTTGCCGGACAGCGCCGAGGGTGATGATGGGATCGGTGGCATGCGGTCTGGACCAGACTTCCAGAACTTGCATCGCAACAAGCGCGGCGTCACGCTCGATCTGAAAACAGCAGACGGCATCGGCATATTCAAACGGTTGGCCGACAAAGCCGATGTCATCGTCGAAAATTTCCGCCCCGATGTGAAGTCCCGACTTGGCATCGACTATGACACGCTGTCGGTGACCAATCCAAAACTCGTCTATGCCAGCATCTCAGGGTTCGGCCAGACCGGCCCATACGCAAAGCGGCCGGGCTTTGACCAGATTGCGCAAGGGATGGGTGGATTGATGTCGATCACCGGTCTGCCGGGCCAAGGCCCCGTGCGTGTCGGCATACCGATTGCCGATTTGACTTCGGGGCTGTTTCTGGCGAACGGCATTCTGACAGCGCTGCTCGAACGCGAAGTCAGTGGTCGCGGTCAATGGGTGACGACGTCGCTGCTGCAAGCGCAGATTTTCATGCTCGACTTCCAAGCGTCGCGCTGGGTCAATGCCGGCGAAGTGCCAGGGCAAGCTGGCAACAATCATCCCACGAGCATACCAACCGGCGTTTTCAAGACCGCCGACGGGCACATCAATATCGCAGCGTCGGGACAGGCGATTTATGGCCGTCTCTGCGAGGCGATTGGAGCGCCGGATCTGATTTTGAATGCTGATTTCGCAACCAGCGGCATGCGATTGAAAAATCGAGATCGATTGAACGATGAAATTGGCAAGCGCCTGATCACAAAGTCCACCGAGCATTGGGTCGCGACGCTCAATAAGGCGGGCGTGCCTTCGGGCCCGATCTATACGATCGACCAAGTCTTTGCCGACGAGCAGGTGAAGCATGTCGGCATTGTCGAAACGATCCCGCGTGAGACGGGTTCAGCGCTCAAAGTTATCGGCCAGCCGGTCGCATTGTCGCGCACGCCGAGCAAAGCCAAACGCGTGCCGCCGGGGCGAGGCGAACACAACGCCGAAGTGCTGGCCGAGTTTGGGTTCACGGCGGCGGAGATCGCAGCTCTGCAGAAGTCGGGCGCGGTATGAAGCGATGGCACTAAGACATGTGCGGCATCCTTCTCGTGGCCGAGCGCAATGGTCCGATTGATCGTGCGCGGTTTGCCCGAGCGTTGAATTCTCTCGCTCATCGTGGCCCAGACGGTGCTGGCGAGGCGCACATGACGCTCGCATTGGCGAGCGGTGGTTCATGCGCAGTCGCACTCGGTCATCGTCGCTTGTCGATCCTCGATCTGTCGGATCGCTCGAGCCAACCATTTCGCCGTGATGCCAAGGCGCTGACCTACAACGGCGAGATCTACAACTTCCGTGCGCTACGTGCTCAACTGCCGTCCGATGCGAGGCTGACGACCGACGGCGATACCGAAGTGTTGTTCGAGATCTTGCGCAGCCAGGGGATCGCTGGCCTTAAGGCTGCGCTTGGCATGTGGGCGTTTTGCTATTTCGATGAAGCGACGGGCCAATTGATTGCTGCCCGCGATCGGCTGGGCAAGAAGCCGTTGTTCTACTTCGCCAACGAAACGACACTCTGCTTTGCTTCAGAGATCGGTGCCATCATGACTTATCTTGGCACCAAGCCGCGGATGATGCAGGGCCAGATCGATACCTATCTTGCCTATGGTTGGACCTTCCCCGGCACCTGCGATTCAACACCTATCGCTGGCATTTCTCAGGTTCGACCCGGTAGTTGTCTAACTGTCGATTTGCACACGTGGGCCGCAAAAAGTGAAAGCTACTTTGACAACCAATTGTTGTCCTCAAGCGATCAGGCACAGCGCGGCGACTTGACTGAGCGCGTGCGGACGGCGGTGCTGGATCGGCTCGTCAGTGATCGCAAGGTTGGCTTATTGCTGTCGGGTGGCGTCGATAGCTCGCTGATTCTATCCGTGCTCGTCAGTGAGGGGCTCGGCGATCATGTGCACTGCTTCACGGGCGATGCCGGCAAGAGCGATGATGCCGATTATGCAGCGGCCATCACGAAGGCACTCTGCGTGAAAGCCGAGGTAATTCCGTTGGGCTATGGCGATGGCGCATTCGAGCGCTTCCTCAGCGTTTGCCGGCACCAGGAAAAGCCATTCCCGATGATTGGTAATGTGCTGGGGCTGCCACAACTCTACGAGGAGATTGCCGCTCGCGATGTACCAGTGGTGCTCGATGGCACCGGCGCCGATGAAATCTTTGGCGGCTATTGGGAGCGATACTATCGGTTTGCACTCGCCGAGGCCTGGGCGCTCGGTGATCACGCGTGGATCGAAACTATGTTAGCTGCCAACGCTGATGTGGCGCGCATTGACCAGATCGGACGGGCAACGCTCACATCACTTCGCGTTGGCAGCTGGCCGCCACAAACCACGGTCGGCGCTGAGCCAACGCGTGATATCGCGCCGCTGCTGCATCGATTTAGTTCCGTAAACCTGCAGACTACGATACCCGCCGATAGCCTGGCGCACTTTCGCGGGTCGCTCGGTGAAGCACTGCATCACGACGTAACGTCGGCGCTGCTGCCTGAATGGCTCTGGCAGAACGACCGCAACGCCATGCGCTCCGGTGTCGAAAACCGTAGCCCGTTTTTGGACACGCAGCTGACACCCCTTCTCGGCACCGGCTATCGCGCCAAGTTCGTTGGGCCATGGAACAAGCATGAATTGCGCGTGTTGTTTGATCGGTTCAAGCCAGCGCCGACCCAATGGCGCCGCGAGAAGCAGGGGTTTCGCTGGGCGTTCGCACGATTTTTGCGGCAAAACCGGGCGCAGGTGCTGGAGCTGATCACGGCCTCATCCGTGGTGCGCGCGCGGCTGGAGACCGGCGCGCTGATCGATGCCATTGCCGCCGATGAAGAGCTCCTGTTCAGCGATCTGGTGCAGCGCTGCCTGTGCGTGGCTGGCGTTGAAGCGGCAACCGGATTGAGCCTCGGCTGACTTAAACGAGTGCGCGAATGATGCAGGTGTAAGTCAGTCCGTGCACGAGCTGATCGATCCCCATCGCGCGCCAGAATTCGTTGTGCTGAAATGTCCACGCGTGCCGTTTGACAAATTGCTCTTTTATCCAGTCGCAGTGGTAATGAACAAAAAACTCAGCGAGCAAAACATAGCTGCCGTAGATCGCAGTCGGTGGTGGCAACAGCAAAAGAACCGGTGCTGTCAATGCTACGTGGATCACCGCGTGTAGAATGCCGCCCGGATGGCCGTAGCGACCTTTATTGGCCCACTGATACTTCGTCTGCAGGAAAAAATCGGCCAGCGCATGCTTGGCCAATAGGTAGGCCATGCCGAGCAGCAGCGCATCGATTGCAGTCAAAGTTGGCATATCTAGGTTTCTCTTTGTGCGACGTATCTCAGCCGAGGCGGGTTCATGCAACCACCTCGTGCTTGGCTGTTGCTCGGGCTGGATGTGGCAGATTGCGAGCTGCCTTGACCGTCAAAATCTCAATCGGCGTGCTGGTGCCGCGAATTTCGACCGCCTCGAATATGTCAGGTGGGATCTGCAGCGCCGCCTTTTCTGCCACGATGCGCGACAAAATCAGCTGGCACCCCTTCTCCTTGGTCAATGCTTCGAAACGGCTCGCCTCGTTTACGGTGCGGCCGATGACGGTAAGGGCCGTGGAGCCGATATCGCCAATTTGGCCGAGGACCACGGGGCCTGCATGAATGCCAATGCCGATCTTCAAGCCATCGGCCAATTCCGCACTCAAGCGAACGTTGAGATCATCGAGCGCCAGATCGATCGCGCGCGCCGCCTCGATCGCCTGCCTACAACCAGTGTCCAAGCCCGTATCGCTGCCAAAAACGGCCATTAGCCCGTCACCCATGTATTTGTCGATCCAGCCATTCTGATTGCGGATTGCAGCGCCCACAGTTGCAAAGAACTGGTTCAGTAGGAATACGACGTCGAAGGGGAGCCTGTGCTCCGAAATCTGGGTAAACCCGCGGACGTCCAGAAACAAGACTGCAAGTTGCTTTTCGATACCACTCGCATCCAAGGCATCAGGCACGCGGCGCACGCCGGGCCCTGTTTCCGGGGTGACAAGACGGGTGACGGTGATGGCTGTTTTGGGGCGCACCTGACAGGCTAGTCGCACGTTTGGTGGCGCACCAATCCGGGTGAGTGTTGCCTGCTCAGCAGGTTCAGGACCAGCCAGACCTCTCACACCGTGATCGATGCGCACGCGGCAGGTTGAACAGCGTGCTCGGCCACCACAGATTGAAGTATGCGGTACCCGGTTCATACGGCTGATTTCAAGGATGGTCGAGCCGATGGCAGATTTGACACTCGGGCCGCCCGAATAGCTGACCGCAACGGTGGGTGCGGTGCGGACCCTGACGCCGCGTACAGCCAAGATGGCGACGACCGCTGCTATTACTACGGAATAGATGGCCCACGCCTGGTCGCGCACCTGATGCATGGCAATGACAATGTCCGGGGTCGGCCAGGATAAATCAATCCGTGCTTTTGCCAGTGCTGCTGGATCGGCAAACATGGCGTGCGCTTCTCGGGCAACACTCAAAAATCCGGTCAGCGCAAGGACCGGTAGCGCAACCGCGGCACCGACAAGGGCTAGGCGGTATTGGGCGTACCATTTTTTGGACCGAAGCCAGAAATGCAGACCAATACAGCCATGCACCCAGACCACCAGTAGCAGCACACTCTGTAGGATGGCTTGGCCGGGCCATAGGTTGAAGGCCACCGAGGTGTATGAGTAGAAATAATCGGTTTTGGTGGTGAAATAGGTGATGGCCACCACATGCGGGATCAGGAGTACCGGCACCAGGATGCCGGTTGCGATCTGCACCCATTCCCACGCCGGCATTCGCAGGGTGCGGCGGGAGCTGAGTTTGTAGAGCCCAAGGGCAATATGGATCAAGGCGGCGGTTGGTAAAATAACCCGCACGATTGCCGATCTTGTTATGGAGATGCGCCAATCCTGAAAAGTATTTGCCGCATCCAGGCTGATCAAGCCAGTGGCGTGGTTGGCAAAGTGCGAGAAGGCAAATGCAAACAGCACAAGTCCACTGATCAGTCGCAGCGGTTGCAGCTTGGAATTGCTTAGGATATCGCGCATGGGCACGTCCGATCAGGCTTGCCCAGCATTGATGCTGCGCAGTTTGCTGCGTGCTTCACTGAGTTCGGTCGTCGTGCGTCCGAGCCGCAGTGCTAAGATCTTCATGATCTCGATCGAAAGTTCCGGAAACTCGGTCAGCAATTGGAGGAACTGTGCCTTCGTAATCCGCAGCGTATCGAGCCTCGTGATCGCCCTGATCGTGGCCGTGCGTGGCACATCGCACAGGATTGCGACTTCGCCGACAATCGCATTGCGCTCCATGTGCGCAACCGACACCGGCCCTTCGGCCGCGTTGACCAACACGTCAGCCTGCCCCTCGATGATGACATAGGCGGCGTCCCCCTCGTCGCCTTGCATGAAAAGTGTCTGCCCCGGATCGAAGACGATCCGTTCGGAGGTGAACGCCAGCAGCTTGAGTTTTTGCGCATTGATGTGAGCGAAAAGGGGAATGCGGCGCAGAACCGAGACTTCATCCTGGATGCTCATCGTTTGCGTTCCTGCTAGTTCTTGTCCATGGGCGGCTCTCAGGCAACCAAGCGCTTGAGATGTTTGTTCGACGTCAATAGCTGGTCGGGCTTTCCGTCGCCGCTGATCCGGCCGTCGTGGAAGACGACCACGCGATCGAACATATCGATCAGCGCGGGGCTCGCGAGCACCCAGAACATTCTCATCCGCGCTTTTCGCTCCGTCGATGCTTGGGCTTCGGCAACATGCTGCATGATCGAGCGCTGTGTGCGCGGGCTCAACGCGCCCAAACCCCGATTGACCACCAGAATATCTGGTTTTTTCAACAATGCGCGGCCCAGTGCAATTTTCTGCCGTTGTCCTTGCGTCAACCGCTTGCCGCCGGGCCCGGCCATAAATCCGAGGCCCGCTTCGATGATCACAGTGCGAAGGCCCATTTCAAGCAGCGTAGTTCGGATTTCCTGACGAATACGAGCGGGCGCATCGGCGAGGCCGTGCGTGATCCGGCCGAATAATATATTGGCCTCGAGCGACGAGCCTAGATTGTAGTGCTCAAAATCGTAGATCGCAAACGACTGTTTAGCGTCGGGTCCAATCAACGCGGTGATCTTCTGTCGTGTGATAACGATTTGATCACGCAAGTCGTCGTCGAGCAGGTTCAAGCGGTGGCGCGGTTCGACGTATCCCAAGGCCAAGCCAAGCAGCATCGCCCGATCTGATTTGATGGCGCCAGCAAAGCCACGCGGTCCGATCCGCGCAAGCATGACGTTGTAGCCCGGCAATTCTTCCGGTCGGACAAAACTCAATCGATCAAAAAAGGGATGGTCGGGGGGCAGGTCGGCAAAAAGTTCAACCACCGTTGCTGCGATCCGTCGGCCAACATCGAACAGTTTTTCATCAAGACCATTGGCCGCCAGTGCCGATAGAACTTTTTCATTGTCGGGAAGTTGTTCAGCGGTGAAACTTTGATGCAATGCAGCACCAAAAATTAGATTTTCGGCGATGCTCGCTTGCACATGGTAGGTCGCAGGGTCGAACGCTTCGACTAGATGCGATAATGATTCGTCGGCGAGCCTTTGTTTCAGGGCTGCCCTTGCTTCAAGAATGCGGGCTTCGAAATCGGCTGTGACGTCGGACTGCGGCGAACTGCGCAGGCCAAACTCGAAGATGTCATCCTCCAGTTCGACAACGGCAAGTGCTGCCAGAAGCTGGGCCGTCATGTCAGCGTGATCATTGGCGCTGACGCGTTGATAGTCGAGCCAGTCGGCTCCGATATCGAGACTGGTATTGCCCGAGGCACGGGCTTCGGCCAGATTTAGGTGATGGTGTTTAACGGCGTCGGTCCCTGGGCGTTCCGGGTAGTGCCTGAGGCCGTTGAGCAGGCAATCGCGCAAGCTGGTATTTCGTAGATAGGTGTCTGGCCCGACATACGCAATGCGTCGCCCGGTCAGTGATTCTGGAATCGCCTGGAGTGATTGATCACCGATCATGATGCGGCCAGAAGTTGGCACAACGAGGCGGGCAATTGCCTCTGCCATGGCCTCGGCGCCTGCATTTAGCTCGCCAACGGCTGCAATCCATTCGCCCGGCGCAATCGTCATGTCGACTGGCTCCAGCACTTTCGCGCCGGTGTCGTCGATAACCGCAAGGCCTTTGATTTCGATTGCTTTATCGATGTGTGGCACAGGACCAGCGGTTGCGACTTGCAGTGCTTGCGCCATCATCGGTTCTGGCGAGAACTGCTCGCTGACCTGACCATATTTTATTTGCACATCCTGGCGCTGCTGATCCCAATCGATCAGTTCCTTGATTGGACCCGGCAGGTCCTTGTAGGCCGCGATCACGGCAACCAACTGGCCGATGTCGAGGCTGCCGCGAATTGCGAAGTAGCCGCCGATCAGGAAGAACAGGAACGGGGTCAGCTGGGCCAGAAAGTTATTCAGGAATTTGACGAAGAATTTGCGCTGATAGAGCTCATAGCGAATGAAGAAAATGCGACCAAGCCGGTGTGCGATATCGGCACGTTCGTAATTTGTGCCGTCGTTCGTGCGCACTTCCGCGATGCCATCGACAACTTCGCCAACTCGGCCGGCCAAGTCTCGTGCGGTCAACTGTTGCTGCTTGCCCAGCACAAGAAGGCGGCGACGCAGTCTCGGGATCAAGAATGCTTGAATCAGTACGATCGAGGCCGCAATCGCACCTAGCCAGAAATTCTGCACGAAAATGAAGACCATCGCGGTCAGGGCTTGTCCGCATAAAAACACCGGCTGGACATAAGCATCTCCGATAAAGCCACCGAGCGGCTCGACCTCGTCCTTGACCATTGTTGCGACTTCGGCTGCTTTGACTTTCTTGAAATGCGAAAGTGGAAAGCGCAATACACGATCAACCAGTTCGTAGCGCAGTCGTCGCAACATCCGTTCGCCAAGGCGACCCTTGAACGTATTGATGTAGAATTTGAACAGTCCGTTGATGCAGACAAGCACCAGGAACACACAACAAAGTGCCACAAGGTATGGCATCCGGCCCAGTTCGATGCCGTCCCATATGTTGACTGGCCCGCCGCCCAGCCAAGCAGGCGCCGTGAACTTCAATTCCATGAAGCGCTGTGTCGCGTCGGGCGTCGTAAAGCCCCGACCCTGTATTGGTCCGTTAACGATCAACTTGGGCAAGTCAAGCGCCATGAACCCAAACGGGATCGAGATCAGGATCACCGCAATGATCCAAATTTGATCACGCTTTGTGTGTTGCCAAACGTATTTAAAGAGATTGGGGTTCATGGGTGTATGTGCTGATTGCCTTCGGTAAGGGGCGACCGTAATGTTCGAACACACGTCGGTGCCAGTTGCAAAGATATCCGCAGCGATTGACCTATCACAACTTTTTGTCCACTCAGGCTATTGAGGTACATCGCCTTTTGACCTGTCGCAGGTCGATTTTCAAACTCAATGGAACGAAATGCGGTTTGCGGGACTATTGATTGGGTTCGTGACTGTTACCTTACACAATGCACGAGATGGCAACATGTGCTGTACGACACAGATGCGATCAATATAATGGGCTAGTCTAGAGTTTGTTCAGCAGGGCCTATCCGAGGGGAGCCACGCGTGCGAGCAACCGGCGATCAGTTCCGGCTGTTGATCTACAGCCATGATACGTTCGGCCTGGGGCACTTGCGTCGCTGTAGGGCGATCGCACATGCTCTAGTCGATCATCGGACAGACTTGTCTGTGCTCATTCTATCGGGCTCGCCGATCATTGGTTCCTACGGCTTTCGGCCGCGCGTGGATTTTGTGCGGTTTCCAGGCGTCGTAAAGCTGCGCAATGGGTCTTACTCGCCGCGCGGTCTGGATATCTCAATTGAGGATGCGATTTCAATTCGAGAAAAATTAATCCGCTCGAGCGCCGAAGCCTTCCGCCCGCATCTGTTCCTTGTCGATAAGGAGCCGCTCGGTCTGCGCGGCGAAGTTGGCCCGACGTTGGAAATGCTCAAGCAGAACGGAACGCGGTTGGTGCTTGGCCTGCGCGATATTATGGATGATCAGGATCAACTCGCTGAAGAGTGGGATCGCAAGGCCGCGATGCCCGCTTTGGAAACGCTATTCGACAATATTTGGGTGTACGGATCCAAGCAAATCTACGATCCCCTGTCGGGCCTGCAAGTGTCGAATGCCGTTCGAAATAAAATGGTGTATACAGGTTATCTGCGCCGCGATTTCGGAACAGAAATAGATTTTACGCCCTCCCAGTCAACGGAATTGCCGCAGAAGTTCATTCTGGTGACAACTGGCGGCGGCGGCGATGGTGCGTCGCTCGTTGAATGGGTGATTAGCGCCTGCGAGCAAGATCCATCGATCCCGCACAACCTGTTGCTAGTGCTCGGGCCGTTTATGCCAGCGGAGCTTCAGGCGTCGTTTAAGGCTCGTGCCGCTAAGCTGCCACGCGTTCAAACGGTAACGTTTGTGCCTGATCTTGATCGGGTCATGAGCCAAGCCTCCGCCGTGATCGCGATGGGGGGATACAACACGTTTTGCGAGATACTGGCAGCCGACAAGCCAGCGCTTATCGTGCCGCGCACGGTGCCACGCCTGGAGCAGTTCATTCGCGCCGACCGGATGTCGAAGTTGGGACTCGTCACAATGCTGGTCGATGACGAGCAAAGATCGATCTCGGCCATGGCCGATGCTATCTGCCGTCTGCCGGATCAGCCAGCACCCTCGGCGGTTGATTTGCCCGGCTACCTTGATGGCTTCGAAAACATCAATCGGATCGTTGACGGTTGGTTGGGCAAAAGTAGTACGGCAAAGCGTGCGCTAGAGTTGACCAGCTGATGGTCGAAGGCGGCCAGCATGTAGCACGCTCAGAACCATCATCAGTGCTCAGCGCTTCGCCGGGGTTGGTGGTATTGATGAAGGGATATCCGCGCCTTTCGGAAACGTTCATCGCGCAAGAACTATTGAGCCTTCAGCGGCGCGGCATTTCATTTTCGATCTACGCGCTGCGCTGGCCGACGGACGGCAAAGTCCACCCCGTTCACACAGCGATTACAGCGCCTGTGCACTATCTGCCGGAATATCTTTATCGCGCACCGTTGCGTGTCCTTCGGGCATGGTGGAGCATCAGGCAGCGGGCAGATTTGGCCGCTGCCTATGAGTTGGCGCACCGCGCATTTGTCCGCGATTTGTGGCGTGACCCGACGCCGAACCGGCTTCGTCGATGGGGGCAAGCCCTGGTTCTGGCGAATGAACTGCCCGTCGAAACGCGACATATTTACGTGCATTTTTTGCATACACCAGCGACCGTGGCTCGTTACGCGGCGATCATCCTTGGTTTGACGTGGAGCGCCTCGGCGCACGCCAAGGACATCTATACAATTCCTGACTGGGAGAAGGCCGAGAAGCTCGCCGAGATGGCGTGGCTCGTCACCTGTACGGCCGCTAACGTCGCCCACCTGAAGGCGATTGCTGGACCCCACGCCGACAAAGTCGGGTTGTTGTATCACGGGCTCGACTTTCAGCGTTTTACGGCGGGCCAACGTATAGCCGGTACTCGCAATGGTGCTGATCCGGCGGATCCGGTCCTGCTGCTTTCGGTCGGGCGCGCGGTCGAGAAGAAGGGCTACGACGTTTTGCTTGATGCGCTTGCTCGTCTACCGCGCACATTGGCGTGGCAGCTCACACACATTGGCGGCGGTGAACTTCGCGCGACGCTGCAAGCGAAGGCGACGCAGCTTGGAATCGGCGACCGGATCACATGGCGTGGTTCGAGAACGCAGGAAGAAGTACTCGACGCCTATCGAAAGGCGGATTTGTTCGTACTGGCATCGCGGATTGCGGATAACGGTGACCGCGACGGCCTGCCGAACGTGCTGATGGAAGCGCAAAGCCAAGGTCTCGCTTGTATCGCGACCAATGTATCGGGTGTTCCGGAGTTGATCCACGATGGCGAAACCGGCTGCCTCGTCCAACCAGGAGACGCATCGGAGCTGGCACAGGCACTGGAGACGTTGATCCGCGATCCTGCCCGCCGTGAGGCGCTGGGACGAGCCGGCGCACAACGGGTGCATTCAGTCTTCGATCATGAGGGCGCAATTGATGTGTTGGCAGATCGACTTCGTGCCGAAGTCGCGGTACCGGTGCGAGAGGCCGTGCCATGAAGGTGGCGTTCTACGCGCCGCTCAAGGCCCCTGACAGCCCAACGCCATCCGGGGATCGCCTGATTGGTCGCATGTTATGTGGCGCACTCGAGGCTGGCGGTCATGAGGTTCGGTTGGCATCGCGCTTGCGCAGTTTTGATCGTCAAGGCAATAGCGAACGACAACAGCGTTTGGCACGCATCGGTCGCTGGACCGCACAACGCCTTTGTCGGCACTACGAGGTCGAGGGTGAACGTCCAGATATTTGGTTGACCTACCATTTGTATCACAAAGCACCGGATTGGTTGGGGCCAGTCGTCACGCGAACGCTCGGCATCCCCTATTGTGTTGCCGAGGCGTCGTCGTCGGCTGGGCAGGCCGATGGACCATGGAGCATCGGCCACGCAGCCGTTGCCGATGCACTGGCTATCGCGCGGCTGGTCGTCAGCATCAACCCGAAGGATGAAGCGGGGCTTCGACCGCTCGTTGGACCAAGAACACAATTGGCATCGGTCCAGCCGTTTATCGACGGCACAGCGCTGCAAGCAGCGCGGGCAAATCGGCAAGGCCATCGTGCCGAATTAGTCCGCCGCTTTGGACTTGATACGAACGTACCGTGGCTGGTGACCGTCGGCATGATGCGTCCTGGCGATAAGGCTGCGAGCTATGCGCTACTCAGCGCCGCGCTTGCGCAGTTGGGTGATCGGCGCTGGCAGTTGATCGTTATTGGTGATGGCGCGGCGGCAGCTAAGATTGCCGTTGGATACCAAATATTCGGCACCCGCGTGCGGTTTGTTGGGCAGCAAGACGCCGCAGCCATCGCTCGCATCCTGGCTTCGGCTGATCTGATGGTTTGGCCGGCAATTAATGAAGCAATCGGCATGGTATTCGTCGAAGCCGCGATGGCTGGAATGGCGGTCGTAGGCGCGGACCGTCCTGGGATTGCGGCAATCGTTGAACACGGCGCAACCGGCTTGCTGGTGCCGGAGCATGATGCGTCAGCCTTTGCTGCAGCCATAGCGCGTCTGCTCGACGATGAGGCGTTACGTTTGACCATGGGCAACACTGGTGCAACGCGTGCTGCCGCACGCAACAGCTTGGAGACGGCAGGTCGCTTGTTCTGTGCCCAATTGGAGGCATTGGTCGAATGAAGCCGCGCGTTCTATTTTATGTGCAACACCTGCTCGGCGTCGGTCATGTGAAACGTGCGGCTGCCATTGCGCGTGCAGCTGCTGAAGTTGTGGACCTTCACGTGGCGCTTGGCGGTGAGCCCGTTGCACTCGCAGATTTTGGTGACGCTACCGTTCATCAATTGCCACCCGCTCGCGCTGAAGATTTGACGTTTAAGGTGTTGTTGGATGCCAAAGGGAATCCCCTCGACGCCCATTGGTGGGCACAACGCAAGGCAACATTGTTGGACCTTGCAACGCGCATCGATCCAAAAGTTTTACTCGTCGAGCACTATCCGTTCGGTCGGGCTAAGTTCGCGTTCGAGTTGTTGCCGCTGTTTGAGCAGGTCAGGGCCAAGCCAGACCGGCGAATTCTTTGCTCCGTCCGCGATGTACTGGTTGAGAAAGGAGAGACTGCCAAGTCCGAAAAGACAGTGCGCCTCATTCGGCAGTGGTTCGACGGCGTGCTGGTTCATGGGGACGAAAGTGTGATCCCATTTGGTGCAACCTTCCCTGCGGCACACGCTATTGAGGATCTACTGCACTATACAGGCTACGTCGTAGACGGTAGTTCTTTAGCCGCACCATCGGTCGCTGCGCGCAATCCGGATGCGGAAATCGTGGTGTCGATTGGCGGTGGTGCGGTTGGTCAAGAGTTGCTGCGGGCAGCCTTGGTTGCAGTGCAGGACGGCGCGCTCAGCAACCGGCATTGGCGACTGTTGGCCGGTGGCAATCTACCGGAAGTGGTCTTTCAGGAGTTATGCGCGCAGGCGTCTGGCGACCGCCGCGTATCCGTCGAGCGGGCGCGTCCTGATTTTCGTATATTGCTGGGGAAAGCTGGTCTATCGATCTCGCAGGCCGGCTACAATACGGTGATGGACATTTTGGGTGCTGGCTGTCCCGCACTCGTGGTCCCGTTTGCCACCGAGGCTGAGAGTGAACAGCTATTCCGCGCCCGTGAGTTTGAGCGCCGAGGGTTACTTAGCGTGCTTGAGGAAGGCGAAATGACGCCAACGTCGCTGGCGCAGGCGGCATCGTTGGCGGTCAATCGGGCGCCCGCAAGGTCGGATGCGATAAACCTCGACGGCGCGCGCGGCACGGCAGCGGTGCTCGCAAGGTTTGCGGAGGGTGCATGACAGCGGCAGATGATGCTTGGCAATCGCTGTTGGGCGAACTGGATACCTGGGCCGCAGCCAACCTCAAGGCGACGTTCTGGTGGCGCGACGATGACGCGATTGAACCGACGCCCGCACTCGATAAGATGCTGGAGCTATCCGCAAGTTTCGCTGTGCCTCTGGGCCTCGCAGTCATTCCCGCTACGTCAACGACTGCTCTAAGCCATCGCTTGCAACCGCAGTTGACGGTTGATGTGCTGCAACATGGCTATACCCACAAGAACCACGCTCGTCCGGGCAGCCGTGCCGCCGAGTTCGGTGTGGAGCGGCCGCTTGACGTGCGGCTCGCAGAACAGGCCGAAGGCTGGGCGCGGCTAGCTGATTTTGCACGGCGGGTCCCAATTTTTGTGCCGCCTTGGAACCGCTACGATCAGCAGTTGGCAGTTGGCTTTACCGCCCAGGGGATAAGTGCTGTTTCGGCTTTTGGCCCGGCTAGCCAATTGCCTTTGCCTATTGTCGAGTGCAATTGTCATGTCGACATCATAAGTTGGCGAACAACGCGGGGGTTCGCCGGGGTAGAAAAGTCAGTGAAAAAGATTGTTGATCATTTGCAGGCACGTCGCACTGGCGCTAAGCCGCTGGGAGAGACAACCGGTATCCTGTCGCATCACCTCGTGCATGATGCGGGATGTTGGGAGTTTTTGACAGCGCTCTTCAGTCAAATTGGGAGTCATTCATCCGTGCGATGGCTGCGCCCGATGGATGCGGCGACGCGAACGGGGACGACCTAAAGCGCCATGATGAAGTCTCCCGTTGCTTCAACCAATATAATTGAAGTTCGCGATCTCAAAGTCGCATTTGATACCCCGGGAGGCGCGGTAATGGCGTTGCGGGGGATCAACTTCCGAGTCCGTCCAGGCGAAACAGTCGCGCTCGTTGGCGAAAGTGGATCGGGCAAGAGCGTCACGGCCCAGGTGCTGATGGGCCTGCTACCAAAGGTTGCCAGGATCACCGGCGGCGAAGTTCTGTTCAACGATATCAGCAAAGGCACGACCCTTGATCTAGCAAAACTCGATCCACGCTCGGCTGAATTCCGTGCCGTTCGCGGTGCGCGCATTTCGATCGTGTTTCAGGAACCGATGACGTCGATGTCGCCGCTGCACCGGGTCGGCGATCAGATACAGGAAGCACTGGAACTTCACCACAATGTCACGGGCGTGGCTGCCAAGGCGCGCGTACTCGACATGCTTCGGCTGGTGCGTTTTCCTGATCCAGAGCGAGGCTATAAAAGCTACCCGTTCGAGTTGTCGGGCGGACTGCGTCAGCGCGCGATGATTGCCATGGCGCTGGTTTGTCGACCAGCGCTGCTGGTCGCTGATGAGCCGACCACTGCGCTCGATGTCACAGTACAGGCGCAGGTACTTGGCTTAATCAAGGATCTGCAGCGCGAGCTGGGCATGGCCGTGTTGATGATTACGCACGACATGGGCGTTGTCGCCAACGTCGCTGACGAGGTCGTTGTGCTCTATCGCGGCGAGGTGATGGAGGCGGGGTGCGCTGAAGATATCTTTAACAATCCAAGCCATCCCTACCTCAAGGCATTGATGGCAGCCGTACCCCGCATTGATGCCGATCCGGCGCACCGTTTGATGCCGCTGGCGGGCCTTGAGGAAAAATTGCCAGGTGGGCTCGCCAAGATACGCTCGGTGATCCGCCCCGATGCGCCACCGTTGCTGACTGTTACCAACTTGTCGAAGTCCTACACCATCCAGGCCGAGAGTTTCGGCTTCAAGAAGACGTCGGCGCGCACGGTGAAGGCGGTGGCCGACGTCAGCTTCTCAATTGCCGATGGTGAATGCCTGGGTCTCGTTGGTGAAAGCGGCTGCGGCAAGACGACAGTATCGAAGATGATCATCGGCGCGGTTTCAGCCGACACCGGCACAATCATTTACAAGGGCGATGCCGAACCGGTCGATCTCGCACCAATGGACGATGCGGCGCGTGCACCCTATCGGCAGCGCCTGCAGTACATTTTCCAGGACCCGCAAGGCTCGCTCAACCCGCGCATGACAGTGCTCGATCTGATCGCTGAACCGCTAAAGGTCCAGGGCATCGGCGATAAGGCTTCGCAACGGGCGCGGGTCGAAGAATTGTTAGGCTTGGTGGGCATAGATCCTCGCTTTCTAAATCGATACCCGCACAGCTTTTCGGGTGGGCAAAAGCAGCGGCTTGGAATTGCGCGCGCGCTGGCATTGTCGCCGAAATTGTTGCTGTTGGATGAGCCGGTATCAGCACTGGATGTCTCGACCCAGGCGCAGGTTCTTAATCTGCTCAACGATTTGCGGGCGAACCTAGGGCTCACCTACCTGTTCATTTCGCACAATCTTGCCGTAGTGAATTACGTCGCTGATCGGGTTGCTGTTATGTGCGCTGGGCGGCTCGTCGAGATTGCGCCGCGACGAGCCCTGTTTACCGATCCGCGCCATCCCTACACGCGCGCGCTGCTGGCTTCGGCCCCGTCGCCCGATCTTGATCGCCGCTTGAATTTTGATCTTATACGGGATGGGGCGGCGACCAATCCGGCGAACTGGCCGGCACCGTACGACGAGCGCCAAGATGCGCCAAACGCCTTGGTCGAGATTGACACCGGCCATTTCGTCCGCGCCCGCGCCGAAGCGAAACTTGAGGAGTTGGCGTAATGGCTGGTTCAAAAATATGGAGGTTGGTCTTCACCTTTGTGATGCTGAGCGGAGCGTGTGCACACGCCCAAACCTTCGTCGATCCGCCGATGTATGCCGACCAGGTGAAGGCTGGCAAACTGCCTCCGGTCGAAAAGCGCGTACCCAGTGAACCGGCCGTTGCAAAACTAGATGGGCCCGGGCAGTCGATCGGACGACACGGCGGCATGATGACTCAATTGATGGAGCGGTCGAGCGATATCCGACGCATGTCGGCCTACGGCTACGCTCGGCTTGTCGGCTATGTAGAAGGCTATGCGCTCGAAGCCGACATTCTGAAATCGTTCGACGTCAAGGAAGGCCGAGCGTTCACATTGGTGCTGCGACGTGGCCATCGTTGGTCGGATGGTGAGCCGTTCACCACCGAGGACTTCCGTTATTTCTGGCAGGACATGGTGCTCAATAAGGAAATGAGCCCGGATGGTCCGCCGAAGGAAATGTTGGTCGACGGGCGGCCGCCTATTGTTGAGATCATCGATGAGGTGACAATCCGTTATACCTGGGATGCACCGAACCCGTTCTTCCTAACTTCGCTGGCAGCCGCCTCGCCCCTGATGATTTACCGACCGGCGCATTACCTCAAGCAGTTTCACAAGCAATATGTGAAGCCAGCGAAGCTTGATGAACTGATCAAGAAGCGCAAGCGTCGCGACTGGGTTGATTTGCATTTCAATCGCGACCGGACCGCCCGGCTCGATAATCCGGACGTGCCGGTGCTCGATCCGTGGGTCAACACCACACCCTCCCCTTCGGAGCGGTTTATCTTTGAGCGCAATCCCTATTTTCATCGCATCGATCGGGACGGCCGTCAGTTGCCTTACGTCGACCGGATCGCGGTGACGATTGCCGCATCGAAACTGATCGCGGCAAAGGTCGGTGCAGGCGAGGCAGAACTGCAGGCGCGGGCGCTGCAGTTTAATAACTACACAGTCCTGAAGCGTGCCGAGGCGCGGCAAAACTATAAAGTGCGGTTGTGGCGCAGTGCACGTGGTTCGCAAATTGCGCTGTACCCGAACCTCAATGCGACCGATGCGGGCTGGCGCGAGTTGATGCGTGATGTTCGGTTCCGCCGGGCACTTTCGCTTTCGATTGATCGCCACGAGATCAATATGGTGATCTATTACGGATTGGCGCGTGAAAGTGCCAACACGGTGCTGTCCGAAAGCCCGCTGTTCCAGCCGAGCATGCCCTCGATGTGGGCGACGCTCGATTTGGACACGGCCAACAAGCTACTCGATGAACTTGGCCTGACGGCCCGTGATAGTCGTGGCATCCGTTTGATGAAGGATGGTCGTCCGGTCGAGATCATCGTGGAAACCGCAGGCGAAGGTGCCGAGCACACCGATGTGCTGGAGTTGGTACGTGATACCTGGGCGAAGGCAGGTGTCGCCCTCTTTATCAAGCCACAAACGCGCGAAGTGATGCGCCGCCGGGTGAAGGCGGGTGCTGCGGTCATGTCAGTGTTCTTTGGCTTTGATAATGGTATCGCCACCGCCGACACGCCGCCAAATGAACTTGCGCCAACGTTGGAAGATCAACTGCAGTGGCCGCAATGGGGCATGTATCACACGTCAAGCGGGCGCAGCGGGGCGAAAGCCGATATGCCAGCCGCCATGCGACTTGAGGCACTATATGCGGCCTGGATTGTTGCGCGCGACACGCCTGAGCGCGCCCGCATCTGGACCGAAATGTTGATGATCAATGCCGATGAAGTGTTAACCATCGGCATGATCAATGCGGTGCCGCAGCCGGTTGTCGTCGCAAACCAATTGCGCAACGTGCCAACGAGTGCCCTTTATTCCTGGGAGCCTGGCGCGCACTTTGGCATTTACAGGCCGGATACATTCTGGTTGACCGAGCAGAAGCAGGGCTCATGACATGGTTCAATACCTGATCAAACGGCTGCTCACGATGGCGATGACGCTGGTCATCATTTCCGTGCTGGTCTTCATCATCATCAAATTGCCACCCGGCGATTACCTGACGACCTACATCGAGGAACTGAAAGCGCAAGGTGAGAACGTCGATCAGAGCCGGATCGATTTCCTGCGCAAACGCTATGGTCTCGATCTGCCGGGATGGCAGCAGTATCTGAACTGGGCGACGGGCTTGCTGCGCGGTGATCTGGGGTGGTCCTTCGAGTATGATCAACCTGTGTCACAGGTCGTCGGTGAGACACTGTTTTTGACGATTATCCTGAAGCTCGCGACTGTACTGTTTATCTACGCAGTGGCATTCCCAATCGGTGTCTATTCGGCGACGCATCAGTACAGCTGGTCCGACCATGGTCTGACTTTCCTCGGATTTCTTGGCATTGCGGTTCCAAACTTCTTATTCGCACTGGCATTGCTCTATGCCGCGAACGTGTGGTTCGGCACGTCGATCGGCGGGCTGATGGAACCGCGCTACATCGATCAGCCGTGGTCCTGGGGCAAGACGCTGTCGGTGTTGGAACACCTGTGGGCGCCGGTGCTCGTGATTGGCATTACGGGTACGGCTGGAATGATCCGTCGATTGCGAGCCAACCTGCTCGATGAACTGCAGAAGCAATACGTCACAACCGCACGCGCAAAGGGCTTGTCGGAGCGCCGCCTACTACTGCGCTACCCGATGCGTGTCGCCTTAAACCCCTTTATCGCTGACGTTGGATCGCTACTGCCGCAGCTCGTTTCGGGCGCTGTGATTGTGTCGGTCGTCATGAGTTTGCCAACGAGCGGCCCGCTGCTGCTGTCCGCGCTGCAATCGCAAGATACCTACCTTGCTGGTTCGTTCTTGATGTTCCTGGCAACCTTGACAGTCGTTGGCATGTTTATTTCCGATGTGGCACTGGCGCTGCTCGATCCGCGCATCAGGCTGGAGTAAAGCCGATGCAAGATAAGGTCGCCGTGTCCTCGTCAGATCGTTTGCCACACTTTGTTTCGGATGCTCCATTCGAACCGGGTAAGCCAGCGCCGATGAGCGCTGCACTAGAGCAGTACTACACGGCATCCTCGTTCAAGATGATGTGGTGGCGGTTCAGCCGCCACAAGATCGCTGTCGTCTCCGGCGCTCTACTCCTGGCCGCCTACATCGCAATTTTGTTCGTTGAGATGATCGCGCCTTACGCGCTTGATCGGCGCAACACGGACTTCATCTACGCCCCGCCACAGGGCATTCATTTGTTCCATGACGGGTCGTTGGTTGGGCCGTTCGTATATCCGCTGACCTATCGTCTCGATATGGAGACCCTGAAGCGCGAGTACACGCCGGACACGTCAAAGCCGCAGCCAATTCGGATGCTCTGCCTTGGCGATAAATACGACTTCTGGGGCCTCATTCCCGGCAGCTTCCATCTGTTATGTCCGCCTAAGGACGGCACGATGTTTCTATTCGGGACGGACAGACTTGGGCGCGATATGGCCTCGCGGCTCATTTATGGCGCGCGCATATCGCTGACGATCGGGCTCGTTGGCATCACGGTATCGTTCATCCTCGGCATCACGATTGGCGGCATTGCCGGGTTCTTCGGCGGCTGGGTCGACAATGTCATCCAGCGCGTCATCGAGATCCTGCGATCGCTACCGGAATTGCCGCTATGGCTGGCGTTGTCGGCGGCATTACCTGCGAACTGGAGTCCGATTCTCATCTATTTTGGAATCACAGTTATACTGGGCCTACTCGAATGGCCGGGGCTCGCGCGCGCGGTGCGCTCGAAGCTGCTGTCGCTCAGGCAGGAGGACTACGCAGTGGCCTCGCGGCTCATGGGAGCCAAACCGCCGCATATCATCGGTCGGCATCTGTTGCCGAATTTCATGAGTCATCTGATCGCGTCAGCGACGCTTGCCATTCCAGCCATGATCCTTGGCGAAACAGCTTTGAGTTTCCTCGGTCTTGGCCTGCGCGCACCTGTCACCAGTTGGGGCGTGTTGTTATCGGAGGCGCAGAACATCGAGGCAATTGCACTTTATCCGTGGCTGCTCATCCCGATGATCCCAGTGATTATGACGACGCTCGCCTTCAACTTCCTGGGCGATGGTTTGCGCGATGCTGCCGACCCCTACAATTGAGCGTTGCGTTAAGATGCTGGCCGAAGGAATGAGTCCTAATGGACGACCACGCGGCGGACATCAAACATATCTATATGGCCCGTGCCTTGCGCGATTTTGGCGACGGTTTTGTCGCGGTGCTCCTACCGGTTTACCTGACGTCACTGGGCATGGGTGCCTTTGAAATCGGTGTCGCGGCAACACTTGCACTGCTCGGCTCGGCGCTGATGACGTTGGCAATTGGCCTGCTGGGCAATCGGATTGATCAACGTCGGCTGTTGATTGCGGCCTCTGGCCTGATGATTGTGACTGGCCTGGCGTTTGCCATGTCGAGCACGCCCGCAGTCATTTTGTTGATCGCTTGCATCGGCACAATCAATCCTTCGGCTGGCAGTGTCAGTGTGTTTGTGCCGCTGGAGCATGCATTGCTTTCGAGGTCGGTGCTCGATGTCGAACGGACACGGATGTTTGCGCGCTATAGTTTGATTGGGGCCATGGCAGCCGCCTGCGGTGCTTTGGCATCGGTTAGTCCGGATCTGTTGGGGACTGTTGGCGTGACCCAATCGAGTGCCCTCAAGGGCATGTTCGTTGTCTACGCCCTACTTGGCGTCGCGGGTGGATACTTTTACGCGCGCCTTCCAGTGGACCCTACGCCCCAACTGGAAAAACCTGTCGCAGCGCTCGGCCCCTCGCGCGGCATCGTCTACAAGCTAGCAGCGTTGTTCAGCGTCGACTCGTTTGCCGGCGGCTTCGCGGTGCAATCACTGATTGCACTGTGGCTTTTCACCAAGTTCGGCATGTCGCTGACGGCGGCGGGCTTGTTCTTTTTCTGGTCCGGCGTGTTGGCTGCGTTTTCGTTTCCGATCGCTGCCTGGCTATCGGAGCGGATCGGGCTCGTGAATACGATGGTTTACACGCACATTCCATCGAGTATGTGCCTGATCCTTGCAGCACTGTCGCCACGTCTTGATGTGGCGCTTGGCCTTTTGCTCGTGCGGGCGGCGTTATCGCAAATGGATGTGCCAACGCGGTCGTCCTACGTCATGGCGGTGGTCACTCCGCCAGAGCGAGCAGCCGCGGCAAGCGTGACGTCCGTGCCGAGAAGTTTGGCGGCTTCGCTGAGTCCTGCGATGGCGGGCGCTCTCTTCGCTGCCGGCTATGAAGCCCTGCCGCTGATCATCTGCGGTGTGCTGAAGATACTGTACGATTTCGCCCTGCTGTGGGCAATCCGTCACATTAAGCCGCCGGAGGAGCGCATGAAATAGTCTAAAGTAGCGTAGCGCTCGGGGGTGCACGTAGGCTCTTGCGCAGATAGGCGACTGGCAGGCTATGGGTGCCGACCATCCGTGTGCTGTGTGCCGTAACACCGTAACCGGCAGCTTCAAAAAAACGCATGGCTTGTTGATTTGAACGGGCGATGAAGGTCCAGCAGCCATCATCTTCCGCCGCGGCTTCGACGGCTGCGAGCAGACGTCGGCCAAGTCCCAACCCAGTGAAGATCGGAAGCACGTGGCACCAGCGGATGCGGGCTGCAGCGCCAGCCTCTTCAGCCGGCGACCAGCCGCAGGTGCCGACAATGCGCCCATCGATCATAGCAGCGAGGCAATGACCAGTATTGATCGCGCGTTCGATGTCGACGCTGTAGGCGGGTGCGTAGACGTGCTCGACATAGGCTTCAGCGGCTTCTGCATCCGCCCATTTCAAGGTCGCAGCGCGCAGCGACTGAGCGTGCACGTATCGGATGGCCGATAGATGGTCGATTGTCGCGCGGATTAACGGCGCCGTCGCACCGAACTTCGGGCCAAAAGGTGATGATGCGGGGTCAGTCATCGCAGTCCATCATCCGAACCTCAAAGCGAGCGATGATGGGGGGCTCCAGTTCAAGACTTATGGGGCCCTGCGGACAGGAACCGCCGCCAGTGTCGAGCCTTGGCCTTCAGCGCGCTTGTCCAAGGGCTGCGTGCCAGGCACGTACTCGGCCTGCTTGCACGAGCAGCCCTGCACGAACTCCTTGCGATAGCGGAACGCCGATCGCAAGCTCGAATAATTCTGCTTCGATTTGAACGAGACCGCCTGCTCCATGCCACTGCCGGGGTTCTGGTGGTAGTAGAGCTCAACGGGTGCTGCGCACTTGGACTGGCACGCATCGGCATCGCGCTCGAAGTGCGTGGGCAGCGTCGAGAAGCTTACCGGGAAGTAGTAGCCATCACACAGGCGCACACAAACCGTTTTGTAGGTGGCAAACGGTAGGTTGCCGAATTGGCCGTTGCCAGCGCCAGCACTGTCCTCGTCCTGCCAGAGTGATGAAATACCACCGCGCCGATTGGCTTCCTGCTGGTAGTTCGCACCGCAGTTGTTGCGCGCCAACTCACGAATGATGTCGTCCTGGTACGAGCGTCCGCCTGACGAGACCAATTGCTGGCGTTGGGTGTCGAGTTCGCTAATGCGCCGCTTTGCACCATCCACCTGCGCGTTGAGATCGATGCAGGTTTTGGTGCGGCGCAGCGTTTTCGAAAACAAAAAATATTCGAAACAATCACCGCGTTCGAGCTGCGATTGGCCTTGCTGCATCGTGCGATCCGCTACGCGGATTTCAGCTTCTAGTTTGGGCAGCAAATCGCGCGATTGACTACCACGACTGGATTCTTGGGCGAGCCGCTGTTCCAATTGCAAGCAGATCGGATTGCCAGATCCGCGATTGGTCGCTTGCGGTTGCTGACTGTAGCCGCCCTGATACCCCCCTGGTGTTTGCCCAGGCGCGGGTTGCACAGCGGCTGGTGGGCGGTAGACGGGCTCGCGCGGCTGCGGTGCGGGCTGCTTGTTATCCCAAGGCCACGACCATCCTTGCGCCCCAGCCGTTGTTGGTGCGATCCCCGCAGCCATCGCTATGCCAGCAGCTAGTGCGAGCACAAAATGCTTGGACATCAGACGTTTTGGTCGTGTTCGACGTTGAAACATTGCAATCCGTTCAGCAGTCACGAATCGACCGCGTTCACTAATCTAAACAATAGCATACGGCGCCGGTGAGGGGTCAATGCAGCCGAATTGCGGCGGATCGGCCTGTCCACTGTATTTCGACGGCGCAAGTGACCTAGGGTGCGTCGGTTTGGGGTCGATTTCCTCCACGTTCGCTCAAAACTTCGCAATTAAGGGGCTATCGACTGCTGTTGTGCCTCTCACCGCAGCTTGGACCGCTGGCAGGATCTCCTCGGCTGTATTCACCACGACAAACCGGATATCGAGCCCGGCGCGAATGAAGGCATCATCCTTCATGTGTTGCAACAGGTGGAGAAATGGTGTCCAGAAGCCTTCTATGTTGGCCACGACAATTGGCTTATTATGGCGCCCAAGCTGCGCCCAGGTCAGTTGTTCAACGAGTTCCTCAAGTGTGCCGATCCCACCGGGAAGCGCGACGAATCCGTCTGAACGCTCGAACATCAGCATTTTGCGCTCGTGCATATTCTCGGTCACGATCAACTCGTCAACAGATCGCAGCATCTGCTCCTTCGAAGAGAGGAAATTTGGTATGATTCCAGTGACTTGACCGCCAGCTTCAAGCGTTGCACGGGCAACTTCGCCCATCAACCCCAAGCTGCCACCGCCATAAACGAGGCGTACACCGGCGTCGCCCAAAGCGCGGCCAAGGGTGCGTGCACCGGCCATATAGGCCGGATGTTTGCCTGGCCCAGATCCGCAATAAACGCATACCGCTGTGAGGGGAGGCGCAGTTTCCTGGTCTATTGCCGTGGCCGTAACTAACTTGTGCTGCATCTGAGCCTTTCATATCAAACGTAGTCGAACGTCCGTGTGTGCTGGGACGACCGGTGGCGTCGTCGTTTCGAAATAATGACAGACCAACCGGGACCCGGGAAGTTATTCCACAGTACGGGTCTAAAATACGACCGAAGCGTAAACGGTAAATGTCGTCATTCAAGGCATAAGGTCGATCAGTCTTTGCAGTCGGACATGTATGGGGGTAAGCTCGACTTTAAACTTCGCGTGTCAGGTGAGTTGGACGATTTAACATGCGGCAATTACAACTATTTTCCAGCGTTAATACATTCGTGGGTCAACGATGGAGTGTGCTGTGTGTAGCAGTGTCCGCTGTCGCCATCCTGGCCGTGGCGGCAAGTGCGGCTTGGCTGCTGCAATCGGGAGCAGATCCGGCTTCCGCACAGTCGAGCCAGCGTTTCGCTGCTACCGCACCGGATGTATACCTGTCTGCGCTTCCTTCCGAGATGAGCAGCCTGCGCCGCGGTATGGCGTCAAATGATACCCGGATTGGAAAAATCGCTATCGAGCCGGGGAAACCCTCAGTTGTCGAGGGTAGTGCGGCGGCGCTTAATGAAGTGAGCCTGTTCGCCAACGATCAATTGATTGGTCGTGGGCGTGCAACGGAGCAAGGCGCTTGGGCCATCTTTGTTGAGCAGGGCTTGGGAGGCGGCGATCATCGACTGAGTCTTCGTACCACGGCGACACCTGATGGTGTCGACACATTGATTGACACGGTGCGGGTTTCGGTCCCGAGGACTTTGGTCGGGCAGATTGTCATCGCTTTTGCTGGCGCCGAGATTGCCCCGGCTGCAGGTAAGAAAAGTATTGAGATTGCGACGACAACACATGCGGTAGATCAGCCTTTGGCCAGCGCTTCAGCGCAAGAGCTCGCCCCGACGCGGGTCGCGCAACTTAAGGTTCAAACGGGTGCAACTGACGAGGTCGGTCTGGCATCGCTACGGGACTGGCTCCGACGCGCGGAACGCGATTACCAAGCCATCGTGGTGCGCAAGCTGACCGATAGCGAGGCTGCAACTGATACGTCCGCACCCAATCGGCCAATCGTGCTCGCGCAGGCTTCGCCGTCGGCTGGACCAGTAAAGTCACCAGCGGGTCCAACCGAACCCTCCGTTTTGGATACGTTGCAGAACTGGCTGCGCCGCTCGAACGAGACGTACCAAAAGGCCATCGTGAAGCGCCTTACCGAACCGACGACCCTTGAGGGCATTGAAGCGCAGGAGGCCGAGGCCAAGCGTCGGGCTGATGAGGCCAAGAAAGCCGCTGGCGTGAAGCCCGCCGATGCGAAACCTGCCGATGCGACGCCTGTCGATGATGCGCAGCGCAAAGCTCAGGAATTGCGTGCCGCCCAAGCCAAGCGCGATGAAGACTTGAAGCTTGCGGACGCTAAGAAGAAAGCCTCTGAAGAACTTGCAGCAAAGGAAGCAGCCGCAAAGGTTGCGCCGACACCGACATCCCCAACTGTGATAATCGACGACGCCGCCCGCAAGCAAGCCGAAGACAAGAGAATTGCCGATGAAACAATCAAGCGTCAGGCTGATTTGAAGGCTGCGGAGGAGAAGCGCATAGCCGATGCCAAGAAGGCTGCTGACGATCAATCTGCGAAATCAGCCGAAGCAAAGAAGGCAATCGACGACGCGAGCGTCCGCAAGCAGGTCGAGGAGAAGCGCATAGCCGATGCCAAAAAGGCTGCTGACGATCAATCTGCGAAATCAGCCGAAGCGAAGAAGGCAACGGACGACGCGAGCGCCCGCAAGCAGGCCGAGGACAAGCGCATCGCAGACGACGCGGCAAAGCGCCAAATAGAATTGAAGGCTGCTGACGAAAAACGCGCTGCCGATGCCCGAAAAGCCGCGGACGACACCGCAGCAAAGGCAGCTGAGGTCAGAAAATCGCTGGACGACGCCACCGCCCGCCGCCAAGCCGAAGTTAAGCGACTGGCCGACGAACAATCCAAGCGCGCTGCTGATGCCAAGGCTCTCGCCGAAGAAAAGCGCGTGCTGGCAGATGCAGCGAAACGCGCTGCAGATGAAGCGCGGCGTGCTGGCGATGTCGCACGCGAAGCTGAGGCGCGCCGCCAAGTGGACCTGAAGTCGATTGATGAAGCCCGTCGCAAGGCTGCGGCATTGGCCGAGGCTGGAGCCAAGGTGACCATTCCGACCAAGCCGTCGACGACCGCGATTGCCGCAAGCCCCCGTTCAGCGACGCAGGGTGCGACAAGGCAGGCGAAACCAACGCCGCGCAGTGAGCCCGCAGCGCGGATGGCATCGGCTGGACGCGCGACACGTAACCCGCGATCAACGCGACGTGGCTCACCGCTAGACACTTCGACGAGAAGCGCGCTTGGTGCTGGGCGCAGCACGGCAGTGCTGGGAAATCGCAATTCTGAGGCTTCGAGTGCAACAGGTTGTAGGTTGGCCGGTCGCCGCGTTAAGCCGCCCGGATACTACGTCGTCAAGGCTGGCGATACCTTATGGGATATTGCGGATCTGCACTATGACGATGGCCGTCAGCTTGGCCTGATTGAGCGCGCCAATCGCAAGATTGATCCAGACCTGATCCATCCCTGCCAGCGGATTTACATACCGGCCGGTAAGCAGGGATAAGCCAACATCAAATCACTGTTGCGTGCGGCGACCATCGGTCGTTGTTGCTCGACGCAGCGCGTGTGCTAAGCCAGCACGACTGGTTCTGATTTGAGGAAGTTGTAATGGCCGTCGTCGACACAGGCAAACATGCGAGCCCCCATGGGGCGCCCGCGAAGCCTGCATCTGAGCATGGACAACGGACGGCTGTGGCCCCCAAGTCTGCTGCCGATCAAATGACCGTACTGCGGGGGCTGTTGCCGTTCGTCTGGCCGGCCGACCGGGCCGATTTGCGAATGCGCATGGTGTGGGCTTTTGGGCTGCTCGTACTGGTCAAGATCGTGACCGTGACGATGCCGATCCTTTACAAAGCCGCGACCGACTGGTTGATCGCACATGTGCCGAGTGCTGCAACGCCTGCTGGCGGTGCTGTGACCGTCGGCGCCATGTTGATCATCGCCTATGGCGTTGCGCGCATTACCATGGCGTTGTTCACGCAAGTGCGAGACTACCTGTTCATGCACGTGGCGCTGAATGCCGTGCGCCAGCTCAATAATCGCACCTTCCAGCATTTGCATCGGCTGTCGCTGCGGTTCCACATCGAGAAGCGCACCGGCGGCCTCAATCGTGTGATCCAGCGCGGCACGCAGGCGGTTGAACTGATCATCCGGATGGGCGCACTGAGCGCTGTGCCGACGGTGCTTGAACTGGTGCTGCTGTCGGCGTTGCTCTGGTATTATTTCGGCGGGCTGATCGTTGTCATCGTGTTGGTGATGGTGGCGGCTTACATCTGGTTTTCCGTCGTCGCCAGCGAATGGCGCATCGGCATTCGCCGTGAGATGAACGACAGCGACACCGATGCCAACACCAAAGCGGTTGATAGCCTGCTCAACTTCGAGACGGTCAAATATTTCGGCAACGAAGGCCTTGAGGCGAAGCGCTTTGATTCGTCGATGCGCCGTTACGAGCAGGCGAGCTTGAAGTCCTATTGGTCGCTCGGCGCGTTGAACTCGGGCCAAGCGGTGATATTCACACTTGGTCTCACGTTGGTGATGATCCTGGCGGCGCGTGGCGTGGTGAACGGCACACACACGATTGGCGACTTCGTGATGATCAACGCCATGTTGATCCAACTCTACATACCGCTCAATTTCATGGGCATGATTTATCGCGAGATCAAGCAGGGCCTGGTCGATCTTGAGACCATGTTTACGCTGCTAGGTGAACACCCAGAGATCGATGACAAGCCGGGCGCGAAACCCCTGGCAGTCAGCGGCGGCACCATCCGCTTCGACCATGTGTCGTTTGCCTATGATCCGGCACGACCGATTTTGAAAGACGTGTCGTTCGAAGTACCAGCTGGAAAAATGGTGGCGATTGTCGGTCCCTCGGGCGCCGGAAAGTCAACGATCAGCCGCATCCTGTTTCGCTTCTACGATATCGCCGGCGGCAAGGTGACCATTGACGGGCAGGACATCTCTGATGTTACGCAACTGAGCTTGCGAGCCGCCATCGGCGTCGTGCCGCAGGACACCGTGCTGTTCAACGACACGATCCTTTACAACATCCGCTATGGCCGCGCCGAGGCGACGGACGAGGAGGTGTTTGCGGCGGCAAAGCTCGCACAGATCGACGAGTTCATTCGCACCCTACCGGAGGGGTACCAAGCGATGGTCGGCGAACGTGGCTTAAAGCTATCGGGTGGCGAAAAGCAGCGGGTGGCGATTGCCCGCACGATCCTCAAAGCCCCGCCGATCCTAATGCTGGATGAAGCAACGAGCGCTCTCGACAGCCACACCGAGCGCGAGATCCAAGACGCTTTGGATCGCGTTGCCAAGGGCCGCACGACGCTTGTCATCGCGCACCGATTGTCCACCATCGTGCATGCCGACAACATTCTCGTGCTGGAAAAAGGTGTACTGGTCGAGCAGGGCACCCACGCCGAGTTAATAGCGCGCAATGGCCTTTATGCCTCGCTCTGGAGCCGTCAGCGCCAAGCCGAGCAGGCCCGCGAACAGTTGGCGCGCACCCTTGAAGAGGCCGAAAAAGCGGGTGCACTGCGACCAGCCGACAAGGTGATGTGATCAAGGCGCTGGTTGTGTGAACGGCGGTACGACCACATCGAGCGTGCGCGCCATGCTCAACGGACCGTCGGGAGTTTCCTTTGGATGCGCTCGTCGAACCGGGTGACATTGACGACGACCCGACTGTGGCGCCCATCGCCGATTACTTCCAGGTCGTCGCGTGCTTCGACACGAAACACCAGAGTGCGACCATCGATTTCGACCAGTTCTGCCGTGGCGGTGACGTTCATTCCTACTGGAGTGGCTGCGAAATGGCGCACATCAAGGTGAATGCCGAGACTCTGGTGGCCGGGCGGCAGGTGGTCCTCGACCGCTATTAGGGCAGCGGCCTCGAACAGGTTGATCATGACGGGGGTGGCGAGTACCGGCACGCGTCCACTGCCAACGCGCGGGGCGGTGTGCTCGGGCGCGACGTGCAAGGTCGCGGTGCCACTCATCCCAATTTTCAAGCCTGAGAGATCTATCATTGCTTTAACTTAGCATCATTCCGTCTAATGCCAGATCAGGCTTAGTGCCGCGCACCAGATCTGCTGCAATCCGCGCCGAGCCGACCGACATGGTCCAGCCGATGTGGCCGTGCCCGGTGTTGAAGATCATGTTGCGGTACTTACCAGCGCCAAAAATCGGTGTGCCTTCCGGCGTCATGGGCCTGAGACCCGCCCAATAGGTCGGCTGTTTGTAGTTGGCACCCGACGGGAACAGATCCCGGATCGCGGCTGTCATGTGGGTGAAGTCCGACGGTTTGTGGCTCTTGTCATAGCCCGCGAACTCGGCCGTTGCAGTGACGCGCATCCGATTGCCGAAGCGCGAATAGGCCGTGAGTTTATCCTCATCGACGCCGCCAATCGAGGGCGGATTGTTGCGCCCGTCAATCGGCAACGTCATCGAGTAGCCCTTGATCGGATAGATCGGCAGCCGCACCCCTAACTGCCGGGCGAGCTTGGGGCCAAACACGCCGAGGCAAAAGACGAACATGTCGGCTTTGATGAGGCCGGATGCCGTGCGCACGGCTGAAACCGTGTCGCCGGTCGTGTCGAAGCCAGTGATCTCGGTATCGTACTTGAACTTGACGTCAAATTGTTCGGCGATGTGTTTCGCCAACCCTTGCGTGAAGACACGGCAGTCGCCGCTTTCGTCGCTTGGGCAATAAATGGCGCCAGCGAGCTTAGTTTTGACGGCCTCCAGCGCTGGGTCGATCCGGGCTGCCTCATCAGCACTTATGGCGCGTAGCTCCAGGCCTTCTTCGGTCAGAATTTTGGTGTTGCCGGCACCGCGATCAAAGCTAGTTTGCGAACGATAAAGATAGAGCAGTCCACCCTTCAGTCCGTGGAAGGGCACGGCCGTGTCGGCAACGACCTGTTGCAAACGCTGCTGGCTATACATGCACAGCCGCACTTTGCGCTTGGTGTTGATACGGGCGCGTTCCGCCGTGCAGTTGCGCAGAAACTGCAGTGACCATAGCCATAGCTGCGGATCGAGGCTTGGCTTGAACCGCAGCGCCTGGCCTTCCTTGTAGAGTGATTGCAGCAATATCTTCGGTGCCTTTGGCGAGGCCCAAGTGTAAGCGTGGCCCGGCGAGAACAATCCCGCGTTGGCAAAGCTCGTCTCGGCGGCTGCCTCCGGCAAACGCTCGACAACGGTGACGTCGTGCCCATCCTTGGCAAGTTCATAGGCAGTCGTGATACCGATTACGCCAGCCCCCAGCACTGCAACCTTCATATGCGTCGTGTCCTGCTTGCCGGTGAATTCGAACGATGCCAAAGTTTCGCGGATCACGTCAGTCGTCAAGGAGGTTCGCCATGCGTTATGAGACCCTCAAGCTCGCAACCGACGCCGGACTGGGCGCGCGGGCGCGCATCGGAATGCTGGTGCTGAAAACTGATCAAACGATCGAGTTTGAAGCGCGCCAGGTGTTGACCCACGTCAAGGGCGTGTCGCTGCATCATGCGCGGCTCTACAATGATGCGAACATCACCCGTGAAACGCTACTGGCAATGAAACCGCTGATCTCGGATGCAGCTCGACTGCTACCGGTCGAGTGGGGTTTCAAATCGATCGGGTATGGCTGTACGTCGGGCACAATGGTCATTGGCGAAGCCGAGGTTGAGCGCCTCGTGCGTTCGGTTCATCCGCAGACGCCGGTAACCAATCCGATGACGGGCGGGCTCGCCGGACTTACCGCTTTGGGCTGTAAACGGATCGGCGTGCTGACGCCCTACGCAAAGGCGGTGAACGAAGGCGTCGTAACGGCGCTGAAAGCGCGGGGCTTCGATGTCACGGCCTTCGCATCTTACGAAGAGCCGGATGATAATCTGGTCGGCAA
>JANOYV010000038.1:0-4478 GCA_031429105.1 Hyphomicrobiaceae bacterium | reverse complement strand
TCTTGCCCTTCGCGCCCTTGGGCCGACCACGCGGATTACCCGACCTGCCCTTCTTGAACTGATGCGCTTCAGGCGGTGCCTTGTATCCCATGCGCGGCTTCGGCGGACCCACGGGCGCGTCCAACGCCATCTCATCGCTGTCGTCTTGCACCACGCTCGCCTACTCCTTTGCTGTATCGTTATTGTCCGGTTTCTTGAATAGCGCTTCCCATGATCCCCGCGTGAACCGGCCAGGCACAACGAGAACGCCACCATTCACTGGTGGCAGTGGCGGCGGCGCGGCGAGTTCGTATTTCAAGGCGATGTCGAGCAAGCTCCGAATCGCATTGAGGCTCTGCTCCTTGAGCGCCTTCCTCGCGAGCGCACGCAGGCCGACCTCGAACGGCGTCATGTGCTGCTCGCGGCCCTGCTTGCCGACCTTGACCGACTTCGTGAGAATGGCCGTGACATCGATTGTGCTCGCTGCTTTGCGTTTGCGACGTATGGACTGCTTGATACCCGGCTTCGTCATGAAACGATCTCCTCATGTGCGATGGTATTTGCGACGGTAGTTCGCTCCGCGGCCAGCTCGCGAAAGCTCTTGCCGGTACACACGTGCATCGCTTCGCACAACATGATCGCTTCGAGGCGACGAACGATAACATCGCAATAGTGTGGATCGAGCTCGATGGCATAGCCACGGCGCCCGGTGCGCTCGGCAGCGACCAGCGTCGTGCCCGAGCCGCCGAAGGCATCCAGCACGATGCCTTTGCGCTTCGAGCAGTCGAGGATCGCGTCGGCGACCAGCGCGACGGGCTTGACCGTCGGATGCATTTGGAGATCGTCGTCGCGCGTGCGGCCAAACGTGTTGGCGCCGGCATACGACCAAACGTTGGTGCGATAGCGCCCGTGCTTGCCGAGCTCGACGTTGTTGATGTGCGCGGCGCGACCGCTCTTGTAGACGAAGACGAGCTCGTGCTGCGAACGGTAGAGCGAGCCCATGCCGCCGTTGGTCTTCGCCCATACGCAGAGATTCTTGAACTCGCTGTAGGCCGGCGTGGCGGCGGTCTGCACCTCGCTCATGTGCCGCCAGTCCATGCAGATGAAATGCATGGCCCCATCGACGGAGTGAGTGGCAAGGTTGACGAAGACGTCGGCCAGGAAACGCGTGAACTCGGACGTGCTCATCTCGCCCGAGGCCATGGCGAACTCGCGGTGCTTGACGTTGCCGAGACCCGAGACATGGCCATCGATGCGCACGTTGTACGGTGGGTCGGTGAAAACCATCTGAGCGCGATCGCCATCGAGCAGGCGTGCGTAGGTCTCGACCTTTGTCGAGTCGCCACAGATCAGGCGATGTGGTCCGATCTGCCAGATGTCGCCAAGGCGCGTGACGGCAGGGCCCGATTCGACTGCGGGCGCGTCGTCGGCAGGATCGCTCTCATCACTCAGCAGTACGTCGATCTCGGGCATTTCGAAGCCGGTAATCGTGACATCGAAATCCAGATCAAGGCTCGTCAGGTGCTGCAGCTCGATCCTCAGGATATCGGGATCCCAGCCGGCCTTCTCGGCAAGCTTGTTGTCGGCGAGGATGTAGGCACGCTTCTGCGCGTCCGAGAGATGCTCGAGCCGCACGCACGGCAGGGTCTCGTGACCGAGCATCTTTGCTGCCTCGACACGGCCGTGGCCGGCGATAATGCCGCCGTCCTTGTCGATGAGCACGGGGTTGTTGAACCCGAATGCCTTGATGCTGGCCGCGATCTGAGCGATCTGCTTCGGACTGTGCGTCCGCGCATTGCGGTCATAAGGCTTCAGACTGCCGGTCGGCAGGTCTGTAACTTTGAGCTTCGTCACCAGTGACACCTCCAGAACGAGGTGCCAGGACGACCGCTCACGCGACCGCAAACACCTCAGGTTTCAACATTTTGTTCTGGGGTTCTAGGGTTGAGTTGAAGTCCGCGATTCCCGGGATGGGACACACCTCACTCTCAACAATTTGCAAAATACCACAGGGCGCACTCACCGCGTAAGCCCCCCTCCTGGAATGGTTACCTTTGCAGATTTCAGTGCCCTGCTAACTCGGCGAATGGGCCCTGTTGATGTTTACGCCACCCCTGTTAGGCCCACAAAAATTCCCTGATAATTTCAGCACGAAAGGCGCAAAACCCGCCGGTTTATGGGGAAACAAAGGTGGTTCTCGCCGATTAAGGACTTGAAAATCGTGAAAATACCCTGTTATTCGGTACCGGACGGCGAGACCCGTTCGCCCTAGACTGCCAGCACAGCCACCGACTAACTCATTGATATCGCTGTATATTTCGAATTTCTTATGTACGAATTTGTGTCGCAATATCCGCGCGTTAGTGACATGCGGTTTACCATTCGACGTGTCTAGCGGCGTCTCTCGTTATCTTTCCCAGGCTCATCGCCCGTTTTATCTCTGAGCCCTTTTTTCGGGCGGTCAGACTCGCATCGTTTTAGCGCGTCGCGTGGCACTATTGTGTCTCAATTCCGAGGATTGCCCGCTGGAGCAGCCAGTCGTGCGGCAGGTTTTTGCACAACAAGAGAAGGCCGGTGGGCGTCAGCTTTTCAACGGGCCGCCCGAAGACGAGCGCGCGAACTATGTTCGGCGCGAGTATGTCAGTCGCATCTTGGATGACAAGGTGTCCCGCTTGACACCGAGCCGCTGTGCCATCGCGTCGATGGTCGCGTCGCGTCCCAATAACAAGGCATCGCGGGTCGCGTGCGCATCGCGCAGAAGTGCGATCATCTGGGCGTCTGGCTTCTCGGCCACGCCTCCCCCTACGACCAATCGAATGCCTTTTCCGGCACGACGCAGCTTAGCGCCGATGGTCAGCTCGATCGCATCGGAGTGCCGGTCTTTTGGAATAATACCTTTGTTGCCGAGCAGAATGGTGGCGACTTCCGTCGGCTTGACCGACGCAACCACCCTCTCGTCGTCCACTGTGATGGTCTCAACAACAGAGCGAACCAACTCGCGGAGCTCGATCGGCGGGATGCTTGCCCAGCCTCCGACGAGTTGGCGCGCCATTGTCATGGCCAACCGAACTGCCGAAGCGTCGAGGTTGAAGCGTGACAGCGTGTCACCGAGGTCACGTTCGGACGCAAAGAATGCGCAAAGCCGATCGAGGACGAGCACCTCGATATCGCCTGCGGGGATGCGCCAGCCCTTGGCATGGTCGGAGCGCGTGCCGGATATGAGTTGCGTCGAGACGTAGTACCGGTAGCGTCGGCCCTTCTTCACCGCATGCGTCGGTGTCATGCGCTGTCCATCACGGTCCACGATCAATCCGGCCAGCAGGCTCGGCTCGTCCGCGGTCTCGCTGAGCGCTCGGGCCCGTCGGTTGCCGGCCAGCTTCTGTTGGACGCGTTGCTGGAGTTCAGCATCAACGATCGCCTCGTGCTGGCCGGGATAGACCTTCCCCTGATGCCCGATCACGCCACGGTAAATCGGATTCTGCAGCACGGTGTAGAGTGCGCCGCGTGAGAAGCGGTTGCCACCCGCCAGTATGCCCCCGGCTCCTTCGCGTCGTTTACTGACGACGCCGAGCCGATCGAGTTCGTGGCCGAGCAGCCGGACCGATCCGAGTTCTGCGTAGCGTTGGACGATCATGCGTACCGTATCGGCTTCAGCGCCATTGACGATCAGCTTGCGCTCCTTGACGTCATAACCAAGCGGTACATTGCCGCCCATCCACATACCCTTAGCTTTCGACGCAGCGATCTTGTCACGAATCCGTTCACCCGCGATCTCCCGCTCGAACTGCGCGAAGGAGAGCAGCATGTTGAGCGTCAGCCGACCCATCGACGTCGTCGTGTTGAACGACTGCGTCACCGAAACGAACGAGGCGCCGTGCGCGTCGAGCACGTCGACGATCTTTGCGAAGTCGGCCAGCGACCGCGTCAGCCGGTCGACCTTGTAGACGACTACGATTTGCACTTTGTTGGTCTTAATGTCGGCGAGTAGCCGCTTGAGTGCAGGACGCTCCATGGTGCCGCCGGACAGCCCGCCGTCGTCATAGAGGTCGCGCACGGCGAGCCACCCGGCGTGCTTCTGGCTCGTGATGTAGGCCTCGCACGCCTCTCGCTGAGCATCGAGCGAGTTGAACTCTTTCTCGAGCCCCTCCTCGGCGGATTTGCGGGTGTAAATAGCACAATTCAGCTGCTTCATTGAAGGCGCCCCTCCAGAATGCTCAGGCGCCTTCGAACGCGTTCCATCGAAGTCGAGATGCGATTTAGACTACGGCGCGCGCCATCAAGGCTTTTGACGTTTTGTCCGGCAGACGCAATTAGCGCTGCGTCTTCGAAGTGGCCCGTCAGATCAGCGAACTCCCGTCGAACGGCATCCAGCTTGGCGTCAGCCATTGCCCGCCCCCTTCTTCGAGGTCAGTCCGAAGAACCGCGGACCGGACCAGTGCGCGCCGGTGATTTCGCGGGCGACGATCGAGAGCGACCGGTAGCGCGTGCCGCGCCACTCG
>JANOYV010000037.1:0-21649 GCA_031429105.1 Hyphomicrobiaceae bacterium | reverse complement strand
AGCCCAATGGCAGCACCTAGCGTATGGCCGTAGGCGCCTGACGTCAGATAGCCAACGACAGCACCGTTCTTGACGATGGTTTCAGTGTGATAGAGCAGTGGCTTGGGATCAATGAGCTTGAACTGGACGAGGCGCTTGGTCAGCCCCGCCTGCTTTTTCACTAGGACCGCTTCGCGCCCCATGAAGTGCCCAAACGTACCCGTCGGCTTATCCACCTTCACGGCAAAGCCCAGGCCCGCTTCCAATACGTGGTCCTCATCGCCAATGTCGTGACCGAAGTGGCGATAGGCTTTTTCCATCCGAAGGGAATCCATCGCGTGGATGCCGACCGGTCGAATGCCGTGTTCGGCACCTGCCGTCATCACGGTCTCGAACAGGTAGCGGGCGAATTCGGATGGCACGTACAGTTCCCAGCCGAGTTCGCCGACGTAGGTCACCCGATGGGCGCGCACCAACGCCATGCCAAGTTCAATCGTTTTGGCCGTGGCGAACGGGAACGCTGCATTCGATAGGTCGGCGGTGGTCAGCTTCTGCAACACATCGCGGGCACGAGGGCCCATGACGGCGAGGCAGGCTTCGCCACTTGTGACGCCTAAAGCCGTGCAGCGCGCGCCTTCGGGCATGTGGCGCTGGAGCCAGGCGAAGTCGCGCACCGTAGTTGCCGCTGATGTGACGACCAAGAACGAGGTTTCGCCGAGCCGCGTGACGGTTAAGTCGGCCTCGATGCCGCCACGCGCGTTGAGCCATTGCGTGTAGACGATCTTGCCGACGTCGACCGCAACATCATTGCTCGAGAGCCGCTGCAACACGGCGCCTGCATCCGGCCCCTCGACGCGGAACTTGCCGAAGGCGCTCATGTCGAGCACGCCAACGCCAATCCTGATGCTGTCATGCTCGGCCTTCGAGTAGTCGAACCAGTTCTGGCGCGCCCAGCTATATTTGTATTCGGGCTTCACGCCCTTCGCCATGTCGGCTGGCGGCACGAACCAGTGCGCACGCTCCCACCCTGCTGTTTCACCGAAGCAGGCACCTGCTGCTTTCAGTTGATCGTAGAACGGTGTGTGCCGAACGCCGCGCGCCGTCGCATACTGGCGATGGGGAAAGTGGTCGGCATAAAGTAGCCCGAGGGATTCCGTGACGCGGGTTTGTATAAACGTTTTCGTCGCCTGATAGGGGAACGTGCGGCGCACATCGACGTCCCACAGGTCGAACGGTGGCGCGCCGTCAACGATCCATTGGGCGAGCGCCATGCCAGCTCCACCGGCCGACTGGATGCCGACCGAATTGAACCCGCAGGCGACGTAGAAGTTTTGTAGCTGCGGGCTCTCGCCCAGCAGATAGCGCACGTCGTGCGTGAAGCTTTCCGGCCCGTTGAAGAACGTATGAATGCCAATTTTGCCAAGGATCGGAAGTCGGTGTGCAGCCATCTCAAGGATTGGCGCGAAGTGATCGAAATCCTCAGGCAGCTGGTCAAAGCAGAAGTCTTCCGGGATGCCGTTGAGTGCCCAAGGCTTGGATACGGGCTCGAAGGCGCCGAGCATCATCTTGCCGGCATCTTCCTTGTAGTAGGCGCACTCGTCGGGCACGCGCAGAACAGGAAGATCGCGGGGGATGTCGTCGCTTGCCTCAGACACGATGTAGAAGTGCTCGCACGCCTGCAGCGGCAGTGCGACGCCCGCCATCGCGCCGACATCACGCGCCCACATGCCGGCGCAGTTTACGACAACCTCGGCTTCTATGGCGCCCTGGTCCGTAACCACGCCCGTGGCCCGACCCTTTGTCTTGGTGATGCCGGTGACTTTGACGCCCTCGAAGATCTTTACGCCCAAATTACGCGCGCCCTTCGCCATGGCGAGTGCGATATTGCCCGGGTCACCCTTGCCGTCTTTCGGCAGGTAGATCGCGCCGACAGCTCCGTCAGGGTTGAACAAGGGGTGCCGCTTGACGGCCTCAGCAATAGAAATTGTCTCGACTTCGACGCCATAAGCTCGCGCCATTGATGCACCACGCTTCAATTCCTCGTAGCGCTCGGCAGTAAGCGCGACCGAGATCGACCCGCAACGCCGGAAGCCGGTTGCGACCCCGGTTTCGGCTTCAAGCGCGCCATAGAGCTCCTGGCTGTACTTCGCGAGCTTGGTCATGTTGGCGGTTGCCCGCAACTGAGCGATCAAACCGGCTGCGTGCCACGTCGTGCCGGAGGTCAATTGCTTGCGCTCGAGCAGCACCACATCGGTCCAGCCCAACTTGGCCAAATGGTAGGCGACCGAGCATCCGGCAATCCCACCACCGATGATCACGACACGCGTTGATGAGGGGAGGACGGTCATGGTGGTTCTTTCGAAGGTTCAGTGGCACGCCTCAGGATGCCAGAACGATTAACCGCCAGCACTGTAGGGTCAACTGACTAGATTGCATGCCGTCGGCCGACCATCAAAGCGTCTCAGGTTAACCACGCGTTAATCACGATTTGGCACTGTTCGTCCGTCAATTGGCCATGGTCCCGGGTCAAGAGGTTTGTACGCGTTGGGGCGTGTGTGGAGGCGTTCAAGTGTTTGAAGATAGGGGCCACTGGCACCGTGCCGGGGTCGCAACCATACTGGCCTCGGGCGTAGCGTTGGCGACGGTTGGCTGTTCACGTTCCGGTTCCGGGCCGGTCGCGGAAAATCGCATCAACCCAAAAACCGGCACGTCGGCGAGCGCGCGTCTCTACACCGAGGGTGACCGTATTCCCAAGGGCGGCGGCGGATACAAAATCGGCACGCCCTATAAAATCGGCCAACGCTGGTACACGCCCGCGGAAGATCCCAACTACGATCGGGTAGGGCCCGGCTCCTGGTACGGCACCGATTTTCATGGCCGAAAGACCGCCAATGGCGAAATCTTCGACATGAACGCGCTGACGGCGGCGCACCCGACCCTGCCGATCCCGTCCTATGCATATGTGACCAACGTGTCGAACAACCGGACGATCCTTGTGCGTATCAATGATCGCGGGCCCTATGCGCACGACCGGGTGATCGACCTGTCGCGACGCTCGGCCAAGGAACTGGGCTATGAGAGCGAAGGCGTGACCCAAGTGCGGGTAAAGTACGCGGGCCGCGCGCCGCTCGATGGCAGCGACTTCCATGAGCAGCGGTTCCTGGCGAGCATGGGTGGCTCCGGCAACGGTCGTGTGCCGATGGCATCAGCGCGCGCCCCTGAACCGATTTACGAGCGCTCGGCGGAAACGACGTACCGTCCAACGGCGCAGACACCCGCCTCATCACTGCCGTCGGGTTTAGCGTGGCGCAGATAACAATTAGATCAAGCTTGCCGCCAGATTGATCATCAAGGCTAGTACCGCTGCATTGAAGTAGAACGATACGACCGCGTGAACAGTCACGAGGCGTCGCAGATGACGCCCGTGCACGGCGACGTCCGAGGTTTGTGATGTAGCACCGATCGAAGTCGCGAAATACAAAAAGTCCCAGTAGTCAGGGTTCTTTTCGCCTGGAAAATCAAGTCCGCCGCAGGCATCTCCCGACGCCTTCGTTGGTCGATAGAACTCGTGCGCATAGTGCAGCGTGAAAACGACTTGCGTGACGCTCCACGCGATGATGATCGTCGCCGCAGCCAATGCCAAATAGAGCCATTTGGCGTTGGGCGACGCAGCTTTCGCCTCTGCCAACAGGCCAACGATCAAGGCAAAGCTTGAGCTGATCGCAATCAAGATCAGCGCCATGATCACCATCCGACTGTCATCCTGCCGGGCAGCCCTTTTTGCCATGACATCGGGTGTGCACGCCCGCATGGTTTTGACAGCGAAGATGAGATAGACGAGGCCGCCAATCACCCAGGCTGCCGCTTCACGCACACTCAGCGAATACGACTTGGGGAGTAGCAATACAGTCACGAGGGCTGCCGCCACCGCCAAATACAGCCGCGGCCGAACCACGATCGATTGCAGAACGGCACGTGGATGATACCATGAGCGGGTGTGCAATGGCGTTGGTTCGGTTGTCATGTTTGACTTGCCTCGATGACGATCGGTGGCTCGGGATATTGCGCTGTTGCCTTAGGCCTTGGGGGCTGGCCTGTCGATGCTTGTGACCAGTGTTGATGACGACCAAGTGATCACTCGACTGATTGAGCGATGAGGACGTATTCATAAAATGCTGTTCGAACAGAGCCAAGATGTCCGCCTAGCTATTATCTCCGATGTGCATGGCAATCTGATCGCCCTTGAAACAGTGCTGGCCGACATCAAGCGACGCGGCGTCGACCACATCGTCAATCTGGGCGACTGCGCGACAAGTCCGCTGTGGCCGGCCGAGACCATGGCGCTGCTCGAGAAATTGGCGTTATCAACCGTGCGCGGCAATCATGACCGGTGGCTGTCCGAGCGGTCACGGTCCGGATTGTCGCCAGCTGGTCAGTTCACGTTCGATGCCTTGAGTGCCGCGCAGCGCGCGGCCCTCGGTGCTCTGCCGCCAACGCTGCGTCTCGCAGCCGATGTGCTGGCCGTGCATGGCACGCCGACCGACGATTGTTCCTATCTGTTGGAAGAATTGGTCGGCGGACGCCTCGCGCCAGCAAGTCGTGCAATGGTTGCCGAACGACTTGGTGCGGATTTATCGGTTAAGGTCGTGCTGTGTGGGCACAGCCACAGTCAAGGCATGCGGATGGGCCCGCGCGCGTGCCTGATCCTCAATCCTGGCAGTGTTGGCTGTCCGGTGTTCGCTGATAGTCCTGCGGCCCTCACCCTTGAGCCGCGCTCGCCACATGCGCGCTACGCGATCCTCGAAAGACGAGCCGGGCGCTGGAGCGCAGAGATGTTCGCGCTGAGTTATGATTGGGATGCAGCCGCCGCGCGTGCAACGGCGAACGGGCGGCCCGATTGGGCGCAGGGCCTCGCGACCGGCATGGTGGGATAGAGGTTCTAGCTAAGGCACAGTTGGATGAAAAAAGCGACGGACCTGTTCGGTCCGCCGCTCACTTCTGTTCCAAACTGACGCCCGCTCAGGTCTTCGCGTTGCGATAGCGGATCATGTAGCTTTCCATGGTGTAGTCGGCGACCTGGTGCCACAGATAGCTGTCGTTGCGGAACGCAGTGTAGTGGTCATAAAGCTTCTTGAACCACGGGTTTTTGGCGTTGAGCTCGGCGTAGAGGTCGTGGGCGGCCTTGTAGGACGCATCCATGACTTCCGGCGAGAACGGGGTCAGCACGGCGCCTGCACCTACAAGGCGCTTCAATGCGGCGGGATTACCCGCATCGTACTTGGCTGCAACCCAGCCGTTTGCTTCCGCGCACGCGGTTTGCAGTGCGTGCTGATAAAGCTTTGGCAGTTCGTTCCACTTTTTCAGGTTGATGATTTGGCAGGCCGACGAGCCTGACTCCCACCAGCCTGGATAGTGATAGAATTTCGCAACCTTGGCGAAACCGAGCTTTTCGTCGTCGTAGGGACCGACCCACTCGGCACCGTCGATCGTGCCCTTTTCAAGAGCCGGATAAATATCGCCGCCAGCGATCTGCTGCGGCACCACGCCGATGCGCGTCACGATTTTGCCAGCGAAACCGCCAAGCCGGAACTTCAGGCCTTTCAAGTCTTCGACCGTTTTGATTTCCTTGCGGAACCAGCCGCCCATTTGGCAGTGCGTGTTGCCGGCCGGGAACATCGTGCAGTCATAGGTCTTGAGGAACTCATTGAACAGATCGAGGCCACCGCCATGATAGTACCAAGCGTTTTTCATGCGGCTGTTCATGCCGAACGGTAGTTCCGAGCCGAACGTGAAAGCGTCGTCCTTGCCGAAGTAATAGTAGGGGGCCGTGTGGCCGCATTCGACGGTGCCGTTCTGCACGGCGTCGAGCACCTGCAGACCCGGCACGATTTCACCGGCTGCAAAGACTTGGATCTGAAACTTGTTGTCGGTCAGTTCGCCGACCCGTCGGCCAACCCATTCGGCACCGCCGTATAGGGTATCAAGGGACTTTGGCCAGCTGGCTGTGCTGCGCCATTTAATGTCTGGCAAGGCCTGGGCGATGGCTGGAGCTGCGAGGGTGGTTGCAGCAGCTGCTGCTCCACCCACACCGGCGGCTTTCAGGAACTTGCGTCTATTGACAGTCGACATGCTGTGGCGTCCTCCCGGGATCGTCTGTTGAATACGAGGCTCATGCGCGCTGACTTATCCCCCCTTCAAATACGGGGCCGCCTGCGTCGATGTGCGAACATGCTAATACGCCGCACGGCGAGATGCCAGTGGGGATTTTGCGCCTAATTTATGGGCAAACATGCAGCGTTCAGAGCCCCGCTCGCATCGACCGCCCCGCCTTGACGATGGCGTCTACGTTCATGCCGTAGTGGGCGTACAACTCGGGGATCGAGCCGGATTGGCCGAAATGCTCAGGTCCGAGCGCTCGGACCCGGTGCCCCTGTACCGATCCGATCCAGGAAAGGGTTTCGGGGTGGGCATCGCAGATGGTGATGATGGCAGCATCGCGCGGCAGGGCGGATAGTAGCCGTTCAACATGTGATTGCGCGGTCACGTCGCCTTTCTCTCTAGCGCGCTGGGCCCCGTGCCACCCAGCCGACAAACGGTCGGCGCTGGTGACGGACAGTACGCCGATGCTGGCGCGCTCCTGGCCGAGATAGGCTGCCGCCTCGATGGCTTCCGGCAACACGGCGCCCATGGCGACGATGCAAAGCGAGGTCGAGGGATTGGGGCGCCGCATCCAATAGCCGCCATCGATGATGTCTTGGCGTTGACCTTCGTCGAGTGTGCGGTTGATCTGGTCGATGGGCCTCGTCGAAAGGCGCAAGTAGACCGAGCCGCCCTTGGCATCGCGCGACCAACCATCGCCCTCATCGACTTTGCCCGCGCGCTGGATGTAATCGAACGCCCAATGCAGGATCACACCGAGTTCATCAACGTAGGCCGGTTCGAACGAGGCCAAGCCGTCCTGCGCCAAGCCGATCAGCGGTGTGCTGATTGATTGGTGCGCGCCGCCCTCTGGCGCTAGTGTCAGGCCCGAAGGTGTTGCGACCACGATGAAGCGTGCATCTTGATAGCAGGCATAGTTCAGCGCATCGAGGCCGCGCATGATGAAAGGATCATAAAGCGTTCCGATCGGGATCAGCCGCTCGCCAAACAACGAGTGAGAGAGGCCGGCAGCACCCAGGGTCAGAAACAAATTCATCTCGGCGATACCAAGTTCGATGTGCTGACCCTTGGGGCTCATCTCCCACTTTTGCGGGCTCATCAGTCCGCGCGTTTTGAACACATCCTCGCGGGAGGCCATCGAAAAAAGCCCGCGGCGATTGACCCATGGCCCTAGGTTCGTGGAGACGGTCACGTCAGGCGAAGTGGTGACGATGCGCTCGGCCAGCGGTCCATCGGCCTTGGAAATTTCGTCGAGGATCTTGCCGAAGCCGTTCTGGGTTGAGATGGCGCCCTTGGCATCGACGACGACTTGTGCGCCAACCGGGATTTTCGCAGCATCGAACCGACGGCGTCCCCGTTGGTTGAACGGCACCTGCTTCAGATAGCTTTCAATCCGCGCGGGCTCGGTCGATAACCCGGCGAACCGGTCCCATTCGTCGCCCTGATTGATGCCCTGACGGGTGCGGAATTCCTGCATCTGGGCCTTGTTCATCAGGCCGGCGTGATTGTCTTTGTGGCCGGCAAACGGCAAACCAAAGCCTTTGATGGTATAGGCGATGAAGCAAACCGGCTTGTCGGTTGGCACGTTGGCGAAGGTATCAAGAATAGTCTCAAGATCATGGCCGCCGAGATTGGTCATCAGGCGCGCGAGGTCGGTGTCACTGTGGCGGCCAACGATCGCCAGTGCCGCATGGTTGCCGGCGAGATCGGCCTCGATCTGCTTGCGGAAGGCGGCGCCTCCCTGAAATACGAGTGCCGAATACAACTGGTTCGGGCAGTCATCAATCCAGCTGCGCAGGGCGTCGCCGCCCGGTTCCTTGAAGATGGCCTGGAGGAGCTGGCCGTACTTGATCAGCACCACGTGCCAGCCGAGGTTTTCAAATAGGCCCGCGACCTTCATGAACAGCTGATCGGAGACCACGCTGTCGAGGCTCTGGCGATTGTAATCGACCACCCACCAAGTGTTGGTAAGCCCGTGCTTCCAGTATTCGAGAAGCGCCTCGTGGATATTGCCTTCGTCGATTTCGGCGTCACCCATCAGCGACACCATGCGCCCCTTGGGCCAGTTTTTCGACCAGCCCTTGGCGTGCACGTAGTCTTGCACCAAAGACTGAAAACCAGTTTGCGCAACGCCTAAGCCCACCGACCCGGTCGAGAAATCAACATCGTCCTTGTCCTTGGTGCGCGAGGGGTAGCTTTGCGCGCCTCCGAAGGCGCGGAAGTTCTGCAGTTGGTCGAGCGTCTGGTTGCCGAGCAGATATTGAATCGCATGGAACACCGGGCTCGCGTGCGGCTTCACGGCGACCCGGTCTTCCGGGTTTAGGATGTGGAAATAAAGCGCGGTCATCAACGTTGCCATCGATGCTGATGACGCTTGATGCCCACCGACCTTCAGGCCATCACCACTGTCGCGCTCGTGGTTGGCATTGTGGATCATGTACGATGACAGCCACAGCACCTTGCGCTCCAACTCGCGCAGCATGGCGAGGGTTGTTTGGCGATCCGTCGGGGTACTTGAGCCGTCCATGGTGCGTCCGTCCTTGAGTTCGTGTTAGTTGTCGCCGCCCGGTGTGCTGTGTACTTCGACTTCGAAGTCGGCTGACCGCAATGCGGTCACCGTTGCATTGAGATGCGCGCGGTCCCGGGTCTCGATCACAACTTCGAGCAACGTACCCTTGGCCGGTAAATCCGAGAACGTGCGCTGATGGGAGACCTCGACGATGTTGGCGCCGGCGTCACCCAACAGTGTCGCGACACGGGCCAGTTGGCCGGGGCGATCGACAATATCGATGCTCAATTGCGATAACCGACCTTCGCGGGCGAGTGCGCGCGTGAGCACTGATGCCAATAGGCGTGTATCGATATTGCCGCCGCACAGCACGAAGCCCACCTTCGCGCCCTTGAAGACAGCGCGATGGGCGAAGGCTGCCGCTAACCCTGAAGCGCCAGCGCCCTCGACCACGGTCTTTTCGATATTGATCAGCGTCGAAACCGCATCCTCGATCTGGTTTTCAGAAACCAGGAGAATGTCATCGACGTGTGCGCGAATGAGCCTCTCGGTCAGCGCGCATTCGCCCTTGACGGCGATACCCTCAGCCAGCGTGTCGCTGCGCATCGGCAGGCTCGCGCCCTTGATCCGATTGTACATGGCCGGCACCAAGGCCGCTTGCACGCCGATGATCTTGATCGACGGCTTGATCGCCTTGGCCGCAACTGCAATCCCTGAAATCAAACCGCCACCGCCGATCGGCACCACAATCATATCGAGGTCTGGGACGGCCGAAAGCATTTCCAGCGCAATCGTCCCTTGGCCGGCGATGATCAAGGCATCGTCATATGGGCTGATGAAAGTGTAGTTATGCTTTGCGGCGAGTTCATGCGCATGGCGGCCGGCGTCCTCCAAGGTGGCGCCCGTCACGATGACCGTTGCACCGTGACCCTTGGTATTTTCAACTTTCACCGACGGCGTGCCAATCGGCATGACGATGGTGGCTGGAATGCCGAGGCGCCGAGCGTGATAGGCGACACCTTGCGCGTGATTGCCGGCCGACATGGCGATGACGCCCGCTTTGCGCTCGGCCGACGTCAGATGCGTCAGTCGGTTCAAGGCACCGCGTTCCTTGAAGGAGGCGGTAAACTGCAGGTTCTCAAACTTAAGCCAGACCTCGCACTCGAGCAGGTCCGAAAGCGTGCGGCTGTGATCGAAGTCGGTGACCTGCACCGCGCCTTCGATGACGCTTGCTGCCCGTTCGACATCCGCGAACGTGACACTCTCGTCGTGCGTTTTGGTCTTCGCGCCTTTGGTCATTGCCGTTTCCCGTCGCCCGACTGTTAAATAACTGAACTTCGACGCTGATGTTTTGCTAAAATTACCAGTTCGCATTATTATTTTGGCGAATAATGCCAAAGGTTTAACTTTTAACGCAGGGAATACTCAATATGCCGCTCGATGCGATTGATCGTCGCCTGCTCGCCGCTTTGCAGGACAACGGACGCCTGACGGCGACCGAACTTGCCGAGCGGATTGGCCTGACCACCAGTCCGTGCTTGCGGCGGATCCGTCAACTGGAAGAAACCGGTGTCATTCGCGGTTATTCGACGATCATCGATCAGACCAAGGTGGGGCTGCCGGTCTCCGTGTTCGTGTCGATCCGGCTCGAGCGCCAACGGGAAGATGCCATGCAACGCTTCGAGGATGCCATCCGCCGCTGGCCCGAAGTTGTTGAGTGCTATCTGATGACTGGGACGCGTGACTACTTGCTGCGCGTGGTGGCGCGTGACCTCACCGACTACGAGCGGTTTCTAAAGCAAACGTTGACGAGGCTCGATGGCGTCGCGAGCATCGAGTCGAGCTTCGCGCTGGCCCAGGTCAAGCATTCCGGTGCCCTGCCGATTGCGGGCGACTGAGGGCAGGCGGTGAACCGCAGCTAAACAGCGCGTTCAGCTCGTGGTCAAACGCGCTGGTGCACGGTCAACACAGGTGAGTGATCGCAGCAGACCCACGAGAAGGTAGAGTTTCATGACCATCGACCGACGCGACGTCAAAACCTTGTTGTTGGCCGTGATCGCAGCGTCCGCCTTTATCGCGGCTGCCGTCGTCGCCGTCGCCCCGTCAACCTAGCCGCCGCTAGACCGGCCTTCAGTCTGATTTACCGGGAAATCCAAGCGACACCGTATCAGTGTAGCGCTGTGGCAGTGGGGGGGCAACTTCACCCTTCAGTTTGAAGTGCCAAAAGCGCCAGGACCGACCGTCGAAAATGCCAGGCAAGGGATCGTCAAGTGCGGCGATAAATGGCGCCTCCCCAATTGCGGTAAGCACAGTCGCCACATCTTCGAGCGTGCCGTAGGTCATCAGGTAGGTCAGAAACTGGCGTTGGCCTTGTAACGTCTCCCGCGGAGGTTGGAACCAAACCACGCGCTCTGCGACGGCAAGCAATGCTGGCGTCAGCGGGAGTGGGATTTGATAGGCGAAAGGTGGCATGGTTTCGATAGTTTCCGAGTCTTCAGTGCTTGCGCAAGGTTTTTGAGGTCAATTTCTGCACTGATCGTCGCAAGCGACTCTTTCACCGTGGCAGGCAGTTTGGTCAATTCAGGGGCGTCAAGATCAGCCAAGGCCTTGATGCCGAGAAGTGGATTGAACTGTGGGCCGTAAATTTTGACGGCTGCGGCCAAGGCATCCAAGAACGTGAGCGATGTCTGGGTGAACAGCGCATAGAGGTCAAGATAGTCCTTGATCTCAACGCGCTGTGTGATCACGGCGGCCTTCATGCCGGCCAAATCAATGGGTGAAGCGAGCTTGATTTTCGGTTGGGCCAGTAGCGGTGCAGACTTGATCCGCTTGAGCCTGGGGACGCCAAAAAACGAGACCAAGACCTTGGAACCGCGTTTGACCTCGACCGTCAATGTGTTGACGTCTTGCTGGATCACCGTGGCGTCGCTGAGGAACGCGACCCTCGATAGCAATCGGCGGGTGTCGATTGCGCTGTAGGACAAGAAATCAAAATCGACTGATTTTCGATGCCCAAGCATCAACGCGAGTGCAGTGCCGCCGCATAACACGAACTCAGGTGGAACGCTGCCCAGTTCATTCCAAAGGCGGCGTTGCGCTAAAGGTAGGCACTGCAGTTGCAAGTCGAGACTAGCCATCACCCGCGCATCTTCGGATCGAGCCAGTCGCGCAGTGAATCACCGAACATGTTGAAGGCGAACACGGCGAGTGTAATGGCAAGACCGGGAAACAGGATCATCCAAGGCGCGGTGCGGTAGAAGTCGGCGCTGGCGCCCGACAGCATCAGCCCCCACGCAGGCGTCGGCTCGGTCACGCCCAACCCCAGGAATGATAGCGACGCTTCGAGTAGGATGGCCTGGGCGATGAACGCCGTCGTCATGATTAGGTAGGGCGCGATGATGTTTGGCAAAATGTGGCGCATGATGATGCGGGCATCGCCGAAGCCTGCCGCGCGCGCCGCGTCGATGAACGGCATCTGCACGATTGACAGCGTCGAGGATCGAGCAATGCGCGCCATTTTCGGAATGATCGGTAACGAAATCGCCGCAACGAGATTCATATCGACCCCGAACACCGGCCACTTCCCGAGTACTGCGACCACGACCATGGCGAGCACGATGATTGGAAACGACAACATCACGTCGACGAAACGCTGGATGACGGTATCGATCATGCCACCCCAGTAGCCGGATGCTGCTCCGATCAGAGCGCCGAGCGAACAGCCAAACAGCGACGACAGAATGCCGACGGCGAGTGCCGTTCGCGCGCCGTAGACGATGCGGCTGAACACGTCGCGGCCGAACTGGTCGGTGCCCAGGATGTGTTCGCCGTCGGGGGCGCCGAGCATGGCGGTGAAGTCGATCGCTTCGGGATCGAACGGGGCGATCCAACGCGCGCCTAAGGCCGAAATGACATACGCCAGGATGACGATAAAACCAGCAAAGCCCAGCGGCTGCGTGCGGATGAACTGCAACACAGGGTTAGGTCGGCGCGGTAGCACGTCGACTGCTGGTTTCGTGGCTGTTGGGATGATCGAGGCGTCGGCCATGGATTGCCTCTAGCTCACACGGATACGGGGATCGAGCACGCCGTACAGCAGATCGACCATGAGATTGACGAGAATGAAAATGACGGCGATCAGCAGCACAAGACCTTGGATCAAATTGAAGTCGCCGCGCGTTGTTGCATCAACGAAGAGCTTGCCAATACCGTTCAGGTTGAACACCTGTTCGGTCACCACAAGGCCGCCGATCAGAAACGCAAACTCCAAGCCAACCACGGTGACCACCGGCAACAGTGCGTTGCGCAGGGCGTGTCGCCTGACGACCAGCGACTGGAATAGTCCCTTGGCACGTGCGGTGCGGATGTAATCCTCGCGCAGCACTTCGAGCAGCGCCGAGCGCATCATACGGGTAGAGATGGCCGCATATCGGTAGCCGACGGAGAGGGCCGGCATGATCGTCACTTGCAGGTTCGCGATCGGGTCCTGGAAAAATGACACATAACCGATCGGCGGCAGCCAGTTTTTCCACGCTAACAGCGCCATGATCATCAGCATGCCGAGCCAGAACGAGGGGATGGCAAGCCCCGACACCGCGAGTATGCGGACCACATAATCGATCCACGTGTCGCGATAAACCGCCGATAAAATGCCGAGCGGAATCGAGATCAGCAGGGCAATGATCGTCGCCATAATCGCGACCTGTAGCGATACAGGAAACCGGATTGCGATTTCCTTGAGCACCGGCTGGCCCGTCCACAGCGAGTTGCCAAGGTCGCCCCGCGACAACCCAACCATGTAGTCGACGAACTGAGCAGATATCGGTTTGTCGAGGCCCAGTCGCTTGCGTTCGGCGTCGATGGTCTCCTGCGTCACCGCTGCCCCATCCGCGCGCAGCTTCACGACCACCGGGTCGCCGGGCATAACGCGGATGAGGAAAAACGTCACAATCGCAACCCCGATCAGGGTTGGGATCAGCAGGACGAGGCGACGAAGCAGGAAGGTGATCATCGAATGCCTGTTACTGGTCGAGCCAAACGTTGCTCAAGTCTTGACCGGTGAAGTGACTGGCGTGCAATTCCCAGCCCTTGACCCGCTTGTTCATGACGACGATGCGTTGCCACCAGTAGAGCATCATCGAGTAGCTTTGTGTCAGCGCGCGCTTTTCGAACGCGTGGGTGATCTTGCGACGCTCGACGGGATCAAGTGTCGTTGCCTGTTTGGCAAACAGGGCGTCGAGCTCAGGGTCTTCGGCGCCAGACATGTTCACAGGCGATTTCGACGCCGAATAGAACTTCACGAACTGCTGTGACGGGTCGTCGACAAAGTCTGAGATGAATTCGAGGGTGGCGTCGAATTCACCGGTGCTCTGCGCATCGAAGTAGGACTTGTTTTCAAGCTGGAGATGTTCGGTCTCGACGCCGATCTTTTTCCACTCAGATACGACGAAGATGCCGCCGGGCGTATAGGGCTCGGCAATGTTGCGGTTGACGAGCTTGACTTTCAGGTTGGTCACGCCAGCTGCTGCCAAAAGTTTTTTCGCCTCTTCGCGGGCTTTGGCTGCATCTTTTCCGTAGCCTGGAATGGCCGTGAGTTCGGCTTCCGGTAGCGCCCACTCAGAGCCGGTGCGCGTCAGGCCGCCGACGAACTTCAACATTGAAATCTTGGACAGCGGCGTCGACCCGCCCCAACGATCAACCGCCATGCTCAGAGCTTGGCGCACGCGAATATCATCGAACGGCTTTTTCTTGGTGTTGAAGGTCAACAGCAAGCTCGTGGTCCAAGGTCCCTCAAGGACGGTCACTTGGTCTTTCATGGCATCGACCAACTGATCGCGCTCCTTGGGCGTGCGGCCACGGAATTCCACGTCGAATTGCCCGCCCTGGATGCCGGGTACGACGGCGTTGGCCTTCACGAAGATGGCCTTGTAGCCGTCGAGATAGGGCTTGCCGGTTTCGAAGTAGGCGTCGAACCGCTTGGATTCCCAGGTCGATCCGCGCACGTAATTGCTGTAGACAAATGGCCCGGTACCCATCGGGTCTTTCTCGGGGTACTTCGGATCCTCCATCAACTTGGCGCTCGAATAGACGCAGTTGAAAGGTGAGGCAAAGTTATTCAGCATCGAGGCGTTCGGCGCTTTAAGCTTGAAGACCACCGTCGTTGCATCCGGTGTGTCGATGGCGGTGATATCTGCGTGCAATGCCTTGCGCGCCGATACAATGCCGGCAGGCGGGTTGATGATACGCTCGTAGGTCGCCTTGATGTCAGCAGATGAGAACGACGTTCCGTTGTGGAATTTCACGTTCGGATGAAGCTTGAACGTGTACGTTAGACCGTCCGGGGACACCTGAAAACTCTGCGCCAGATCACCCTTGATCTCGACTTTGGTATTGACGTCACCGGCGAATTTCAACAGCCCGTTATAGTGCGGGCGCACCGGATGCAACGTCGCAAACGTGGTCGTCGCATGGCAGTCGTTGGTGGGTGGTTCAGCAACCACGGCGAAATTCAAGATGCCGCCCTTTTTCGGTGTTTGGGCCTCAGCAGTCGGCGCAGCGACCAGCATGCCAAGCGCCAGCGCCACTGCGTATTCGGTCTTGAAAAGCGATTTCATCGATGCGGGTCTCCTGAAGTATCTAGGGGTGTGGTCGATTATTTCCGATCGAGCCAGACCTCGACGAGGTCCTGGCCGACATAGTGGCTTGGTGTGAAGGCCCAGCCTTTGACGGCTGCGTTATTCGCAATGATGCGGTGGAACCAGAGTAGAGGCACGTTGTAGGCCTGGGTTAGCGCATAGCGTTCCATGTCCTGGACGAATGCCTTGCGGGCGACCGGGTCGCGCATACGCCGTTGCGTCTCATACATTTGATCGAGCTTTACATCCTCGTGGCCAGAGTAGCCGATAGGGGATGCAGCTTTGGTCAAAAACTTCGTGAACTGGGCGGTTGGATCGTCCATGAAGTCGTTGACGAATTCAATTGCGACATCGAAGTTGCCGCTCGTCGTGTTGTCGACATAGAGCTTGGTTTCCAACTGCTCGTGGGTGCCGGTCACGCCAATCCGCTTCCACTGGTCAAGGACATAAATACCTCCTGGCGTATAGGGCTCGGCGATATTGCGGTTCAACAACTTGAAGGTCAGGTTTTCGACGCCGGCGTCCTTCAAGAGTTTGCGCGCCAGGGTTCGTGAGGCCTCGATATCGCGACTATATCCCGGCAGCTTCTCAAGTTCGGCCGCCGGCAATGCCATGTCGAAGCCAGGCCGCATCACGCCACCGACGTGACGCAGGATCGAGATTTTCGACAATGCTTGGCTGCCGGCCCAGCGGTCGATGGCGAGCGACAAGGCCTGGCGTACACGCACATCGTCGAACGGCTTTTTCTTGGTATTGAAGATGACGATCAGATTGCCGACCCATGGGCCTTCGTTGACCGTCAGCTGTCCTGCCATCTTTTCGTTGAGCTGCGCAAGCTCGGCTGGATTGCGGCCCCGAAACTCGGCATCGAACTGGTTGCCGAGCATGCCCGGCACCACGCCGTTTGATTTGACAAAGAACGCCTTGAAGCCGTCGAGGTAGGGGAGGCCATTGCGGAAATAGCCATCGAACCGTTTGCCTTCCCAGCTTGAGCCGCGCACGTGCTCGACAAAGCTGAAAGCGCCCGATCCTAGGATATTGTTCTCGGGAAACTTTGGATCGACTTTCAACTTGGCGCTCGAGTAAATGCAATTGTAGGGCGAGGCTAAGCTCTCCAGGACGCCTGCCACTGGGGCCTTCAACTTGAAGACGACGGTTGCAGGATCCGGTGTCTCAATAGCGGCGATGTCGGCGTAGTAGGATTTGCGCGCCGAGATGACGCCCGCTGCTGGATTGATGATGCGGTCATAGCTGGCTTTAACGTCGGCTGATGTCAGTGGGCTGCCGTCATGGAACTTAACGCCTTCGTGCAGTTTGAAGGTGTAGGTCAGGGCATCGGCCGACACGTCCCAGCTCTTTGCCAGATCGCCGATTATCTTCGGATAGTTTGGTGTGTCGAATTTCAGCAACGTCGAGTAGTGCGGTGCGATGGGGTGAATCAGTGCGAACGTCGTCGACGCGTGGCAGTCATAGTTCGGTGGCTCGGCGACAACCGCCATCTTCAGTGTGCCGCCAGCCTTCGGTGTTTGCGCGAGCGCTGGCACGGTGGCAATTAGGACCGCCGCGACCGAACCTAGGACTATTCGAAGTCGGCGCATGGTGGCGTTCTCCATCAGGTGTGCGGGCAGGCGGCGAAATGGTTCGCCGCACGCTCGTCGAGTTTTGGGATGTCAACTTTGCAACTAGGCTTGGCGATGCTGCAGCGCGGATGAAACACACAACCGGACGGCGGTCGCAAGGGACTTGGCAACTCGCCGCGAATGATCGCACGGGGACGCGCCTTCTCAACCACCGGATCAGGCACCGGGGCTGCTTCTAACAGCGCCCGCGTGTAGGGGTGCTTCGGGTTGCTGAATAGATCGTCGGCGCTCGCCAACTCGACGATCCGGCCAAGATACATTACGGCAACCCGGCTCGAGATATGCCGCACAACGGCCAGATCGTGGGCGATGAAGAGATACGTCAGTCCGAGTTTTTGCTGCAGATCCTCCAGCAGATTGATCACCTGCCCCTGGATCGACACGTCAAGCGCTGACACGGCCTCATCGCATACGATCACGCGCGGGTTCATCGACAAAGCACGCGCGATACCGACGCGCTGGCGTTGGCCACCGGACAGCTCGTGCGGGTAGCGCAATGCCATGTAGGGGAACAGACCAACCAGCGTTAGCAGTTCCGAGACGCGCGCCGGGATTTCCGCCTTCGGCAAAATCTCATGCACGCCCATCGGCTCGGCGATGATCTGCCCGACGGTCATGCGCGGGTTCAGCGATGAGTACGGGTCCTGGAAGATGACCTGCATTTTCTTGCGAACGTCGATCATTTCATCGCGGCCAAGGGTCGCCAGATCCGCGCCGTCAAAAATAATTTCGCCGCCCGTCGGCGCATCGAGCCGCAGAACAACGCGGCCAAGGCTGGATTTTCCGCAGCCCGATTCGCCCACGACACCGAGTGTTTCGCCAGCACGCAGAGCCACTGTCACGTCGTTGACGGCGCGCACAACCTTGGTTGCGCGCAATAAGCCGCCGGCAATTTTGAAATGCTTCGACACGCCGCGAATGTCGATGATCGGCTTTGCCCCATCGGCGGCACCTAGTCCGGCCTTCGACTGCCGGACCTGATCGCCCTGGCTGTCGTCGAGAGCCTCGATCTCCGTGGCCCGATGGCAGGCAACGGTGTGATCGGGCCCAACTTCAGTGCGCTCAGGCGTGACGAGGCAAGCATCAATTGCAAACCGACAGCGCGGGCGAAAGCGGCACCCTTCTGGCGGGTTCAGCAGGTTCGGCGGCGCGCCGTCAATCGTTTGCAGCTTCGCCGTGCGCGGCCGGTCGAGGCGTGGCACCGCACCTAGGAGTCCGCGCGCATAAGGGTGGGTCGGATGCGCAAAGACCACTTCGGCTGGGCCGCTTTCGACCATGCGTGCGGCATACATCACGTTCACCCGGTCGGCATAGCGGGCGACAATGCCAAGATTGTGGGTAATCACGACAACTGCGATGCCGAGACGTCGCGACAGATCCTTCATCAATTCGAGGATCTGCGCCTGGATCGTGACATCCAACGCCGTAGTTGGCTCGTCCGCAATCAGCAGCTTGGGATTACACGCGAGGCCAATTGCGATCATCACGCGCTGGCGCATACCGCCAGATAATTGGTGCGGGTACTGGTCGAGGCGGCTTTGCGGATCGGTGATCCCGACGAGGGTCAAAAGCTCAATGGCGCGGGCCTTTGCCTCAGCTGCACTCATGTTGAGGTGAATGAACAGCGGCTCCATCAGCTGCAGCCCGATCGAGAGTACCGGGTTAAGCGAGGTCATCGGCTCTTGGAAGATCATCGCGACGTCGCGGCCACGGATCTTGCGCATCTCCTCGTTATCGAGATCGAGCAGACTGCGGCCCTGGAACAGGATGCGGCCCTTGACAAGGCGCGATGTGTTCGGCGGCAGCAGGCGCATTACCGTCAGGGCCGAAACCGATTTGCCTGATCCGCTCTCGCCGACGATGGCGACGATTTCCCCTGCGTTCACCGAATACGTGACGCCCTCAACGGCACGGACTGTCCCCGCCTGCGTTTTGAAGTGAACGTGCAGATCCTCGATCTGAAGGATTGGAGTAGCGGGCGCTGGAGAAACAATTGCCGCGCTTTCTGGGGCAGTGCGCGCAGCACGCTCGGAAACGGAAGCACTCGGCACTCATACTTCTCCCTGTGGCGACGCCCCTACGCGAACGCGATTTGTCTCGGCTCGCCTTATTCGACCGTTTTCGGCGTTGGGCCACCCGGTTCTTGTTTTCAGACAGCTAGCCGATACCGACCGTTAGCAGCAAGGGAAATGATGGTGCAGTGTTGTCCAAACAAGGGGTTTCGCCCGGATGACACTTCCCATGGCGCAGACGGCTCACTATGGTGCGCTGCACACATTGGGCGCTCAACGGTCGTTTCCGGATTGCCGGGTACAACTATTGCAACTTCGTTTTTACTTTACCAGCCAATCAAGGGCCAAGAAACATGCAGAAAATCAAAGTAGCAGGCACGGTCGTCGAGATGGACGGCGACGAGATGACCCGCATCATCTGGGCTGCGATCAAGGACAAGTTGATCCACCCCTACCTCGATCTAAACCTCGAATACTATGACTTGAGCGTGCAAAGCCGCGACGCGACCAACGACCAGATCACGATTGATTCAGCCAACGCGACGAAGAAGCACGGCGTTGCCGTCAAGTGCGCGACGATCACGCCGGACGAGGGCCGGGTGAAGGAGTTCGGCCTCAAGGAGATGTGGCGTTCGCCTAACGGTACGATCCGCAACATCCTGGGCGGCGTGATTTTCCGCGCGCCCATCATCTGCAAGAATGTGCCGCGCCTGGTGCCGGGCTGGACCCAGCCGATCATCGTTGGCCGTCACGCGTTTGGCGACCAGTATCGCGCCACAGACTTCAAGTTCCCGACTGCTGGCACGCTGACAATTAAGTTCGTCGGCACCGACGGCAAGGTCATTGAGCGCGAAGTGTTCAAGGCGCCGAGCTCAGGCGTTGCCATGGCGATGTACAACTTGGACGATTCAATCACCGACTTCGCCCGCTCGACCTTCAACTACGGCCTGCAACAGAACTATCCCGTCTACCTCTCGACCAAGAACACCATCCTGAAGCAGTACGACGGCCGCTTCATGGAAATCTTCCAGACCATCTTCGATAACGAGTTCAAGGCCGAATACGACAAGCGCAAGCTGACCTACGAGCACCGCTTGATCGACGATATGGTCGCTTCTGCCCTCAAGTGGTCGGGCGGCTACATCTGGGCCTGCAAGAACTACGACGGCGACGTGCAGTCCGACATTGTGGCGCAAGGCTTCGGCTCGCTTGGCCTGATGACCTCCGTCCTGTTGACGCCCGACGGCAAAACCGTCGAAGCCGAAGCGGCGCACGGCACCGTGACGCGCCACTATCGTGAGCACCAGAAGGGCCGCGAGACGAGCACGAACTCGATCGCCTCGATCTTCGCCTGGACCCGTGGCCTCAGCCATCGCGCCAAACTCGACAACAACGATGCGTTGGCGAAGTTCGCCCTGACGCTCGAGAAGGTCTGCGTCGACACCGTCGAGTCAGGGTTTATGACCAAGGACTTGGCGTTGCTCGTTGGCGACCAGCAGAAGTGGCTTTCGACCACCGGCTTCCTCGACAAGATCGACGAGAACTTGAAGATCGCGATGGCTTAGTTGCTGGTCGCGGGCGACTCCCCTCCGGGGAGCCGGCCGCCCGCGACAGGACGCGTGTCGGCAAGCGCATCGCAAAGCGTCGCATCCGGTCGGCTCCGCGCCAGCGAAGTCAGATGCGAATACCAATAACGCCCCGAAAGGGCCAGACCCCGCCCGGTCTGGCCCTCTTTGTTTGTTTACCATTTCAAAGAGCGCAGGCTTGTCCGACCCGTAACGAACGCCTCCGGAGCGCAGCGTCAGGTGAGCCAAACCCGAGCATCATCTCACGCGTGCTGAGAGCGGGGATAACTTTGCAGCTAGTAGGTTGGGTTAGCGCCACTTCGGCGCGTAACCCAACAATTCACGGGTGGTGCAGGCCGTTGGGTTATCCCGCCAGAGGACTTCCAAATGGTCGCGGGCACGAAAGTCGCGCCCTGACCCAACCAACGACGAGTTCTCGATTGGTTTGACGGCTAGCGGTGGTTGAGTTAATCTTAGTCCACTTAGCTAACCGGGGTGCACGAATGGCAACCTTCACCGTTCACGAGGCCAAGACCAATCTTTCCGAACTCCTTCGCCGCGTCGAAGCTGGCGAGGAGATCGTGATCGCACGCGGCGATAAGCCGGTGGCGGTGCTCAAGTCATATGATCGTGAAGAAATCGCCCGCAAGCGCGCGGCTGGTCGCGGTTGTCTCGCGGGGCTGTATCCGCCAGCGCCGGACGAGGTGTGGTTCGGCATGAGCGATGACAAGTCGCTTGCGGAATTGTTCGGCCAGGACTTCGTGGACATGATGACGCCATTGCCAGATGCGGCGGCGGAGCCTTCACAGACGCCACCGAAACGTAAGCAGAAAGCGGCTAAGTGAAACTGCTAGTCGACACTCATGTCGTCATCTGGTGGGTGACTGATCCTGACCGCCTGAGTACGACCGTAGATGATCTGCTTCAGGCGGTAGCTGTCGACGTTTTCGTGAGCCCGGTTACGGCCTTCGAAATCGCGCGCAAGCACGGCATTGGCAAGCTGGAGTTCGATGCGTCGTTCCTCAGCGCATTCGATGTGCGGATCGCAGCGCTGGGTTGGACGGAGCTGCCGCTCACCAACGCTCACGCAGTTGCCGCCGGTCAACTGATCGGTAGCCACAAGGACCCCTTCGACCGCATGTTGGCGGCC
>JANOYV010000036.1:0-20616 GCA_031429105.1 Hyphomicrobiaceae bacterium | reverse complement strand
ATGTGTTCATTTGCGATGTTGATCGCGATGCGCTGACAGCCGTCGCAAAGTCAGATCCGATGCTAGCCCGCATCGTATGTGACGTCTCTGATCGCACGGCGGTCACGGCGCTGTTCGATGCGGCGGTGGGCCACTTGGGTGGGCTCGACTGTCTGGTCAACAATGCCGGTATCGCTGGACCTACGGGCCGAGTCGAAGACATCAACCCGGAAGATTGGGACCAGTGCATCGCCGTTGATCTGACGAGCCAATTCAACTGCGTCAGGCTTGCGATCCCGCACCTGCGCAAGTCGAAGAACGCCAGCATCATGAACCTGTCGAGCCAGGCCGGTAAGCATGGCTTTCCTCTGCGCTCACCGTATGCAGCGGCGAAGTGGGGTGTCATCGGCTTCACTCAATCGATTGCGATTGAGCTTGGCCCTGATCGTATCCGCGTCAATGCGCTGCTGCCTGGTCTGGTCGCTGGAGATCGCATCCGGCGTGTTATCGAAGCCAAGGCGCAGCAGAATGGTCGCAGCTTCAAAGACCAGGAAGACTTCATGCTGCAGTTCACGGCGATGAAGGACTACGTCACGCCGCAGCAGTTGGCCGATATGGTCGTCTTCACCGCCAGCCCGCGTGGCCGCACGATTACCGGTCAATCTCTCTCGGTGTGCGCTGGCACGAACATGCTCGGCTAGACTGTCTGCGATGGACGCGCGCGACGTCGCGGGCGACCGTCTGTTTCGGTCGTCACAACGCGTATCGGCAACGTGATGACCGTTTCGAGGTTCGGGAACGTCTCGACCGAGTTGGGAAAGCCCATCGCGTTGACGAAATGCTCTTGGAACTTGGGCTCCACTGCCGTTTCGATCTTTTCGATGCGGCGCACCAACGTCTCGACTTCGGTGCGATGGGCACGACTGAGCAGCGCCATGCGTGCACCAGTACCAGCCGCGTTGCCGACCGATGACACGTGATCAAGGGCACAATCGGGGATCAGCCCGATTACCATTGCGTACTTCGGTTCGATGTAGGAACCGAACGCGCCTGCTAGTTTGACGCGTTCGACTGTTGCGACCCCCATGCGGTCCATCAACAGTCGGCATCCGGCGTAGAGCGCTGCCTTGGCAAGTTGGATCGCGCGCACGTCGCCCTGCGTCACGCGCAATTCCGGGGCGCCGCGCCACAGCACGTAGGACGCCGTGCGACCTTCGGCGACGATCCGGTCGCTTCTGGTCGCAAGCGATCCATCGACAATTCCGTCCTGGCGAATGATGCCGGCCAGAAACATCTCGGCGATGGCTTCGATAATGCCCGAGCCGCAAATCCCGGTGACGCCGAACGCATCCGTGCCCTCGCCAAAGCCTGGCTCATCCGACCATAAATCGCAGCCGATCACCTTGATGCGCGGCTCCAGCGTGGCAGGGTCGATGCGCACCCGTTCGATCGCCCCAGGGGCGGCGCGTTGGCCGGAGGAAATCTCCGCACCCTCGAATGCGGGGCCGGTCGGCGACGACGCCGCCAGCACGCGACTGCGATTGCCAAGCAGGATTTCAGCATTGGTGCCAACGTCAACGACAAGCGTCGTCTCATCGTGACCTTGCGGGCCCTCTGCCAACGCAACGCCGGCAGCATCTGCGCCAACGTGCCCGGCGATGCAGGGCAAGATGTAAAGTCTCGCTGCTGGATGGAGTGTCAGTCCGATCTCGCGCGCGGCAATGCGTTGGGCGCCGGACACTGCAAGGGCGAAAGGTGCTTGGCCCAATTCCGTCGGGTCCAACCCCAGGAACAAGTGGTGCATGATCGGGTTGCCGACGAAAACGGCTTCGAGAATGTCGTCGCGCGTAATGCCGCCTTGGCCGGCCACCCGGTCGATCAGCGCTTCAACCGCGCCGCGCACCGAAGTTGTGAGCGCTTCGCGACCATCCGGGTTCATCATCACGTATGATACGCGGCTCATCAGGTCTTCGCCGAAGCGGATCTGTGGGTTCGACGTTCCAGCCGATGAAATCGTGCGACCGCTGACGAGATCGACAAGGTGACAGGCAATGGTTGTGGATCCAATGTCGCAGGCGACGCCGAATAGGCTGTTCTGGCCACGTGCTCTGACGTCAACCAGCAGCGGTGCCGCGCCGTCGTGATGAATCACCGCTGTCATATTGAAGGCAGCCTTGCGCAAAATTGCCTGGATGCGCGGCAGCAGTGACGCGTCACAAACGAGGCCAGGCAGGTCGAACCGTGATTGTAGCTCAACAATCAAACGGTCAGTGTCACCAAGTGGCTTGTCCATGTCGGGTTCTTCGATTGCCACATCATACGTGGCAAATGCGATATCGCGCGCGATGCTGCGCACCTCTGAACGCTTGCGCACGACCTGGCCGTGGATCGCAACATCGGCTGGAATATCGATGACGATGTCGCCGTCAACGCGGGCCTGGCACGATAGGCGGCGGTCAGCTGGCAGCTTGCGAACCCGCGCATAACGCTGCTCGACGTCGTTGAAAGCGGTGAGGTTCTCAGGGCGACTTTCGATGCCATGCTTGGCGAAATGGCCGAGCGCCGGCAACACTTGGCAGCGCCCACATATGCCGCGGCCACCGCACACGCTTTCAACAAACACGCCAAGTGAACGCGCAGCTTCCAGGATCGGCGTGCCTATGGCAAAGCGCGCCCGACGTCCGCTCGGCATAAACAGGACAAGCGCATCTCTGGTCGCTGGTGGATTGGAATCGAGGGCCATGTGTCCAATCAATCCTTGCCGCCATTGAGTATCATCGCTTTCAGGCGATCCATATCGTAGGCAGCGATGATGCTGGTGACTGCCGCGTCAGCTTCGGTTGCCATATCGCCTGAACACGTTTCCGGGCTGCCTTTGCGCCATTCGGCCAGATAGGCATCACTGTCCTTGGCGCCAATCACCATGGCACTCGCGTCGATGGCCTTGATGAAATGATCTGGCAGCTCGCGTTTTTCCGCCACGCGCCCACGCTTGACGATCACCTGCGCTGGGATATCCCGCCAGTAGACGATGATGCGCTGGGTCGTGGTTGCTGTCATCGCGATTGATTCCTATCAGCGGACAAGTTTACGGCATTTCTATCGCACGGCTGGCGCCTGCACGACCGAAGTTGAACGGTTTTCGACGGGTCTTAGATAGCATTGCACGGCCCCTTGAACCTATAATGTTGCCGTTAATGCCGTCGATCTGCTTTTGAACCGAGGTTCCATGCCCACGCTCCAGGCTATGCTTGCCGTTAAACCCTGGCTTCTCGCCGACGGCGCGACCGGCACCAATCTGTTTCACATGGGGTTGATGTCGGGTGATTCGCCCGAGATCTGGAACGAGGAGCATCCCGATCGCATCAAGGCGCTCTATAAAATGTTTGTTGATGCGGGGGCCGATATCATCCTCACCAACACATTTGGTGGTAACCGGCGGCGCTTGGCGCTGCATCAGGCGGACGGACGCTGCCACGAGATCAACAAGCAAGCCGCGCGCCTTGCCCGTGAAATCGCCGATGCAGCTAGCCGCCCGGTCGTTGTTGCTGGTTCCGTCGGGCCGACCGGCGAACTGTTCCAGCCGCTTGGACCGCTCGACCATGATGAAGCGATGGACGTGTTTGTCGAACAGATCGAGGGGCTGAAGGCTGGCGGCGCAGATGTGATCTGGATCGAGACCATGTCGGCACTTGAGGAAATGAAAGCTGCCGCCATGGCCGCCGCAAAAGTCGGCATGCCCTATACAGTCACGGCGAGCTTCGACACCGCTGGACGCACGATGATGGGCATCACCCCGAAGGCCTTCGCCGAAGCGGTTGGGGCGTTCGAACCGCCGCCGCTGGCCGTTGGTGCGAACTGCGGTGCGGGTGCATCAGACACGTTGGGTTCGATCCTCTCAATGACGGAAGCTAAGCCAGATATCGTCGTGATTTCGAAAGCGAACGCTGGAATTCCGCGCTACCACGAAGGTCACATTCATTACTCCGGCACGCCTGAACTGATGGCGTTGTATGCCGGACTCGCGATTGATGCTGGCGCACGCATCATCGGCGGCTGTTGCGGAACGTCGCCTGAACACTTGGCTGGAATGCGCCGCACGCTTGACGCGCATCAAAAGGGTGCTCGGCCCGATCATGCCGCCATCACGTCCAAGATCGGTCCATTCCTCCATCGTCCAGCTCCGACCAGCGGCGGCGCGATGGAAGGTCGCAAACGGCGAACCTGATTGCAGCACATTGCCCTACCCTCCAAACCCGAACGCATCACGGATCGAGCGGCTGTAGAGCGTAGACGCGAGATCGGCGAGGTTTGTTGGCCGTCGGTTCAATTGGGTAACGGCGACATGCTCAGCGGTTGAAGGCAAGTCGGCTGGCGTCGCCGCTGCGATGATCGCTGCAATCGCCTGATTGACGGTGGGATTGCCAGCTGCAACCCAGCTCTCGTACAGGCTGTTTTCGGCCAAGCGTGATGATGATTGACGATGCGCGGCATCGCGGGCAGCCGTCGTTCCCAGGAAAACCCCGCCTGCTCCTAAGTGGCGCAGTTCAGCTGCCGGATCATCGCTTGTTCGTGCACTCGGTCGTCCGAGTACAGCTGTGACCTCGGCATCGACGATGAGCTTTTCAAGCGAGATGCCGTCGTCGAGATCAACCGCGCCAATGGCACCCAGGATCGCATTTGCGCCGAGGTAATAAGTGGATGACAGCCAACGGCTCGTCTCTGCGGCCCCGAGCGCATCCAGTCCCTTCGCGTTCGTTGCTGGGCCAAGCGCATAGAACGCAACATTCCAACGTCGCGCCATGGCAATTGCACCGCCGAGAACAGCAAGTGCATTCGCCGTGCCGACCAACGGCAGGCCGTTACGCATCGACACATCGGCAATTGTGGCTCCGACGGCGATCGGCTGACCCGGACACAATGCCTGCGCAAGGGCAATACCAGCCATGGTTTCAGTGGCGAAGCGGACAAGCGTCCCCTCAACCGCTGCCGGCGCGTTGGCGCCGATCAATAGCGTTGGTGCAACAATAAGGCCCTGGGCGCTTGCTGCGGTTTCAACGAGGGCTTCGACAAAGTTATCGTCGAACGTCAGTGCAGCCTCGACGGCGGCGATCATCATAAGATGGCACGACGCGGTGTCCTTGGTAGCGCCCCGACACGCAACCGCAATCAAGTCGCGTGCATGGACCGGCGTGTTGGAAGGCACGATCAGCGGTCGATTGCTCGTGCCGATAAATCCGGAAAGAGGATGAGTGGCATTCGTCGTTAGAAGGCTCAACGACGACGCTCCGTACTCAAGACCAGCATCATCGGCGATTGCCGCGAACAGGCGAGCATCGTGTGCGCTGAGCGCGCTGCGTGTTGCGCCGTCCCACCTGTGTTGCGCTGCCAGAGCCGGACCAAACGCTACCATCGAGGTTGAGATTTCAAGCGTCCGTGCGTCTGTGCTGCTGATATGCAGGAAACGATCCGGTGCTTTGGCCATGTGTTCCATGACCAGTGGCATTGGAAAGCGAATGCGTTCGGCATCAACGATAAGGCCGCCCTTCGTGCAAATGGCTGCGGCGTCGGGTGGCAATCGGCAGGCAATGCCAACGTCGGCCAACAGCGCTTCAGCCGCCGCCTCAATGGCCGATAAATCAAAGGTCGCCGTATCGGCCACGCCAATGATCGGACTGCGCCGAGGTGTCGGCGTATGAGAACCCACGGCCGTCAGTCTGCTTCTGCGTCGTGGAATGTTGGGTGTTGTCAATGTGCCCGCTCCGCCCCCTGCTCAACTTGCGTAGCTTGACTTCGTGTCGGCTTCAATCGACCATCTGAGGCGACGTCGAATAGATTGGCAAGTCCGTCGCTTCCAGAACAGTCGAGCGACGTGGCTGCTTTCACTCTGCATGTTACACGGTTCGATCTGCAAGGACGCTTTGAATGGCTGACGACGGCGAAATCATCCTGGCTAATCTCGACGACGCAGCGCTCGTCGAGCAGATGCACCAGGATCTCTACGATGGTCTGAAAGACGAGGTTGTCGAGGGCGTCAACATCCTGCTCGGACGCGGTTGGGCCTCGTACAAGGTGCTCACCGAAAGCCTCGTCGAAGGTATGCGGATCGTCGGCATCGATTTCCGCGACGGCATCTTGTTTGTCCCTGAGGTCCTTCTTGCTGCCAACGCGATGAAGGCCGGCATGGCCGTTTTGCGTCCACTGCTGATCGCCAGCGGCGCTCCACGCCAGGGCAAGATCGTGATCGGCACCGTCAAAGGCGACATTCATGACATCGGCAAGAATCTGGTCGGCATGATGATGGAAGGCGCTGGGTTCGAGGTGATCGACCTCGGCATCAACAACGGCGTCGAGAAGTATCTGGCCGCCATCGAGGAGCACAAACCGGACATCATCGGCATGTCGGCGCTGCTGACCACAACCATGCCCTACATGAAAGTTGTGATCGACACGTTGATCGAAAAGAACATGCGGGACGACTTCATCGTCATGGTCGGCGGTGCACCGTTGAACGAAGACTTCGCCAAGGCCGTCGGCGCCGACGCGTACGGTCGCGACGCAGCTGTCACCGTCGAACTCGCGAAGGATTTGCTGATGCGCAAACATAACCAGCGGCCAACGGCTTGAGTGAAAGGGCTTCAAACCGCGGCTCCCTTGTCATCGCCTGCGGTGCATTGGTGCGAGAGCTGCAGTTTTTGATCGCGCAAGACGCGCGGCTCGATATCGACATCAAGGCGATCCCGGCGGGCTATCACAACCGGCCTGAAAAGATCACACCGGCGGTTAAGCGGCGCATCGCCTGGGCGCGGTCGCGCTACGACCGCATCTTCGTCGCCTATGCCGATTGCGGCACCGGCGGTGATCTTGATCGGCTGCTTGAAGCCGAAAATATCGAGCGCTTGCCCGGCGCGCACTGCTATGCATTTTTCACCGGCGTTGACGCGTTTGCCGCTCGTGGCGACGCCGACATGCGCAGCTTTTTCTTGACTGATTTTCTGGTTCGCCAGTTCCAGACACTGGTGATCAAAGGTCTCGGGCTCGACCGACATCCAGACCTTATGCCTCTTTACTTTGGCAACTACGAAAAGGTTGTCTATCTGTCGCAACTGCCGACGCAGGCACTGATCGCGCAGGCCGAAGAAGCCGCTAAAACCCTTGGTCTCGCCTTCGAACATCGACATACCGGCTTCGGCGATCTCGCATTGGCTGTATCGAGGTGACAACCAGGTAACTTGCCGACTGCCACCATGCTGCTTCATAATCGGGCATCGGAACTCACTTGCATGCAGGAGACCAACGCCATGTCGATCGAGGATCGCAACTTTGAAGCGGACCGCAAAAGCCTTTCGCCGAAGATAGACTTCACACGCAGGGGAATGATGGTGACGACACTCGCAACAGGATTCGCCGCCTCCGTTCAGCCGGTGATGGCGCAGACGACAATCACAACCGATAGCGCCGGGCTTGAAGCCGGCGAGGTCAAGATCAAAACCGCTGACGGCGAGATCCCAGCGTATCGCGCCATGCCAGCCACCGGCACCGGCTTTGCGACCGTGCTCGTGGTACAGGAGATTTTCGGCGTCCACGAACACATCAAGGACGTGTGCCGCCGCCTTGCCAAGCTCGGCTACTTCGCGATTGCACCCGAAATGTACGCGCGACAGGGCGACGTTTCGCAATTGAAGTCTATGGATGAAATTCGACCCATCGTCGCCAAGGTACCAGATGCCCAGTGCATGTCGGATCTCGATGCGGCAGTGGCGTTCGCCAAGGCGTCTGGAAAGGCTGACACCACGAAGCTTGCGATCACCGGCTTCTGCTGGGGCGGGCGTATCGTCTGGCTTTATGGCGCGCATAATCCAGCTTTGAAAGCTGGTGTCGCATGGTACGGCCGCGTTGTCGGCGACCCCAGCCCGCTGCAACCGAAGCACCCGATCGATGTGGCTGCCGATCTGAAAGCCCCGATACTCGGGCTCTACGGCGCAGCCGATGGTGGCATTCCGGTTGAAAGCCTCGACAAGATCAAAGCCGCATGTGCGGCTGCGAAAAAGTCGTGCGAAATTATGGTCTATCCGGACACGCCGCACGCGTTCTATGCCGACTATCGGCCTAGCTATCGCGAAGGACCGGCCAAGGACGGTTGGGCGAAGTTCACCGCGTTCTTGAAAACCAATGGCGTTGCATGATGCGCCAATAGGAAGCAGCGGTCGAAGTGATCTGGATAACTTGTCCCGGTGTAAGCTCTCGTGCGGCACACCCTGTGCCCGCGAGGCGCACTCACCATGACTTCGACAGGCAACTTGACCAAGCTCCAAGCTTCAAAGAAAACCCAGATCGTCGTTGTCGGCGGCGGTGCGGGCGGATTGGAACTCGTGGCCCGCCTTGGTGCCGAATTCGGTCGTGATGCGTTCGATATCATTCTCGTTGACCGCAACAAGACGCACATCTGGAAGCCGTTGCTCCACGAAGTGGCAACGGGCTCGCTCGACGCCAACTTGGATGAGGTCGGTTATCGCAGCCACGCCTATCGTTGGGGCTATCGCTTCTTCGATGGCACGCTCGAAGCCATCGACCGAGACGCCGGTCAGATTGTCGTCGCGCCGATTTACGACGAAGACGGCGCTGAGATTATTGGTCGTCACCGCATTCGCTTTGACTACCTCGTGCTTGCCGTCGGCTCGGTCTCGAACGACTTCGGCACGCCCGGCGCGCGCGAGCATTGCATCTTCCTCGATGATCGCAGCCAAGCGGATCGGTTCCGCGCGAAGCTGCTCAATCATTGCCTGCGTGTTTCGCGGGCCATGACGGCGGACGCAAAAGCTGACGAGCACGTCAACATTGTCATCGTCGGTGGCGGCGCAACGGGCGTCGAATTGGCAGCCGAACTTTACAATGCGGCTGCAGCGCTTGGCTATTACGGTCTCGAAGTGTTCGACGGCACGCGGCTCAAGGTAACGTTGATCGAGGCTGGTCCGCGCATTCTGCCAGCCCTGCCGGAGAAACTCGCGCAGGCAGCCCACGATGAGTTGAAAGCGCTCGGCATCGATGTGCGGGTCAACACCAAGGTCACGGAAGTCACGGCTGCTGGCGTAAAAACGGCTGATGGATCTCTCGTGCGCGGTGATCTCAACGTGTGGGCGGCAGGTGTGAAAGGTGCTGGTTTCCTCGCCAACATCGGTGGGCTTGAGACCAATCGCAACAACCAACTCGTGGTCCATCCCTCGCTGCAAACGACGCGCGATGAGCGGATTTTCGCGATTGGCGACTGCTGTGTTGCTCCAGTTGAATCCAACGGTGGACGTCCGGTGCCGCCGCGCGCGCAGGCCGCGCATCAGATGGCTGCGACCGTGTTCGGCAATATCAAAGCGCGCATCCGCCGAACGCTGTTGAAGCCGTTCGTCTATAAGGACCATGGTTCGCTGGTGTCGCTCAGCCGATTTTCGACGGTCGGCAGTTTGATGGGCAATCTCGTTGGTGGCCGTATGGCGATCGAAGGTCGCCTGGCACGGATGGTGTATCTCTCGCTCTACCGGATGCACCTCATCGGCATTCACGGCTGGCTGAAAGGCGCCGCCCTGATCGCTGTCGGTCACGTCAATCAGGTGATCCGCCCGAAGCTGAAGCTGCACTGATGAAATCGCTCTAGCAATAGCGCTCAGGCCCGACCGCCTGCACGTCGCTGTAACGGTCGCCGTGCGCGAAGCCAGCAGGAAGGATGCGGGCGAGTTCCGCCAGGTCGTCCGCCGATAGCTTGATGTCGGCAGCCTTCGCATTTTCAATCAGGTTCTTGACCGAACGCGTGCCGGGAATGGGTACGATATGGTCGCCTTGCGCCAGCGTCCACGCAAGCGCGACCTGTCCCGGTGTTACGCCACGGGCCTTCGCAAATGCGAACAGCGGTTCGACGGCTGCCAAGTTTGCCGAATAGTTCGGCTCGATAAAACGCGGATTCGATTGGCGGAAATCGCTCGCGGCAAACGTGCTCTGGGCCGTTAGCGCTCCTGTGAAGATGGCGCGTCCCAACGGCGAGAACGGCACGAAGGCGGCGCCGATTTCACGACAGGTTTGGATCATCCCGAGCTCCGGCAGTCGGGTCCAGAGTGAGTATTCGCTCTGCACCGCATCGATTTGGCCGATGACAGCTGCACGCCGCACCGATGCGGGCGCAAGTTCGGAAAACCCGATGCCGCGAATTTTGCCAGCCTTCTTGAAGCCGAGCAGCGTCTGCATCACCTCTTCGATGGGGCGGGCCTGTTCCCGGCGATGAATGTAATAGAGATCGACGTGATCAACGCCTAGCCGCTTGAGCGACGCATCGAGCGCTTCGGTCAGGTGCTCCCGAGAATTATTAAATCCCCGCACATTTGTTTTTGGGTCGCGTTGAATTGAACCCTTGGTCGCCAGATGCACCTTGGCACGGGCCCCGGGGTGGGCCTTGAAATAGGTGCCGATGACCTTTTCCGAGGTTTCTGGTCCGTATACATTTGCCGTGTCCCAGTGGGTGACGCCGTGCTCCAGGCAGGCACGAAGCGTGGCATGGCTTTCGGCTTCCGTGGTTGCGCCGTAAAAGCCGCCGAAGCTCATCGCGCCAAAGCCCATGGCGCCGACAAGTGGACCGTTCGTTGCGAATTTGCGTTGGTTCATTTTGCGGTCGCCTTGCTCACTGCACTCATCAGCTGCAGTTTATCACAAGTGGGCAATGTGCCGAACGATTTGCGTGATTTTTGGTGACGATTTGGGCGTCACGCTCGCGTCAACGCCTCCCCGGAATTCGTCGCTGCTCGGCGCGGCGAATGTCCGGGGTCTTTACCTGTCGCCTTATTGCGAGATGGTGCCCTATTCAGACACGTAAAGATCCCGGACAAGCCCGCCTGTGACAATTGGGCGGACCTCAACACTTGCGCGGGCTTTCCGGGAACGCATGAGGTGAGATCGTGGCACAATATACCCTCACATCGTCGCGCCGATTTGCCAGGGGACGTATTCGGCGTCGCCGTAGCCGAGCAGCTCGGACTTTGATTTCTCACCGGAGGCCACGCGCAGCACGGCGTCGAAAATTTCCTGGCCCTTCTGTTCAAGCGGCACACCGTCGAGCACGTCGCCGCAATTGATGTCCATGTCGTCGCTCATGCGGTGGTACATTTCAGAGTTGGTTGCGAGCTTGATCGAAGGTGTCGGCTTGCAGCCGTAAGCTGAGCCGCGCCCCGTGGTGAAGGTCAGCATGTTGCAGCCGCCGGCGACCTGGCCCGTCGCCGAAACGGGGTCGTAGCCGGGCGTGTCCATGTAGACGAAGCCCTTGGTGCGGATCGGCTCGGCGTAGTGATAGACGCCGGTCAACGTGGTCGAGCCGCCCTTCGCCGCAGCGCCGAGCGACTTTTCGAGAATGGTTGTCAGGCCGCCGGCCTTGTTACCGGGTGATGGGTTGTTGTCCATGCTCATGCGCGCGCGCGCGGTGTAGTCCTCCCACCACTTGATAATGCCGACGAGCTTCTCGCCGATCTCCTTGGTAGCGGCGCGCCGCGTAAGCAGATGTTCCGCGCCGTAGATCTCGGGCGTTTCCGACAGCACCGCCGTGCCGCCATGCCGCACCAGTTGATCGACAGCGAGACCTAACGCCACGTTCGCCGTGATCCCGGAATAACCGTCCGAGCCGCCGCACTGGAGCGCCAGCATCAGTTCGGATGCGGGCACGGTGGTGCGTGTCGCCTTGTTGACGATCGGCAGCATCGTGCGCACGGCGTCGACGCCAGCGGCGATGGTCTTCTTGGTGCCGCCGGTTTCCTGGATCGTCATAGTGCGGAAGGTGTCGCTCTCCTGCACGTTGTAGGCGGCCTTCATGCGGGCGATCTGGAAGCCCTCGCAGCCGAGCCCGACGACAAGGACGCCCGCCATGTTCGGGTTACAGGCGTAGCCCCAGGTCGTGCGTTTGAGCACTTCGAACGTCTCGCCGTCGCTGTCGATGCCGCAGCCGGTCGAATGCACCAGCGGGATCACGCCGTCGATGTTGGGGTAGTCGTCGAGAATGCCGGAGCGCTTGACCTCCTCGGCGATGAAGCGGGCGACCGTTGCCGAACAGTTCACGCTGGTCATCACGCCGATGTAGTTGCGGGTGCCGACCGCACCACTGGCGCGGCGGAAGCCTTCGAACGTGGCGCGCGCTTCGAGCGGCAGGATGGCTTCTTGCTTTGCGTCCTGCGCGAAGGCGTAATCGCGCTCGAAAGCGGCAAACCCGCAGTTATGGGTGTGGATGTGCGCGCCGGGTAAAATGTCGGTTGAGGCAAAGCCGATGATCTGGCCGAACTTCAGGACGGCCGCGCCCTTTTCGATTTTCACTGTCGCCATCTTATGGCCGCGGGGCACTTTCGCCAGAGCAGTCACACCTTCGGGCGTGGCGCCTACTTCGATCACATCGACAGCCACTAGCACGTTATCCTTCGGGTTCAGCCGGAGCGTGCGGGTCTTTTTATCGGCGACTGATGTGTCACGCATAGCTGAGGTCCTTGACTGTTTGTTTGCCCGCACTGTGCTGCGCGGGGACGGGCTGTGCAAGTGCGGGGAAGCGGTGATCAGCGATGTGATATTATGTTGATACAACCAACGCTTCCTGTTCATGCTGCCGCTTCGTTCGTTTTTCATTTTCCCCTCGAGTTCGAGGGGGCGGGGTGGCCGTGATCCACACGGCGGTCTTGCCGCAGTATTAGAAGTGGCTCAGAGCCACCCCAGCCAGACGGATTTTCGCTAAGGTCCCACCGCGTTTTAGGCGAGGTTGGTTCAGGCCGTTCTAGGTCTGCTGGCTGACCCCGGTCTCGCTACGAGGCACGCGGAACCCTCCCAGAATTCCAGCGCGTTGCTGGATTAATTCCCGGACCGTCCAATTCTACTTCCACACTCAAACGCCTTCGAAGCGCGCCCTCGATGAAGCAGAACACGAGGAGTATCTCATGGATGGAGCAAGCGGGGATAAGTCTGGCAAAGTCGATGATGCGAACGTGGTGAATTTCGGTGTCCGCTCGTCCATACAGCTACTTGTCATGCTCATAAAGCTCCGTCATCCCGACGCGACCACTTGGGAGTCCCCTTGCGGGGAAGGTCGGGACCCACGACTAGTATCAACAGGCGCGGTGAGGGCGGCGGATCGCAGGCCGTTGCACGCGTTCATTTCAACCGCGAATCCGGTCCCGCAGATGGTTGCCGTGGGTCCCGGCCTCCGCCGGGATGACGGCTGTGGGGGGGGTAGATCACGACATCTGATGAGCCCCGTTGCAGGCGGTTTGCACCCACCCCCAAATGTCATCCTCGGGCTTGTCCCACGACTGTCCGGTTGGTGTCATTGTAACACCAGATCTAGTTGGAGCGATGGGGGAATTGCTTGTGGAGGCGGTTCGGGTTTTGCGATGTCGTGGATGGTGCGGTTATCCATAAGGTTGGCGCGCACGAGGCGAGCGAACGTGAGTGGACTTTCGACATGGCGTTGAGCGGCGTGAACGATGCGCAGGAGCAGGAAAGCGATCATGGCGATGGTTAGCTGGATGCGGACGGCGTTTTCGCTCGTACCGAGGAACGTTCTGATCCTCAGCGTCTGCTTCACCCAGCAGGGGCTTCAGAAGCCCGTGAATCAAGCTATTGTGGTGCCGCATGGCTTGGTTCTCTCCGTGTCGGGTCCGCCGGCAGCTGCGCTGGGACATGTGATGCTCCCGTCGTCACTTTGAGTTGCAGAAGATCCGGACAATCCGTTCTTCCCTGATCTCACAATGACGAAGTCGCGCTCCCCCCGCAGTGCTGGACAACACGGGGTGGGAGCAATATTGGACGAATGGGGAGGGGCAGTCAGTGATGTAGCAGGGGGGCGGTTACCGCCATAGTTCAAGTGCCTAAATTTACATTCAGTCTCCCAAAATCGGTGCCCACTCTCACCCCGGTGCCACAACCATTGTCCGCCCGGCATTAAACCCCACTTGCACGGCTGGGCGGCCGTCTTTTGTCACCACTTGGAAATCTTCGGCAGCGACGGCTGGAATTTCAACGCTGGCGAATTCCTTGGCGCGGCCACCCTTGAACGAGAAAAACCGGATGCGGCGGCGGTCCTGTGAGGGCACGGCCAGAGCCGGCACACCATCGCCGTTGAAGTCGGCAATCGCGTGCAGCTTGAGGAATGGCGAGCCGAGTGCGTGATTGCACACATCGTCAATCGCAAACGTCTGGACGAGTTGACCGTTACGGGCCGTCCACAGCTGCAATTGCCCGTTGATATGCGGCGTGCGCACCAGCGCGATTTGCAAGATTCCATCGCCAGTGAAGTTGGCCGGACCAATCGGGTTGAGCCACTTGAATGGCGCGCCAATGGGCGGCGTCTCGATCAACACTTTCGCCTCGAGGCCAACAATACCGACCAGCGCCAAGGCCGCGCCGGTCTTCAAGTAACTGCGCACGACGAGCACCATGTCGGTGCCGTCGATATCGACGATGCGCGGTTCGCGGTCTTCGAACACGCTGTCGGCGGGCAGCGCTAACTTATGGGCGCGATGGTCGGCGGTCGAAATGACGAGGGAGCCAGGCTCGTACTCCGCCCCGAGCGCGAAGTGTCGGTAGCGCTGCGTCGGGTCGGAGAACCAGGCGGCGAGGATCTGCCGGTTGCCGCGCGCGACCTTGCCGCCGGGCAGCGGCTTATCGTGAACCGGGCGCTTGAACCGGCCTTGCGACGGATCGACGGGTGGTTTCGGGTCGCGCAATTGCGCCGAGGTGAGTTCAATCGGCAGGCCGACTGCACCTGCTGCTATGCCCGCCAGAAGTGTGCGTCTCGTTGGTCCATCGAAGGACATTGGCCGTTTGCTCCCGCGTCGCATGCGAAATTTGCGTGCCTGCTATAGCTGGATTCGTTCGATCCGGCAGGTGGGTGCCGTCTTGCGTTGGACGCACGTGGCGGGCACTGTGCTGACCAAAGTAAGGGAGGCAATCGTTTATGCGTATCAAAGCGTTGGTTGGCGCGCTGTCGGCATTGGCGTTGCTTTCGATTGTGACTGCGGCACTGGCCCAGGACACCGAGACGCCGTCAACGGGTAGAAATCAGCAGCGCAGCGGACAACAACAGGGAACGGCGCAAACGCAACCCGTTGAGCGCCGCCTGCCAGCCGATGTGGTGACGCAGCACACGCTCGAACTTCCTGGCCGGGCGCTGAAGTTTACCGCAACCGCGGGATCGATCCCGCTGCGCAATGCGGACGGCCGCATGCTCGCCGAGTTCGGCTATGTTGCTTACACGGTGCCAGGGGGCGACACGACCAAACGACCGGTTACATTCGTGTTCAATGGCGGACCGGGATCGGCATCGGCGTGGCTGCATCTGGGTGGGCTCGGGCCGTGGCGCTTGCCGCTCGATGCGCCGGAGCCGTCGGCGTCGTCTCAGCCCATCGTCGTACCCAATGCCGAAACATTCCTCGATTTCACCGACCTAGTTTTTATCGATCCGATTGGCACCGGCTACAGCCGAATTACGCGGGCGCCGCAAACTCAACCGGGCAGCGGCGCGGCCTCCACGCCACCAGCAGCGGCTAGCGGACGAGACGCTGGCAATCGTGACAGTGGCGGTTCGCGGTTCTTCTGGTCGGTTAACGGCGATGTCGAGTCGGTCGCTGAGTTCATTCAGCTGTGGTTGAAAAAGACCAGTCGGTTCACGTCGCCGAAAATGATCATCGGCGAAAGCTATGGCGGCATTCGCGGACCAAAGGTAACGGCCGCGTTGCAATCGAAGTTTGGTGTCGGCGTCAACGCGTTGGTGCTGGTGTCGCCTGTGCTTGAATACGGCGTTCGCGGCTCCTGGCGCGGCGCGAGCCCAACGGGGCTGGCATCGGTTTTACCGTCGCTGGCCGCTGCCGCCATGGAGCAAAAGGATAAGGCCGTGGTGCCGACGCGGGCAGCGCTCGCCGCCGCAGAGACCTACGCGCGCGGTGAATTCCTGGCCGACATGCTGCGCGGACCGAATGATACCGCAGCCGTTGATCGCATGACCAAGCGGGTGGCTGGTCTGTTGAATTTCCCCGAGCCGTTGGTGCGCCAGTACGGTGCGCGCATCGACAGTTTCATCTACCGGCGCGAGGCGAACCGGGCGGCAGGACGTGTCGCCAGTATCTACGACAGTTCAGTGCGCGGCTTCGATCCTGAGCCGACAGCCTATTACCCGACCTCAAGCGCCGATCCGTTCACAGGCGCTTACGCCGCCCCGATGCAAGGCGCGATCGCCGATCTTTACGCAGTCCGTCTCAAATACAGCGTCGATGCACAGTACATGCTGAGCAATCCTGCAGCGCTGCGCGAGTGGGTCTATCCGAATTCGCCTTATGCAATGGATTCGACGGGCGAACTGCGTGCAGCCTTGGCGCTTGACCCGAAGCTGAAGGTGCTCGTCTCGCACGGCTTCTACGATACGATTACGCCGTACCTCGCCTCGGAAATGGCATTGGGCCAAATCCCGGCGTTCGGCGGCGACGCGTCTCGGTTGCGGCTCACGGTCTATCCCGGTGGTCATATGTTTTACAGCCGCGAGCCCTCGCGCAAAGCCTTCCGTGACGATGTCGCCAAACTCCTGGAGTGAATTGATAAATGACGACGACGAGTTCGAATGCGACCCGCCGCATGTCCGGCGGCCAAGCGATGGCCGAAATGTTGAAGCTGGCAGGCGTCGGCCCGATGTTCGGCATGGGCGGGTTTCAACTGTTGCCGTTTTACGAGGCGTGCCGGTCGCTCGGGCTGCAGCACGTGCTGATAAACGACGAGCGCTGTGGTGCATTCGCAGCCGATGCTTACGCCAAGGTCACCAACCGCCCCGGAGTCGCCGATGGCACACTCGGACCGGGCGCGACAAACCTCGTGACCGGCCTCGTCGAAAGCTACAACGCCGGCATTCCGATGATTGCGATCATTGGCGATACAAACCGCGAACATTCATGGAAGAACATGACTCAGGAAACGCGGCAGCTCGAAATCCTGCGACCGGTCGTCAAGGAGGTGATCCGGGTTGAGATCATCAAGCGCATTCCGGAGCACTTCCGGCGCGCATTCGCAGTGGCGACCAGCGGTCGTCCAGGTCCCGTGCTGCTCGACGTGCCGGAGGACATCGCGCACGCCGAATTCGATTTTGACGCGTCCGACTTCTGGATGGAGCCAGGCACGCTCAAGGCACAGGCACGGCGGACACGGCCCGATCCAACCGACCTGACCAGGGCCGCCGCACTTCTGGCGTCGGCCAAGCGTCCGTTGATCCTCGCTGGCGGCGGTATTCACATTTCGGAAGCGCACGACGCGTTGCTGAATTTCGCCCGCGCGCAGGGCATCCCCGTTGCCCACACCATGAGCGGCAAGGGTGCGATTGCGTGCTCTGATCCACATTCCGCCGGGCTGTTCGGGCGCTATGATCGGATCGCCAACGGCCTATTGGCGGAAAGCGATTGCCTGCTGGTGCTCGGCTGCAAGCTCGGTGAAATCGCAACCAAGCGGTTCTCGCTGATGACGCCGGGCAAGCCGGTGATCCACGTTGACATCGTTCCGGAAGAAATTGGCCGCACCACGCGCACAGACGTCGCACTTGCAGGAGACGCGCGCCTGACGATCAACGACCTGACGGCCGAATTGTCCGATGGCGGCAAGCGGGCAAAGTCACGGGCAGTGTATCTAGCCGAGATCCCGGTTAAGATGGCTGGATGGCGCGCGGGCGCTGCCGACCGCATGGAGTCAAAGGAAAGCCCGATTAACGTCGGTCGCCTGATGGGCGAACTCAACAAGATCATGCCGTCGGACGGCGTGCTGGTGGCCGATGGCGGGTTTGCCGCGCACTGGGGCGGCCTGATGTTCGATACCAAGGCTGCCGGCCGTCACTTCCTGCCCGACCGTGGCTTTGCATCGATCGGTTACGGTGTGCCCGGTGGTATCGGTGCGCAGATCGGTGCTGGCAAGAAACGCCGCGTCGTGTCACTGACCGGCGATGGCGGCTTCAACATGAGCCTCGGCGAACTGGAGACGGCCCGACGGGTCGGCGCCAACTTCGTGACGATCATTTTCAACAATGCGGCCTCTGGATATGTGAAGGCCCTACAGCACGCGGTCTACGGCCCAGGCAACTACATGTCGTCGGACTTGAGCGACCTCAACTACGCCGAGATCGTCAAGGGCTTCGGTTGCCATGGAATCCGCGTAACCGATCCTGAAAAACTATCGACCGCTTTGGCCGAGGGTTTGGCAAACACGTCGAGCCCAACCGTCATCGACTGCGTGGTCACCCGCGATCCGGCCAAGATGCTGCCAGCGGCCGACAACCGAACATTGAAAGTCACCAAGGGCGACCGACCAGTTTAGTGGCATTTGGGTGCAAGAAAAATTACACAGGGAGAAAGTGAGACCATGAAGTTCAAACTGACAACACTGATCGCTACATCGGCACTTCTGCTCGCGGCCATTCCCGCACGTGCAGACGTGAAGGAAGTTTTCCTCGCGCAACAGTTCGGTATTATCTTCACGCCGCTGATGGTGATGGAGAGCCAGAAGATGGTCGAGAAGCATGCCGCAGCCAAAGGCATGCCGGACCTGAAGGTGACGTGGACCCGGCTTGCAGGTCCCGCTGTCATGGTGGACGCAATGCTGTCCGGCTCATTGCATTTTTCAGCCCAAGGCGTGCCATCAATGGCGCTGCTCTGGGATCGCACCAAAGGTAATGTCGGCTTGCGGGCCATCTCGGCGATCAACGACAGCCCGATCTATCTCAACACGCGTAACCCGAACATCAAGTCGCTGAAGGATTTCACCGACAAGGACAAGATTGCGATCCCGTCGATCAAAGTGTCGAGCCAGGCCCTTTATTTGCAGATGGCAGCCGAGAAGGTATTCGGACCGGGTAAACACACCCAATTGGACAGTAACGTTGTGGCGCTGGCACATCCCGATGCGTTAGCTGCCGTAATGAACCCTCAAGGCGAAATTACCTCGCACTTTGCAACGTCTCCGTTTCATGAAGTTGAGATGAAGAACGGTTTCAAGACGATCCTATCGTCCTACGATGCGATCGGCGGCCAAAGCACGATCCTGACATTCTGCACGACCGAGAAGTTCAAGACCGAAAACCCGAAGGTCTATGAGATCGTCAAGGCGGCGTTCGACGAAGCCATGGAGTTTACCAATGCCGATTTGAAGCGTGCTGTTGGTATTTATATTGAGGTCTCGAAGGACAAGAAGAGCACGGTAGAGGAACTGCATACGCTAGTGACGCAGCCTGGATTCGCATTCTCCAAAGCGCCTCGCACGGTCGGTGCGTTTGCAGCATTCATGAATCGCACGGGCATGATCAAGAACAAGCCAGAATCGTGGAAAGACATGTTCTTCCCTGAAGCGCATGGGATGGATGGCAATTGATCTTGCATCGTCATCGAAGCTGTTGACTAAAGCCCCTCACTCTGAACTCCCCGCTTCAGGGAGAAGCTTAGGGTGAGGGGCAGCGCTCGCTCCGCTCGGATGTCGCGTTAATTGTTGAGGAGACAACATGCTGCGAATGGGATGCGGAGCAGGGTTCTCGTCGGATCGTTTGGGGCCGGCGGTTGATCTCGCGCGTGAGGGCCGCCTCGACTACCTCGTGTTTGAAACGATCGGCGAGCGGACCTTGGCGTTTGGTCATCGCGACCGAAAGCTCGATCCGACGCGCGGTTACAATCCACAACTTGCAGCTCGAATGCGGGGCGTGCTGGGGCACTGCCGCGCGAACAAAACGCGCATCGTCACGAATATGGGGGTGGCGAATGTTCAAGCCGCGGCTGAAGTAACGATCAAAATCGCTCAAGAGATGGGACTTTCGGGGCTCAAGGTGGCCTATGTCGAAGGCGATGATGTAACAGCCCTCATGGGCCCCGAAACGGTGCTGTTCGATAACGGCAATCGCACAATTGCCGAGGTCGGACGACCAGTGGTCGGCGCCAACGTTTATCTCGGCATCGATGCGATTTTGCCAGCACTTGAAACCGGCGCTGATGTCATCATCACCGGCCGCGTCGCTGATCCGTCGCTGTTCCTGGCTCCACTGGTTCATCATTACGGATGGTCACTGACCGATTGGCCTATGCTCGGTCGTGGCACACTAGTTGGCCACTTGATGGAATGCGGGATGCAAATCACCGGCGGTTACTTTGCCGATCCAGGGATCAAGGATGTGCCGCGCGTGGCTGATTGCGGATATCCGATTGCCGAAGTGACGGCCGATGGCAACGTCACCGTAGGCAAGCTCGCAAACGCCGGTGGCATGGTGACGATGCGCACGGTGAAGGAGCAACTGCTTTACGAGGTGCACGATCCGGCAGCTTATCTAACGCCCGACGTCACGGCAGATTTTTCTCGAGTTGCACTTGTCGATCATGGTCGCGACCGGGTCAGTTTAACGGGCGCGTCAGGCACCGTTCGCCCGGATACCTTGAAGGTCACCGTCGGGTTTGATGGTGGTCATCTGGGCGAAGGCGGGATCAGTTATGCCGGTCCCAATGCCGTCGCGCGTGCAACGCTTGCACGCGATATCCTGGCCGAGCGCCTGGGACGACATGCGGGGTTTGCTGACAGCCTGCGATTGGACCTGATCGGCGTCGACTCGCTTCATGCCACCGCGACCGGCGG
>JANOYV010000035.1:0-2790 GCA_031429105.1 Hyphomicrobiaceae bacterium | reverse complement strand
CGTTAAGGGTTGTTGGATGCCTGCCCGCCGGTAAGGCCTGCGCGACATCGGTGGCGCTTACAGGGCAGGCGTCCGACAAGCCTCGATGCAGGAAACCGCGGGGGGTTGGCGAGTGGTTATCACGAAGTCCGATGACGCTATGGGGATTTGAACTGCAGGCGGTGGGTTAGTTTGTCTGACGACAGTGACGACGAGCGATGAAGGGACGTGTTTTGATGCTGGGTTAAGCAGGATTTTGACCCACTCGCTTGCGCTGGTAGCTCCACGGGCCACGCCTTTTGGTGTATCAGCATCGGTGAGCGCGAAGGTGCCCGCTGCCGGTAGAGGCGAGACCGACAGAAGGCACGACAACGGCATCCTGGTCAGGCTACGCATGGCGGCCCGGTGGCGAAGGGTATAGCGGGCACGGCATGGCCACGCTGGAACTGCTCGACGACCCTCATCGGCCTACCACAGGCAGGGCAAACGAAGGTCGGCGCGCGTTCGTGCTCTGAGATCGAGTGGCTGGCTGGCGTCGGTGCCTCGCAGTTCAACAGTTCGCGTGCATGCCCGAGGGCATTGGCACGCTGGTGATTGGCGAGCAAGCCGTAATGGCGGATCCGGTGGAAGCCGCGTGGATGGACATGCAGGAGGAAGCGTCGGATGAACTCATCGATGGTCAGGGTCATGGTTGTATGCCGCGCGTGTGCGGGCTTGCGGTAATCCTTCCACTTGAAGGTCACGTCGCGCTCGTCGCAGGCGATGAGACGGCTGTTGGCGATGGCCACGCGATGGGTATATCGAGAGAGATAGGCGAGCACGGCGTCGGGGCCGGCGAAGGGACGCTTGGCATAAACGACCCACTCGATGTTGCGCAGTGGTTTGACGAAGGCGAGGAAGTCTTTGTGTGCGCCCAGTGCGAAGTGCTCGCCAAAGAAATGTAAGTGCCCGGCCTGGTGAGCGGCCGTGAGCTTCTCGAGGAAGAGCCGCCTAAACAAACGTGAGAGCACCCGCACGGGCAGGAAGAAGCCTTTGCGACAGGCAACCCAACGTTGTCCATCCAACGACACGCCACCGCCCGGCACAATACAGTGCACATGGGGATGATGGGTCAAAGCCGAGCCCCAGGTGTGGAGCACGGCGGTGAGCCCGATCTGCGCACCGAGATGTTTGGGATCGGCGGCGATGGTGGTGAGCGTCTCGGCGGCGGCCTTGAACAGCAGCGCGTAGATCACCTCCTTGTTGTAATAAGCGATGTCGCTGATCTGCGCCGGCAAGGTGAACACGATGTGGTAATACTCGACCGGTAACAGATCGGCTTGTCGGGCTTCAAACCAGCGCCGAGCAGCGGCGCCCTGACACTTCGGGCAATGTCGATTGCGACACGAGTTGTAGGCCTGCTGGGTGGTGTCGCACCCTTCACAACGCAGCAGGTGTCCGCCGAGCGCGGCGCTGCGGCACTGTTCGATGGCGGACATCACCTTCAGTTGGTCGAGCGCGAGATGTCCGGCACGGGCGTGCCGCCACGCCGGTCCGTGGGCACGGAAGATCTCCGCGACCTCAAGCAGCGGTCGAGACATGACCGCCGACCGTTCAGGTCTGCGTGCTTAAGGCCAGATACTCCAGCGGTCCTTTGATCTCACGCAAGGTCTGTGACGCGACATGACTATAGCCCGCGGTGGTCTCGAGCTTCTGGTGACCGAGCAGCACCTGGATGACGCGGATATCGACCTTCTGCTCAAGCAGATGGGTGGCGAAGGCGTGGCGTAGCGAATGTAATGACACGCGCTTATCGATATCGGTAGCATCGAGCGCCAGATGAAACGCACGATTGAGTTGCCGTGTCGACAAGGGCTCGACCGGGTTCTGGCCAGGGAATAACCAGCCGCCCGGCAGCATCTTGCGCTCGGCTTGCGCTTGTCGATACCAGGCCCGCAGCAGTGTGAGCAAGGTCGGTGAGAGCATGGCATGGCGGTCTCTGTTGCCCTTGCCTTGTTCAACGCGAATGATCATGCGTTGGCTATCGATGTCCGAGACCTTGAGATGAACGACTTCGCTGGCGCGCAGGCCGGCGCCGTAGGCGACCGACAACGCGGCGCGATACTTGAGGCTGCCCGCGGCGTCGATGATCTTCTCGACTTCCGCTGTGCTCAACACCATCGGCAGCTTGCGCGGTTCATGGATCGGGCTCATCTGCGCCAGTGCGTCGGGACAGCGCAGGGTCACCTCGAAGAAGAAGCGTAAGCCGGTGATGATCGCATTGACCGTTATGCTCGAACTACCGTGCTCGACCAAGTGAAGCTGAAAGCGCCGCAGATCCTCGGGCGTTGCCAGATCGGGAGAGTGTCCGAGGAACTGCGCCAATCGTTTGACTGCGCGGACATAGGCAATCTGGGTCTGCGGCTTGAGCTTGCGCATCGCCATGTCATCGAGCATGCGTTGACGCAACGGGCTGACGGCTTTGATAGCGTGAGTCATGGATCTGCTCCTGTGTTGGGCGATGGTTTTGGCGCCACAACCTCAACACAGGACAGGTCCATCCTTCCGGCCAACACCGGCAAAGACGCCAAAGTTTACGACGACTTGACTAGGAGGTACCGCGCGAGCGGTTTAGTACATCGACGCCATGCGGACTGTCGTACACGGATGCCGATTTCAGTATTACGGACCCTCACACTCTAGGGTAAGTTGCGATTTTCGGACTGGGCGGCGACCCAAGGCCTGAAAGACTTGAGACCCATACAGTGGCTCCACTGCCGGATTCTCGGGTTCCAACTCCAACCGCGCTTATTCCGAATCAGATAAGCATTC
>JANOYV010000034.1:0-31814 GCA_031429105.1 Hyphomicrobiaceae bacterium | reverse complement strand
CAACGCGTTGGCGATGGCGCGCCCAATGCCTTGGGCTGCGCCGGTGACGAGGGCTACGCGACTGTCGAAGCGGATGTGCATGTGTCGATCAGGAGTTGGAATGTTGCAAATGACAAGGTACGACGGCCGTCTTCGATATCGTGAATTAAGGTAACGAGGCGGGCGAGTGCCGGTGTTGCAATATTCACCTCGCGCGCCAATTCAACGATGATGCCGATTTGCGGGTCGATCTCGGTTTTGCGCTTGCGCACGGCCAAGTCGCGGTGGATGCCCGAATGCGTTTTCGCGGTGTGGCGGTTAAACTCAGCCAGCGCCGCAATCGATGCCGACGCTGCTGATTGGGGTGCACCTGGTTGGAAACTCTTTGGATCAAACCCGTTGAAGCCAACGGGTGTCACGCCGCGCGCATGGGCAACTGCCATTACTTCGCGCCCGAGTGCCTCAAAAACGATGGTGCGGCGCGGGTCGGCGAAGTTTGCCGTCATGCTGTCGTCGTTAAGTGCCGTTGCAAACAGCATCGCACCGTAGGCGAGCTTACCCCACAGGTAGCCCCAGATGTTTTCGGTAAGAATGGCCTTGGGCTCGAATATCGCAAGTAGCGCGTGCATCGCCCTCGTGCGATCTCGGATCTCACCATCGATTTCGCCGACGACGACCGCTGCTCGATTGCCGAACAGGATTTCACCCGGACCAAGCCAGTCCGCCCCAAAGTTCACGAAGCAGCCCATGGTGCGCGCGGGCCCGATTGCCTTAGTGATGGCCAGTTCGTTCAAGCCGTTCTGCGCCGATAGGACAAAACCATCTGGTGCCAGATGCGGCATCAATTGCTGCAATGCCGCTTCCGTCGCCTGGGCTTTGACCGCCAAGACGATGCGCGGGTATTGGCCGCGCACTTCGCTTGGGGTCGATGCTGGCACCTTGATGGAAAATGCTTCCACCGGACCGGTAATGTTGAGGCCGCGCGTGCGGCACGCCTCAACATGCTCGGCAACCTGATCGACCAGCACCACCGGCACGCCGGCACGGGTCCAATAGGCGCCAAGTGTGCCACCAATGGCGCCGGCACCCCAGATCAGGATCGGTGCTTCGCTCATTTCGCAGGCTTGATGTTCATGGCGAGCGTATCTTCGTCGACGCGGGCTTTGATCTTCACTTTGTCTTTCTGCATTGCCCAGGCTGAACCAACGGCCACAATCGGCAGGCGCTGGCGGTCTTTCAGGACAAGAGCATTGGCTTGCTCCAACTGACTACGGCGCTTGGCATCGTCCATTTCAACCGCTGAGTCCTGCAGCAACTTATCCATGTCCGGGTTCTTGTAGCCGAGCACGTTGAAGGCACCCATTTTCTTGTCTTTGTCGTTGGAGTGGGCCAGCGACGACAAGGTGTAGTGCGCTTCGCCGGTGAGCGTGCCCCAACCCGACATCGACATCGAGTAGTCGCCGCGTGTGCGGGCCGGAAAAAACACGTTCGCTGGTTGCGCGTTGGCACTCGCATCGATGCCAATGGCTGCCAGCATCTGTGTAATCGACGTGCCGACCTGCTTGTCGCCGGGCAGGCGATCCTGCGTGAAGGCAAACTGCACCTTAAAGCCGTTGGGTAAGCCTGCATCAGCTAGCAGCTTCTTGGCAGCCGCAACATCATAGGTGCGCTCTGGAAGCGCCTTGTTGTAGCCGAAGATCGATGGCGTCACCATTTGACTTGCTGGCTTGCCAAGACCTTCCATGGCGATTTCAGCGAGTGTTTTGCGATCAATGGCAAGGTCTATGGCTTCGCGCACACGCAGATCCTGCAACGGGTTTTTCGCTAGCGGTGAGCCATCCTTTGCCGAGATCTGCCCAGCTGGTGGCGCATCACGCATGTCCATCTCCATGTTGAAGACGTACACCGTGTCGATCGTTTCGACGGTCAACTTGTTGTCGGTCTTGAGCGCTGCAACATCGGTCGCGGGCACGCGCGTGATCAGGTCGAGTTGGCCGGCCTTCAATTGCGCGACGCGGGCGGCATCATTGGCGATCTCCTTGCGCACATGGCGTGTCCATGGCTCTTTCGGCCCCCAATAACCGTCATTGCGATCCATCACGAGATCACCCTTTGGCGCCCACGATACATATTTGTACGGGCCGGTGCCGATGGCCGCCTTGCCGGAGTTGAACGCCTCGTTGGCGGTTTCCTTGGTTAAGCCGGCCGCAGCTTTGGACGATACGATGAAGAGGCGGATGAAGTCGTTCGGAAGCACAGGGGCCGGACCATCGGTTACAATGTGAACGGTGTGTGCATCGAGTACTTTGGTTTCCTTCACCCGGCGCACATAAATCGTGGTTGGGTTTGGCCCCGCGACAACCGGAATGCGCTCGATGGAAAACTTCACGTCATCGGCGGTGAAGTCCGAGCCGTCGTGGAACTTCACGCCGCGGCGCAATTTGAACTCCCAGGTCGTAGCATCGAGAGCTTTCCAGCTTTCCGCCAGTCGTGGTTCCACCTCCAGGCCGTCGCCAGACCAGGTGAGCGTGTCGTAAATATGCTTCAGCGCCTCGGCATGAGTGCCCGTTGCGGTGAAATGCGGATCAATCGAATCCGGGCCGCCGCGCACGCCAATTGTCAGCGTTTGGGCGGCCGCCGCCAGCGAGCTTGCGAGCGTCAGGGCCAGAGCCCACGGTGCAGCCCTCATCAATGTCGAAACAAACTTCATGGTGTTGTCTCCTGCGTAATGCGTTTGATCCAGGCGTTTTGATTGAGAACGATTTTGGTCAGCAGATGATTAAGCGTGCGCTGCTCGTCAGTCGAAAGGACAGCGATCATTGCCTGCTCTTGAGCGACGAACAGCGGCACCGTTTCATCGATGGTACGGCGGCCAGCACGGGTGAGATAGAGCAAGCGGCGGCGACCATCCTGCGGATCATTGCGGCGCAGCAGCAGCTTTTTGGCGATCAAGCTGTTTACGGCACGGCTCAGCGTATTCTTTGGTCGCGCCGATGACGCAACGACATCCTCGGCGGTGATGCCCTCCTTCAAGCCAACGGCATAGAGCACGACGTGCTCTGGCGCCGTCATTTCGCGCGTGCGCAGCACGTAGTCGTAGATCGGTTGATTGAAGTGGTGCGCAATGTAGTTGGCACGAAACGACAGCCAGCACGGGTTATCCCATAGTTTGGTTGCGACCATTGGGTGCAGGTCGGTCGGCACGGCCAGTGCCACGCCGCCGGAATGCCGTGCCTCAGTCCGCTGTCGCTTGGTCTTCGTTTGCATGTCGGGACCTAAAACTAGTTCCGAATGGAACTTGACGGATAATCCGACACGCTGTCAAGATGGAGGGAGGTTTGAGCACCGGGTAATGGAACAGCACTCATGCGCATTTCCGAAATGAATTGGATGCAGGTGCGCGATCATGCGAGTGGCGATGATCGTGCGGTGTTGCCGATCGGCTCGACCGAACAACACGCTTATCTGAGCCTGAGTGTCGATTCGATTTTATCAGAGCGGGTTGCGACAGAGGCCGCCGAACCTTTGGCGGTGCCTGTATTCCCGGTGATCAGCTATGGGCTGACGCCGAGCTTCGTTGAATATCCAGGTACCGTGACGCTGAAACTATCGACGCTTTGTGCCGTCGTGAGCGATGTGCTTGATGGCATCGCGCGGTCGGGCTTCAAGCGTATCGTGATCGTGAACGGACACGGTGGGAACTCTCCAGCATATGGTGCGGTTCTCGAATGGCTGGATCGCAATCGCGGTACCCAGGTAAAATGGCATAACTGGTGGAGTGCGCCCAGGACCATGGCCAAGGTGCAGGCGATTGATCCCGTTGCATCGCACGCCTCGTGGATGGAAAATTTCCCCTGGACCAGGCTGCCCAATATCCAGATGCCATCGAACCAGAAGCCGATGATGGATATCCCCCGGTTCCAGCAGGTTGACACGAAGGTCAAAAAAGAAATTCTCGGCGATGGTAATTTCGGTGGCTTTTATCAGCGCAGCGATGAGGACATGAGTGCTATTTGGCGCGTGGCCATCGATGAGACGCGCGCACTGATCGCTGATGGCTGGGCATGACCGGGCAGGAGTGCAATATCTGAATGCTCGGCTTTGTGATCCAGCGCTTCCTGCAGGCACTCGTTGTCATGCTGATCATATCGCTGCTGGTGTTTTGCGGCGTCTATGCTGTTGGCAATCCAATCGACGTATTGTTATCACCCGACGCCACCCAGCAGATCCGGGAAGCGACGATCAAGGCCTACGGGTTCGACCAGCCCTTGTGGCGGCAATACTTTGATTTTCTGGGGCGTCTTGGGCGTGGCGACTTTGGTCGCTCATTCGTTTTCAACATGCCGGTGCTGGAGCTGATTTTTTCGCGACTGCCAGCGACACTTGAACTAACGCTTGCAGCCGTCATTGGCGCAACCGTGCTTGGCGTTCCGCTTGGCATGTATGCCGGTTACCGTCCCGACAGCCTCGTATCCAAGACGATCATGGCCGTCTCGATCCTTGGATTTTCAGTACCGACGTTTTGGATTGGGTTGGTTTTAATCTTCACGTTCGCGGTGATACTTGGCGTGCTGCCCGCAGGCGGACGCGGGGAAACGATGCGGCTGTTCGGCATCGAGTGGAGCATCCTCACGGCGAATGGATGGAAGCATTTGCTGCTGCCAGCGCTCAACTTATCCTTGTTCAAATTCGCGATGATGGTACGACTGGCGCGCGCTGGCACCCGCGAAATCATGCTGTCCGACACGGTGAAGTTTGCCCGGGCGGCCGGCATCAGCGAATGGACGATTTTATCGCGTCATGTGCTGCGGTTAATCGCAGTTCCAATTGTGACTGTGTTCGGGTTGGAGTTTGGCGCGACGCTGGCCTTTGCGGTTGTGACCGAAACCATCTTCTCGTGGCCCGGCATCGGCAAGTTGATTATCGACAGTATTTCGTCACTCGACCGACCGGTGATGGTGGCTTACCTGATGCTCGTTGCTTTCCTTTTTATCGCAATCAATTTTCTCGTCGATTTGGCCTATGCAGCACTCGATCCCCGCGTCAGGGTCAGGAGCGCCTAAATGGTCTTGCCAGAAAATCTGGTGCGCTTCTGGCGCGACTTTACCGAGAACAGGGTTGCGGTTGTCGCGCTGGCGACGGTTGGCTTGATTGTGCTTCTGGCGTTAGCTGCACCATTGATTGCCCCGCAAAACCCATACGATCTGGCGCGTTTGGTGCTGGCCGATGCACGGCGTCCGCCAGGGTATATCGGCGCAGGCGGCTTCACCCATTGGCTCGGTACCGACGCGCAGGGCCGCGATTTGTTGTCGGCGATCCTCTATGGTCTTCGGATTTCAATTCAAGTCGGGCTGATTGCTGGTGTCGTGGCGTTCATCCTGGGTGCGTCGCTCGGCACGATGGCGGCGTTCTTTGGCGGGCGAACCGAAGCCTTCATCATGCGGTTCATCGACTTGCAGTTGTCGTTCCCAGCGATCCTGTTGGCCCTCGTGCTGGCGGCGCTTTTGGGCCAAGGCAAATGGCAGATTATTGCAGCACTTGTGACAGCGCAGTACGCTTATTTTGCTCGGACCGCGCACGGCGCTGCATCGGCGGAGCGGCCGAAGGAGTATGTGGCCGCAGCCTTGTCGATTCCGCTGCCATCGTCCCGCGTGATTTTTCGTCACATCTTGCCGAATTGCATGGCGCCGCTGATCGTCGTTGCAACGGTGCAGGTTGCCAATTCGATCGCGCTCGAGGCGACGTTATCGTTCCTGGGGCTCGGGCTTCCAGTAACGGAACCGTCGCTCGGCATGCTGATCGCGAATGGCTTCCAATACATGCTGTCGGGTCGCTACTGGATTTCGATTTATCCGGGCGTGGCGCTGATATTTCTGATCGTTGCGATCAATCTCGTCGGCGATCAAGTTCGCGACCAGTTGAACCCGAGGCTGCAGCGATGAGCCAGCCGCTGTTGGAGGTGCGCGATCTCGTCACCCAATTTGATACGCGCGCGGGCGTGGTCAAAGCCGTCGACGGTGTTTCGTTTTCACTGAATGCAGGGGAGATTGTCGGGCTCGTCGGCGAGTCGGGTAGCGGCAAAAGCGTCACTGGATTTTCAATCCTCGGGTTGGTCGATCCGCCTGGTCGCATCGTTTCAGGCTCGATCCGCTTGGAGGGGCAAGAGCTGATCGGGCTTGAGCCTTCGAAGTTGCGATCCTTGCGCGGTCGCAAAATGGCAATGGTGTTTCAGGACCCGACCGCGACGCTCAATCCGCTTCTGACCATCGGGACACAGATGCGGTTAGCACTTACCGCACACGAGCGGCTATCGACTGCGTCAGCCAGTGCGCGCTGCATTGGCGTATTGGAACAAGTGGGCATTCCCGATGCAGCGCGCCGACTTGAAGCCTATCCGCATCAGTTCTCCGGTGGCATGCGGCAGCGCGTGGCGATCGCGATTGCATTGCTGAGCCACCCGGCGTTGATCGTCTGCGATGAGCCAACAACAGCACTCGACGTTTCCATTCAGGCGCAGATCCTGACCGAGATGAAAACCTTAACGGCCGATCTTGGTACCGCGTTGATCTGGATCAGCCATGATCTGGCGACGGTGTCATCGCTCGCCAGCCGATTGCTGGTGATGTATGCGGGTCGCATCATCGAGGAGGGGCCGACCGCTGCGGTGCTGCGCACACCTCGCCATCCCTACACGCAAGGTCTGCTCAATTCTTTGCCGTCGATTGCGGAACCCGGAGCGGCGTTGAAGCAAATTCCAGGCACAATGCCGTCGCTGTCGAGGCTGCCTGAAGGATGTGCGTTCGCGCCGCGCTGCGGGTACGCCGATGCCGTCTGTGGGTTCGCTCCGGGCATGACACATGAAGGTGCACGCGGTTTCAGATGCCACCATCCCCTATCGCGGGAGGGCGTGGCGTGAGCGACCTCGTTGTTGTGAAGGACGTCTCGAAGCGGTTCGCACCGCACGTCTCGCTGGGTGAGCGGATCGCGGCCAAGCTCGGTCAGCCCGTTGACATGCGAACAGTGCACGCGCTCGATGAGGTATCGCTTTCGATTGCCCAAGGCGAAGTGCTGGGGCTCGTCGGCGAATCGGGTTGCGGAAAATCAACGCTCGGACGGATCATTGCGGGTATTCTAAAACCGACAAGTGGCTCGGCGCTAATCGGTGCTGTTCCCGTGATGGGAACGGGGCGTCGTTCTGTGAAGAGCACCACGCGCGTGCAGATGGTGTTTCAGGATCCCTTTGCCTCGCTCAATCCACGGATGCGGGTGGGCGATTGCTTGTGGGAAGGGCCGATTGCCCATGGTCTGATTACGCGGTCCGAGGCTGATGCGTATGTCAGCACGTGGCTGGTCGCGGTGGGCCTCGATCCGGAAGCGGCAAACAAATTTCCGCACCAATTCTCAGGCGGGCAGCGACAGCGCATCGCGATTGCACGTGCCCTCGCGATGAAGCCTGATGTGCTCGTCTGCGATGAGCCGGTGGCGTCACTTGATGTTTCGATCCAGGCGCAGATCATCAATCTGTTTTTGAAGCTCAGACGTGACCTCGGGCTGACGATGCTGTTTATCAGTCATGATCTTGGTATCGTGCGCCATATCTGTGATCGCGTCGCCATCATGTATCTCGGGCGGATCGTCGAAAGCGGCGACACGCAAAGCGTCTATGCGGCGCCTCGCCACCCCTATACGCGCGCGCTGCTGGATAGCGTGCCTAAACTGCGGCTTGAGGACGACGCGCTGGTGTCGTTTCATCCCATCCAGGGCGAGTTGCCATCGCCGCTTAGCCCGCCGCCGGGCTGCCATTTCCATCTGCGATGCGATTATGCACAAGCCGATTGCCAGGCTGTGGTGCCAAAACTTCGTGCATTTGGTGGCGGGCACGTCGCTGCGTGCCACCATCCACTCGGCTCGAAGTGAGCGTCAGCCTTCGGCGGCACGAATACGTTCGCGGTGCCAGGCATAGATGCCGGAAGCGATGATGATCGCCGCCCCGATGAGGGTCCACTTGTCCGGCACGTCGCCGAAAAATAAATAACCCACCAAGACCGCCCATACGAACAACGTGTAGTTATAGGGCTGCAACAGCGACGGTTGGGTGATGCTGAGCGCGGTGATAAAAACCGTGTGGGCAACGCTGCCCATGATGGCGATGGCGCCCAGCATCATCCATCCTTCCATGGTTGGCCAGACCCAGACGAAGGGCCCCACGAGCGATGTTGTGGCAAGCCCGACAAGGGCGGTCCACAACGTCGTTGTCTGGCTGCGATCCACGCGCGAGCACATGCGCACCATGATCTGATAGACGCCCCACATCAGCGCGCCCAGAAGCGCAATGAGCACTGGCGGTTCAACCTTCTCAAAGCCCGGCCGGATGATCAACAGCACGCCGATGAAGCCGACGAACACGGCGAGCCAACGGCGCGGTCCGACCTTTTCGCCCAACAGCGGCACGGATAACGCCACGACCAGCAACGGTGCGACGGCTGCCACCGCGTGGACGTCGCCGATCGGCATCAGCTTGAACGCCAGCATGAAGATCGCGCTTTCGATAATCAGCAGCAGCGCGCGCCAGAATTGCAGCCAGGGGCGCTCACTTCGTGCAAGGCTTGCAAGCGTCCAGTTCTGCGCCTTGCACTCGATCCGCAACAGCGTGATCGAAAGCGCCGCAAACACGATGTTGCGGACCCACATAATCTGCCCGATCGGTAGTGACTGCGACAGCATCTTCGTTAGGCCATCCATCACCGCGAAGGCGAACATGATGGCGAGCACCATGGCGATCGCCATGCTGGTTCTGCCCGCCGCATCGGCCGGGGCTTGTGAGGTGCGCTTGAGTGGACCCAACGTGCAGGCCTTTCGAAATCAGAAGGCCTGGGCCTTAGGTTTGGTCTTACAGGCGTTGACGCAACGCCATTGGAATCTCGCGCGGACTGTCGATGACGAACACGCCAGCGGCTTCGAGCGTTGCCCGTTTGTGAGCGTAACTACCTGCATTTCCTATCACGATGGCGCCGGCATGGCCCATTTTTTTACCCGGTGGCGAGGCTTTTCCCGCGATAAACGAAACGATAGGTTTGGTGCAGTGGCGCGCGTAGTCAGCCGCTTGTTCCTCCATCGCTCCACCGATCTCGCCCACCAGCACGATGGCATCGGTGCGATCATCTTTTTCCAGCGCTTCAACGGCATCGCGCGTTGTCGTGCCGATCATCGGATCGCCGCCGATGCCAATGAAGGCCGATTGACCAAGCCCTGCCCGTGTCAGGTTAAGGCAAACGAGCGTGCCAAGACTGCCGCTGCGCGAGACGACGCCGATCCGCCCGGGGTTGAATACGTTTGCATTGTGGGCTGGCATAATGCCGACAAAGCCTTCACCGGGCGTCACGAGGCCGGCGGTGTTCGGACCGATGATGCGCGCACCGTTAAGGGCTGCTGCATGATGGATCGCCATGACATCGCGGGCGGGAATGTGCTCGGTCAAAATGACGAGCGACTTGGCGCCAGCAGCAATGGCATCGAGCGCTGCTTCCTTCGCCATTGCAGGCGGTATGAACATGACGGATGTGTCAAAAGGGGCCGCCGCCATCGCAGCTGTTGCGGTCGCAAATACAGGAAGGCCTTGATGGGTCTCTCCTGCGCGCTTCGGGTTGACGCCACCGATGACCTGCGTGCCGCATGCGATCATTTTTTCGGCCCAGAACGAGCCCTGCTTGCCGGTGAGCCCTTGTACGAGCACCCGATGTGATTTCCGATGGATGATCATGGCGCCCCCTTCGCAGCGTTGATGGCGGCCGCCACGGCATCTTCCATGAAGTCCATCGGCTCCAGTCCGAGTTCCCGGCGCACCAACGCGCGGGCTTCCGTTTCACCTGTGCCGTGTATCGAAAAGAACACCGGGATTGTTGGTTGCAATTTTTGCCAGGCCTTGACCACACCATCGGCCATCACATCGGTGCGGGCAAAGGCACCACAGAAGTTCACGACCAGTGATTTGACGCCTGGGTTCGATAAAACGAGATCAAGTGCGATTTCGGATTTGGTGTAAGCTTCGCCGCCGATCTCGAGGAAGTTGGCTGGCCGCCCACCTTGGTGACTGATGACATCCATCGTCGTCATGGTAAGGCCAGCGCCATTCGCCAGCACGCCGATATTGCCATCGAGCTGAATGAACTTCAAACCGGCAGCGGCGCCCTTGAGTTCAAGCGGTGTCATTAATTCTGGAGCGCCGAGGGGGCTGAGCAACGGCTGCCGGTAAATGCTTGAATCATCAATGGTCAATTTACAGTCGAGCGCCACAACGCGCCCATCGCCGAGCAGAGCCATCGGGTTGATCTCGATCAGCTCGGCGTCGGTGGAAACGTAAGCAGCATACAACTTGACCAGGATGTCCGTGATCTGTGCTGTCGCCGCGCCAAGGTCCAATCCAGAGATGAGTTGGGTGGCGTCAGCATTGTCGAACCCCTGCTCAAGATCGACATGATGACGGCGGATGTCGGCTGGATTGCGTGCTGCCACATCCTCGATGTCCATGCCGCCTTCGGTCGAGAACAGCACCAGCGGCTTGCGTGCGGCAAAATCAGTCATCACGGCGGCGTAGAATTCACGCACGATTGTGCCGCGTTGTTCGAGCAGCAGTTCGCTCACGGCGTGGCCGTCAATTGTGAGTTTGAGGATTTCAGCCGCGCGTTGGGCTGCCTCATCCGCCGTATCGGCACTTTTGATGCCGCCCGCCTTGCCGCGTTTGCCAGTTGGCACTTGGGCTTTGACGACGCAGGGGCCAAGGCCAGCAAACAGCGCGCGCGCTTCATCCGCTGTTCGACAAACCCGTCCTCGGGGTATCGGAATGCCGGCCGGCTCCAAGACCATCGTCTTGGCGACATGCTCAACAAAATTCATAGTTTGCCGTCCACATGACCGATCTTATTCCACAAAGGCCCGAACAGGTCTGCTTCGGACGGCTTGTCCGGCGCAATCGGCGTGACGAGGTGGGTAATGTTCAGGAAGTGCTTGTAGCTCAAGTTTTCCGAGATGCTGTTTTTCTGCCAGGAACCGCAACCCATGCTCAGGGTGAAATTGAGCCCTGAATCAAACCCACCGCCATTGCCGAATGTATGGGCGAAGTTGACGAGCACCCGCACAACGTCGAGGTCGCAGGCCAACTCGGGTCCGAGTTCCGGGTTGGTGGTGTGAATGCCGCACGAGTGACCGCGACCTTGGAAGTCGAGGATTTGGCGGACGCGGGCCTTGGCATCGGCAAAATCGCGGGCGCGATACACTGTCAGCACCAAGCTTAGCTTTTCACCGGAGAAGGGTGCTGCCTTTCCGACCTGCGTCTCCTCGACCATGAAGAACTTTGCATCGTTGGCCGCTGTCGGCAACTCGAATGCGCTTGCGAGAATAGGGGCTGCACGGGCGATCAGGTTGCGATTCAGCTTCCCGTTTAAAAAGAGCGATTTCTCGATGCGTTGCTTTTCGGCGGGTGAGCACATATAGCCGCCCGCGCGCGTCAGTGCGGCAATCGCTGCGTCATAAACCGCATCCTCGATCACCACGGCATTTTCCGACGAACATGATGTTGAGTTGTCGAAGATTTTCGAGGCGCATATTTTGGCCGCCGCATCATCGAGGTTGGCTGAGCGCTCGATGATCACGGGCACGTTGCCAGCGCCGACCCCAATCGATGGCGTGCCACTCATGGCGGCGCGTCGCACGTTGTCCTGCGAACCGGTGACGACCACCAATTCAACCGCCTTCATAAGTTCTTCCGTGCTGTCCTTGGTGACGGGTGCGGGCAGGATCTGCACCAAGTCAGCTGGCAACCCGATGCGCTCTAGTTCCGCGCGCATATAGTCGACGGCAAGCTTGGTGGTGTCGTAGCCGAGCGGTGAGGGTGCGATGATGATCGCGTTGCGGCCCTTGATCGCCATCATCGCTTTATTGACTGGTGTTGCGCCCGGATTGGTCGACGGCGTCACGGCTGCAATCACACCCATCGGTTTGGCATACTTGACGAGCCCGCGCGCTTTATCTTCTTCAATTATGCCGACACTCTTAACGCGCAGCAGATCGCGCAACGTACCGAATGTTTTGCGCTGCTTCTTGATGATCTTGTCAGGCACATTGCCGAGCCCGGTGTCCTTGACTGCGAGCTCGGCCAGCGTGCGCGCGTGGCTGGGCTCATAGATCGCCCAGGCGAGTGCGCGGACCGCATTGTCAGTGCGCTCCTGATCGGCTGTGGCAAACGTCGCCTGTGCCGCACGCGCGCGCGCAACTGTCTGAGCGATGCCATCGCGCATGGCGTCGTTGCCGGTTACGACGGTTGATGGGCTGAGTGTCGCCACGCGCGTTCCCCTTAGACTTGACGCCCCCTGCGGCTTTGCGAGCGCTTTGGGTGGCGATTGTTCTGTTTGGCTACAATACCTTGCCGGGGTTCATGATGCCATTGGGATCGAACACCCGCTTGATGCCCCGCATCAGTTCCATTTCGACTGGGCCCTTGTGTAGTGCGAGGGCCTCCCGCTTCATCCGACCGATGCCGTGTTCGGCGGAGATCGATCCATTCATTTCGCTAACGAGGCCATGCACGGCATCGGCGATTTTGTCCCAAAAGTCGAGAAACCGCTTTTTGTCCATGCCGATCGGCTGGGCGATGTTGTAGTGCACGTTGCCATCACCAAAGTGGCCGAGCGGCAGGGGGCGCGCGCCGGGGCAGATTTTCTCGACCATGGCATTCGCACGCGCAATGAACTCCGGGATGCGCGGGATCGGCACCGAAATGTCGTGCTTGATGTTGCCGCCCTCGGGCTTTTGTGCCTCCGATATGCCCTCGCGCAGGCGCCAGAAATCCTTTTGCTGGGCAATCGACGTCGCTAGCACGGCATCGAGGACGAGGCCGCTCTCAGTTGCTGTCGTCAGAATGCTTTCAAGTTCGCGAGCAGCTGTGCCGTCGGCCTTGGCACCGGAAACTTCGATCAGCACGTACCAGGGGTATGCTGTTGCGAACGGTTCGCGCGTGCCTGGAACATGGCGCGTGACGAACTCGATGCAGATGCGAGGAATGAATTCGAACGCGGTTAGTGATCGACCGGTCGCACCTTCAGCGAGCTTCAGCAGCGCCATGGCATCGTCGATCTTTGCCAACGTTACAAACGCCGTCGCCTTTTCAGCTGGCATCGGGAACAGTTTCAGCACCGCCGCGGTGATGATGCCGAGCGTGCCTTCGGCGCCGATCAGCAGATCCTTGAGGTCGTAGCCGGTGTTGTCCTTCTTCAGTGCCTTCAGTCCGTTGATGATGCGGCCATCGGGCAGAACCGCCTCAAGTCCGAGCGTTAGGGCACGCGTGTTACCATAGGCGAGCACGCCGACGCCGCCCGCATTGGTCGACAGATTGCCACCGATCCGGCACGAGCCTTCCGACGGCAGGCTTAAGGGAAACAGCCGGCCGATGCTGGCCGCTGCTGTCTGCGCTTCTGCAAGCGTAACACCGGCTTCAACCGTCATGCTGGTGCCACCCGCATCGAGTTCGCGGACTTTGTTCATGCGCGCGACCGATACGACGATTTCGGCGCCGTGCTCGAAGGGCGTTTGCCCCCCGACCAATCCGGTATTGCCCGCTTGCGGGACAACGGCGACCTTGTGTTCATTTGCGAGAGCCAGAATTTGCGACACTTCCGCCGTGCTGCCGGGTCGAAGGACGACGGCTGCCCGCCCAAAATACAGATCGCGCCATTCGCGTAGGAACGGCATCTGTGCGTCTGGGTCGGTCAGAGCGTGGGCCGGGCCGACAATTTGCGCGAACTGCGCAATCAGTTCAGGAGATGGTGCGCGATGGAGAGTTCGGGTGGACAAGGGTGACCTGCGTTCGTTCAAAGCTTTGTCGGGCGATATCCAAATGGTAGCGCTAGGATGGCATGAAGGGAAAGCCGCAGGAAGGCTTGCAAGGTATGCTCATATTGCTGGAAGCCAAGAACAGTGTCGTGCGCAGGTGGCTTGGCCGCTGGGTCGGCGCAATGCTCGTTGTGGCTGTCTGCTTGTTCGGCTCCATTGAATTGCACGCGGCGGACGCTGGCCTTGACCGCGCCATTCGCCACGCCGAGCGAATTGTGGTCACGGCTGGCACCGTCGTGATGGCTGCATCTGCATCGCAGGAAGGTCACTGGACGTTCGTCAACACGAAGGGCGAACGGTTTACAGCTGCAACGCCCGGTGAAATGGCGCACATGCCAGCCGTACTGGCCGCTGGTGCAGCATTTCCGAATACACCGCTGTTGCTGGTGGTCGATGATGGCTCGGTTTTCAGATCCGATACCGCCTTGAAGTCGCTTCCAGCTTTTGCCGCCGTTCAACTCTCGACTGCAACTGGCGTTTACAAGTTGGACACGGGGCCGCCGCGAACTGTCGCCGTCACGCCGAAGCTGCGAATTGAGCTGTCAGATCGCGCAAGCTTCGATGAAATTCTGGCGCAGCTTGATCGCGCCTTCGGTCGCTTCAGCCCACGCGTCATAGCCTTGGTGCCGGGGGCCTCAGCGGTGCTACCATCCAGGCCTGCGCTCGAAGCACAAGAGATTGCCGAACGCATTGATCCGTACCGATTGGCCGATGCGTTGTCGGGTGTTGTCGGTCAAACGGTGCTTGTGACAGGTCGTTTAGCTGCTGGGCTCTTGTATTTCCAAGATCCAAGCGGATCGGAACGCAGTCTCAACGCAACGGATTTGATTGCTGCGGCAGCGCGCCACAACGTCAATCTGCTTGTGCTGGAAACCGCATCGGGGCGGCAACCTGGCGTCCGCAACTGGCTATGGCTCAAGGCGGCGGTCGCCGGTGTGGAGGCTGTCGGCGCACATCCGACGCTTGGCGCGCTGGTCGGTCGGTTCGCGACCGAGGCGATGCCGCTGACCTTGCGTAGCACCGCGGCGCGGGATGATCGTGTCACGCTGGTTGGCTCGGTTGGCGCGCCGACCAAATCGACCGTTGGTGGTTTCGTCGATGCGCTGTCGCGGGCAGCATCGGGCCTGTCGAATGACGTGACTGGCCAGATCGAGCCGACCGCCATCCACATGTATCTGACAGCCGCTGAACTGCAGCGCGAATTGGATCGGCGGATCTTCGCCAGCATCCCATCCGGTTTTACGTGGGGCTATATCGCCCTGTTGGTGATTGGCCTGATTGGTGCGCCGACGTCCTGGCGGTGGTGGTCGCAGTTATGGCCGCCTGAGCAACGCGCCGAGTACAGCAACGCGTTCGGATATCAGGCCGCACGTGCGGCAAAGCTCGCGGTCTTCGCCGCGCTTGTAATGCCGGTGACCGGCTTGGCGGCGGCACCCTACACGCTCATTGACCGGATACGCGCACGTCGTCACCCCGCCTGATCAGCCAACCGCGCCAACGTTTCTGCGCGGCCAAGCACCGACATTACGTTGAATACAGGCGGCGAGACAGACGATCCGGTGAGGGCCGCGCGCAACGGTTGCGCGACCTTGCCGAGTTTGAGACCATTGGCTTCGGCGTAGACGCGCACGTCATCTTCGAGGGCGGCAGCCTCCCAGGTGGCGAGTGCCGCAAAGCGATCATGCAGCACTTTGATGTGGCCTTTGGCGTCGGCGTCGAGCAGCTTGGCAGCCTTTTCATCGATCTTGAGGGGACGTTCGGCGAAGATACAGGCTGCGCCGTCGACGATTTCTTTCAGCGTTTGCGCGCGCGGTTTGAGGTCTGACATCAGCGCCAACATCTGCGTGCGCTGGGCCGTGCTAAACCCACCAATCGGCGCGACCGAGGACCCTAGACCCGGCAGCACGGCCTCGATCCGCGCCAGCAGGTCGGCGTTCGGGGTTTCGCGGATGTAGTGCGCGTTGGTATCGGCGAGCTTCTTGAAATCCATCCGCGCCGCTGACTTGCCGAGCGACGTCAGGTCGAACCACTCGATCATCTTTTCGAGTGGGAAAATCTCATCGTCGCCGTGGCTCCAGCCGAGCCGCACGAGGTAGTTCTTCAGGGCTGACGGCAGATAGCCCATATCGCGATAGGCTTCGATGCCGAGCGCGCCGTGGCGCTTCGAGAGCTTCGCGCCGTCCGCGCCGTGGATCAGCGGCACGTGGCCGAAAATCGGCACATCCCAGCCCATCGCCTGATAAATCTGGGTTTGCCGGGCAGCATTCGTCAGGTGATCGACGCCGCGCAAAACGTGGGTGACGCCCATGTCGTGGTCATCGACGACAACGGCGAGGTTATAAATCGGCGTGCCGTCCGAGCGCAGGATGACGAGGTCATCGAGTTCTTTGTTCTGGAACACGACACGGCCCTGGACGAGATCATCGACGATTGTCTCGCCGTCGCGCGGCGCTTTGAAACGCACGACGCCGGGTACTCCGGCCGGTGCCGTTGCCGGGTTGCGGTCGCGCCATGGGCTCTGCACCGTGAACGAGCGCTTCTCGGCTTCGGCCTTCTCGCGCATCGCCGAAAGCTCATCCTGGGAGAGATAGCAGCGGTAGGCCTTGCCAGCCGCCAGCAACTGGTGGGCGACTTCGACGTGGCGGGCGACGCGGCTGAACTGCGACAACGGTTCGCCGTCCCAATCGAGACCGAGCCATTTCAGGCCGTCGAGGATCGCATCAACGGCTTCGGGCGTGTGCCGATTGCGGTCGGTATCCTCGATGCGGAGCAGGAACGTGCCGCCGGTGTGTCGTGCATAGAGCCAGTTGAACAGCGCCGTGCGTGCGCCACCAATGTGCAGGTAGCCTGTTGGCGACGGCGCAAAGCGCGTGACGACGGGCTTGGCCGAAGGTGAAGTGGTGATCATAGGGTGTTCGCTGCTTTTTTGCGTTGGCGTCAGGTGCAGGGCGTGTAGCATGGGCGACCAGTGGGGTTAAAGAGCAGTACGCATGGCCGAGGTAACGGCGGGGTTCGATCAGGGAGCGCGCCGACGTCCGGTCGGCGTCGGCGCATGGTTGGCCCGTCTGACGCCGTCGGTGCTTCTGGAGGCCTTGGAAGCGGAGCAAGAACGATGGTTCCTGTGGGTGCCGGTGTTTTTGGGGGCCGGCATTGTCGCGTATTTCCAGCTGGCTTTTGAACCGCAACTCCTTCTGGCACTTGCGGCCCTGCTGTTTGCGTTTGTTCTCTCCTTGATGTGGCGTCAGGGCAGCCTCGCCGTCATAGTAACGGCGGCTCTAATGGCTGCTGCAACTGGCTTCACCCTCGCCAAAATCCGGACTGATTATGTCCGCGCGCCGGTTTTGGAACGCCAGTTCGGACTTGCCGACGTCCGTGGCTTTGTCGAACTCGTCGAGCCGCGGGCTGGTCGGGGGCAGCGGATCACTTTGCGGTTGGTCTCCTTCGCCGGGCTATCCAAAAGTCGCATGCCCTACCGAATTCGCGTCCGCACCATGGTTGCCATTGCAGGGCTGAAACCCGGCGATGGCTTGCGTCTGAAAGCAACGCTCGGTCCCCCAGGTATTCCAGCACTCCCGGGCGACTATGATTTTGCCCGCGCGGCTTGGTTCTCCAGTCTGGGTGGCATCGGCTACGCTTTAGCGAAACCAGCGCTCGATCCGGATCTGGGCCCACCACCCGTTTGGCTACAGTTTTGGGCTGGTATCGAGCGTATCAGGTTATCGATTGGCACGCGGATCACGGCCGGCCTGCCGGGTGAGCGCGGCGCCATTGCGAACGGTTTGATCACTGGCGAGCGCGGCGCGATTTCGAAGGCGACCAATGACGCGTATCGCGACAGTGGCTTGTTCCACATTCTGTCGATCTCCGGCCTGCATATGGTGATCATGGCAGGCGCAGTATTCTGGGTCGTGCGCGCGTTGTTGGCGATGATCCCATCCATTGCCCTGCGGTTTCCGATCAAGAAACTGGCAGCGATTGCTGCAACCCTTGCGGCGCTGGGTTACCTGTTGATTTCGGGCTCATCGCCAGCCACCGTGCGGTCATGGATTACGATCTCGATGATGTTTTTCGCCATCGTGATGGACCGACCGGCAGTGTCGTTGCGCAACGTTGCGTTGTCAGCGTTGATGATCCTCGTCGTATTCCCTGAGAATCTGTTCGATGTCGGATTCCAGATGTCGTATGCGGCGGTGGTGGCGCTCGTCTCGGTTTATGAGTGGCTGCGTCGTCGCGAGGAAGCCAAGGGGCCAGCCCAGCCGCGCCATCCGGTGACGAGCGGTCTCTTGTTCTTCGGCGGCATCATTCTGACGACGTTGATTGCCAGTGCCTCGGTGGCGCCACTCGCCGCTTACTACTTTCACAAAAGCCAGCAGTATGCGGTGCTGGCGAACCTGATCGCCATTCCGATCTGCAACATTATCGTCATGCCAGCAGCACTTGCGACTTTGATCGCAATGCCGTTCGGGTTGGAGGTTGGCCCTCTCTGGGTGATGGGGCAGGGCATCGAACTGATGACCTGGATTGCATTTGCAGTGGCCAAGTTGCCGGGTGCCGTTGGCCGTATCCCAGCCATTCCAACGGCTGCATTCGCCTTGATGGTGATCGGCGGCATGTGGCTATGCTTGTTCCAAACCCGGTTGCGGTTAGCCGGGTTGGCGATCATTGCCGCAGGGCTCGGCCTCACGCCGTTTCGAGACCGACCCGATGTGCTCATCGGTCGTGACGGCACACTGGTCGCCGTGCGCACCGCCGCCGGACAACTTTCCAGTATGCCAGCGCGTGGCGGCACTTTCGAACTGACGCGCTGGCTTGAGCACGAGGCTGATGCGAGATCGGCGAAGGACGTTGCTGCGGCCGATGCCTTCCGCTGTGATAGTGCGGGCTGCACGACCACGGTGCGCGGCATGATGTTGGCTGTCTCAACCCATCCTGCGGCCCTGGCCGACGATTGTGTCCGCGCGCAAATTCTCGTGCTGACATTTCCAAAGCCCACGAGCTGCACTGCAAACCGCGGTCCTACGTTCGATTTCTTCGCGATCCGCGAAGCTGGTACCATTGCCCTCTTCATCGACGACGGCCGCGTGCGGGTCACGACGGTAGCGCAAGCGCGCGGCGATCGGCCATGGTCGCGCAGCCGTGATGTTCGTCGCCAACCCTTGCGCCGCTCCAATGGTTTAGACGGCTCGAGGGTTGGCGCTTTTGCAGCCCCGTTCAATCTGGGAGCTGATGACACAAGGCTTCGCCCCGAAGTTGAAGATGACGATGCGATGTCAGGTGGGGCTCTCGAGCCCGAATAATATGCAAATTGCCTGCTTTTTTTGTGCAATGCGGGCCTTGCTGCTTTTCCAGACCTCGACATAGTATCGGCGTGGGGCAAACTGTGGAGTGTCTCGTGCAATCGATCCGGCTTGCTGTGCCGCCGCTTTCACCGAACTGGTGGAATTGCGTTGTGCCAGACCGCTTCTGTTGAGCGGTGTGTAGTGCCATCCTTGTGACGTCAAACAGCTTAGGGAGTGCTTCCGTTGAAAAAAAAGCTCACGTCTAGCCAACAGACCGCGCAAGCCGCGCGGCGGTTTTCACGCCGTTCGTTCCTGAAATCCGGCGTTGCCGTCGGTTCGGTTGCTGCGATGGGTCCATGGGTTGTTGCAAATGCCCAATCCACCTCCGGCTCGCTCAACATCATCAATTGGGATGATGAGTTGCCAAATCCCGTTGTCCCGAACTTCGAGAAGGCAACCGGCATCAAGGTCAATCTGACGCCGTTCTCGCAGAACGAGGAGCAGATCAACAAGCTGCAGGCGACCAAGGGCGCTGGCTTCGACCTGTGCATGCCAACCCACGATCGCGCGCCGCAGTTTAAGGACATCGGCGTTCTCGCTGGTCTCGACGAAAGCAAGCTCGCACTCGCTGGCTTGATCCCGTCGCTGCTGGTTCCGGCCAATAAGGATTGGACCGAGGGCGGCAAACTTCTGTGGGTCCCCCATTGCTGGGGCACGGAAGCCATCGCTTGGCGCAACGATCAGACCAAGATTGATCCAGCTGCGCTGTCCTATGGCACGCTGTGGAACGATGAATACAAGGGCAAGGTTCAGGGCCGTCCGCATTCGCTGCTACTTGGCATGGGGCTTTGGATGGACGGCAACGGCAAGTTGCCAAGCAACCGCATGCTCGACGCCTTCAAGGACGAAGCGTCGATGAAGAAGATCTACGACGTACTTCTGAAGGAAGCGATCACGCGCAAACCGTGGATCAAACAGTTCTGGGATTCAGCTGACAACACGAAGTCCGGTTTCTCGACCAACGGCGTGGTCATCGGCCAGACCTGGGATGGTCCCGCTATCAGCCTCAAGAAGTCCGGTCAGCCGATCACGTTCATGGCGCCGAAGGAAGGTGCCATTGGTTGGATCGACGGCTTTGCACTGACCAAGGCCGCCAAAAACGTCGAGCAGGCTTACGCGTTCTTGAAGTATATCCATTCGGCGGAAGGCTCGGCAGCTGTGGCTGAAGGATCGGGCTACAATCCCGGTAACAAGGATGCGACGCCGCTGCTATCGGATAAGGCCAAGGCAATCTTCAGCGAAGCCTACCCAGGTCCTTCGCTCGACAGGATGTGGTGGCGTCCGGTCGAGCCAACGTGGTTCGCCGATCTGCGCACGCAGTACGCCGAGAAGTTCAAGGCGGCTTGACGAAATCTCCCTCTCCCCATGGGCTACACTGCCATGCGGAGAGGAGCGGGGTGAGGGGCGGTTGCTGGCATGATGTTTGTTGCCGCCCCTCACCCTAACCCTCTCACCGCGAGAGGGCGGGGAGAGGGAAAATATGAGCGCCGATGTCGATCTTGGTAATGTAAGCATTCGCTTTGGCGCCTTCACGGCGGTCAGCCAAGCCAACCTAAAGATCAAAGGCGGCGAGTTTTTTTCAATTCTCGGGCCCTCGGGTTGCGGCAAGACGACGTTGTTGCGTGCAATTTCGGGCTTCCTCGACCCGTCGGACGGTGAGATCCGGATCGGCGGTAAGTCGATGGCGGGGATCGGCCCAAACATGCGGCCAACCGCGCTGATCTTTCAAAACCTCGCTCTATTCCCATTAATGACGGTCGCTGAAAACATCGGCTATGGCTTGCGGGTGCGCGGCGTTGCCCGCACGGAGCGTGATCGCAAAGTGACGGACCTGTTGAAACTTGTGGCGCTGCCGGATCAGGGCCAGAAGCGTGTTTCGGAATTGTCGGGCGGGCAGAAGCAACGTGTCGCGATTGCACGTGCGCTGGCGGTTGAGCCGCAAGTGCTGCTGCTTGACGAGCCGTTGTCGGCGCTTGATTTGCGCTTGCGCCAGCACATGCGCAATGAGTTGCGCGCGATCCAACAGCGGGTTGGCATCACGTTCATATACATCACGCACGACCAAGGCGAGGCGCTAACGATGAGCGACCGCGTGGCGGTGATGAACGCTGGCGTGATCGAGCAGGTCGGTGATGGCCGCAGCATTTATGACGATCCGAAAACTACGTTCGTTGCCTCGTTCGTAGGTGAGAACAACGGCTTCGAAGGGCGCGTGATCGAAGTGAACGGCACCGAAGCACTCGTTGAAACCAAGGTTGGGCGGTTGAAAGGCCGTCGCGGCGACGGCATCGGTGTTGGCGCCAAGGCGATCCTGTTTGTGCGACCCGAACGGCTACGGCTTGTGGCCAATGGCGAAGTGCCAATCGTCACGGCGACGATCGCTGGTCAAGCTTTCGAGGGCAACGCCACGCAATTGTCGTTGCGCGGGCCAGCAGACACGCTGATCAACATGTCGCTTTCACGCCGGGATGATCTGGGCGCTGCGACGATAGGCAAGGCGATTGACCTCAGCTACTCAGCGAACGATGCCGTCGTGCTCTTGAACGCCGGAGCCGCGACGTGAACCCGCTCAGCGCCATTCTGATTTTCGGACTACCGGTTGTGACGATTGTCACGTTTTGGGCGATGGCCACTTATGAACGGCGGCACGCCACGGGGCCAAAGCCCCAAACCTTCATTGAGCGGAACGGTTGGCCGGTCTCGACTTATCTGATCCTTGGCGTCGGCATCTGGATGCTAGTGCTGATCGTGCTGCCGCAGCTTTACATGGTCGACTACTCGTTCCACCCGAAGTTGCGTCCAGCTGATCGTGGCGGCCCGAAGGATTTCTATACACTCGAGAATTACCGCTACTTTGTATATGGCTCGACGAGCTCGACCGACAATTGGAACGTGACGCATCTCAATGCGTTCTGGTTGACGATTGTGATGAGCATCTTCATCACCGTATTGAATTTTGCCGTTTGTTATCCGATGGCCTACTTCCTGGCCCAGGTTGCAAGTCCGGCGCAGGTCCGCACCTACATGCTGCTGCTGATCATCCCCTACTGGGTGAACGAGATCTTGCGCGCCTTTGCGTTTGGCATTCTGTTCGGCACCGGCGGGCTCATCAATACGATCCTGCTTAAAATCGGTTTTCTCAGCGTGCCAATCGACTTCATCGGGCGTGATATCGCGCTGTTTGCAGGCCTCACCTACGCCTACCTGCTGTTGATGATGTTCCCGCTCTACAACGCCATCGAGGCGCTCGACCACAATCAGATCGAGGCGGCGCGGGATCTAGGTGCGCCGTGGTGGCATATCCACCTCAACGTCGTCATGCCGTTCGCCAAGCCCGGTATCGCATCTGGGTGCACGCTCGTGTTCATGCTGTCGGCTGGTGCCTTGGCGGCTCCGCTCGTGCTTGGTGGGCCTAAGAGTCTGTGGTTCACGCCGATCGTGTATGACCGCTTTTACCAGGCCTTCAATTGGAACCAGGGATCGGCCTACGCGCTCATTTTGCTGCTTACGTGCATCGCCTTCGTGTTGCTGGTCATGCGGGTGTTCAAAGTGAGCTTCTCGGAGATCGCACGATGACGTCAGCTGGTATCTGGCGCGCGATGATGGGTTTTTACATCGTGCTGTTTTTTGGCTTTCTGTTCGGCCCGCTGATCGTTATGGCCCTGTCGGCCTTCAACACGCCGCAGTATCCGCAAGCGTATCCGATCGAAGGGTTGACGCTGCAATGGTTCGGCATGCTGTTTGCGGATCGTGGACTGATGGAAGGTCTGTGGAACAGCATCATTATCGGCATCATGGTGGTCGCCTTGTCGGTGCCGCTAGGCCTTGCCGGCGCGTTGGTGATGACACAGGTCTACTCAAGGGCGCGGTCGCTGTATTATCTGGTGGTCGTCTCGCCGGTGCTGACGCCTGGCGTGATCCTTGGCATTTCAACTGTGATTTTCTGGGCCGACGTCGCCGAGTGGACCGGGTCAGACAAGGTCTATAACGGCATGTTCCTGTCGACGCTGGGACAGTCGACCTACATCTCCGCCTATTGCATGTTGATCTTCATGTCGCGGTTGCAGCGCTATGACCGGGTGCAGGAAGAAGCAGCACTCGACCTCGGCGCTTCACCGACACAAGTGTTCTTTCACATCTTGATCCCGTACCTGATGCCAGCGATCATCTCGGCGGCGGTGATCGCCTTTCTGTCGTCAATCGAGAACTACAATACGACGACCTTTGCCATTCTCGCCGACAAGACATTGACGACGGTCCTTGCCGGTCGCGTCCGTCAAGGCACGACGCCAGCGATCAGCGCATTGGCGGTTGTGATCATTGCGGTATCGATTGTCGGCGCGGTGCTATTCGAGATCGTGCGTCGCGCTGAGGCCAATCGAGACAAGCGCCGCAGTGATGCGGCAGCCGAAGCCGAGCGTTTGGAAGCGATTATTTCACCAGTAACGTCCACTGGTCGGGCTTGAGCCGAGCGACAACGGCAAAGCCGCCCATGCCGTCCGGCTTAATGATTGCAGCTTCGCCTTGAACTTCGAGGAGCGGTCCGCCGGCCGCAGTCAAGTTATCGTCGTGCGCCATCACGATGACGTTGGTGCCAGTGGCAGGTGCCACGGCGATAAACGGCATCACGCCTGCCTTCATCACTGCGTTTTGCTCGGCCGAGTAATCCTTGGCTGGCAGGATGGTCAACGCATTGATGGTTTCATGTCGGCCGAATGCGAGGTCTGCCGACTGCCATGAGCGGCAGAACTGACTCGCAAGGACGCGACCAACGGGTATTTTTTGATCGTTGAAAAACTTGCCGATCCGGTTTGCATCGCGAAAGCCCGTGCTGTTGATCCGGCGTTGCGTCCAACAGTCATCGAGTTTGGCAGTCACCTGATCAGCGAAGTCGGCGCCGGTCTCGAAGTGCCGAAAGTAGACGACATAGCCACCTTTTTTAAGTTCACTGAGCAAGGCATTGCCCTTCAATTCTTGACTAACGGCAGCGCCGCTTCCGCACAACACAACGGTTGCAGCGGCCATCAAGCCAAGTAGGCAACGTGAGATTGTCATGGCTGGCTTCCTATATGTTGATGAAGGATCAAAATGCTGTCGCAAGGGCAACAAGTCGTGCGACGTGCTCGGCGACATCGGTTGCCGTGTGAGCAACGGTTTTTGGTGGTTTGAGCGTTGGCCAAGCACTGGCAAGCGCCTCGAACTCGGCCGCAATCATCCGCGCCTTGGTTTGGTCCACCGCGGCTAGCTCAGAATGGATTTCAGCGAGCTGCAATCGAGCGGCCGCCACGTAACCACGGCCTTCCCGGTATTCCGCGAAATTTGACACACTGTCGGCGTCAAGTGCTGCTTCGTAGGCGCTCGACGCTGCCTTCGCCGTCTCAACCAGGCCACGCAACGCAAAACGATGGTGCGGGGTTGAAAACCGTTTCACGAGGGCAGAGGCTGCCTGTAGTTTCGTGTCCAGGATCACGCGTGCACGTCCGAACGCGTCGGCGTCGCGCGCCTCGATGGCATCGGCAAGCGCTGCAAGGTCGGCGGCAAACGGTGTTAGACCGTGGCGTTGAAGATAGGGCAGCATGGCATCGCGCACGTCCGCAGTCTGTTCGATCAGATGGCTGAGCGCGTCATCCCACTGGCCTGAGGTCACGAGCTCGTGAGCGATGATGACTTGCCCCACAAACAGTGTCAGGTCGCGAATATAGCGGACGCGGGTGTCACTCGGGCCGCCGTCGCTGAGATACGTTTCGCCGCCCCTGCCGGGACTGGCAGCACTCGCTGGTTCACCTTTGCCAGACGTCTTCGGCGAGTCACCGACGGCTGGTAACGCAGAGGCCGCACTGACCAATGTGGCCGCTCCGATGCCAGTCCATATCCGTCTGTTGATTTGCCGCATTTGAACTCCCAACATGCCGGTAGTTTGTCGTTCCGACTGGTATACTGCAACAGGTCTAGTCTCCCGCTGCGACACGAGGTGCCTTCCATGCAGATTTCGATTGCCGATGTGCTCGATGGCGAACAACTTGCCGCTGCCCAAGATGTGTTGAGGCATAGCCCGTTTACTGATGCGCGCGCGAGCGCTGGATGGGCGGCCATGGAGGTTAAGCAGGCCCGAATGGCGGTATCGTCGCCAGCAGTCGAAGTCTTGCGAGAGCAAATTCGATTGGCGCTGCTGGCTCACGCCACTTTTCTGCTCGCGGCGCAACCCAAGGTCATCATCGGCCCTGCGTTCGTGCGTTATGGGGTTGGCTGCGGCTACGGGTCTCATACCGATGATCCGATCATGGAGGGGATCCGCATCGACGCGGCATTCACGCTGTTCCTGAGTGCGCCTGATACTTATGAGGGCGGCGCCTTGCTGATTGAGAGTACAGCTGGGCAAGAAGCCATCAAGCTTGCTGCTGGATCTGTGCATCTTTATCCAGCGACCAGCTTGCATGGCGTTGCACCGGTGATCAGTGGCGAGCGATTGGTCGCCGTCGGATGGGTGCGCAGCACCATTCGCGATGCCGCACGGCGCGAACTCCTGTTCGATCTGGAGACGGCGCGGCGCAATCTCTTCAACACGCACGGCAAAACCCCGGCGTTCGATCTGTTGTCCAAGTCTGCTGCGAATCTGGTTCGCATGTGGTGCGAGGATTGAACGCGAGGCCGGGTCCATTAGTGCGCGGTGCCGATCATCGTTTGCTGCTGCCTCGATGCCAAATCGGCAATGGCACTCGACGCGTGCATCACGTCGATGCCGGTCAGCACCGAAGCGAAGGCTTGCGATGTCGCCACCACGTCGTCGACCATCGAAGATTCAAGGAGTGCGAAGGCTGAGGCGCGCGCATCGCGATCAGCGCCGTGCTGGTGGGCTGCGATCATCGATACGGCAAGGCACTCGTCACGACAGAAGGTTGCGCATGGGTTTGGATATACCGTGATCGTTCGCTGTGCGTCACGACTGACCGTGCGAACCCAGCAGGAGAGCTCGGTAATTGCAGTTTTTGCGCGGATTGGTCCAAGCTCACGGGCGAACGTGTCCCAGGCTTGTTCCCAGCAGGCAATATCGCCGGTCTGATAGCCGACCAGCCAGCACCGGAACCCTAATCCAACGAGCCGCTCTGGACCGGCGAGGCAGGACCGCGTGCAGCTGTCGCATGGCGATCGAGCGTCCAAAAGCCCGAACGGTTCACGTCGCCCCTGCGGAGCTTTTTTGATCATCGCTGTGGAATCCTGTGCAGTCATCAGGTGAGGCGCATACACCAAGCCAACTCCGACTGCACATGTCAACAAATAATCGTTCTAAATCAGTAGGTTGGAAGTGTTTTAAGATTAACTCTAAGGCGCAGGTTTTAGGCCGGTACAGCCAGTAAATCCTCATGCCCAATAACCGTCACGGCGTCATCGCTGGAAAGGCGTGCCGCGAGCCAGCTATCGATGTCCGTCTCGGGCACTTGGCCGGTCTCGCGCACCGCACCGGCGAACCCTTGATCGAGTTCACGGCGGAGTTGCAAAAATGAGCGATCAAGCACCCAAGGACTCTTGCCGCGCACAACGCGATAACCGTGGGCCTGGAAGGCCTCTGCCAGGGCCTCCGTTGCGGCTGGACCCAAGGCCTGTCCAAACCCTTTGTCGCCACGCTGGTGGCTGTTGAAGGCCTCCCGCATCGCATTGTCGGTGGGGTGACCTGGTAGCCAGGAAGCAATGCCATCATAGGTCAAAACCGTGAAGAATGTTTGGCGGTTTTTAACGATGGCTTGGACCAACTGGTTAATCACGCGCGCCGAAATCAGATCGAACAACGCGGCTGCGGTAATGAGGTCGGCACCATCGATGACACCTTCAAAACTGCCGGTTGAAAGGTCGGCTTGTTTGAAGGTCACGTCGATGGCGCAGCCGCGTGGCATCGAAAGACGAAGGGCGTCATTGGCGACCGGCTTGCCATTGCCAAAAGCTGTTAGCCTGGACTTTGCTGCCGCTAAAAGTTTGGCATCGTAATCGACCAGCGTCCACTGCTGTTGTGGTCCGAGCGCACTCCACATGCCGCGCAAGTTGGAGCCAGCACCACAGCCTAGATCGACGACACGAATGGATTTTGCATCAACAAAGTGCGCACGAAGTGCATCGCGTATTTTCGCGTTGACCGACGCGTGGTCGGCTGGTTCGCGCAGGGCCAGCCATTCGGGCGAAAAACTCATCGGGCGACGTCCTTCAGTACGCCGGCAATGATGCGCGCCGTGTCGGTCCATTGCGGGAGCGTTTGACCAGCAGCCCACGAGGCGTCGGATAGCTGTTGGCGCAGCGCCGTATCTCCCATCACCCGCGTAAGCGCAGCTGCGAACGCTGCGGCATCACTCGGTGGAACTTTGACCGCAGCCCCGTCTGGCGCTGTTTCTGCGGCCGCTCCGCCAGTCGTGCAAACGATGGGCAGCCCGCGCGCCATGGCTTCGGCCAGCACCATGCCATAGCCCTCGAACAGCGAGGGCATGACGAAAATATCGGCGGTACCGTACAAGCGTTCAAGCGCTGCATCATCGACGGCGCCAGCGAGTGTGATGTGATCGCCGAGGCCAGACGATGCAATTGCCGCCTCCACCAGCGCCAGCTCTTGCGGATCGCGGGTAGCGCCTGCGATCGTCAAATGCCAGTCTCGGCTTTCGAGCGCATGCAGCGCCGCGATCAACACCGTATAGCCCTTGCGCGGGACGACCGAACCAACCGCCAACAGCTGCAAGGGCTGACCAGTGCCGGTTGCTCGCTTCGCGGGATCGGTGCCAGGAATCGCAACCGTGATCTTGTCCGCTGGAACGGCAAGGTGCGCTTGCAGAAGGGCTGCCGTCATCGAGCTCGTCACGACGATGTGGTTGGCACGTGCCAACGCCGTTGTTTCACTCGCCAGAAGGGCCGCCGCACGATCAGTGCCGATGCCGGTTTCGAACGCCAAGGGATGATGCACCAGCGCGACAATTCGATTTGGAATGGCAGCCAGGGTGCCGACCGAAAATGCACCGTAAGCCAGACCATCGACCAGCACCACAGTCGTCTTCGGCAACGCCGCAATCACTTGCGCTGTCGTGCACAGATCCATGCCGGATGGCTTTGGAAACGCGCGCGGCAACGGCACGTGCGTTATGTCGATGCCATCGCCCTGCAGCAAGTCCAGCACACGGCGATCATAGGCATAACCACCTGTCTGCAGCATCAGGTCGCCGGGAATGGCGAAGGCAACATCAAGCACGTTCGCTGTCTCAGGCACCGACGGGACCCTCGTACAGCGCGCGGGCGAGGTCGGTCTCGTGCAGGGTGACGCGAATCTTCGAGAGACCCTTGCCATCGGCACCGAGGGCGCCATCCTTGGCGGCGGCTGCCATCGCATCGAACACGTACTTGCATAAGAATTCGGTTGTCGTCAGCTTGCCCTTGAACTCCGGCAGCATGTCGAGGTTCTGGTAACTCAACGGTTTGAGCGTTTTATTGAGCACGGTAAGTGCTGCGCCAATATCGACGACGACATTTTGCTTAGTCAGCTTCTCGCGGAAAAAAGCGACGTCAACGACGAAGGTCGCGCCGTGCATATGCTGCGCTGGCCCGAAAAATGGATCGGGTAGCGAGTGGGCAATCATAATGCGATCACGAACTTCAACGGCGAACATCGGTTGAATCTCCAAGAGTGGTGGGCAGCATTCAGTATTTGATGACGGGGGCAAGTCCCACAGCATCGTGCGCTAACAGGTTTGGTAGTTGAAGGGCTGCGTCGTCGAACGCGATTTCTTGCGTAATCAACGCATCGAGCGCGGCGTCTTGGAGAAGCATCAAGGCGGCTTCGAGGCGGCGACGATAGTCCCAACGGGCACGGCGTCCAGCAGACACGTGACCCACTTGCGATGAAATGAGCTTCAAGCGACGGCTATGGAATGCCCCGCCAAGTGGAGCTGGCACATTGCCATCACCGTACCAGGATAGCTCGATGATCGTCGCTTCGAGACCCGCAGCACCAATGGCGGTCGCAAGGCCCGGTGCCGTCGCACTGGTGTGGAACACAACGTCAGCGTCGGCTGGTGCTTTGTCTGGCGACGTGAACGCCATGCCAAGCGCAGTGGCGAGGGATGCGCGCTCGGCAGCCACATCAACCAGCGTCACCTGCGCGCCCGGCAACTTGGCCGCCAGATATCCGACGAGCAGCCCGACAATGCCACCGCCGACAACCACGATGCGGTCAGCGGGGGCAGCGCCCGAATCCCACAGCGCGTTGAGGGCCGTTTCCATGTTGGCTGCAAGCGTCGCACGCCTGAGCGAAACGCCGTCCGGTATCACCGTCGCCATTGCGGCTGGCGCAACAAAGCGGTCTTGATGTGGGTGCAACACAAAGACCGGTTTGCCGATGAGGCACTTATCCCCGGCAAGCACAATTCCAGTCGCGCAATAGCCATATTTTACCGGGAATGGAAACGCGCCCGATTGAAGGGGCGCGCGCATTCGTTCCCACTCAGTCTGACCCACTTTCCCCGCCATGATCAGCCGCTCGGTGCCTCTGCTGACGCCGCTAAACGAAGTTGCGACCAGCACTTCGTTTGGGCCCGGTTCGGCAATGGTTTCAGGCCGCAGCTCAACTTTGCCGGGCGCAACATACCAGAGCGCACGGGCCGATGATGTGGTAGCTGAGCCCGCCATTCGTTTTCCAGACACCCAATCAAGCCGATACGAAGGATAGTTCAGATGACCGACGGTCAGGGCGTTTCAGCCCCGATGCCAACAGGCAACGCGAAGTTCGTGCTTACTACGCCGACCGGCATCCAGTCCATGGATGAACTTCGCTCCCGCCGCATGCTGGTCGCCGGCCTCAACATCGTGACGTGGCTGCTGTTCATGTGGGGCGTCGCCCATGTGCTGGGTGCTGGCGGTTGGACGATCCTCGACTTTGTGCTGTTCGTCGCGTTCGCAATTGGCAGTCCGTGGACAGTGTTAGGTTTTTGGAACTCGGTCATCGGATTCTGGCTGCTGCACATCGCTTACGATCCGATGAAGCAGGTCGCGCCGTTTGCCGCAGCTGGTGACTTGTCCACGCCGATCACGGTGCGCACGGCGATCATGATGACACTGCGCAATGAAGACCCAGTCCGTGCGTTCCTGCGATTGCGGACGGTGAAGGCCAGCGTCGATGCGACGGGCGAGGGCAAACAGTTCGACTATTTTGTCTTGAGTGACACCAATGATCCAGCCGTTGCAGATGCCGAAGATGCGGCCGCCAAAGCGTGGGCTGCCGAGGTGGGTGAGCCGGGCCGCATCGTCTATCGCCGACGCACGGTCAACACCGGTTTCAAAGCTGGCAACGTACGTGAATTCTGCGAGCAGTGGGGGGGCAACTACGAGCTGATGCTGCCGCTCGACGCCGACAGCTTGATGTCGGGACCATCGATCGTTTGCTTGACCCGCATGATGCAGGCCCATCCCCGTCTTGGCATTCTGCAAAGCCTCGTTGTCGGTATGCCGTCGTCCAGCATGTTCGCGCGCATCTTCCAGTTCGGCATGCGCCATGGCATGCGCACGTACACGATGGGGCAGTCCTGGTGGGTGGGCGAGTGTGGCCCGTTCTGGGGGCATAACGCGCTGGTCCGCATCAAGCCGTTCGTCGAGCAATGCCATTTGCCGATTTTGCCCGGCAACCCGCCGCTCGGCGGGCACGTGCTGTCACACGATCAGGTCGAAGCGACCTTGATGCGCAGAGCGGGCTACGAAGTTCGTGTGCTCCCGATCGAGGATGGCAGTTGGGAGGAAAACCCACCGACAATGCTCGATTTCGCCAAGCGCGATGTGCGCTGGTGCCAGGGTAATATGCAGTATGTGAAGTTGCTCGACTTGCCAGGGCTCTATGCAATGAGCCGGTTCCAGTTGGTCTGGGCGATCCTGATGTTCCTCGGCATCCCGGCCTGGACGCTGATGATCGGCCTTTCGCCGATTGCCGCGTGGCAGGCACAAAGCGTCGTCGATTTCCCAAGCGGGTTGGCGGCCTTCCTCTACGTGACGTTCTTCTTAATGTACCTATCGCCAAAGATTGCCGGATTGGCCGATGCAATGCTGACCAAGGGTGGCGTTGCACGGTACGGTGGGCCGCTGCGGTTTGCCGTGAGTGCTGTGATCGAGATCGTGTTCTCGTTTCTGCAAGGCGCCGTCTCGACCATCCGCACCACGATCTTCATGATCGGACTGGCGTTCGGTAGGTCGGTGACCTGGGGTGGTCAAACCCGCGATGCCTATGGAATCTCCTGGCGCACGGCGATCTCGGATCTGTGGCCGCAACTGGCATTCGGCGTGATCGTGTGTGGTGGTCTTTACGCCGTGTCACCAACCGCTTTCTGGTGGAGCTTGCCGTTGACGGCTGGCTATCTCGTTGCCGTACCGTTCGCCGTCATCACCGCGATGCCGTCGATGGGCGCACTGTTCAAACGCCTGGGTCTCAACGGCATTCCTGAGGATTTCGACACGCCTGCCGAAGTGAAGGCTGTGTTGGGGAAAGTGTGAGTCGGGCCTCCCAGCCTGCAAAAAATTGTGGTAAGGTTCGGCTCATGAACAAGCGTTTCACAGCCATTGTCGAGGAAGCCCGCAAACTAACGCACGAGGAGAAGCGGGAGT
>JANOYV010000033.1:0-13756 GCA_031429105.1 Hyphomicrobiaceae bacterium | reverse complement strand
GCACCGGCGACGGCCTGGATGATCGAGGTCTTGCCCGCGCCGCTTCGACCAAACAGCGCCGTAATGCCCTGTGCTGGGGCCGACACCGCAACATCGAGCAGTAACCCCGGGTAGCGCTTTTTGAAGTTGATCTCGATCATGTGCCGTAGATCGTTCTGCGTGCCCAACGCTCGGCCAATTCCGACAGGGTAAGGGCGATCAACGACAACAGGATCGCGAGAATGACAAGGCGCAAGGCAATGGCATCGCCATCGGCCATCTGCGTTGCCGTATAGATCGCAAGTGGCAATGTCCGCGTTTGGCCTTCGACGTTGGAGGCAAAAGTGATCGTCGCACCAAACTCGCCGAGGCTCGCGGCGAACGCCATCAATAGGCCGGACAAGATCCCCGGCAGCATGAGTGGCAGCGTAATGGTTAAAAACGCGTCGCGGCGGGATGCGCCTAGCGAGCGTGCGGCAAACTCAAAGCCCTGATCAACCGCTTCGAGCGACAGCTTGACCGCCCGCACGGTTAAGGGGAAAGCCATCACGGCGGCGGCCAAAATCGCGCCAGCCGACGAAAAGACGAGGCGGATGCCGAACGTGTCGTTCAGCCAGCCGCCGACGGGCCCACGCACGCCAAAGGTCAGGAGCAATAGATAACCAATGACGACCGGCGGCAGCACCAGCGGCGCATGTGCCAGGACATTGAGGATGATCTTGCCAGGCATGCGGCTGCGCACGAGCAGCCATGCGACCCCTATCGCTGGCACAAGGCAAAGCGCCGACGCGATCAATGCGACGCGGAGGCTCAGCACCAGGGCCTCGATCTCGATCGGTGATAAATCAAAGATCGTCATCGGCTGGTAAAACCAAAACGCGTGAAGATCGATTTTGCCGCCGGGCTCGTCAGAAATGCAAAGAACCGCTCGGTATCGGGGCTCTTAGATCCAGCGGTAATGGCCATCGGATAGCTGATCGGTTTGTGCGCGTCTTCTGGAATGAGGCCTGCCACTTTCACACTTTTGGAGATCGCTGCGTCAGTCGCATAGACGATCCCGGCCGCCGCTTCCCCGCGTTCCACCAGGACTAGGGCACTACGTACATTGTCGGCGCGCACGAGGCGGGGGGCGATCTGATCCCAAATTCCAAGTTTCATCAACGCTTGCTGCGCATATTTGCCAACCGGCACGTTGGCTGGATCTCCAGTTACAATCCGGCCGGGCGGCAAAGCGCGGAGCCAGTCCGCGCCAATCTTTATGTCGAGCACGACTGAGCTATTCGCCGGCACGACCACGACCAATCGATTGCTGAGAAGCGCCACCCGCGTGTCTTGCTTGATGGCTTTTTTGGCAGCCAAATAATTCATCCAATCATCATCGGCCGAGATGAAGATATCGGGGGCCGCGCCCGCCTCGATCTGCTTTGCCAAGGTCGAGGAAGAGGCAAATGAAAATGTGACCCGAGCCGACGTCGTCTGCTCATAGGCCCGACCAATATCCTGGAGCGCATTGGTGAGGCTGGCAGCTGCGAACACGGTCACGTCGGCTGCGCGCGCCGTACCACCCAATCCTACAAGCGCTGCGGTAACGAGCCCGAAGATCTGGTAACGACGCATCGGCGATCCCGTATTCCGTTGGATATAGCATGTCGTACCAGTGGCCGTGCACTCTGTCTATCGGGCCATGAGCAGGCGAGACATGATCGCCAGTGAAGCGCAGCACGTGCTAAAAATTTTAGCTTTCACACACCGGAAAGATACGTTAGTGTGATAGTATAACATTTAATATCGAAGCGCTTCCGATGCGCTAAGCCATTGCCGCTGTCGGTTGGCCGACTGAATCAGAATTAGGCGCGAAAGTATGATGTACGCCGGGATCAGCTCGCGGTTGTTGGTTGCAGGCAGCCTCTCGGGGTTCGTGTGGCTGCTATTGTTCTGGGCCATGTGGAGCTGATGCAGTGCTAACCTCCGCCGCACCAAGCGTCCGTTTCGAGAATGTGACCCTGGGCTACGAGGGGCACCCGGCAGTGCATCATCTCGACGGCGAAATCGCATCTGGCAGTTTGACAGCAATTGTCGGGCCGAACGGCAGCGGTAAAAGCACCCTGCTAAAAGGCCTTGTCGGCGTCTTGCAGCCGATCCATGGGCGCATTGCCCTGAATGGGATCGCGCCCGGTGCCATTGCCTATCTGCCACAGCAAGCAACCATTGACCGATCGTTTCCGATCACCGTGCAGCAACTTGCCTGCTTGGGATTGTGGTCGACAATCGGAGCCTTCGGTCGACTGCGGCGAGAGGACAACGACCGCGTGGCGCGCGCATTGGCGGCGGTCGGTCTCACCGGATTCGAGACACGCCAACTCAACACGCTGTCGGGTGGGCAACTCCAGCGCGTGTTGTTTGCCCGCGTCTTGGTGCAGGACAGCCCGCTCATACTGCTCGACGAGCCATTCACCGCGATCGACACGAAAACTGCTGCCGATCTTATGACTGTCATTGAGCGCTGGCACGGCGAGAAGCGCACTGTGATCGCTGTTCTGCATGACCTCGATCTGGTGAAAGATCGGTTTCCGCAGGCGCTGATGCTTGCGCGCGAAGTGGTTGCGTGGGGGCAATCAAAAAGCGTTGTGACGGCGGCCAATCAGTTGCGGGCTCGTGCCATGGCAGAAGCCTGGGACGACACCGCACCCTGGTGTGAGCCGCGGATCGCATCATGACACCGTATGACCTGCTGCTCGCCCCGTTTGTGGACTACGCCTTCATGCGCCGCGCGCTGGCCGGATCGCTGGCGATCTCGATCAGTGCAGCTCCTGTCGGCGTGTTCTTGATGTTGCGCCGCATGAGTTTGATCGGGGATGCCATGGCGCACGCGATCCTGCCCGGGGCCGCGATCGGCTTTCTGTTGTTCGGCCTGAGCATCGTGCCGATGACGATTGGCGGCATTATTGCTGGTCTCGTGGTCGCGCTGTCGGCTGGGCTCGTCGCGCGAACGACTGCCTTGCAAGAGGATGCAAGTCTTGCAGCGTTTTACCTTATTTCACTGGCGCTTGGCGTATTGATCGTCAGCGCGAAAGGCTCAAGCGTTGACTTGATGCACGTGTTGTTTGGCACCGTGTTGGCACTTGACGATCCGGCACTGCTGTTCCTGGGCGCGGCCGCAACGACGAGCTTAATCATCTTAGCGCTGGTGTTTCGCCCGTTGATTGCCGAATGCGTCGATCCTTCGTTCCTCAGCGTCGCGCGTGGTCCCGGCGCCATCGCGCATTTTGCGTTTCTGGTCCTGGTGGTGCTGAATTTAGTAGCCGGATTCCAAGCGCTGGGCACGTTGCTCGCGGTCGGTATCATGATGCTGCCGGCAGCAGCTGCCCGCTTCTGGAGCCGGGATCTCGATACGCTGTTGTTGGCGGCAATCGCCATCGCCATTGCGTCCAGCATTTCCGGATTGTTGGTCTCCTACCACCTGTCACTGGCATCTGGCCCGTCGATCATCATGAGTGCCGGGGTGTTGTATTTCTTGTCCCTGCTGGTCGGTCCCGTGAGCGGTGCGATTTGGAATTTTGTGCCCCAACGGCACCGTTCGGCTTAATTAGACAAAAGGAGTTCACATGTCCTATCTCAGGAGTGCAGCCTTGCTGCTTGGTTTACTGGTGTCGGCAGCCCCGGCTACCGCGCAGGAGAAATTGAAAGTAGTTGCGACCTTCTCGATCTTGGGCGACATGGTCGCCAAGGTCGGCGGCGACCGTATTGTGATCAAGACACTGGTCGCGCCTGAGGGCGATGCGCACGTCTATCAGCCGACCCCGGCGGACGCGGCCGAACTCGCCAAGGCGCAGATCATTTTTCAGAATGGACTGAAGTTCGAAGGCTGGATCGAGCGATTGATCCAATCGTCTGGCTCGAAGGGCGTGGTGATCGCCACATCGAAGGCTGTCAAAACGATTAAGATCAAAGATGAAGCTGGTAAGCCCGATAGTCACGGCCATGATCACGGCGGAAAACAGGATCCGCATGCTTGGCAAAATGCGCTGAATGCTGTCGTCTACGTCACGAATATTCGTGATGGCTTATGCAAAGCCGATGCGACAGGCTGTGCTGCCTACACGATGAACGCCGCCGACTATTCCGCTGAGATTGTCAAACTTGACGGCGAGATCAAAGCACGTATTGCAGCTGTTCCGGCAAGCCAACGCAAGGTCATTACCTCGCATGATGCGTTTGGCTACTTTGCTGCCGCTTACGGCGTGAAATTCTTAGCACCACGCGGAATATCAACCGATGCTGAAGCGTCGGCCAAGGACGTGGCAAAACTGATCGACCAAATCCGCAAGGAAAAGGTTTCGGCGTTGTTTGTTGAAAACGTCTCTGACCCGCGGCTGATCGAGCAGATCGCGCGTGAAACCAAGGTCAAGGCGGGTGGGACGTTGTATTCCGATGCATTGTCCAAAACGGGTGGGCCGGCATCGACCTATCTCGACATGATGCGCCACAATCTGGGATTGATTGCTGCCGCCATGACTGGCGTCTGATGGGGCCAGTGCCCCGCTTGCAGGGCTCACATGACAGGTACATTTTTTTGGATTAGGCTCAGCCGCACGTCATAGGAGTGGGGCACGCACATGCGGATGTTCATCCACCTGGATACTACGGTTCGGCGCTTGTCGTCGGCGGCGCAAGTGACCTCCCTGCTGACATTTATCGTTGGTGGACTGTGCTTGCCAGCCGCTGGGCAGTCTCAAGGGGGCGTAGAGCCGCCCGTTCAACAAGCACCGCCACCAGGATGGAAGTCATCGCCGTTCCACGGTGTGATTGGTGGCGATGGCAACGTCATTCCCTGTCGCTGCCTGTTTCGCGGCCATGCCTACTTGCTGGGGCAAAAGGTGTGCATGAATACGCACATGGGCGTGGTCATGGCAGAGTGCGATCTTCAGCAGAACAATACGTCATGGGTGCCAACGACGGAAGTGTGCACCACCAGTTGAAGCACCCCATACTGACGCGATCCGCAGCGGGCGTGCATTTACAAATTGGATGCCGGTTCGACGCAATCGAAAGGCCGCCTCAACGCATCCGCGTCACGTCGGAAAAAATTGATCGCGTCCAACGGCGGGGTTCGGCTGCGTAGCTCGGCCTAGGGGCTGCTACCGCAAGCCTGCCGACCGTATACGGCGGCGGAAGGAATCGTGGCGCTGGAGCGCGGTAGATCGGCGCTTGGCTCACAGTGTATCCCGGGGGAAGCGGCGCACGTGCGAAATTGGGCGCCTCAGTCTCTTTGGCCCGCTTCTCGGAAATCTGCGGTTTCGTCAATGACGGGGTGACGGGGGCAACCGCTGCAATGCCGCTTGCTGCGCTATCTAACTGTGCGATCTGGCTCTTCTTGAGCTTGGCGGTTTCATTGGCTCGACGCGCTTGTGCATCGGCTTGTCGCATTTGGCGCTCAGTATCGGCAGTACTGTTGCGCTCTGCCTCAATGAGGTCAGCTTTGCGGCGAGCGATATCGGATTTCGTCGTGTCGATTACGGGCGCCAGGGCGGTAGGCGCGTCAACTGGTGCGCCCATCGCCATTCGACCCGGCAATGATGGTACCGGGCGCGTAGTGGTCTCGGGCGCCGTTGGCGTTGCTGTCACGACCGTTGACCATGCACTTGCAATCTTCGGCGTCGGCAGCGGTTTGGCAACGCTTGCCACGACAGGGTTCGATTGTGAGTCGAGTGCGGCAGACGCTGTTTTGTCCGTCGATCTTTTGATTTTTTGCGCAACGATCGCCCGTGGCAGACACCTGCCGTCCTCATTGTAGGCTTGTCCTGCCGGACAAGACTTACCGCAGGCCTGTGACCCATGCCCCTGGACGAGGGTCAGCAAGATGTAATCTGGTTCGTCGAGCGGCAAGGTCGCATTGACCCGATCCGTGAACGCTATCATCGCCTTCTTGGTAAGAGGGTTCCAGGTGCCGTTTACTTCGCCGTCAAAACAGCCGACGCGCTTTAACTCGCGCTGAAGATCGCGCACTAGTTCGCGGCGGGCATCTTCATCGGCTGGACGCGATGATGACAGTTTGCGCTGGCCGATGTCTGCCGGTTTCGTGGTAACCGGCGCAATAAATGATGTCACCGGCGGCGGCGTGATAACAGATGCCACCTTTTCCTTGGGCACACCTGGGGGCACAACCGGTGCCAGCAATGCTTGCCCGGTCAAGGGGCGATCTGGTGAAAAGACGCGAGGTTGGGCCGGTGCTGTTGTTTTGCTCGAAGCAGCGGCGGGCGGCTCTGGGTTCGTGGTCGGCAGCGGCGTGCGATTGGTCGCTATCATTGTTACAGCAGCGAGCTGGTCCGCCGCCTTGTGTCCATTCGTTTCACCCGGCATGAAATATACCGCTGAGCCAACGCTCGCGAGTGCGATCGCACTCACTGTGACTGCACGCATGACAAAAAACTCCACTAAGTCTCTGGCGCCGATACGGGTGGAACACAATTCCCCTACGGACGATAGACTTACCCCGTTAGTCCCGCGGGCGTCTAGGTTGAACAACGAAAGTGCAAGTGTTGTTCCATTTTGAGTGACATCGCGGATAATGCGAGGTCGAGCATAAGCGCGGCAGTCGGCGAATAAAAAAATTCATGGATGCCTTTAGAAACCGCGAAAAGGCATTTCTAGAGTGGCAGAGAAGCTAGGCGAATGTTTGCTCAATTCCTGAATGTGCTGCTCCCCTGTCACTGCCGTTGGAACGAACATGTAACAAACCGTTGGCCGATTAGTGACGGATGAGACGCACTTCGGATCGTTAGGTCGTGTGCCGAAATACAACATGTCTGATTTGCGGCGCCAAATTTCGCTGAAACAGACGGATGTCTCTGCAACACTATATCTAGCGTGCAAGGTGTCAATCGACGTCTGGATGCTGTGCATAAGTGCGATGGCTGGGGATAACCGGTGCAAAAACTCATCGAGTTTTGGGGACAACTTGTGTGAACGTCAAATGGGATAATTGCCTGAGCAACCCATCCGCTCAAACAATGAGACGCCTACACAACTGAAAGCATTACTAAATTCTTCGAATCGCTTAGTTTCTGACGCTGAGAGAACCGGTAATTTGTATTGCGTCCCTTGTTTGGTTCGACTCGATCATTGTTTTGCACAGGTGCAATCTAGCGGCGATACGCATCAGTGCGCGGCAATCTCGGGTACATGTGTCCAGGTAAGGTTGATGCTCGTCGGCTCGATGCCGGTCTTGTCTGTTGCTGTTGGGGAATAGCAACAGAAGTAACAAGCCGGAGCTCACATCGGATTAGAACGCATGCAGAAATTCGGGCAGCCGAATGGCTGGTTCCAACTGGAAAATCGCATTCTCGATCACTGTGGACAATGCTCGTTCAACTTGTTGGTTTTTGGATGGGCCCCCTGAAATGGAGAGGGCAATGAGACACGCTCTGGGCGTGCTAGGGGTTCTTGCAGCTGGCGTATTACTCGCCGTGTCGGCTGCTATGAACTATCGATTTGGATACAGTCTCGGTAAGACCGAGCTTGATGGAGTAATATATGGATCGGCCAGCGCGGCGGCCGATTGCATGAAGGCGCTAGTGCCATTTTTCTTCTTCGCCGCTATTCGCAATAAGATGTGGTCGCAAGCGGCTGCGTCTGCAGTGGTTTGGGTTGTGGTCACGGCTTACGCAATGACATCGGCGTTGGGGCATGCTGCCCTGAATCGCTCGGACTCGTCCGGTCAGCGCGCTGTCGGTGCCCAGTCCTACAAGGATCTCCAGACGGAGCTGAAGCGTACTAACGATCAGCTGGCCTGGATCCCTCAGCATCGCCCGGCTTTGACCGTGCAAGCTGAGCTCGACGGTGCAAAAAATCGCCGCGAGTGGAGTTGGACCAACGGGTGTACGTTGATGAATGGCAAGTCGCAGCGCGACTTCTGCCAAAGCGTGCATGCTTTGAACGCTGAGTTGGCATCTGGCCAGCAGGCTGCAAAGCTTGGAGCGAAGGCCAGTGATCTAACCGAGAAGATCGGTCAGAGCGGTGGTGGAAAGTCGACCGAAGCAGATCCGCAGGCCGCTGTGCTGCTTGCGCTGTTAAAGAAGTTCATGCCGACCGCGACCATGGAAGATATTCAGACGGCAATGTCGATTTTCGTCGCATTGCTCTTGGAAGTTGGTTCGGGTTTCGGCATGTACATCGCCTTCAGTCAGTGGCGTCTCTATGATCGTGAAGCGCCTGCGGCTCCGGCCATGGCAACGATCATGACGGTACAGCAGCCGATTGTTGCGCAGGCAGCATTGGCTCAGCCAGCGGCACCGATGATCGCAGTGGTGAAGCCACGGGTCGCCAGTGCCAACGACAATAAGACAGCACCGAAGATGATTGCTCCCGAAACGGATGTGGAGCGCTTTTACAAGGAGAAGATTGACGCGCAGGATGGTTCGAGTATTACCGCTACCGGTTTGTACGAGGACTACTGTGCTTGGTGTGAGGAGCAGGTCAAGGAACCACTCGCATTGCCAACCTTCGGGCGTGAATTTGGTGAACTAGGTGTACAGAAAGCCAGAATAGCAGGACGAGTTCGCTACATCGGCATTGCACTCCGCTCTGGAGCCGAACACGAGGAGGACAAGAAGCCCCCTCTGCCAATTGTTCAGGCAGCCTAGCGGCTGAGTTTCAAAGAGAAGGGTCGCAACGCAAGTTGCGGCCCTTCTTCCATTTTGGGCAGAGTACGCAACGCAAAAGGGGAGCCAAACGGCTCCCCTTTTGCGTTTCAGTTTTCGAGAACACTACGGTGAAAGCCTTGCCAGAACCCTTCACGTTAAAAGCCGTCGTTCCACTATGCTTTTTGCCAAAGGCTGGCTGGCACCAAAACGTCGCCGCGCATAATCGGGCGCGCGGTGCGCAGAGCGCCAGCGACCACATCCATGTCGGCGCCGGTGCCGGTGGTCTTTAGCAGTACGTCAACCTCGCCCGAGGGGTGTTCGATCCAGATGGTGCGCGGGTTGGCCGGGTCGGGTCGCGCCAGCTCGTGTGCAATAGAGCCAACGACGGCGCAGGCACTGGCGACACAAACCGCGCCCGTGACGGCATGCGCCTGATGCAGAGTATGCGGCGTTAGGTATCGCGATGTGATCGTGCCTGTTGCTGTGCGTGCGCGCGATAGCAGCCCGACCTTCGGGATGACCTTGTCTGTAACGTCACCGAAGCCCATCCGACGACCAGCCTCCAGGCGGATTTTTTCGACGCGGGCAAATAGCGCCTTGTTGGCATCGAAGTGGCCACGATTTTCGGTGCCCTCTAATCCAAAGTCGCTGGCCCGCATCAGGATCATCGGCATGGCGACGTCGATGCAGGTGACCTCGACACCCTCGATCACATCGCGCACATTGCCGGTCGGCAGCAGCTTCCCCGAGACCGACCCGACCACATCCATGAAGTTCAAGATGATCGGGGCACCCGTTCCAGGTACGCCGGCAATCCGAGCCTCGCCCGAATAGCGCATTTGACCGCCAGGGGTTTGCACAAGGGCCTCGATACGGGCCTCGGTATTGACGTTGAAGATCATCACCCGGGTTTCACCGTCGGTGGCCCTGATCATTCCGGTTTCAATCGCGAACGGTGCAACGCCCGCCAGCATGTTGCCGCACGACGGCGCCGTATCAACGAGTGGCTTGTTGATATCGACTTGGGCAAACAAATAGTCGAGGTCGACGCCGGGTCGGGTTGATCTGGAAACAATCGCAACTTTGCTCGTCACAGTATCGGCGCCGCCCAGACCGTCGATCTGGCGCACGTCCGGCGAGCCCATGGCTGCAAGCAGCACACGATCGCGGGTCGCAATGTCGGCTGGCAGGTCTTTGGCGTTGAAGAACGGCCCGCGCGAGGTGCCGCCGCGCATAAACAGGCATGGAATGCCGATCAGATCGCTCATGGACGTAGCCCTAAAAAAAATCTGCAGAAGCTGTGTATGCAGCTTCTGCAGATCTTATGGCAAATCTCAATTCAGACAATTGCGAAGTGATCGCGGCTGCCGCGTGGTTCGCGCGCCTCTACATCATGCCGAGTGCTTTTGGCAACCAAAGCGAGAGCCCCGGCCAATAGGTGACAACGACCAGGAACATCAGCATGGTTTTTAGCCAGGGCCAAACTGCGACCGTCAACTCAGTGATGCCCATTTTGGTTATACCAGACGCGACATACAGGTTTAATCCGACCGGTGGATGGCACAGGCCCACTTCCATGTTGACCGTGATCAGAATGCCGAAATGGACCGGGTCGATGCCAAGCTTCATGGCAACCGGAAACAAGATCGGCGCCATGATCAAAATGATCGATGACGGTTCCATTACGTTGCCAGCCAGCAGCAACAAGATGTTGACCACCAGCAGGAAGCCGATCCAGCCGAAGCCCTGCGAGATGATCCAGTCCGCCATCGTTTGCGGCACGCCTTCTGACGTCATCACGAACGAGAACAGCACGGCGTTGGTGATGATGTAGAGCAGCATGGCGCTCATCGAAGCGCTATCGAGCAGCACGCGCGGCACGTCGGATAGCTTGAGATCCTTGTAGACGTAGACCGCAATGAAGAACGCGTAGACGGCGCTCATGGCGGCAGCTTCGGTTGGCGTGAACAAGCCTGAGTAGATACCGCCAATAACGATGACGATCAGCAACAGACCCCAGATGCTAACCCAGTAAGCGTTCCAGACTCGCAGTGCTTCGAACTTGAGAAAGCCCATGCCAAGGCGCTTGGGGAACAAGAAGCCGGCAAACACCAGCCAGGCAATCGACGCCAAGAACATCGCGAAGCCGTTCGCGATGTTAAACCGGTTCGTCGTTCCTAAGAACCCGCCGACGTCGCCAGTAAACAGCATCAGCAGCGATTGTGGAGCTGTCACCAAACCAAAGACCCAGCCGAGGAACAGCGGGAATGTCGTGATAATGGCGCAAATCAAGAGGCCGCCAAAAGCTGATGCTGTGGCCTGACCACTGGTGCGTTCACCTTCGGGCGTGAGCCGCGGATAGCCGTTCTTCCGAGCAAGGCGCCATGTCGTCAGGCCAAGCAAGAAGGCAAGCATCAGTCCGGGGACAACGCCTGCCATGAACAGCGCGCCGACTGATGTGTTGGTCGAAACGGCGTAAATCACCATCGGAATTGATGGTGGAATGAGAATGCCGAGTGAGCCCGACGTGGTGATGACGCCGGCGCCAAAGTGCTTCGGGAACCCTTGCGCGACCATCGCTGGCAACACAACCGAGCCGATCGCAACCACCGTTGCTGGGCTTGAGCCCGAGACAGCGGCGAACAGCGAGCACGCGATGACACCGGCAAGTGCCAGTCCACCGTGCCAATGGCCGACGAGTGAGGTTGCAAAGTTGATCATGCGGCGGGCGACGCCGCCGTGCGTCAGGAAGTTACCGGCCAAAATGAAGAACGGGATCGCCATGATCTCGAACTTCTCGATGCCGGTAAAAAGTTTCAACGCCACCGCTTCGACGGGCAGCGTCGTCAGCGTAAAGATGTAAGTCAAGACGGTGAGGCCAAGTGCGATTGAGATCGGCATCCCTGTCAGCATCATGGCAAGCAGCAGCGCAAAGATCGTGCCGACGCGCGCGCCGGGCGATAAGTTGATCACTCCGAACTTAGCTGCAAACGCGAGGGCCACGATGGCGAGCGGCACAGCGATCAATAGGAAGGCGATGAAACCACCACCGCGTGGGGCGGCTGGAGCGGTGCTGTCTGGTAATGCGGGGGTTGTCATCGTGCAAGTTCCAACGGTTTGGTGTCTTCCAGGCCAGCGACGGCGGTGTGGTCGTGATGCGGCAACTCACCAGTGTGGATGTAGGCCACAGCGACTTGCAAGAAGCGGAAGCACATCAGATAGGAGCCAAGCGGGACCGCAAGATAGACGATCCACATCGGGACTTCGAGATCGTTAGAGTGCGAGCCAGCGAGATACATGCCGTGCACGAAGTAGGCGCCCAGCGAGCCGACAATGCCGGTAAAGAAAGCGCCGCACAGCAAGCTGAACAAGATAACCGGCCTGCGTTTCTCAGGTGCGATCATGTTGACGAACACGTCGACGCCAACGTGAATGCCCTGGCGCACACCATAGGCCGCTCCGAACTTTGCCATCCAGACGAACATGTAAATGCATAGTTCTTGCGCCCACGACATGTCGATATCGCGCAAATAAGGGAACAGCACGGGCACGGCAGAACCGTAGCGATGCAGTACCGCGATAAAAATTATGAAGGTCGCCGTTGCGATCAAAGTAGCAATCAGCCACTCTTCTAAGTGATCCAAAAATTTCAACATAGCTCCCCCCTTATTTACCGGTAGAAGCTGCTGGGAATGCATTTCGCCATCCCCAGCAGCCTTCTTAAAGTCCCCAGGTCAGTTTATTAATTCTTAGGCCGTGACTTTCTTCAGCAGGTCGAGGACTTCCTTGCCGACGCGACCTTCAGCCCAGATCCAGGTCGGTGCCATTGCTTCGCGCCAGACCTTGCGTTGGTCAGCGGTCAATACATGGATCGTCGATTTGCCGGACTTCTTAATTTCAGTAAGCGCATCGGCGTTTTCCTGGCGTGCAATGCCGTTGGTATATTCGGTTGCCTCCGCCATCGCCTTATCGACACTTGCCCGAATGTCAGCTGGCATTGATGCCCAGAACTTCGAGTTGACGATCACGGCGTACTGCAAGTGAGCGTGTTCGCCGACTGTGATGTGCTTTTGCACTTCATGGAACTTCTGGGTGTAGTAGTTCGAAGCCGTGTTCTCACACCCATCGACAACGCCAGTTTGAAGTGCCTGATATACTTCTGAGAAAGCCAGGATCTGCGGATTGCAGCCGAGTTTCCGGAAATACTGGTCGGCAACTTTGGAGCCGGAAATGCGGATTTTCAAACCCTGGAAATCAGCTGGCGTAAGGAGCGGCTTGTTCGCTGACACCATGTGGAATCCGTTATCCCAGAAGGCTAATCCGGAAATGCCTTTTGGTTCGAGCTTTTTCATCAGCCATTGGCCAAGCTCGCCCTTCATGACTGTCTCGTAGTTTTTGTCGCCCGAGAACGCGAACGGTAAATCGAGCGCTTCGAACTCCTTGGCCCCAAGTGGCGCAAATTTGGCCGTTGCCGGTGCCAGCATCTGCACGGCGCCCAACTGCAAGGCTTCGATCTCTTCCTTGTCCTTGTAAAGAGACGAGTTCGGATAGAGCTCCACCTTCACCTTGCCAGCCGTGTACTTCTCGGCCAATTCCTTAAATCGGATCGAGCCTTTGCCCTTCGGTGTGTCGTTGGCGACGACGTGGCTGAACTTGATCACAATGGGAGTTTGTGCAGTTGCGATACGGGGGAAGCCGGCAGCGCCAGCGGTGGCAGCCAGGCCGGCGGTGAAGTGGCGGCGGTTCATTTTCATTCAAGGTCCTCCTAAGGGGCTTTTTGACACAGGCATATCAGCCCAAGCGCTAGCGCGCTATGGGGTCATGCCAGAAAAGTGCTGGCGCGTTAACGTGGCTAAAGCGGGGCAAAGGTCGGCCGAACGGTCCGCTGATATGAAGATCCGATCCGTAAAAGCAGTGCCTCTGAAAAAGGCCGCCCCACCAACTGAAACCCGTTCGGCAGATGACCATCTGGCGCGTAGGGCAGGGTCAACGCCGGTAACCCGAGGTAATTCACGGGGCGGCAATAAAACACCACGCGGCCCATGGCTGCTTGTAGTTTCGGCCCGCCAGCGACGTCGAGTGCCGCAATCGTCGGCAGCGGGTCGGCAAATGTCGGGAGGATCGTGACGTCGGCG
>JANOYV010000032.1:0-86006 GCA_031429105.1 Hyphomicrobiaceae bacterium | reverse complement strand
GACCAAGCGCCTCGTCCAGTTCAAGCTCATTGATCCCAAGCCACTGCTCTATCACACTGAAACCATCGTCAAGAACGGTGCTGTCGTTGGCTATCTGACGTCAGGCGCCTACGGCCATACGCTAGGTGCTGCCATTGGGCTTGGCTACGTGCCTTGCCGGGCTGGCGAGCCAGCCGAAGAGTTGCTGGCACAGAAGTTCCAGATCGAAGTGGCCGGTAACCGCCACGATGCGATCGCCAGCGTTAAGCCTCTCTACGATCCAACGAGCGCCCGCATCCACGCGTGATGACACTGCGCTACCGACTAGGGCTGCTCAGTTGAAACGGTCGGTACGATATGGGAATGGGTCGGTAAATGTTGCTTCACCGGTTACCATTTCTGCGAGCAAACGCCCGGTCACGGGGCCAAGCGTGAAACCCCAATGCTGATGCGCGAAATCGGCCCACAACCCTTTTTTGCCAACGACCGGCCCGATCATCGGCACCATGTCCGGTAAGCAGGGGCGGCGACCCATCCATGGCTCGGGATCAACCCGGTCGGCAAGCGGAAGGATCTCGCGCGCCATTGGCTCGACCTTCTTGAGTTGTACGGGCGTTGGCTCCGCGTCGCGCCAGGTGAACTCGGCGCCCGTGGTCAGGCGGATGCCCTTTGTCATCGGGGTTAGACAGTAACCACCGGCCACGTCGAGAATTGGCCGAGCCAGGGTCGCGTTGCCGCGCGGCTTGAAGTGCATATGATAGCCCCGCTTCACGAACATCGGAATCTTGATGCCTTGTGCCGCCATCAGATCATCTGACCAGGGGCCAAGCGCGATCACGACGTCGCGGGCCTCAATCACGCCCTCCATATTGCCGATCGACCAGCCACCCGGCGAGCGGGCAAGCGTGCGCGCATCACCCGTTGCGAACTGACCGCCTAGCTTCTTGAACAGGGCAGCATAGGCCTTGCCCAGTTCGCCCGGATCGCCAACGCTGACAGGCTCCGGCATCAAGATGCCGCCGGCAATCGGGCCTTGGATGTGCGGCTCTATCGCTTTCACGCCTGCAACATCGAGCGCCGTGAACTTGATGCCAAACGCGTTGCGGGTCTGCTCGTCTACTTTAAGTGCGGCATCGATGGATGCCTGATCGCGGAACAGCCGAAGGTAGCCGGTGCGGCGCAACATCGCCTCGACGCCGGCTTCGCGTGCGAACGCTTCGTGCTCTGACAGGCAAAGCGCTGCCAAAGGACGGAACGCCTGCGATGAAGCTTCGACGCGCTCGGGCGTGCTGTACTGCCAGTACTTGAACAGGGACGGCGCCAAGTGAGCCGCCGCGCTAAAGTGCCAGTGAGCCTCAGGCGCGCCGTTGACGCTGTATTGCATGAGTTTCTTGAACTCACGCGGGAACTTGTAGGGCATCACGGCTTCGGTTTGAATGATGCCGGTGTTGCCGTAGGAGGTTTCTTCGGCGGCCCCGCGACGATCAACGAGGATGACCGATCGACCGCGCTTCAACAGGTGGATGGCGGCCGAAATGCCAACCATGCCGGCGCCCAGAACAATGCAATCAGCTTTCATCGCCAGTTATCCACGTCAAGGTTCAAAGGTTGGGGGGAAGCGTTTGGCCCAACCATAACGGGTTGGCGTTTTGCTGCAACGCGCCATAATGGTACGCCTCAGATGCAAATTTCGTTTGACCGATGAGGCCTGCCCATGATTCCGCGCTACAGCCGCCCCGAAATGGTTGCTATCTGGGAGCCAGATACGCGCTTTCGCATCTGGTTCGAGATCGAGGCACACGCGGCCACTGCAATGGCCGACATCGGGATGATCCCAAAGAGTGCAGCCGAGACCATTTGGGCCAAAGGTGGGCCTGCTAAGTTCGATGCCAACAAGATCGATGCCATTGAGCGCGTCACCAAGCACGACGTCATCGCCTTCCTTACCCATTTGGCCGAGTTCGTCGGCGAGGACGCCCGCTTCGTGCACCAGGGCATGACCTCGTCTGACGTGCTCGACACCTGTCTCAACGTGCAACTGGTGCGGGCGAGTGATCTGATCATTACAGGGCTGGATCGGTTGCTGACGGCCCTCAAGACCCGCGCCTTCGAGCACAAGATGACGCCGACGATTGGTCGTAGCCATGGCATTCACGCCGAGCCGGTCACCTTCGGCTTGAAACTCGCCCAGGCCTACGCCGAGTTCGCCCGCGCCAAGTCGCGCATGATCGCGGCGCGCGCTGAAATCGCGACCTGCGCGATCTCGGGCGCGGTCGGTACTTTCGCCAACATCGATCCGCGTGTAGAGGAGTACGTCGCCGCCAAACTCGGGCTCGTCCCGGAACCGGTATCAACTCAGGTGATCCCGCGCGACCGCCACGCCATGTATTTCGCGACGTTGGGCGTGGTTGCCTCGTCGATTGAGCGGGTCGCCATCGAGATCCGCCACCTGCAGCGCTCGGAAGTGTACGAGGCGGAAGAATTCTTCTCGGAAGGGCAGAAGGGTTCATCGGCCATGCCGCATAAGCGCAATCCGGTGCTGACCGAAAACCTGACCGGCCTTGCCCGAATGGTGCGCAGTTATGCGATGCCCGCCATGGAGAACGTGGCGCTGTGGCACGAGCGCGATATCTCGCACTCAAGTGTCGAGCGCATGATCGGTCCAGACGCGACCATCACGCTTGATTTCGCGCTGAACCGGCTCGCTGGCGTCATCGAAAAATTGGTCGTCTATCCCGAAAACATGAAAAAAAACCTGGATCGCCTCGGCGGCCTGATCCACTCCCAGCGCGTGATGCTAGCGCTAACGCAGAAGGGCCTATCGCGCGAGGATTCGTATTTCTACGTGCAGCGCAATGCGATGCCGGTCTGGCGCGGTGAAGGCGATTTCCTAACCCTGCTCAAAGCCGACAAGGATGTGATGGCAAAGCTCAAGCCTGCTGAACTCGAAGCCCTGTTCGACCTCGGCTACCATACCAAGCACGTCGACACGATTTTCGCCCGTGTGTTCGGATGACGTCGAACGCTACCGCTGCTAAGATGACGACATGAACGCACCGCTTGACCTCAAGCTCGATCCGGCCACGTTCCTGCAGTGGGTGCAGGGACGCGAGGGGCGTTATGAGCTCGAGGGGGGCCGCGTCGTGCAGCAAATGACCGGCGGGTCGCGCAATCACTCACTTGTTGCGGGCCGCTTCACAAAGGCTTTCAACGCTGTTTTAGACGAAGCGTTGTGGAATGTTATGGCATCGGACCTCGCCGTTACGTTAGGTGATAGCACGCGCTTCCCCGACGTTCTGGTTGAACGCGCAGGCGGCGACGGGAAGGCCCTTGAAACGTCCGAACCAGTGCTGCTTGTAGAAGTTCTATCGCCGTCGTCGGTTGCCCGCGATTTGAACATCAAAGCTACCGAATACCTGGCTCTGCCGTCTCTCGAAGCCTATATCGTTGCGAGCCAGGACGAGCCGATCGTCTGGATCTGGCAGCGCGGCACTGACGGCACCCACGACTTTCCCAAGCTGCCGGTCGAGATCAACGGTCGCGATCAGCCAATTAATCTGCGCTTTTTCGGCTTCGCCATAGCCATGCAGTCACTTTATCGCGGCATCGGTACCGCGCCGCAGTCGTGAAGATCGGGGAAGTCGACATCCTGATCATTCCAGGCTTTGGCGATTCTGGGCCGGACCATTGGCAAACACGGTGGGAAAACAAACTTTCGACCGCCCGCCGCGTTATCCAACCAGACTGGAACAAGGCCGATCGGGAGCAATGGGTCGGCGCTATCATCGAGGCCACGGACCACGCGACCAAGCCCGTCATACTCGTGGCGCATTCGATCGGCGTCGCAGCCGTCGCGCACGCATCCAGGCATTTTACCAAGCCGATCGCCGGGGCGTTTCTGGTCGGCTTCTCGGACTGGAACAGGCCAGACCTGTTGCCCGGTGTGACGCACGACTTTGCACCGATCCCGATGGAACGCTTCAGCTTTCCCTCAGTGCTGGTTGCGAGCCGCAACGATCCCTATTGCGACTTCGTGGTCGCTAAAAACCACGCCGGTGCATGGGGTTCATCACTGGTCGATGCGGGTGACGCTGGGCATATCAATACAGACTCGGGCCACGGTCCTTGGCCCGAAGGGCTGATGCGGTTTGGGCTGTTCTTGAAACAACTCGGAGATGCACCGAGGTCACACTGATGCGACCCTGACGCCACCACTTAGGGTTACTTGGTTGATTCGATTTGTTCGACCGCCAGCGCCAGAAATCCGTCCATCGTTTTGCGCAAATCAGCTTCCGACACAGTAACGCCCTTGTCGCTCAAGTCTTTAGCAACTTTGCGCAAGACATCATCGTCGCCTTTTTCAACCAGATCTGCCCTTCGAACAGCTTTGACGTAGTCTTCGAGTTCTGTTCCAGCAATACCCATCTTCGCTGCTGCCCATTCAGCAAGCATTTTATTGCGCCGTGATTCAGCCTTGAACTTCAATTCTGCATCGTGAGTAAACTTCTTCTCAAACCCTTTTTCGCGACTATCAAACGTTGTCATGTTTGGCTCCGTGTTTACTTGCTTTAAGCTGCAACTCGATGTGCGACGACATGTCATTGACGAGGCGAAGCAGCGAATTTGCAATCAAGTTATCGCATAACCCGCCTCAAATCGCAGCCGAAATGACAAAAGGTCATGTTCCACGCGCGTTCGAAGTCTTGCACCGTCCGCTTAAGTGTTAAGATTGTGTCGCCCCCCTCGTTCGGCTAGTGTCGAGCGATAAAAAACGGCCCTTGATCTGGTCGTCCACTCCACGATCTCGCAACACGAGTTAATGCGACCGAATCCGCCATAAGACTGCGCCTCTCGAGGCTCAAAGGATTACAGGTAATGAATAAGCGCCGCCGCATTTACGAAGGCAAGGCCAAGGTTCTCTATGAGGGACCGGAGCCTGGCACCCTGATCCAGCACTTCAAGGATGACGCCACGGCGTTCAACGCGAAAAAGCACGCATTGATCGAAGGTAAGGGCGCGCTCAACAATCGTATTTCTGAGTACATCTTCGTCAAGCTCGGTGAGATCGGCGTGCCGACCCACTTCATGTGCCGCATGAACATGCGCGAACAGCTGATCCGGGAAGTCGAGATTATTCCGCTGGAAGTCGTCGTGCGCAACGTCGCGGCAGGCTCGCTATCGACCCGCCTTGGCCTTGAAGAAGGCATGGCGTTGCCGCGCTCAATCATCGAATTCTACTATAAGGCTGACAAGCTGAACGACCCGATGGTGTCGGAAGAGCACATCACCGCGTTCGGCTGGGCGACGCCGCAGGAAATCGACGAGATCATGTCGCTAGCCTTGCGCATCAACGACTTCCTTGTTGGCCTGTTCCTCGGCATCGGCATCCGCCTGATCGACTTCAAGGTCGAGTTCGGCCGCCACTGGGAGAACGACCAGATGCGCATCATCCTGGCCGACGAGATCAGCCCGGATTGTTGCCGCCTGTGGGATTCGACCTCCGGCGATAAGATGGACAAGGACCGCTTCCGCCGTGATCTCGGCGGGGTTCTCGAAGCCTACCAGGAAGTTGCCCGCCGCTTGGGCGTCCTGACCGAAACCCGTCCGCCCAAAGGTGCCGGCCCCGTGCTGGTGACATCGAACGGCGCGAAACCAACGTGAATGAAAGGGAGTTGGGAGTAGGGAATCGGGAATAGGGGCGCGACTACCCACTCCCTATTCCCTACTCCCTAGATAAGCATGAAAGCCCGCATCAAAATTACTCTCAAAAACGGCGTCCTCGATCCGCAGGGCAAAGCGATCGAAGGCGCGCTCGGCGGGCTTGGCATCTCCGGCGTCAGCGACGTGCGCCAAGGCAAGTACATCGAAGTTGAACTGGCCGAAAAAGACGAAGCCAAGGCTCGCGCCACCGTCGAGAAAATGTGCAAAGAGCTGCTCGCCAATCTCGTAATCGAGAACTACTCGTTCGAACTGGCGGCCTGAGCCATGCGCGCATCCGTCATCGTTTTCCCAGGCACCAACCGCGAGCGTGATATCGCCGAAGCGGTGCAAGCCGTTTCGGGCCAGCCCTCGATCATGGTTTGGCATGGCGACGCGGAAGTGCCGAAGTGCGACCTGATCGTCCTGCCGGGCGGCTTTTCCTATGGCGACTACTTGCGCACGGGTGCAATGGCGGCCCACTCGCCGATCATGCGCGACGTAATTGCCAAGGCAAAGGCCGGCGTGCCGGTGCTTGGCGTGTGCAACGGCTTCCAGACGCTGTGCGAGGCTGGACTGCTGCCCGGTGTACTTCTGCGCAATGCGTCGCTCAAATTCATCTGCAAGGACGTGCATTTGCGGGTCGACAACGCGTCGACGATGTACACCAACCGCTATAAAAAAGGCGACCTCGCCAAGGTGATCGTCGCGCACGGCGATGGCAACTACTTCGCCGACAAAGCGACCCTCGACCAACTCGAAGCCGAAGACCGCGTCGTGTTTCGTTACGCGAGCGCCTCGGGCGAAGTGAACGAGGTATCCAACCTCAATGGCTCGCAGCGCAACATCGCTGGCATCATCGACAAAACGGGCCGGATTCTCGGCATGATGCCGCATCCTGAAAATGCTTGCGAAGCAGCGCTCGGCTCGACCGACGGCCGGGCGATGTTCGAAAGTATCGCTTCGAGTTTGATGGCCGCCTGATCATGATCGGCCGAAGGCGACAGCTTGGCGTGGAGCCGCTATAACCCCAAAGCAATACTCACCCCTCGTCCGGGAACCACTACGCATGTCCGCTGCCACATCGTTCAAGATCACGCCCGAAGTTATTGCTGCCCACGGCTTTAAAGGCGATGAATATCCGCGCCTTTTGGAAATCCTTGGGCGAGAGCCGAGCCGGACGGAACTTGGCATCTTCTCCGTCATGTGGTCCGAGCATTGCTCGTATAAATCCTCGCGCTTCTGGCTGAAGACATTGCCGACCACTGGCAAATGCGTGATCCAAGGCCCAGGCGAAAATGCCGGCGTGATCGACATCGGCGATGGCGATGCCTGCATCTTCAAGATGGAGAGCCACAACCACCCCTCCTACATCGAGCCGTACCAAGGGGCGGCCACCGGCGTCGGCGGCATTATGCGCGACGTGTTCACGATGGGCGCGAGGCCCGTTGCAAACTTGAATGCGCTCCGCTTCGGCGCTCCAGACCACCCGAAGACAAAGCACCTCGTCTCCGGCGTTGTCGCTGGCATCGGCCACTACGGCAACGCAACCGGTGTGCCGACGGTTGGCGGCGAAACCAACTTCGACAAGGCCTACAACAACAACATCCTCGTCAACGCAATGTGCATCGGCCTCGCCCGGACCGACAAGATTTTCTATTCCGCCGCCAAGGGCGTTGGCTTGCCGGTGGTCTACGTCGGCTCGAAAACCGGGCGCGATGGCATCCATGGCGCAACGATGGCGTCCGCCGAATTCGATGAGAAGTCGGCTGAAAAGCGCCCAACGGTCCAGGTTGGCGATCCTTTCACCGAGAAACTGCTGATCGAAGCCTGCCTCGAACTCATGGCGATGGACGTGATCATCGCGATCCAGGACATGGGCGCTGCCGGCCTCACGTCGTCCACGTCGGAGATGGCCGACAAGGGCGGCGTTGGCATCGAGCTCAACCTCGACCTCGTGCCGCAGCGCGAACCTAACATGACGGCCTACGAAATGATGCTCTCCGAAAGCCAGGAGCGCATGTTGATGATCCTCAAGCCCGGCTCCGAGCCCGAGGCTGAGAAGATCTTCCTGAAATGGGAACTCGACTTCGCGGTGATCGGCAAAACCACCGACACCGGCCGCATGATCATCACGCATAAGGGCCACATCGAAGCCGATCTTCCGGTCGACAAGCTCGCCAACTCGGCACCGTTGTACGAGCGCCCGTGGGTCGCAACACCACCGGCCAAGCGCATTCTGCCCGAATGGGTCGCAGCGCCTGCCTCCAACCTTGGCGCGCTGAAAACCATGATGGGATCACCACAACTTGCTTCGCGCCGCTGGATCTGGGAGCAGTACGATTCGATGGTGCGCGGCGACACGCTGCAACGTCCCGGCGGCGACGCAGCGGTCGTGCGTGTGCACGGCACCAACAAAGCCATTGCCGCCTGTTGCGATGTAACCCCGCGCTACGTCCTCGCCGATCCGGCAATGGGCACCAAGCAAGCCGTGGTCGAGACCTGGCGCAACCTGATTTGCGTCGGCGCTGATCCCCTCGCCATCACCGACAACATGAACTTCGCCAATCCCGAGCGGCCGGAGATCATGGGTCAATTCGTCGGCTCGGTGCAGGGCATGGGTGAGGCTTGCCGCGCGCTCGACTATCCGGTCGTGTCGGGCAACGTCTCGCTTTATAACGAAACGCAGGGCGTTGGCATTCCGCCAACGCCTGCAATTGGTGGCGTCGGACTGATCCTTGACATTTCGAAAACCGCGACCATCGCTGCCAAACAAGCGGGCGACCTGCTGATCTTGATTGGCCGCGAGGAAGGCCACCTGGGCCAGTCGCTCTACCAGCTTATCATCGCGGAAAAGTCAGAGGGCGCACCGCCCCCGGTTGAGCTAGATGACGAGATCAAAGCTGGCAACCTCGTGCGGTCGCTGATCCGCGAGGGCAAAGTCTCAGCCGTACACGATTGCAGCGACGGCGGGTTGATCATCGCTGTCGCCGAGATGGCCTTGGCCGGTGGCATCGGCGTCGAGCTGTACCCTTACGAGGGTAAACTACCAGCGCATGCCGCCTGGTTCGGCGAGGACCAGGGCCGCTATGTGCTCGCTGCCGCGCCGAAAGTCGCCGAACAAATCGCCGAGCGTGCCCGTCTGCTCGGACTCCCCGCCCGCATCATCGGCAAAGTCGGCGGCGCGAGCCTGACGCTGAAGGGTGAAGCGGCATTACCGTTGGACGACCTCCGCCGCGTACACGAAGGCTGGCTGCCAGGGCTGATGGGTGGGTGACACGTATCGTGCGGTGTTTGCTGTTTTGCCAACGGCGGCGCGCGCACACAAACCTGTAGCTTGTGCGTACCAATCATTGAAATAATCGCACGACTGAGGGAACTCGGATCGCCGATCCAGCGCCAACTGCTTACTATTGTTCAGAATATACATCTGGCGGTCGGGGGGTTCGTATGCGTTTTCTAGTGATACTTTTACTCGGGGGTATGCTGTCTCTTTCGAACACAGCACAAGCCCAGCCAGCCACGCCGGACCAGATCACCTGGCAACTCAAGAACCCGTTCCGCTACTTCAAAAATCCAGAACACACTGCCCGGCATATCCGGGTGTTGCGCGGCTTGGCATCGCCCGACACGGGGCTGCCGATCCTCGCCAGCGAACGTGCATTGGCCAAGGAAACCGATGGCCGCGGGTGGGCTGGTGATCTCCTCGGAAAAGTCGAAGACGAAGCCTGCTGGTATGCCCATTCGGACAATAAAGCTGCAGCGACTGATCGTGAGTGTGGCGCTTACATTCTGCCCAAGGCACACGCCGTTCTGCTCACGTCACCTGCAACCACTGGCCCTTGCACGTGGTCGCTGCCTGCTGGTGTCGGCGCGGCTGGTCAGACCGTAACGATCAACGACTGCCGCAAGGCTGCCGAGGTCAAGATCCCCTATCCAACCGGCGTCGAGGTGACGCTGACCGTCGGCGGACGCGCGGTTGCCAGCCTGCCGATCAAGGTCGTCGATCTACTCGTCATCGGCCTCGGCGATAGTTTTGCCAGTGGCGAAGGCAACCCTGATCGGCCACCCACGTTTCAACACGGGCGCACCCTCGACTACTCCGGCAGCCAATATCCGCAAGACGAATTCGCAGGCTTCCCGCAACGCGACGGCCTGCCCCTGACTGCCGATGACAACCATCCCTCGTTCCCGAACAGGGGCGCTGGATGGCTCCATCGCAGTTGCCATCGCTCGGCCTATTCCCAGCAGTTACGGGCAGCGCTCCATCTGGCGGTTGCCGATGTCAAACAACAGCAATCGGTGACCTTCGTTGGTTTGGCCTGCACCGGCGCGACCATCCTTGACCTGTTCAACCCCTACAAAGGACGCGATGAGGCCGATGTCTCAGGCGACCCAGCGCACGCCTCGCGCGCGTTTGGCTTGTCGGCGCTCAGCATCCTCTCGCACGCGTTGTGCAAGCCGGGCCAGGCAAAACTCGACAAGACCAAGAACTACAACGTCGATGATCGCCTGGAGCTCGGCGGACGTGAAATTGAACTCTTCAAGTGCGCTGCCGCCGATCGCCTGCGCAAGGTCGATCTGTTCCTAATATCGATTGGCGGCAACGACGTAGGCTTTAGCGGCTTGATCGCAAACGCCGCTCTCGACGATGCCTACTTAGGACTACCCAAGCTGTTCGGTGAAAGTCCCAAGGTAACGCCAGTCGTCGCGAGTGCCTACCTTAAGCGCTTGCCCGACCGTTATGCGGCGTTGGCCGACGCCATCGGCGATGTCACCGGCATTACCGACACGTGGCGCGTCGTGCTGACTGCCTTCCCGAAGATGGGGTTTGCTGCGGCCGACGCGGCCTGCCCCAGCGGCAATGCGGGTATGGATCTGTCGCGCGCGTGGCGTATGAACTCAAGTGTGATCCGTGCAACCGAAACCTTCATGGAAGATCGCTTCATGCCGGTGATGCGGACAGCTGCCACGAAGGCCGGATGGACCTTCGCGACAGCCCATCGCGACAGCCACTTCGAAGGCCATGGCATCTGCGCCGTTAGCGCTGCGGAAGCCGATGTGCCGTCAAGCCACAATCGACGGTTCCCGCGACATGCTACCGGGAATGGACAACGGGCACAGTGGGTACACGGCTATCGTCCTGGCGCGTTCCGTCCCTATGCCTCGATGCAGCGCTGGTTTCGCACGCCCAACGATGCGTTTCTAGCAGTCCATTTCCACGGCGAGGAACAGACGCTCACCAGTGGTGGTCGCCTGCTGCAGCTGACAAGCTGGAGCGCCTACAGCGGGGCCTTCCACCCGACGGCGGAAGGTCACGCAGCGATCGCGGACGCCGTCATCAGCGCGATCAAGGATAAGCCGCTGGCACAACCAACGCCGTGAATGCCACACGTGCATTTGAACCGGCGATTACGCCGGTTCGGCATCGCGCTTCACCATCATTGCTTTGAATGCAGGGCGCGCTTGGCACGCGGCGATCCACTTGGCGACATGGGGTGCTGCCTCGAACAGCTCCTTCGCTGGCATTGCATAACGCATAACTTCAGCGACGTTGATATCGGCGACCGTGAACCGATTGCCGACGATAAAAGATGACGTCGTTAGGTGCTTCTCAAGCGTGGCAAAATGCGGGCGTAATGCTTCGATGGCTCCTGTCAGTATCTTTTCGTCGCGCTCGGCTGGTGGCTTGCCGATCGTGTTGTAGAGCACGTTGATTGAATGCGGCTCGACGTCAGCTGCGGCCCACAGCGACCACATCGTCATGAGACCGTCTTCGGCAGCGTTCGCCGCCGCCAACGCACCGCCGTGTTTGCGCGCGAGATACAGATTGATCGCCAACGACTGGTGCATCACGAAGCCGTCGTCATCAATCGAGGGGATCTGTCCGCCTGGATTGACCTTCAGGAATGCCGGCGACTTCGAATGGAGGGGCGCGTCGGCAGCATCGGGATTAGGCACCCGGTTGGCCTGGATCACCGGCACATGTTCGAACGGCACGCCCAATTCGCCAGCCAACCAGATATTGCGCGTCGCACGCGAACGATAGACACCATAGATTTTCAACATGTTCCGTTTCCTTTGAAGTTGAACTTAGCGACCAGGTTAAACAACAACCACCTTGTTACTTTTGCCCGACCGCTTTGAGTAGAGCCGCCGCCGCATCCTTGATCTTCTCGACCGTAATGCCGAAGTGCTCGTAGAGCTTGAGTGCCGGGGCCGACGCACCAAAGTCCGACATGCCGATGAAACGATCTCCCGGCCGCAGCCATTCGTGCCAACCTTGCGAGACGGCCGCCTCAATCGCAATCCGCGGAACCGGCCCCAGCACATCCTCGCGATAGGAGGCAGGCTGGCGACGGAAAAGCTCGAACGAGGGGATCGACACGACGGCAGCGTTCACGCCGCCCTTCGCCAGTGCTTCGGCCGCCTCGACGGCCAATCCGACTTCGGTGCCGGTCGCCAGCAGTGTCACATCGCGCTTACCGCTAGCATTGCGGATCACATAGCCACCCTGGGCCGACAAGTTCTCCGTCGATGCTGCAGGGCGCAGATTGGGCACCGCCTGACGCGACAACGCCAGGATCGACGGCGTCTCCTTCGCCATTACCGCCAATTCCCAGCACTCGGCGGTTTCCTGCGCGTCGGCTGGCCGGAACACATTGAGGTTCGGGATACAGCGCAGTGCTGCCAAGTGCTCGACCGGTTGGTGTGTCGGACCATCTTCACCAAGGCCGATCGAGTCGTGCGTCATGACGTAGATCACGCGCTTTCTCATCAACGCTGAAAGCCGGATCGACGGGCGGCAATAGTCGGTGAACACCAGGAATGTGCCGCCGTAGGGCACGAGGCCGCCGTACAAGGCCATGCCGTTCATTGCCGCCGCCATGCCATGCTCGCGAATACCGTAATGGATATAGGACCCAGCGAAGTCATCTTTCTTGATGACGCGTTGAGCCTTGGCCTTGGTGTTGTTCGAGCCCGTCAGGTCAGCCGACCCGCCAATCAGCGCCGGCATTGCGGGCGTGATCTGATCGAGGGTCAGCTCCGACCAATTGCGGGTGCCACGCTTCGTCGTATCGGCGGCGAAGGCGACCTTGGCTGCCTTCACTGCGGCCTGCAGGTCAGACTTGCCGTCGGCCGACAATGGATCGGCGAACCGTTGACGAACCTGCGCATCGATCTTAGCCCAGCGCTGCGCCCATGCCTTATGCTCGACCGCGCCGCGCACGCCAGCCTCGCTCCAAGCTTTTTGAATGTCAGTTGGGATCTCGAACGGTGCATGTGGCCAACCGAGCAAATCCCTAGCGCCCTTGATTTCGTCCGTCCCCAACGGCGATCCATGCGTCGACGACGTACCCTGCTTGGTTGGCGCGCCGAAACCGATCACGGTCTTGCATGCGATCAACCACGGTTTCGACGTATCGGCCTTGGCTTTGGTCAACGCTGCCTTGATCGCTGCGTGATCATGTCCGTCAATCGATAGTGTGTTCCAGCCCGCAGCCTTGAAGCGGCCAATCTGGTCTTCGGAGGTTGATAGGCTCGTCGGCCCATCGATCGAAATCCCGTTGTCGTCAAACAGCACGATCAAGCGCCCAAGTCCCAAGTGGCCCGCGAGACCGATGGCTTCGTGACTGATGCCCTCCATCAGGCAGCCATCGCCCGCGATACAATAGGTGTGATGCGCAATCAGATCGTCGCCAAGCCGCGCGTTCCAGATGCGCTCGGCGAGCGCCATGCCAACGGCGTTGCCAATGCCCTGCCCGAGCGGACCGGTGGTCGTCTCAATGCCAGCCGCATGACCATACTCGGGATGGCCTGCCGTCTTTGCGCCCAATTGACGGAACTTCTTGATCTGGCCGATGTCCATGCCGGGCGATCCGGTCAGATGGAGGAGCGCGTATAGCAGCATCGAGCCGTGCCCGGCGGACAAGACGAAGCGGTCTCGGTTCGGCCAATTCGGGTCGGCAGCGTCGTAGCGCATGGTGTCGGCGAATAGTACGGTTGCGACATCGGCCATGCCCATGGGCATGCCGGGGTGGCCGGACTTGGCAGCTTCAACCGCATCCATAGCGAGCGCACGAATGGCATTCGCCATGCCAGCCCGCCCCTTGTCACCTTTGTTCAACGACGCAACTGTCATCACTTTCGACCCCTTCGAACATATTCAATCGGCGGTACAACGGGCATCGCCACACCTTGTACACGCACGTATTGCTGCTGCTTTAGCGGTGCTGCATTGCAAGCGCAAACAAAAGGCGCACGAGCCTTGAACCTCTCCCCCGCCTTCGCATTGCTGTTTCGCGCAAGGGCCACCAGTGCCTTGAACCACCGCTGCGCGTCGTGCGCCTTGACAGCAGCGCGTGACAGCACCCATAAGTCGGCTTGGTTCGGGCGGTTAGCTCAGCGGTAGAGCACACCCTTCACACGGGTGGGGTCGCAGGTTCAATCCCTGCACCGCCCACCATCAGATCACAGAGTCGGATGAAGAGCTTAGGCCGTTTTCGCGAAGTTCGCGGAGCGAGCCGTTTTGGCCTCGGGGTAGCAGCCGGGGTAGCGGACGAGAAACCCCAATCTTATGTCGCGAAGGTCGAGGGCCTCGAGCGTCGGCTCGACGTGATCGAGTTCCTGATGATGGCCGGCGCCGTCGGTCTCGACCCGATACCTGCAATCAGGTCAGCGTGGCGCGAAGTTCAGGCGTCCCAGGAATAGCCTTTTTAGGACCCCTGCGCCATTGACTGCCGTTAGGCGACTTTCCTGGTCGACTTCGGGACCGCCTCGCCGCTGCACTTCAAATACGACCGATACGAGGCAATCGTCTTCCACGTAGTGCGGGCACGCGGCTCCAGACGGCGGACGAACTCGGCCGCCTCACAGTTGTTCAGATTGGCCCTGATGGCCTCAGTCGCCAGAGTGCGGATGCTGCGGCCACGCCGTTTCACCTTCATGATCTTCGTCCTCAAGTTTTGACAGAAAGGTCTCACGGGCGAAGCACGGGCCGTGCCACGCCCGGGGAAAGGAGTCGGGTTGGAATGGAAAATCTTTGTCCATTTACCATCGTCGCCGATATTACCGCGACCAGTCTTGCTGCCCGCGTCTCCCCCCAAGACGAAGTGGTCCTTCTCCGATCGAGAGTATGCTCCGGGCCGAGAACGCCAATCCGTTCATGTGCTTGATCGCCGACGTCACCGCTGAGGGTAGCGGAGGGGTAGCGGAAGTCGGCCTTGGCACAAAAGATGTGGATTCACGATCGTGACTGAACTTCATTACGCGTCGTCCGAAAAGCCCCTCTCCGGGACACTCAGGATCACAACCGGGTCTTGTTCGGATTTCCCGCTGGCGGATTGTTACAAAGCCCAAAAGGGGCGCCCGAGTTCAACGCCGGTGGTACTGGTCGCAGATCATGGAATACCCAAGGCGCGTCCGGGTACCCCAGTTGATGTCTGCCTAGGTCCAATAACTACCAGTCTAAACGCGACGTCATGGGCCAACAAGAGAAATGGGTGAGCGGCCCGTCTACAGGTTGCAGTTCGTCGGCTCAGGGATAGTATAGCGGTAGGTCGGCGCGGTAATTCCGAGCTGTTTATTGCTTGCCGGCCGGGCTGCGGCTCGACCTACCTCAACTCGCTCAGGAAATTGCGAAAAATGAAAAAATGCCCTAGAGGGGACAAGCTCTTCACGGTTGGTCTTGTGTCCGATACGCATTGCAATGAGCGCGAGAATTTCTCGGCCTCTCCCTATCCGGCGAACGCTGAAGCCAATCCGAGGGCGCGTTATGCATTGGCCTGCCTTGAACGCGAGAAGCCGGATTTCGTGGTCCATCTGGGCGACATGGTCAATCCGGTGCCCGAGCTGCCGACCTTTGATAGCTCGGTCGTCGAGTTCAAGAAAATCGCAGCCGGGCTCTCCATGCCGCTTTACCTCGTGCCGGGCAATCACGACATCGGCGATAAGCCCGTCACATGGATGCCCGCCGGCACCATCGATAGTCGTGCAATCGGCATTTACGAAGCCGCATTCGGCAAGCACTTCTATTCCATCTGGCATAAGAACGTTCGGTTCATCATCCTCAATGCACCCTTGATCAATTCGGGCCTTTCCCAGGAAGCCCAGCAACGCGCCTGGCTCGAAAAGGAGTTCGCGGAGGCACCGGACGTTCGCACTTTCGTGTTCATCCACTATCCACTGTTCGTCTCCGACCCCGATGAGCCAGGCTCATACGACAACCTGGAGGAGCCCGGCCGTTCCTGGTTGATCGACCTCGTAAAGACGTTCAGGCCCGAGGGTCTATTCGCCGCCCACGTGCATAATTTTTGGTACGACGTTCTCGGCGAAACAGAGACCTACGTCCTGCCGTCGACATGTTTCGTACGTCACGATTATTCCGAGATGTACCGTGTGGAGCCGGGCGACCAATTCGGTCGCAACGACGCTGCCAAGTTGGGATTTGCCGTGCTCGACATCTTCGAGGCAGGCCACGTGGTACATTATCAACGCAGTTATGGGGCTCTCCTTGAGCCCGGTGCGGCGTTGCCCAAGGCGACCGAATCGATTGAGCGCGTCCACACCAAGACGAGTGCAGTCGACAATCTGGCCGTCGATATGCGGCGAAGCTGGGCAGAAGAACTTGATATCGCCCCATCCGGCGCGGTCGACGAGTTCCGGCGTAAACGAGCGCGCAACGACTATCCCGTCATGGCGTTATGGGAAATGGGCCTGCGGGCCATGCGTGTGCCTGTCCAAGATCTGATCGACGATCGCGTTCGACGGCGCATGGAGCTTCTCGCGGCCGTCGGCCATACCTTTCAGGTCTACTGCTATGGCGCTCCGGATCAGACACTGATCACTCTGTTGGCACGCCATCGCCGCCTCGTGCACAAACTCGAAATGGTCATCAATTGGGAGGATGCCGTCAAGGCCTGTGCGATGATCAAGGCATTGCGGAACGAGACCGGTATCGCCGTGTGCTTGTCCCGAGTGAATCGCAAGGACGCCGCCAAATTCGGCGGCAATCGATACAATCACCTGATCAGTCACGGCTTCAACTTGGCAGAGATCGATGAGGTCAAAACCTTCCTCGCAACGCATGATCCAGATCGCGTCGTAGCCGAGGTCATGGTCGCCGTGGCGCGCGAAGTCTGCCCGTGGCAGATGACAGCGCAAGCGGAGGTTGCTGCCGAAAGTCTTGGCCGCCGAATCTGCCTCTATATCAAATCGTCAGGCTCCAGCCCTGCCGAGGCCTTCGTCGACGACAATGCGAATGCGGCACGGTTCATGACAGCCGCCTTGGCAGCGTTATCGACGCGCGCCGTCACTGTCGTGCTCGACACGTTCACCGATGCGGACCGCGGTTATTTCGTTCGAACCGGGCTCGTCGATCGGCGCTATAACCCACGGCTTGCCGCTCGGCTTATGCGAACATTGATGGCGGCGGTTGGACCTGGACCGTGGCACCGCGAAACCGGCGACAAAGAGAACCGGGCGATCGTCAACGCGCGCGGACAAAAAATCCAGGTCAGGCTGAACGATGGCGGTGTGCCTGAAATCGTGTGCAGTGATTGACTGTGCAACATACGCCGCGAATCGTCCCGTTCAACTTCCAGGCTGTTGATGAACGCTCTCCCAGAACAAGTCTTTCCAGCTGACCGGATTTGCCTTGATGCGACCAAGCCGATGCATGAAGGCCGCGATTTCCGCATAGCGCAGTGGCGTCGATGTGAATTGCATGTTGGGGTCTTCGGCCATTTCGAGAAGCTCGTCTGTGCTTTCCCGGCGACCGGCGCACCAGCGCAGTCGCGCGGTCAGGATACACGCGCCATCCTCGGTGAACTCGGCTACGGCCCGAGCGAAATAGACACCTTGGCGTCATCCGGCGTTGCACTCAACGACACAAAGGATGTGTGAACACGATGCTCCTCAAAGACAATGTTTGTTTGATCACTGGCGCCGCCTCGCTCCGCAGTATCGGCTATGCGACGGCCGAACTGTTTGCGCGAAACGGGGCAAAGATCGCAATTCTCGACATCGCCATGGACGGCACGACGACCGAAGCAGTCGCATCTTCGATCTCGCGAGCAACCGGCGTTGACCCGGCAATCCTGGGCGTACAATGCGATATTCAACTGACCGCAGATTGCGACCGTGCGATTGCGCAAGTGGTCGAAAAGTTTGGCACTATTGATTGTCTCGTGAACTGCGCGGGCATCGTCAAAGCCCAATCGATGCTGTCGATTACCGAGACCGACTACGACCGCATCCTGGATGTGAACCTCAAGGGCACCTTCAATATTTGCAAGAGCGCTCTACGCGTCTTCGCGGAACAAGAGCGCGGGGCAATCATCAACCTCGCGTCGGTCGCCGCACAGCGTGGCGGCGGCCTCGTTGGCGGCGCGCACTATGCAGCGTCCAAGGGCGGGGTGATTAGTCTGACGCGATCCATCGCCCGCGAATTTGGCCCGCTTGGCATCCGCGCCAACGTGATCTGCCCGTCGATGATCGAGACCGGCATGTTGGACGGCAACGTCACCACCCAGCAGTTCGCGGATATCGTCGCGACCATTCCGTTGAAGCGGGCCGGCAAACCATCGGACATCGCTGGGACATGCCTATTCCTCGCCTCCGAACTCGCCGCCTACGTCACTGGCGCGACCATCGACGTCAACGGCGGCAGCCACATCCATTGAACCGAATTGCCGTAGAGCCACGGTAGTCACGCACCACACTGACAATGGCTCGAACAACCAAAACCGCTCAGGGAGAACACCAATGAGACCAACAGATCGCAGAAACCTTCTGAAAGCTGGCGCTGCGGGCGGCGCCGCCATAGCAACGGCTGCCCTTTCCGCACCAGCGATTGCACAATCGTCACCGGAAATCAGATGGCGCATGACTGCCAGCTGGCCGAAGTCGCTCGACACGCTTTACGGCGGTTGAGCCTATCAGGCCATCCTCGCCTCGGCGGCTGCCGAAACAAATCAATGGATGTCGGCGAAATACGACGCGCAGAACCCTGCCGCCCTCAAGCGGCTGGTCGGAGCCGGAGCAATTCTGAAGGCGTTTCCGCCTGATATCATGGCGGCCTGCTGGAAAGCCGCGAATGAAACCTACGACGAGATCGGCGCCAAGAACGCCAAGTTCAAGGAGCTTAGACCACTTCGTGGCATTCAGAAATGACCAGTACCTGTGGAACCAGGTCGTCGACCTGACCATGGACAGCTACATGGTCCGCTTCCGCAATCAGAAGAACTGATTACCCGCGTTCATCTCGTTTTATCGCTTCGGCAGATCGCCACGTTTGAGCTTGACCTCGCCCAAATCTTTCTGAAGTCGGTTCATATAGTGGATAAGAGCTATGCGATCGTCAAATGTGAAATTGACGGCGGCCTGCTCGTAGCACACACCGATCCGTTCGACGGTTTCTGTCCAGTATCGTCGACCACTCGGTGTCAGTTGCAAGACGCGGGATCACTCGACGCCTACAGCCGGGAAACGCAGATAATGAGTATCCGCGACTTCTGAGCCCTCTCCCGGTCGCCGACGTGACGTTGCCGAACCGCATGGTGATGGGCGCGATGCACACGCGGCTCGAGCCTATGGATAGGCCGATTGATCAGCTAGCAGCCTACTACGCGACGCGCGTCCGCGTTGAGATCGGGCTCACTCGGGATGCCATCGTCAAGTTCTGCCGAGGCGCCTCACCGACTTCAAAACACCACGGCACGTCATCTTCGAGCCTCTTGTTCGCACAGCAACCGGTAAGCTGCAGAAGTTTAAACTGAGGTCGCATGCCGCGGCTGTCATTGCAGAGCGTCAGACCCGGGCAAGGAGCGAGTGAATATACGTTGACGACACGGCAGGATCGCTGTCATCACCGGACCAGCGGGCGGTATCGGTCGCGGGTTGGTGCGCCGCCCGCTAACGGATCTACAGCGGTTTGAAGAACCGGACCAAGACAACGTTCGATAGCATTCCATCGGTCTGAGTTCTGCTCTAGAGTCAGAGGCGGGTCGGCGAGGTCCTCTAATGAAGCGGCGCGAGTTCATGGCAGGTGTGGCAGGCGCGGTGGTCGCATGGCCGCTCGGTGCACGAGCACAGTCAGTACGAAAACCGGTGATCGGCGTGCTGTTCCATTCGAACCCGGAACCGAGCCTCGGACTTTTGCGAAGCGCTTTGGGCAAGCTTGGCTATGTCGACGGCGCTACCGTCGAACTCGACGTGCGCGTGGCCGAGAGTTCGGAAGCACGGCTGATCGAGATTGCGGCAAGTCTTGTCGCCCGCAAGGTCGACCTGATCGTCGCCTCGACCATGCCAGCCGTCGTCGCTGCCAAGACCGCGACGGCTACGATTCCGATCGTCATGGCGGGCGCTGCCGATCCGGTTGGCGCGGGGCTCGTTGCGAGCCTGGCACGGCCCGGCGGCAATATCACAGGCAATTCCTCGGCCATCGCGGAATTGGCGGCCAAGAACCTCGGCCTGCTGCGTGAGGCTTTGTCGAGTGCCGCCCGAATCGGCATCCTCGCCAATACCGCCGATCAATTCCACGTGCGGTTCATCGAACAGATCGAGTTGGCAAATCGCAACGCTCCGATTGAGCTGCGGGTTTTCAAGGTTGCAGCGCCCAGCGAAATCGCCGGTGCTTTCGACGCGATGGCGGCCGCCCGCATCGACGCCGCCATCATTCAGCCGACGTTGCCGCGGCCCGACGTGATCGCTCAGGCGCTCAAGTACCGTCTACCGACAGCGTCCCCAGTGCGAGGGTTTGCCAATGACGGCGGCCTGATGTCCTATGCTGGGCATTATCCCGAACAGATCGACATAGCAGCGCTATACGTCGACAAAATCCTGAAAGGCGCCAAGCCCGCCGATCTGCCGGTTGTGCAGCCCACGAAGTTCGTATTCGTCATCAATCTGAAAACAGCCCGGGCACTGGGGCTCACCATCCCAGACTCCATCCTCGCCCGCGCCGATGAGGTGATCGAATGAATTGGGAGAAGTGCTTCGCGGTCAACCGTAGACTGACGCTGCGAGCTTTGTTTTCCGGCGTCATCGCAGTTGTGCCCACATCGAGCCGCGCGCAAAGATCCCGGCGGCCTGTCGTCGGGTTTCTCAACAACCAATCACCAGAGCGATGGCAGCGATTGCTGGCTGGCTTTCATCGTGGTCTCGGCGAGGGGAGCTTCACCGAAGGTCAGACGGTCGATGTGGAATACCGCTGGGCCCAAGGCCGAAACGATCGATTGCAACACCTCGCAGCCGATCTGGTCGCCCAAAATGTCGATGTCATCGTCGCGACCGGTGGACATGATCCGGTATTCGCCGCCAAGTCGGCAACAACGGTAATCCCAATCGTTTTCTCATTCGGCGGTGATCCCGTAAAGCTCGGCTTCGTGCAGAGCCTGGCGCGGCCTGGTGGCAATGTCACAGGTTTCAGCCTGTTCACGAACCTGCTTGGACCAAAGCGTTTTGGCTTCCTGAGCGAGCTGGTGCCCGGCACCGCTCCGATCGCCATGCTGATAAATCCCGACAATACAGTTGCTGACGACCAGATCGCGGAGTTAGAGCAAACAGCGCGTTCCTTCGGCGAGCGGTTGTCCATCAAGCGCGCCCGCGATGAGGCAGAGATCGAGGGGGCTTTTCAGACTGCCGTCGCGGAAAAGGCGAAGGCGATGTTCGTCGCCAGTGATGCGCAATACTTCGCCCGTCCGGCCGTCCTCGCAAGTACGGCTGCCCGCCATCGGCTCCCCACCAGTTTTGAAGCACGTAATTTCGTCGAGGCCGGCGGCCTGATGTCCTACGGTGCCGATTTCGCCGAGGTCTATCGGCAGGTCGGCCTCTACGCGGCAAGAATCCTGAAGGGCGAGAAGCCAAGTGATCTATCAGTCCAGCAACCAACTAGGTTTGAGTTGCTGCTCAATTTGAAAACAGCCAGAGCATTAGGCCTTGCCGTTCCACCGGCTATACTAGCCCGCGCCAACGAGGTGATCGAATGAGGCGGCGGGAGTTTATCGCAATGACGGGCAGCCTGGCGGCATCTATGCCGCTTCATGTATTTGCGCAAACGCCACCAAAGATGCTGCGTATTGGAACAGCAACCGCGCAACCAAGAACAGCGCCGTTTTGGGTCGCTTTCGAACGTCGTCTGGCCGAACTCGGATATGTGGAGGGGCAAAACTTCACGTTCGATCACATGCAGATTGCCAGCCCCGATGTATGGGAGTCCAGCTACCGGGAGGTTGTCTCGCATAAGCCTGACATCATTATTGCGTCCGGTCCGGAGCAGAGTTTGAAGTCGGCAATGGCGGTGATCGATAAATTGCCCATCGTCATGGTCGCCATCGATTACGACCCCTTTGCGCGCGGATTCGTGAAAGACTTGGCGCGCCCCGGTGGCAACGTCACCGGCCCCTATCTGCAGCAGATCAATCTGACAGTGAAACGCATTAACCTGATGAAAGATGCGTTCCCAGAGATGGAAAGCGTAACGGTGCTCTGGGATGGACTATCCGTCGACCAATGGACGACCGCACAGGCTGCCGGGGCCAAACTTGGTTTGCGGATGGACGGAATCGAGTTTCGCGAGCGGCCCTACGATTACGAGAAGGCGTTCGTCCAGACGGCCGCAGACAAACGCAAATATCTCAGCGTCATGGTGTCGCCGTACTTCTTCCTCGATCGGGTGCGCCTGGGCGAAGCGGTGCAGCGCCATCGAATGGTGTCGATGTTCGGGTTCCGCGAATGGGTGGACGCTGGTGGCCTACTGTCTTACGGAACGAGCCTCAACAGCATGTTCCGGTTGGCCGCTGACTACGTTGATCGGATCGCCCGTGGCGCCAAGACCGCCGATTTGCCGATTGAGCAACCGACCAAGTTCGAGTTTGTGCTTAACCAAAAGTCAGCCGCTGCGATTGGTCTCACTATCCCAGACTCCATCCTCGCCCGCGCCGACGAGGTGATCGAATGATAGAGCGTCGTTCGTTCGCCGTGGGCTTGGGTGGCATGATCTGTGCCCCCGCCGTGAGCTTCGCTCAAACCGCCCGCCCGACACGCAAGATCGGCTATATTCATCCAGTCACGGCAAGCCCCACCCACGTGACAGTTGCAATCCTACGAAGGGCATGGCGGAAACTCGGCTACGTCGATGACCAGACTGCGTTGGTGCGCTCGGCCCAAGGTGATATGACGAAGCTTCCCGGCCTCGTCGGCGAACTGGTGGCGCAAGGGGCCGACGTGATCATCGTTGTCGGTGCAGCTGCGGTTCGCGCCGCTGCGCGAACAACGAGATCCACACCCATCGTCGCCATTGACATGGAGACCGATCCCGTCCGCACCGGCTTGATCGCCAGCTATGCGAAACCCGGCGGCAATGTCACTGGCCTGTTTCTCGATCTACCGTCACTGGCGGCAAAATGGATAGAACTGTTGTTTGCGACCGTCCCAGGACTCCAACGCGTGGCGTTTGCCTGGCAACCATCGACGGGACGTGAGCAGTTGAATGTCGCATTGGCGGCCGCTAAAAGCATGGGCATCGAGGCTATGATTTTGGAGATTGATGTTTCGGATGATTTCGAGGCCAAATTCTCTACCATCGACGGCAGCAAGCGAACCGGCATTGTTCAGCTCACCTTTCCTGGAACTTCTTCGGTTGCGACTGCCTATTCGGCTGCAGCCGTTAGGCGTGGACTGCCAACCATGACGTTCCTGCGCGCTAGTGTGAATGGAGGCCTCCTTATGAGCTATGGACCAAGCCAGGAGGTCTATTTCCCCCGCGCAGTAGAACTGGCCGACAAAATTCTGCGTGGCGAAAAAGTAGGTGACATTCCAATAGAGCGGCCGACAAAATTCGAGTTTGTGATCAATCTCAAGACGGCGAAAGCGCTTGGTCTCACCATTCCAGACCCCATCCTCGCCCGCGCCGATGAGGTGATCGAATGAGACGGCGCGAGTTCATGGCAGGTGTTGCTGGCCTGCTGGGTTTGCATGGCGCTGCGAGCGCGCAAACCAGTCACAAACCAATCCGCATCGGCATGCTCGAAACGCTCGACAAAGAACTCAATGCGCAAAACCTGCGTGCCTTCAATCTGGCAATGCGGGAACGCGGCTATATCGAGGGCGAAAGCTACCTTCTGGAATACCGTTCGGCTGGTGGGCGGAACGACCTGTTTGACGCGCTTGCCGTCGAATTGCTTCAGACCAAGGTCGACCTCATCATCACCCGCGGCACACCAGCAGCACGCAGCGCCAAGAAAGCCACCAAAACAGTGCCGATTGTAATGGCGGCGATCGGCGAACCGCTTGCTCTCGTCGACAGTCTGGCCAGCCCCGGCGGCAACGTGACAGGTCTCACTGCGCTGTCACGTGAGCTTGCGGCCAAACGCATGTCTCTGCTGAAGGAAACGGTGCCGGAGTTGAAGCGGGTCGGCGCGCTCCTGAACCTAAGCAATCCGACATTGCAGGCGGACTGGGTTGAAGTGAAGCGAACGGCTGGCGCTGCTGCAATGGATGCGATTTTACTCGATGTGCGCAGTAAGGACGATATCTTGGGGGCATTCGAGCGCGGAAAGAGCGACGCGATCGATTGCTTGGTCGTCAGTAACGATAGTCTTACGCAAACCAACTTCCGCCTTATCGTTGACTTGGCTGTCGGACACAAGCTTCCGGCTTCATTTGCGAGTCGCGAATTTGTCGAGGCCGGGGGCTTAATGTCCTACAGTGTGTCCTATCCCGATTTGTACCGGCGGGCAGCCACCTACGTCGACAAGATCCTGAAAGGTGCCAAGCCAGCCGAATTGCCGATCGAGCAGCCAACCAAGTTTGAGATGGTGATCAACCTGAATACGGCAAAGACGCTCGGGCTGACGATCCCGCCGCTCATCCTCGCCCAGGCCGATGAGTTGATCGAATGAAACGTAGAGATTTTATGCTGGGCGTCGGCGGCACAGCGATATGGCCGCGCTCGGCACGGACGCAAGAGAAAATCCGTCGTATTGCCGTGATGTCGCCATCGACGACCACCGTCGAAGAAATTCGCGACGTCGTGTTCCCAGAGCTAGCTAAAATGGGCTTTGTCGAGGGCCGCAACCTGATCGTAACGACGCATGTAGGAACGCAGTTGGAACTATCAGAACTGGCGCGTCAGGCGCTGGCGCTTGCGCCTGAGGTTTTCATCGCCTCGACCAATGCCAGCGTGCGCGCGATCCTCGAACATACAACGACGGTGCCGATCGTGATGGCGTTCGCCGGCGAAGATCCGGTCGCAACGGGTTTGGCGAAAAGTCTTGCGCGGCCAGGCGGCAGCGTTACCGGCCTCACCAATCAGGCAGCCGAGTTCGCCGCCAAAAATGTCTCGCTGCTGCACGAAGCTGTGCCCGCCGCACGGCGGATCGGGGCTCTGGCCTTACCGCCACCGCGACATATCTCCAGCATTCAGGAGATGCAGCGTGTGGCGTTGCATTTGGGCCTCTCATGCGAGCCATTCTATGCACAATACACGGCGGAATACGAAGCTGCCTTCGGCGCCATGCGTACAGCCAGGATCGAGGCATTGATATGCGCTGCGGCACCTGAATACATCAGGGACGCCGCGATCATCAGCCGGTTCGCCTTGGCAGCGGGCCTTCCGACGATCGGCGAGGCAACAAGCATGGCGCGCGACGGATGCCTGATCGGGTACGGGACGAACCGCGTTGTCTTCCGCCGCCGCGCCGCCGACTTCGTCGCCCGCATTTTGCGCGGCACGCCGCCCGGCGAGTTACCAATCGAACAGCCTACTGTATTTGAACTAACGATCAATCTCGTAACTGCAAAGAAACTCGGATTAGACATTCCACAATCAATACTAGCCCGCGCCGACGAGGTGATCGAATGACGGTGGCCGGCTCGCTCGCGTCGCCAACACCCCCGCGCCGTCGGATGGCGCTGGCGTGGAAGTTCGCGCTGGCACTGATCGGTCTCGTTACACTGGTCCTCGTCATCAATGGGCTGATTAACGTCTGGCTATCCTACGATGAAGCAAAGCGCGCGTCCGTGCGTGTTCAGCGTGAGAAAGCACAAGCGGCAGCCGAGCGCATCGATCTGTTCGTCTCCGGCATCGAGCAGCAACTCGGCTGGACAACGCGGGCGGAATGGGCGCGCATCCCGGTCGAGCAGCGCCGCTACGATTTCATCCGTTTGCTGCGCCAAGCGCCAGCAATTACTGAGTTGATCCACGTTGATGGCGCTGGAAAAGAGCAATTAAAGCTGTCGCGGTTGGAACCGGACCTGATCGGCAGTGGCGCAGACTATACCGCTGATCAACGCTTACTGAGCGCAATCGAAAACAAGATCTGGTTCGGCCCGGTCACGTTTCGGCGTGGCTCGGAACCCTACATGACCATTGCACTGGCCCACGGCGGGCGATCGCCGGGCGTCACGATCGCTGAGGTGAACCTCAAGCTGATCTGGGATGTGGTGACGTCGATCAAGGTCGGTGAGGCCGGTTATGCGTTTATTGTCGATGCCAACGGTCGCCTGGTCGCCCACCCGGACATGAGCATGGTGCTGCGTGGCACCGATCTGTCGAAATTGCCGCATCTAGCACGCGCAATCGCTGGCGAGGTCGCAGGTGAAAACGAAGCTACAAACTCCGTTGGTCTGGATGGAAAGGCGGCACTGTTTGCGTCCGCACCCATCGCGCGACTTAAGTGGAACGTGTTCGTGCAGGTACCAGCGGCCGAAGCCCTGGCGCCGGTTTACGCCTCGCTTGCGCAGACGGCGGCGCTGCTTGGCCTCGGCCTCGTGCTCGCAAGCGTGATGGGTGGGCTACTAGCACAGCGCATGGTGGTGCCGATCAAGAAACTGCAGGAAGGTGCGGAACGCTTAGGCACCGGCGCCCTCGACCAACGCATCGACATCAAGACCGGCGACGAAATCGAGACGCTGGCTGGCAGTTTCAACCAAATGGCTGAGCGTATCCAGGACAGCTATGCGACGCTCGAAGCCAAGGTAGAGGCGCGCACGCACGACCTCAACGAGGCGCTGGTCTACCAGACCGGCTCGAGTAACATCCTCAAGGTAATTGCATCCTCGCCGACGGATGTCGCGCCGGTTCTGCAGGCCATTGTCGACAGCGCCTGCGAGGTCTGCGATGCCCAGGATGCCGCTGTCATGCTCAAGGACGGCGACGTGCTGCGCTTCAGCGCGCACCGAGGGCCGATCCCTATTGGTATCCCGTCATGGCCGATCAACCGAAACTGGACAGCTGGCCGCGCGTTCCTCGACAAGGTGCCCGTGCATGTTCATGATCTGCACGGACCCGAGGGCGAGGCCTTTCCCGACGGCCGTGAACTGTCGATGCGCATGGGGCACCGCTCGATCCTCAGCGTCCCGTTGTTGCGCGAGGGCGAGAGCATAGGCGCTATCGCACTCAGACGCACAATCGCCCAGCCGTTTAGCGAAAAGCAAATCGACCTGCTGCAAACCTTCGCCAATCAGGCCGTGATCGCCATCAACAACGTGCGCCTGTTCAACGAGACCAAGGAGGCGCTGGAGACGCAAACTGCGACGTCCGACATCCTCAATGTGATCGCGAGCTCGCCATCGGATGTACAACCGGTATTCGATGCCATCGCCCAGCGGGCCTGCGCCCTGACCGAGGCGGCTTATGGCTGGGTCTTCCGCTACGACGGTGAGTTAATTCATGTCGCCAGTGACTGGGGCGTCAACCCTCAAGGTGCCGGCGCTGCGCGGCATGCGTTTCCGATGCCCGCAGGCAACGGCTCGATCACCGCCCGCGCCGTACGTGACGGCGTTGTCGTCAATGTCGCCGACGTGCTAGACATGGAGGAAGCCGAGTATTCGGTCAGGCCGGTCGCACAAGCGTCGGGTTTCCGCTCGGTGCTGGCGGTGCCGATGATGAAGGAAGGTCGCATAATCGGCGCGATTTCGGTGACACGACCCGAGGTCGGGCTGTTGCCGAAAAGGGCGGTGGATCTGCTGCGCACTTTCGCCGACCAAGCTGTCATCGCCATCGAGAACGTGCGCCTCTTCAACGAGACTAAGGAGGCCTTGGCACGGCAAACCGCGACCTCTGACATCCTGCGCGTGATCAGTCAGTCGCCGACCGACGTGACGCCAGTCTTCGATGCGATCGTCGCAGCGGCCGTGCGGCTGCTCGGCAGCGACACCGCCTTCGTTCTGACGACCGACGGCCAGACGATCACCGCGGTTGCCGGGGCCGATCGAGCCGGTCGGATCGCAACCCTGACGTCGGACATGCCCGTCGATCCCGCACACAACTTTCCATCGCGGGCGATCATATCGAAATCCATGGTGCACCTGCCCGATTGGTCCCGGCTCTCGCTCCCGCCGCACGAGCAGCACGTCCGCGACAACTACGGGCTCAGCTCGGCACTGTTCCTGCCCCTGGTGCGGAGCGACGACTGCGTTGGTGTGCTGGTCTTCGCGCGCGCGGAGGCGCGTGCGTTTACGGAGAAGGAGATCGCGCTCGCCCGGTCCTTCGCCGACCAAGCCGTGATTGCCATCGAGAACGTTCGGCTGTTCAACGAAACCAAAGTAGCGCTCGAACAGCAGACTGCCACCGCCGAGGTTTTGAAAGTCATCAGCCGTTCGGCATTCGATCTGCAGCCGGTTTTCGATACGGTGGCCGAAAATGCCGTAAGGTTGTGTGAAGCTGAGCGAGCATTCATTTTCCGTTTTGACGGCGAGTACCTCCGCTCTGCTGCCTCCCACAATGCAGGCCCCGAACTCAGGCACTTCATAGATAGCAATCCGATTGGCCTTGGGCGACACAGCATATCGGCGCGCGCTGCTCTAGAGCGGCGAACTGTGCACGTTCCTGATGTCCAGGTGGACACCGAATATACCTATGCTGGGCGAGATACGGACCTGATCAGGACGATGCTCGCTGTCCCAATGCTCAGGGGCGACGAACTGGTGGGCACCATCACGATCTACAAGCTGGAACTCAAGCCGTTTTCAGACAAGCAGATTGCGCTTGTCGAGACTTTCGCCGAGCAGGCCGTGATCGCCATCGAGAACGCGCGCCTTTTCGAGCAGGTGCAGGCGCGCACGAAGGAAGTCAGCGAGGCGCTCGAATATCAGACGGCGACGTCGGATGTGCTCAACGTCATCAGCCGTTCGCCAAACGAAGTGCAACCGGTATTCGACGCGATCGCCAAGACTGCAGCACGCCTTTGCGGTAGCGACCGCGCGTTTCTCTCCACAATTTCCGCGGATAGCGGCTATCACGTCGTGTCTTCCATGGGGGTGACGCAGGCCTTTGTGGACGCACTCGTCGCGGATCCGCCCACCAAGGATCCCAGCTCTTTGACCTCGCGGGTCTTTCGGGGAGGCAAGCCGATCCACGTTCCCGATGTTGAAGCCGACCCCGCAGGCAACTGGATCACCAACGGCCCCAAATTGCCGGGCGCGAGAGCGCGCACGGCGCTCGGCGTACCACTACTTCACAAAGATGCGGTTTTGGGCGTGATGGTGTTGACCCACACGACGGTGCGGCCATTCAGCGACAAACAGATTGCCCTGGTGACGAGCTTCGCGGATCAGGCCGTGATCGCGATGAACAATGCCCGCCTTTTCGAGCAGGTACAGACCCGCACCAAGGAATTACAGCAATCGCTCGAATATCAGACGGCGACGTCGGATGTGCTGGGCGTTATCAGCAAGTCACCATCGCAGGTGGAACCGGTCTTCGAAGCAATCGTCGCCACCGCCCGCAGACTTTGCGGTGCCGAGTATGCTCTCATCAACCAGCGCTCGCCAGACGGAATGTACCGCCTTGCCGCCCACAGCGGCGCGACGCCCGAGTTTGTCGAATGGTTGCAGACGAACCCGACACGTGCAGGCGACGGCTCGGCGGTCGGGATTGTGGCACTGGACAAGCGGACCCTGCATCTCCCGGATGCGCTTGCCGATCCGCGCTTCACCGACCTCAAGCGACAGCGGCGGTCGAAGGCGCGAACCATGCTTGGCGTGCCGCTGATGAGTGCCGGCGAAGTGACCGGCGTCGTATTCCTCGCCCACACAACGGTCAGGCCGTTCACCGACCGGCAGATCGAGCTGGTGACCACCTTCGCCGATCAAGCCGTGATCGCCATCGAGAACGCGCGCCTGTTCGAACAGGTGCAGGCGCGAACGAGAGAAGTCACTGAAGCGCTGGAATTCCAGATTGCCAATAGCGAGGTTCTCAAGGTCATCAGCAGCTCGGTTGGTCAGCTAGACCCTGTATTCGACTGCATTCTTTCAAATGCACGACGCCTTTGCGAGGCAAACTACGGTCATCTATTTCTTTTTGATGGTGATCGGTTTCAGGCCGTGGCCCTGCACCACACACCCGAGGCCTATGCTGCCTATCTGCAGCAGTCGCCACTCAAGGCAACCCCCGGGTCCGGACTTGGTCGCATGGCTGCGTCTAGAAAAGTGGTCCACATCGAAGATATCACCGCCGAGGCTGCCTACCGCGAACGCGATCCTTTGCGGGTCGCAACCGCTGATCTCGGTGGTGCGCGGACTTTCTTGGCCGTTCCAATGCTCAAGGATGGCAAGTTGGTGGGCTCGCTCGTGGTCTATCGCGATGAGGTACGCAGATTCAGCGACGACCAGATCAAACTCGTATCGACCTTCGCCGATCAAGCCGTGATCGCCATCGAGAACGCGCGCCTGTTCGAACAGGTGCAGGCCAAGACGCGCGACCTGACGGCCTCACTCGAAGACCTGCGCACCGCCCAGGATCGCTTGGTGCAGACCGAGAAACTCGCGTCGCTGGGTCAGCTCACCGCCGGCGTCGCGCACGAAATCAAGAACCCGCTCAATTTCGTCAACAACTTCGCCGACCTGTCGGTCGAACTGGTCGCCGAGATCGAGGACGCAATTGCCTCGGCCGGCAAGGCACTCGCCCCCAAGATCAAGGCGGAAATCAACGAGATCGCCGGCATGCTCAAGGGCAACCTCGCCAAGGTCGTGCATCACGGTCGGCGCGCCGACTCGATCGTCAAAAACATGCTCGCCCACTCGCGCGAAAGCGGCGGCGAGCGGCGACCGGTCGACCTCAATGCCACAGTTGAAGAGGCGTTAAACCTCGCCTACCATGGCGCGCGTGCCGAGAAACCGGGCTTCAACATCACGCTCGAACGTGACTTTGATGCAGCCGTTGGGCAGATCGAGGTGTTCCCGCAGGAATTCACCCGCGTTCTCCTCAATTTGATCGGCAACGGCTTCCACGCCGCCAACAAAAAGCGCCTCGACGGCGCACCACCAGGCTTCGAACCCATCCTGCACGTGGCGACCAAGGCCTATCCGGACAAGATCGAGATCAAGGTCCGGGACAATGGCACCGGCATTCCCGATGCTGTAAAGGCGCGCATCTTCGAGCCGTTCTTCACGACGAAGCCGACCGGCGAGGGCACCGGACTCGGTCTCTCGCTCTCGCACGACATCGTGGTAAAGCAGCATGGTGGAAGTCTAAGTGTCGCCACCGAACCGGGCAGCTTCACCGAGTTCACCGTCATATTGCCTCGAATTTCCGCACCGCCGGAGACGAAAAAATGAGCGTTCTTATTCTCGTTGTCGACGACGAAGCCGACATGGAGGCTCTCTTCCGCCAGCAATTCCGTCGCGAGTTGAAGGCCGGCCGCTTCGACATGACCTTTGCAACGTCCGCACTCGAAGCCCTTGCCGCGATCGAAGCCGCGGGCGGCGCTGATCTGATCCTGCTGCTCTCGGATATCAACATGCCGGGCATGACCGGTCTCGAATTGCTGCCCAAGGTGAAGGCGATGCACCCGAAACTCCCGGTGATCATGATCACCGCCTATGGCGACGCCGAGACCCGGCGGAAGGCTGCCGAGGGCGGTGCCGACGGCCTCATGTCAAAGCCGATCGACTTCGCCGTCCTGCGCGCCGACATCGATCGTCGATTGGCAGCCCACGGTACATTAGCATGAAAACGATCATGGTCGTCGATGACGAGCCCGACCTTGAGGCACTCGTCACCCAGAAGTTCCGCCGCCAGATCCGTGATGGTGAGTTCAACTTCGTGTTTGCTCGCGACGGCGTCGAAGCGCTCGAGACGGCGGCTCGGCATCCAGAGCTCGATCTGGTACTCGCCGACATCAATATGCCCCGCATGGACGGCCTGACGCTGCTCGCACGCCTGCAGGAAGCCGCCGATCCGCTCGCCACCGTGATCGTCTCGGCCTACGGCGACATGTCCAACATCCGCACCGCCATGAACCGCGGCGCCTTCGATTTTCTCACCAAGCCGATCGACTTTGCCGATCTTGATCTGACGATTGCCAAGACGCTGCGCAATGTCTCCACACAGCGAGAGACACGCACCCGCCGCATCGAGGCCGAACGCGCGCACGGTGCGCTTGCCCGTTACTTCTCGCCGAACTTGGCAGCTGAACTTGCAGCCGACCATCGCTCTGTCGACTTGTCCAGTCGCCGCCGCGACGTCACGGCCATGTTCACCGACGTCGCGGGCTTCACAAAGCTTGTCGAAACGCTGGCGCCCGAGACGCTGGTCGACCTGCTCAATCGCTATTTCGCCGGCATGACGGCAATCGTCTTTACGCACGGCGGCACGGTTGCCAAGGTGATGGGCGATGCACTCCACGTACTGTTCGGGGCGCCGGCCGACCAATCCGACCATGCAGCCCGCGCCGTCGCCTGCGGGCTTGAACTGGACACCTTCGCCGAGGCGTTCCGCGCCGAAGCCGCTGGCCAAGGTATTGCGTTTGGTCAGACCCGCATCGGCGTGCATACCGGCCCCGCGATCGTTGGTGATTTCGGTGGCGGACGGTTCTTCGACTATTCTGCTTACGGCGATACGATCAACACCGCCGCGCGATTGGAAAATGCCAATAAGACGCTCGGCACACGGATCTGCGTCAGCGCCGATGTCGCACAACTAATTCCAAGCTTCGTTGGCCGACCGGTTGGCGATCTTCTACTGCGGGGCAGAAGTGCGCCATTGCGCGTTTATGAGCCGCTGCACGATACCGGCACAGTCGGTCAAGCCTATCTCGATGCGTTCGACAAACTTGCAGCGCTGGATCCATCCAGCCTGAACGCATTCGCCGCTCTGGCTGGTATATCGGGTCAGGACCCCTTGCCCCAACTTCATTTGCGTCGCCTTCTGAATGGCGAGAAGGGTACGATGATTGCGATTACGTGATTATCGCGGAAGATCGTGTCGCGAAGCACGACCAACATCGCTGCCATGCTCCCGAGCGCACCCTAAAACTCGAGTATGACTTCCATAGGCGCATCCGCCGAAACTGCTGATTGTTTAGGCGACCGCAGCTCGAAATGCCGCGATATTGTGCACCCGATAGATCGACGTCGCCAGCTGCTGAAAATACAGCCGCGAGTACCTGTGTATTATCAAGAGGTTAATTGCAAATTGCCCGATTGGCATTCAAGTTGCTTACCTTCATCGCAGTTATTCGCCAACCGGCGAACCTTGATGCCGACGTGCGTCAGTCGTCGGAACGTTTAATTGAATTGGCCGCATGCCGATCCGCTCACCGATAGCCTGTATGGGCCGACGGGGACGGTATTTTGCATTTTGACTTTCGCCGACCACACGCTTCTGGGGGGACCTAACAATGGCCTATTTGGCGCCAAGTGAATTCGTGACCAAAATGATCGATGCGGGCGAGTCGAAAGTCTTCATGTCGACCCGCGACACCCTCATCCGGGCCTACATGGCCGGTGCAATTCTGGCTCTTGCCGCGGCCTTCGCGGTCACCGTCACCGTGCAAACTGGTCAGCCACTTGCGGGTGCGGTTCTCTTTCCCGTGGGCTTTTGCCTGCTCTACCTGCTCGGGTTCGACCTACTCACCGGCGTTTTCACGCTTGTCCCACTCGCACTCATCGACAAGCGTCCTGGTGTGACCATCGGCGGCGTGCTGCGCAACTGGACGCTCGTCTTCTTTGGCAATTTCGCTGGCGCGTTGACCGTTGCCGTGATGATGGCGGTCATTTTCACGATCGGCTTCAGCCAGGCACCGGATGCCGTCGGTCAGAAAATCGGAACCATCGGTGAAGGCCGCACGGTCGGTTATGCAGCGCACGGTGCCGCTGGCATGTTGACGCTTTTCGTGCGCGCCGTGCTGTGCAACTGGATGGTCTCGACCGGCGTGGTCGCGGCCATCCTGTCGACCTCGGTTTCAGGCAAGATCATCGCCATGTGGATGCCGATCATGGTGTTTTTCTACATGGGTTTTGAGCATTCGATCGTGAACATGTACCTGTTTCCATCGGGCCTGATGTTGGGCGGAAAGTTCTCGATCATGGACTACCTGCTGTGGAATGAGATCCCGACCGTAATCGGCAACCTCGTCGGCGGACTAACCTTCGTCGGGCTGACACTCTACTCGACGCATGTTCGCACCGGCGCCAAGCGCAAACCGGCTGGCCTGGCCGACGAATGAAAACCGGGGAGCTGCCTGGCCACCAAAATGGCGGGGCGGCCGACTTTAGTCACGAGCGAGGGGCGTCATGCGGCATGATTTGGCGATCTCGATTGGACAGTATTCAGACAAAGGCCGCAAGGACACCAATCAGGATTTCCATGGTGCCCTGATTCCGGTTCAGCCAGCGCTCGGCTTGAAGGGCATCGTCATCGCGCTGGCCGACGGCATTAGCACGAGCAGTGTCAGCCGGATCGCCGCCGAGTCCGCGATCAAAAGCTTCCTGACCGACTATTACTGCACGTCCGATTCTTGGTCGGTAAAAACCTCCGCGCAACGCGTGATCGCGGCCACCAACGCCTGGCTCTATTCGCAGACCCGGCGCAGCCAGAACCCCTACGACAAGGACAAGGGCTTCGTCTGCACTTTGAGTGCGATGGTATTGAAGTCCGCAGCGGCACACATTTTCCACATTGGCGACACGCGCATCTACCGCGTAAGCGAGAACAGCCTCGAACAACTCACGAACGATCACCGGTTGGCTGTATCATCGGAGCAGAGTTATCTCAGCCGCGCCTTAGGCGTGAACCCGCAGGTTGAGATCGACTACCGGATGCTCGCGATCGAACGCGGCGACACGTTCCTGCTGGCGACCGACGGCGTCTATGAGCACCTCGATGCACGCTTCATCACCGACACCATCAAAATCCACGCTGCCGATCTGGACAGGGCCGCGCGCTGCCTCGTCGAGCAAGCCTATACCAGAGGCAGCAGCGATAATCTCACAGCCCAGGTTGTCCGTATCGACACAATCCCTGAGGCAGACGCCGGGGATGCTGCCGAAGACGCGACGACGCTACCGCTTCCGCCTCTCCTGGAGCCGCGGAGCGTTTTCGACGGTTACAAGATCATCAGAAAGCTGCATAGCAGTAGCCGCAGCCACATTTATCTCGCAGTCGACATTGAAAGTGACAGCAAGGTAGCGCTCAAGATGCCCTCGATCGACCTGCGCGAAGATCCGGCGTACCTGAAGCGTTTCATGATGGAGGAGTGGGTTGCCCGCCGCATCGATAGCGCCCACGTGTTGAAGCCGAGCACGGTGCGCGCTAAGAAAAACTTCCTCTATGTCGTGACTGAATTCATTGAGGGCCAGACGCTGACTCAATGGATGATCGACAATCCGAAGCCGCAACTGGAGACCGTTCGAGAGATCGTTGAGCAGATCGCCAAAGGGCTGCGCGCCTTCCACCGCAAGGAAATGCTGCATCAGGATCTGCGCCCGGAAAACATCATGATTGATCGAACCGGCACAGTAAAAATCATCGATTTTGGTTCGACCCGCGTTGCCGGTGTCGCCGAAGTCCGTTCGGCTGACACGAGCGATGATATCCTCGGTACGGCGCAGTACACGGCGCCCGAGTATTTCCTGGGCGAGCGTGGATCGTCGCAGTCGGACCTGTTCTCGTTGGGAGTGATCACCTATCAGATGCTGACGGGCAAGCTGCCCTACGGTGCTGGCGTCGCCCGAGCGCGAACGAAGTCGCAGATGAACCGACTGTCCTATACGCCCGCGCTCAATGAAAATGCCGATGTTGCCGCATGGATGGACGGCGCGTTGCAGCGCGCTGTCAGCCTTTCGCCGCACAAGCGGTACGAGCAGCTGTCAGAATTTCTGCACGACCTGCGTCATCCCAATCCCGCATACCTACGACCAACGCCGCTGATCGAGCGCAATCCAATGCTCTTCTGGCAAGTGCTGTCGTTGCTGCTTTTTGCCATCAATATCGTTCTGCTCTACCTACTCAAACGATAGGGACTAACACCCGCGCCTACTTTGCTTTGCTGCCCAGACCAAGTGCCGTTGCCATTGCCCGGAAGACGGCTGTGTTCTCCATGTGGCCGCGAAATAGGTCGGCTCCGGGGCCGTTCGCGGTCAAAATCACATCGTCGGCTGAGTGCACGCCAGCGCCGACCAAACGTGGCAAGTTGCCGAACAGTCGGGTCGCGCCTTGGCCGCAGGCCTGTTCGTTGGCGACATAACCGCCGCCTTTGGGCGCAGGTTGTGTCAGCGAGACATCGCCGCCGAGCGGCTTGCCCGTTGTGCAGTGATCAGGAATGCCGCCGAAGATAAAAGCAAGACGACGCGAGACATCGACCGTCGTTGGATAGCCATCCTTGTCCGGCGGCGGATAGTTTGGGAACTTGGCATCATATACGGACATCTTGTCCCGAAGGCTGTTACCCGGCTTGCTGTCATCGAAGGTGCCGATGATGGAAACGGGATGCCCGTGGTCGGGCACCACCACGATCAAGGTGTCGGTACGGGTGGCGGCCCAGTCCTTGGCAACACTGACGGCATTGTCGAGGAGGATTGTCTCGAACACGGCCCGCTCCCAGTCGAGCGCATGGCTAAACTGATCGATACGGCCCGATTCAACCATCAAGAAAAAGCCGTGCGGCGCGCGCGATAGCACGTCGAGTGCGGTGCGCGTCATGTCTGTTAAATCCGGCTGATCGGGATAAGCCCGCGCCGTGCCTCTCTTGGTGATACGGCGATCGAGGGCGCCGTCGATATTGGAGGGATGGAAAAGTCCAAGCAAACGCCGACTGGTCTTGTCGCGTGCAATCTCGCCCATTTCGGTTGCCGTCGACGCATAGCCATGGCCCAGATCTCGGAACTTGGCGATGTAATCGATCTCATCTGCGCGCTTTGAGCCTTGCGTAGACTTCGGTTGAAAAAAAGCGCGCCCGCCGCCGAGTAGGACATCAGGTGCTGCCTCATACAACATCGTGGCTATTTCAGTCCGCGTCATTCGGCTGGCCGTGTGGGCAACCATTGCAGCGGGCGTCGCGTCGACGACTTCGGTCGTCGTGACAATCCCGACCGCCATCCCACGTTGACGCTTGACGATGGACGCCAAGTTCTCGACCCGCGGATGATCAAATGGAGATTTGTTGCCCGCGCAATACACGCCCATGGCGCTGCCACACGTTTTGTGACCTGTGACGTAGGCACTCATCGAATTGGCGCTGTCGGTGATGATCGACTCGATGCCCGACGTCGACACGAGTGCCATGTTCGACATGTCGTCCATGGCCAGTTGCCCGCCATAGCGGCCCTCCTTGATGCCCTTGGACAACATGCGGGCAGCGGTCCGATGGGCAACCGACATGCCATCGCCAATGAATAAGATCACATTCTTGGCCGCCTGCGGCTTAGTGGCAAAGACCTCCCAGGTCGCCGTCGCTGTGCCAGCACTGCTGCGCGCCTCAACGACGTAGCGGCCAGCCTGCGGCAGTTCCACATTGCGCAACCAGAGTGCCGATTGTCCCCAGTTGTCCTCATTCACGACGAAGCTTGACGCCACGCCGAACATCTCTTGCGGCGATCGACCATTGATGGTGACGAAGACATCTGCCTCGACCGGCGACTTGGCAAACTCCACCTTGAAGTCGAAGCGCGCGCCCGCCAGGATCTCTGTGCGGTCGGCTGGGTAGATCGCTTGTGCAAATGCACCGTCACCGCCCGATGCACAGAGCGCTAGAGCCAGCAGCGCCACCGCTGGCCGATACCATGCTGGCATGGCGACTACCCTGTCACGAAACATCGAACACCGTTCTCTGAGCACTCAATCGTCGCTGCCGGTGTCGTTCGCATCGAGGGCGGCGATCTCAGCGGATTTTGGCGGAAAGAACGTCTTGTCGCCGTACGCCTTGACCAGGCCCGGAACCCGTTTGTCGATCAGAGTCGAGAGCTTCTTCGCAAACATTTCGAAACTCGATGGATCAATGAAGCCTGCGGCCTTCTTCCAGGCATCAACCGACGAGAAACCAGAGAATTCCCGGGCGTCGCCTTTCAGGAACGCATTAAGTGCGGTCAGGCGCGTAATCAGATCACGGTCGAACCGCGAGACCCAATTGTTGTAAGTCTCGTGGCCTTCCCAGTCGTTGAGTGTCGCACCGCCGTTGTCACGCGCGATCAGCTTCAATCGCCCTTGCCGGTCTCCCGAGGCTTCCAGGTTGTTCCAGAACCGGTCCCACTGCCCCATCAGCATGTCCATGACGAAAATGGTTGAGAGCTGGCGGGCTAGTTCGACGCGTTGTTCCGTTGGCAGCTCGGGAAAGCCGGGCTGGCCTCCCTTGATGCCCTGGAGCGGAATCCTACGGTCATCGGGCATGCGACCGGACGCCTTGATCTCCTGCGCGATGCCGGTGGTCTGATCAAAATTCCCCTCGGTGCCGAGTGCGCTCGCGGTGAACATTTTTGATTTTGACTTCAACTTGTAGATGCCAAGAATCGTGTTTGAGTTCGCCTTCAACTCGGTCAGCACTAGGTTCGTATTGTAGATGCCATCCTTGCCGGTCCCGGGCGTAGATTTGACCATGGCGCCGAACTTGGCTGTCGCCTTAGGGCCGAGCTGATAATAGTCGACCGGATAGAATAGGCGGCTGATGCCAAGGAAACGCGACAGGCGATAAGCGACAACTTCAGCCTCGGGGATGGAGGAGGGATTGGTCGGCACAAAGCTGCGATCGGTTGGCCCACTGCCGACGCCGATGAACATACCGACTGACGAGCCGTCGGGAGTTGGTTTCTTGTACTCAAGCCGATACTTCGCATCGTCGAGGTCGACGGACTTAACATGCGCGTCGAAGTCGAGATCGCGCTTCGACCCAGGCACACTCTGTGCCCACGTTGGCGTTGCCATCGAGAGTGCAAGAATGCAGCAAAGTAATGCGCTCACCAGCGCGTGTTGTAATCGGCCCGTCATGCTTGACCCCCGTTTCAGTACCAATCGTCAGCCTAGCACATATGCACGATAGTGCCCGTACTTCAACGGTGAACCTGCGTCCAACATCAGATACCCAAGAGCTGGTAATGCCGCTAAAAATAGGCCTCAGCGAAGTCCCGAATGTCAGAGTTGTAGCTGGCGCCAGCCGCTGCTGAATCGCACTGGCATATTTGACACACCTAGACCCAGTGAGGACGGAGATCGCGCTGCACTCATTGTCTTGAGCCATTGGCTCCGCTTAGGGTCCAGACCAAGTCTCAATACGACGACGGCACTTGATTCCTCGGGAGACGGCTATGCTATCCTTTCGATTAATTGCGCTCTGCGCCTCGGTTGCTGCAGCCGCATTGGGATCGGCGCCACCGCGAGCGACCGCTCAGCAGTGGAGCGGTGGATCACCTGTGTTCCAGAGTGACATCGATGCACGGACGCAGCAGCTGGAAGCCGAGCGCGCTGCCCGCCGGACCACCTCTGCGACCGGCGCCTACCCGGCCTTCATGAAGGGCGGCGAAACGCCCGCCATTGCACCGCAGAAACCGCCCGTCGTCTATCTGGAACGCGATGAACCGACCGGCTCGATCATTGTCGATACCAGTGGGCGAAAGCTGTATTACGTGCTGCCCGGCAAGCAAGCCTACGCCTATCCGATTTCCGTTGGACGAGACGGCTTCACCTGGACCGGGACCGAGCGCATCAGCCGCGTCGTAGCGTGGCCGACGTGGACCCCGCCGCCTGAAATGCACCAACGGCAGAAGGGCTTGCCTATTACGGTAACGGGCGGTCTGCTCAATCCCCTTGGCGCCAAGGCACTTTATCTCGGCAACACAATTTACCGGATCCATGGGACGAACAATGACCGGACTATCGGTCGTGCATCGTCATCTGGATGCTTTCGCATGATGAACGAGCACGTGACCCATCTGGCGACGTTGGCGACCGTTGGCACGACCGTCCGGGTTGTACCAAATTATTCAGGCGTGAACACCAGCGCGCCACTGTCGTCGCTGTTCTCAGGGTTTAGCGTTGCTGAACAGGTTGCCACGAAGCCGACACCCGTGAAGAAGCGCTTGCAGCGCTGATCCTACCTGCTCAACTCGTTTGAAATGGATGTGATCAGGCAAACTTTCTTGCAGCACCGACGCAGAACACTACCGCGACGGTGACCGTGAGCATGAGCCCGGTTACAGGCTCGTTTAAGAGCATCGCTGCCAGTGCAAGACCAAAAAGTGGCTGGAGCAATTGCAACTGACCGACGGCTGCGATCCCGCCCTGGGCCAGCCCGCGATACCAGAATACGAAGCCAATCAACATGCTGAACACTGACACGTAGGCAAGACCGATCCAGGCGGGATTACTGACACCTGCGAGCGAATGGGGCAGCACTGCCAACGCAAATGGAAGCATGACGGGCAGCGACAGCACCAGCGCCCATGAGATGACCTGCCAGCCGCCAAGCGTGCGGGATAGTTTTGCGCCTTCTGCATAGCCAAGCCCGCAAGCGACGATCGCAGCAAACATAAGCACATTGCCAAGCGGGGAAGCTGACGGGCCTTGGGCTAAAGCAAATCCTGCGACCAACGCACTACCGACGCAAGAACATAGCCAGAAGGCCAGACGCGGGCGCTCGCCACCGCGCACGACAGCAAAAATTGCTGTCGCTAGTGGCAATAATCCAATGAAAACGATGGAATGCGCTGACGTGACATGGCGTAAAGCAAGCGCGGTCAACAGTGGAAACCCAACCACGACACCCGCAGCGACAATTGCCAAGGAAGCGAGGTCGGCACGCACCGGACGTTTCACTTTGAAGATAAGTAAAAGGCAAAGCGCCAGAATACCTGCAATGGCTGCGCGCGCTGCGGTTAGAAAAATCGGATCAAATTCCATCACCGCAACGCGGGTTGCCGGTAGCGATCCACTGAAGATCAATACGCCGAGCAGTCCGTTGATCCACCCGCCCATAACTCTGTCCATGACTTGCCCCCGGTTGCCCCTCCTTATCCAGCAAGGCACCTAGCGTTTCCATGGACAGTTCAATACAGTTTAACCAAACTGTTATGATAACGGATTCAATACGGATGAAATTCGCGACCTCAAAAGCGCAGTCTGGCGGGACACGGGTAGCGGCAGTCATGGCGGCGATCCAGCACCGAATTTCGGTCCGCCAGCTGACCCCGGGAGACAAACTTCCGTCTGTCCGAGCGTTGGCTGGTACGATGCAGATATCGACGTCGACTGTGGTCGAAGGCTACGAGCGTCTCGCGGCAGAAGGGATCATCCGATCGAGGCCAGGATCAGGCTTCTACGTTGCAGGCCAGCTAGCGCCGCTGACGCTGACTGACGTCGGGCCAAAGCTCGACCGCGCCATCGATCCATTCTGGGTTTCACGACAGTCACTCGAGGCAGGCGAGACCACGCTGATGCCCGGCTGCGGATGGTTGCCACCGTCATGGCTGCCGGAAGCAGGTCTGCGCCGGGCGCTGCGAACGCTCGCGCGCTCCAACGATACTGCGCTGACCGACTACGGCACGCCGCTTGGATCACCGGCTCTGCGCAACCTGCTCGGGCGGCGAATGGTCGAGCGCGGCATCGATGCGCCACCTGAACAGATCATCCTAACCGAATCTGGAACTCAGGCGATTGATCTGCTGTGTCGGTTCTTGATCGAACCAGGCGACACAGTGCTGGTCGATGATCCATGCTATTTCAATTTTCAAGCGCTGCTGCGGGCCCATCGCGCCACCATTGTCGGGGTGCCCTACACGCAGACTGGACCGGATATCAACGTGTTTGCCCAGATGCTGACCCAACATCGGCCGCGCCTGTACATCACAAATTCGGGATTGCAGAACCCAACCGGGGCAGCGCTTTCGTTAGGCGTCGCCCATCGGGTGCTGAAGCTTGCCGAACAAGCTTCGCTCACCATCATCGAAGACGACATCTTCGCAGATTTCGAAACAACCCCGACACCGCGGCTCGCAGCGCTCGATGGGCTTGAGCGTGTGGTCCAGATTGGAAGTTTCTCGAAGACGCTTTCTGCATCGGCCCGATGTGGATTTATCGCCACCAGGCCCAATTGGATCGAGGGGTTGGTCGATCTGAAAATCGCGACGTCCTTCGGCGGGGGGCGGCTGGCGGCGGAACTCGTGTTGAACGTGCTGCGCGATGGCAGCTATCGCCGGCACATAGAGGGCCTGCGGTTACGACTGTCACACGCGATGACCGAGGTAAGTGCCCGTTTGAAAGCGATTGGCATCGTCCCTTGGTTAGAACCCCAGGCTGGCATGTTTCTGTGGTGCCGCCTGCCCGATGGCGTGGACGCTGCCGATCTAGCCCGGGAGTCGTTGGCGGATAACATCGTATTGGCGCCTGGCAACGTGTTCAGCGTGTCCCAGGCGGCCACGGGGTATCTGAGATTTAACGTCGCCCAATCGCTCGATGGCCGATTGTTCGACGTGCTGGGCGCAGCAATGCAGCGGCAACGACGAATGCGAAGTTAGGCCAACTTCACGTTCTGCACTCAGCAGTTACTGTTGGTTTGCCAGGGCAGAGTGCAGCCGCTACCTTGCCGTGGACATTGACTGCTTAAATCATGCAGGCTTCCATTGGACGCACACGCGGCAGAACTCGTAGCTGAGCTGGCTCGGTTGACGGGCAGCAGTGATGTACTCGAAACGACCGACGATGGGTCCGACCCAGCGCTTTTGCGGTCTGTGCTGCATATCGCTCGAAACATGCAACGCATTTTCGAATTGCCAGTGCTCGACGCGCCCGGTCTGAAATTTGTCGGGGCTGAGCTCGACCCGGCAGCCTTCGGATTGGAATCCATCGGCGCTGTTGCCATCAGCGCTGCGGGTAGCGGAGAAACGTCGCTACGAGCGACCGTTTCCTGTGTTTGCGAAGCCGCAGAATACCTCGCGCAATTGGCGGGGCCGGCGCGATCATTCAAGCACGGACGTCCAGACCAGCGCGAGACCGGACTGGAGCTGTCGACACTGCAACACCTACTTTCGATGACCGGGCGTGACCCCACTAATCTCGCTCCCGATATCAGTTGGACCAGCGCCACCGGTCTTGTGAGCGGAAGCACCGTACTGGTGCCAGCCAGCCTGTGCTTTCGCAATGTTCAAGATCTGGATGCCGGCAAACCGACAGTCAAGCTCAGCGCCGGTTGCGGCGCTGGCGCAACGCGTGACCAAGCCGTCCTGCACGGCCTGCTCGAACTCGTCGAGAGGGATGCCATCGCACTGTGGTGGCGCGGCGGTCGAAGAGGGCGGGAGCTGACAACCAAGCTCGCTGAAGAAGCGGCTGCCTACATTAACCTATTGCGCCAGGGAACAGCGACCCGAATAAGTTGGTTGATTGATCTGACCAGCGACGTCGCCATTCCTTGTGTTGCAGCGTTCTCGGTCGATGCCAACGGGCGCGGACTTGCCTGCGGGTTTGCGGCGCGACTGGACTATCGGGAAGCGGCCCGAGCCGCCATTCGCGAACTGTGCCAGATGGAGCTGGGTCTGCATTTGATCGCACTGAAGCGACGCCAGCGCGGGGATGCAGCGCTCAATTCAGCCGATCACATCTACCTCCGCCGTGCCTATGGCATTGACGTACCCCGCTGCGCGCTGCTCGACCCGTTAGCCGGATCTGCCCCAACCCTTGAGCTTTCTGCGACTGAAGATGCCGCCCCCGTCGCACAGGTGACCATGCGTTTGGCCGACCGCAACATTGAGGTTTTTTGGGTTGATCTCACCAAGCCAGACTTGCGCATTCCAACCGTTCGCTGCCTGTCGGTCGACTTGGCACCATACCCGTCACAGTTCGTTAGCAATCGGCTCAATCAACAGATCCAGGAAACCGGTGGTGGATTTGAACCAAAGGATAGGGTTGAATTGATGTGAGGGCGCGCCGAAGGGCGATGACCAGGCTGACGGTTTGCGAGGGGGCCATGGCCGCGAAGCTAGCAACAGCAGATCCAGCACCTGCCCATGTCGCTTCGACACGCGTCGATCCCGGGCACAAGCCGCGATTGGAAATCTCGCTCTTCGGTGGCGTTTCACTGCGCTATGGCGGATCAAGGATCGAACTCAACAACCGCAAAGCCATGGCCCTGGTCGGTTACTTGGCATTAGCTACAAACCTCAGCGACACGCGGGAGCGTATCGTCGGGCTCCTGTGGAGCGAAACGGAGGAAGCAAAGGCGCGAGCAACACTGCGCCAGGTTCTCAAGGATTTGCGAACATCGTTTGACCAGTGCCGGTTTAGTGGTTTTACCACCGGTCGTGTCGAAGTCGGGATTGATGCTGCCGAGGTCACACTCGATGTGTGGTCAGTGCTCGAAAGCGCAGCGGCGGGGCGACCCAACGAACTGCTGCTCGACCGATCCCGCATCACCGAAACGCTTTTGGCCGGCTATGAGGATGTAGACCCATCGTTTCGTGCATGGCTGTTCGTGTGCCGGGAAAATCTCCACCGCCGATTGATCCGCGGGCTCGAGGACCAGCTTGCCAGCAATACGCCGACCAGTTCCGAAACCATGCGGCTGGCCCAGGCCATCATTCAACTTGATCCAACACACGAAATCGCCGTTCAGCGGTTGATCCGGTGTCATGCCGATGTCGGCGACATGGCCGGCGCGCTGAGCACCCATAAAAGGCTTTGGGATCTCCTCGACACTGAATACGCCATGGAACCGTCGGAAAAGACCCAGGAACTCATTGCCGCTATCAAGGCTGGTACCTATGTGCCAAGCCCGCCGCCTGCACCGAAGGCAACGACCAACGTCGGCCAAGCGAATTCGAGTGCTAAAAGCGCTTCGAAGATGATGCCCCGCGAGACTAACCAAACATCGCCGCCGAAACTTGTCCTCGTCGTTGGGCCCTGCGAGGTGGATGGCGTTCAGCCCGATCAGAAATACATCGGAATTGGATTTCGCTATGAGCTGATTACCCGATTGGTCCGGTTTCGAGAATGGACCTTGATCGATGCGGCGACCGCAACGGCTCCCACGACACAACGCTCAGACCTGCAACCACAGTATCTGGTGACAGCAAGATTCTTCCAAAACCAAGGCCATCTCAGTCTGATCGTAACACTCCAGGCCAGTCAGACCGGCGTTATTGTTTGGAGCGGTCGATATGCGCTAGCGCCAGCCAATTTCTTTGAAACACAGCAGGAAGTCCTGCATCGTATTGCCAACGTCCTCAACGTCAACTTATCGGCTGAACGCCTCGTTCGTATGGCAAGCGCGCCTGATGTGTCGCTCGACGTTTATGATCGCTGGCTGCGAGGCCAGGGATTGATCAATCTCTACCGCCCCAATGACCATGCACGCGCTGCGGCAATTTTTCAGTCGCTCGTCGAGGAGGTGCCTAATCTGTCGCTGGCCTACAGCAGTCTGGTGCAGGTCGAGAATACGCGACACATCACGTTTCCTGGCACCTACCGCACGATTGCCCTGCATCAGAACGCCCTGGCACTGGCCAGAACGGCGGTCAATTTGGATCCGATCGATTCACGCGCACAATTGTGCCTCGGCTGGTCATTTGCAATGACCGGACAATTCGATATGGCGGTCGCTTGCTTTCGACACGCCATTGCCCTCAACGATGACGATCCGTGGACGACGACTTCGGCAGCCCTCGGCCTCGCCTACAGTGATGAGCGTGACGAGGCCCGTCACTTCGCTGACCGCGCAGTCGCGTTATCGCCAGTCGCCTCGCCCCTGCACTGGTGCTATCAAAGCACTATTCGTTTTATCTGCGAGGACTACGACGCAAGCTTGCGGGCGGCGGAGCAGTCGGGTGAGGCGATCAATTATTTCCAGGGCTGGCGGGCGGCGGCACTCGCACATGCTGGCCGATTGAGCGAGGCGCAAATTGAAGGCGCGCGCTTCCTGAGTATCATACGCCGTTTCTGGTCGGGTCCGGACCAGCCTTCGGATGCAACCATCACGCATTGGCTGCTGCATTGCTTCCCGATCCGCAATCCCGCGGCGTTGGAGCGTCTGCGAAATGGTCTCGCGTTGGCGGGTGTGCCCGTCCCATGACACACAAGTTCACGGACACTACCGTGAAAAATGGGCCACGGTTTATTGGGGAGGTTAGGGAACGCCTACACGATGCAATTCATAATTCCAGGCGTTCCCTCGCCCCAGCCTTAATACAGTCCCGCCCGACGCCGGTGGGTGAAATCGTCCCTTCTCTGCAATTGAAAATCTACATTTGAAGTACTGTTTGTGCAGTGAAAGCGCACCGCGCCGTGCGCCTCAGGAATATCAAGTGGCACGGTTCGAGAATTTCAAACGCGCGCCACCCAATCGCTCATCTAGTTACAGTGCGCGATGGTGTAGTCGCCAACGCGACGCTCGAAGAAGGCCTGGTGGCCAGGATCGTTGCCACCTGCAAATCTTTCCTCGTAAAATGAAGGCAATGGATAAAGCGCATTCGGATCCTTGATAGATGCCTCCGTGTCGGCCACGAGTTCAGCTGGTGGTAGCCGCACCAGCAGCACTTCCTTGTCGCCCTGGACGAACTGCAGCGCCTTGATATAGCTCGGCAGCGGATCAATGATTCCCTTCGTCTGCGTGACGAACTCTTCCAACGTCTTCGGCCGCGAGTCAGCGTCCTTCGACCAGGCAATGAACTTCTTGCCGAGTTCCTGATAGTCCAGAACCTTGATGCGCTGAATAGCCATAACGTTCCCTTTCCTGTTGCCGTCCCGAGTTGCGACCACGCCTGTAAGTAGCGGGCGTTTCAAAATCTACCCACACGCGGCGTCCTGCAAGCCGCCGTTTTGTTTGATGAAGTCGATCAATGCTGGCATATCGCTAGGCACGCTAGAGCCAAAGACACTGGCGATCCCCGATGCGATCATCGGGTCGTCCTCGATTGTGGCTTGAGATTTCTTGAGGGCCGCAAAAAACACTTCGGCGATGATGGTTGAGCCCAGAATTCCCAATCGCTCGCCGTTATGTTCGTGCGCTGCTTCGAACAAAATGAAGAACAGCAGCGGCGGGTCTTGCGACAGCGATATCTGGTCAGCGGTCGAGAACTTGTGCCCCGGGGATTGGTTAAGCCACAGCCCTATTTCGTGCTCGCGATAGTTCGGATCGCTCAGCAGTTGCGAGCGCTGCCGTTCGGACGGTCTGAGGCCTGCCACCAGGGATGCGACCGAGCGGATTCCAGCGTCGACGCCACGGATGAAGTCGCGATAGAATAGCCCGCCGTCGGCACCGGTCTCGTTCGGAAAGTATGCGTCGCCAGCCAGACTGCCGCGGATCACGGGCCTGATACGTCGGCTGAAATTCAGTTTCTGACCATCGCCTAAATCGAAAAAACGGGACCAGTCAACCAGCCACGTGCAAGCGAGCGGCAACCGTCCGGGTTGCATGGAGGACGAGCGGTCGAGCACATCGGCAATCGACGCGGTTTCCGGCTCCGGGCCGTTAAGTCGGCGATCATTGAGCACATAACTGAACCGGATCATCACGTGCCCAAAGCGGTAGGCGGCATGTGAAAATTCAACCGGAACACGGCCATCATCGGATTTATCAAGAAAATCGGCTGGATAGCGCGTCTGGGCAGAGGCGTAGTAGGCGTGCACGCCTGGCTCGAGTAGGCGCTTCAGGAGATCGTTCACAATTACCTTGCGCCAGACAATCGCCACGATTTTTCGTGCCTCAAGAAATCTGCGGTAGGTGCGAAAATCGTCAAACAGCGTGACGCTGCCGCCGTCGCCAGCTGCAAGCTTTGCGCTGACAATGTTGTGCAACGCGTGAAATAGCGCCAGCAGCTGCGATATCAGCAGATGATCATCGTTTCGTGGATCCGCGATCAAGGCATCCGGCACGCCCTTCCCGGGATTATCCGAAAGGTGCGGGCACGATACCCGCCCGATGTCGCGGGCTGGGTGATCATCGATCGGAACGGGTCGGGGACCAGTCGGACCCGCCTCCGATGCGGGAACGCGGCCAAGCCGCAGTTCGTGTCGCTGGTTCCTCGGCCGACCGTTGATCGAATAGGGTAACGTGGTCGCCGACGGGCCACCCCCATACATCGTATCGAGGATCAATCGCTCGCTTCGGAAATCACGCGCAAAATATTCAGCAATTTCGCCCAAGCGCGGCAGCGGTGCAATATTATGGACGATGTCGTGTGCTGCCATTTGCGCCAGATACGTGTAGCCAGCCGGGATGGTAGGGTTGTCGTCGCTGCCGGGCAAATCGGACAGCTTCATGTGAACTGCGAGTTCGCGGAGCATTGCGGCAGTAGCGGCCCTCTGCGCACTACTGCCGCCATGCCCTCGGTACAGCTCAGCACCATCGGCTGAACCTCCAAAGTTGCGCGATATCCCTGGCTCGCTCTTGCTGGATTCCAAGTCCTTCAGGACATGCCCGAAGCCCAACAATACGTCGGATGCGCCCCCGAGAAACAAGGGCAACACCGAGCCTTGTGATCGCATAGTCATTTGCGCGCGCCCCGCGGTATCGAGCGAGTTGTTTAGTCCCGATCCTGCAAGCTTCAACTGCCATGCGTGAACTGATCGTGAATCGCCGCAGCTGGTAGCGCCCGATGGTTGAACGGCTCATGCCGGGAGGGGCGGGCTGACCAACCCAATTGGTTCAGACAGCCGATTCACTCGATGCCACCGCCCAACTCACGATCCCATCACGCATGCAGGACTAAGGCTGATGTAACGGCATCACACGGGCAGCCCGTGTGAGCGACCACTGGAGGATAACATGGGACTGATCCAGACTATTGCAGGACACGACTTTGCGCCGGGTGTCGATTACGGATTGACGGCCTCAGTTTACGCTCGCGCGTCGGAAGACACCGGTTCGTCAGCCCCAAACGGCGGGCAGGGCGCATCAAAGAGTGCAGCTTCAGACAAAGCTGCCCGCACGATAACGATCTATGACGGTGCAGCGGTGCTATTCGCCGACATTGTTGGCTTTACCGGCCTCGTCGAGGGGCTACCACCGGATCAAACGCTAGACCTACTTGCCCGCTATCATGCGCGCATGGCAAAAGCAGTCTACCTACACCGTGGCACCGTCTTGCAATATTCAGGCGATGCAATCATGGCCGTTTTTGGCGTCCCCGTTGCAGGTCGACAAAATGCAACCGATGCACTCGGCTGCAGCTACGATATGCTTGCAGCCATCGCTCAATGGAACACCCGGCGCAGATCGCGCGGCCGGTTTCCCATCGACATCGGCATCGGCATACACACGGGCACAGTCGCGGTTGGAAAAATCGGAGTTAATCGTCACCTTGAGCGATCAGTCGCCGGCGACACCGTCAACGTCGCGCGCAAACTTGAGACCATGACCCGCAAAACCGGCACTCAGCTGATCGTGAGCGTTGATACGGTCACCGCTGTAACGCGCGAGGGCGGGAATGATCAGATGCTCGCGCCACTGTCCCAACTCGGGGCTCGCGTCATTCCTGGTCGGCACAGCCGCATGCAGGTTTGGACGTTGGCAAGATCAGCAGCACTTGGCTTGGCACATAGGCCGCCGCTGTCCTGATCAACCGAACACAACAGATCACTGGTCTAATCCGCGACTGCGAGAAGGGAAAAAGCCATGGACGACCCTTATGAATGGAAAGAACACAAAGCCAGACTGGGAGACGCCTCAGTCTTGTTGCTGATCTACGCAGTGTTGCTGGGAATTCTGGTGCTGATCGAGCCATTACCTCGCCGCGACCGAGATCCAGCCGATCACGCGATCTTGCTATCGCTGCGGTCAGGTCATGCGGCGTTGGCCCAGCGCAAGGTGAGCGACGGTCGCGACGACAATCGAAACACACGATTGCCCAATCGACCTGCCGACGCTGGCTGCAATCAGCAGCGACTACCCGCCGACACAATGCTCCCTTGTGATGATGGGCGGTGAGTGACCCGCCAACCTTCAGGACGGCTGCGGTGGATCAAACCTTGCCCATACCGCGCCCCGCCAGCACACTGGTGATCTCATCGATCACCGCTGTGTCGTCGATTGTTGCAGGCACTTTGTAGGTCTCACCATCGGCAATCTGGCGCATGGTCGCGCGCAGCACTTTGCCCGAACGCGTTTTTGGCAAGCGCTTCACCACCATCACCTGCTTGAAGGCCGCAACCGGTCCGATCGTATCGCGCACCAGCGTGATCACTTCGGCCTCGATATCCGCATCCGGCCGATTGACGCCGTTGTTCAACACGATGAAGCACGCCGCAATCTGCCCCTTCAACGCATCGGCGACGCCGACCACGGCACATTCGGCGACATCCTTGTGGCGGGCGACAACCTCCTCCATCTGGCCTGTCGAAAGTCGATGGCCAGCGACGTTGATCACATCATCGGTGCGCGCCATGACGAACACGTATCCGTCCTCGTCGATGAAGCCCGCATCCGATGTCGAGTAGTAGCCGGCGAAGTCCGAGATATAGCCTTTGCGAAAGCGCTCGTCGTTGTTCCACAAAGTCGGCAAAGACCCTGGCGGCAGCGGCAGCTTGACGGCGAGCGTACCAGATTGTCCGCGCGGCACCGGACCGCCCTTCTGGTCGAGCACGTGAAGATCATAGCCCGGCATCGGCACTGTGGGCGAGCCGTGCTTGACCGGCAGGGCGCCAAGCCCCACCGGATTACCAGCAATGGTCCAGCCGGTTTCAGTCTGCCACCAGTGATCGATCACCGGCTTTTGCAATTTCGCCTCGGCCCATTTGATCGTTTCTGGGTCGGCGCGTTCGCCCGCAAGAAATAGCGTGCGGAAACAGCTCAAGTCATAGTCCTTGATCAGCGCACCGGTTGGGTCTTCCTTTTTGATTGCGCGGAAAGCGGTCGGTGCCGTGAACAAAGCTGCCACCTTGTGCTCCGAAATCACCCGCCAATAGGCACCAGCATCCGGCGTGCCGACGGGCTTGCCTTCGTATAAAAGCGTGGTGCAGCCAGCCAGTAGCGGCGCGTAGACGATATAGGAATGGCCGACCACCCAGCCCACATCGGACGCCGCCCAGAACACATCGCCTGGGTCCATGGCGTAGATGTTCTTCATTGACCAGTTGAGCGCCACCATGTGGCCGCCGTTGTCGCGCACCACGCCTTTTGGTTGGCCGGTGGTGCCGGAGGTGTAGAGAATATACAGTGGATCAGTGGCCGCAACCGCAACGCAGGCGGCTTTGCGGCCTCGCACTTTGGCATCCGCGATCAATGCTGACCAATCGTGATCGCGTCCGGAAACCATTGAGGCGGCAAGCATCGGGCGTTGCAGAATGGTGCAGACCTTGGGCTTGAGCTTGGCAAGTTCGATCGCCGCATCGAGCAGTGGCTTGTAGGGTACGATCTTCTGCCCCTCGATGCCGCACGACGCCGACACGATCGCGACCGGCGTGCAATCATCGATACGTGTTGCCAGTTCCGCTGCCGCAAATCCGCCGAACACGACCGAATGGATCGCGCCGATCCGCGCGCAGGCGAGCATGGCGATCACGGCTTCCGGCACCATCGGCATGTAGACGATGACGCGGTCGCCTTTGCGCACTCCGAGGTCCTGCAGCACAGCGCCGAAGGTCGCCACCTCGTCGGTCAGTTCGGCGTAGCTCAGCGTGCGTTTGGAATTCGTGACAGGGCTATCGTAGATCAACGCTGGCTGAGGGCCCCGGCCCCGTTCGACGTGCCGGTCTAGGCAATTATAGGCGGTGTTGCATTCAGCCCCTGGAAACCAGCGGCCATAAGCACCGGCATAAGGATCGAACGGCTTATCCCAGAGCTTGTACCAGGAGATATCACGGGCGACGTTGGCCCAGAAGCCTTCGGGGTCCTGTTGCCAGCTGGCATAAACTTCCGCGTAACGGCTCATCGAATGTCTAGCCTCCCCGGCACTGCATTTGGATGCGCCACTCGTCGCATCCGCAACGCGTCCCATTCACCTTTAGACAGCGTTGAACACCTTGCGCACGATGACTGCAAGGGGGGGCCAAACACGACATTGGTCGGGGGTCGATTTAAGTCGGCCCAGCGCTTCTGATCTCAGGCAGCGCCCAGGCGAGCAATCCCATGGCGGGCAAGAACGCGCAGACCTGGAACACGGTTGCGATGCCGCTATGGTCGGCGAGTTGGCCCAGCAGCGCAGCACCAATGCCGCCGAGGCCGAACGACAGGCCGTAAAACAGCCCAGCGATTAAGCCGATGCGCTTTGGCAAGAGCTCCATTGCGTAGACCAAAATGGCCCCGAACGCGCTCGCCATAATTAGCGAGATCACGACGGTCAGAATGCCGGTCCAGAATAGGTTGGCATAGGGCAGCATCAGCGTGAACGGCAGCGCACCGAGGATCGAGAACCAGATGATGCGGCGGCGGCCAATGCGGTCACCGAGCGGGCCGCCGATCAGAGTTCCGAGCGCCGTTGCACCCATGAACACGAACAACATCATCTGCGAGGACGGCACCGACAGCTTGAACGTCTCGATCAGATAGAACGTGTAGAATGAATTGAAACTCGCGGTGTAGGCGTTCTTCGAAAACATCAAAATGACGAGGATGCCAACGGCCACCGCAATTTGCCGATCTGTGAGCAAGCCTGCTGACGTGACGGGTGCAACAGCTGCCGACTTCGACCGGGCAGCTACCGCCCGTGCCGCGCTCATGCGCACCACTTGATAAAGCACCGCCATGGCAAGCAACGCCGAGGCCGACAGCCATACGAGACTGCGCTGACCGCTCGGCACAACGATGAATGCCGCAAGAAGCGGCCCAGCCGCACCGCCCGCTTGGCCGCCGACTTGGAACAATGACTGCGCAAGCCCGTGTTGGCCGCCCGACGCATTGCGCGCCATCTTGGTTGCTTCAGGGTGGAAGATCGCCGAACCGGTGCCGACCAGCACCGCGCCGAGCAGCAACAGCGGATAGCTGTCAGCGATGCCAAGCGTGATCAGCCCGGCCAGCGTGAACCCCATGCCGGCCACCGCCGAATAGGGCAGCGGATGCTTGTCGGTATACATGCCAACCAGCGGTTGGAAGATGCAGGCCGTCAGCTGGAACGCAAACGTGATCATGCCGACTTGAGCGAAGTCGAGGTTGTAGGCACCCTTGATGATCGGATAGATCGCTGGCACCAGCGACTGCATCATGTCGTTGAGAAGGTGCGCGAAACTGAGACCCAACAGAACTGGGAACGCGACCGATGCCGCTGATCCGCCCGTCGATGTGTTGATGGCGCTCGCGGCGTCAGAAGTCACAGCTTTTTGCATTGCTAGTCCTTGGCGGGCGAGACTTTGGCGCTCAATCAAAACATGCCGACGTGCCAACGCCACAAGGGGGGCAACGGCTTTCACAAATCTGTCACCTAAATTCGCACTGTTCGGGTGGTCGAAGCAAGCAGCAGAGCGGGAGGCTGATGTGCAATCAAGGGGGGCCAGTGCACGGGCAGTCACAAAGTCGGATTCTGTTTCAAAAACTCTGCAAGAAACCAGCAGTAGTCAGCATAATTCTCAAGCGCGTTCAATTCAGTATGCCGAATGTGCAGCGCAGCCCCAAGCCGAGGCAGGTCCGTCTGGAATTGTTCGAACCGATCCAACAAATTTTGTTGCCCAGGCAACGGCGCTTGGTTTGGGCGCGAGCCCAGATACTTCCTGACAATTCCGATGACTTTGCCCGGACTACCGCCATGCGCTTTGGGATCGTTACCCCCAAGATCAGACAAATACGCTGGGAGCAAATAGGGTTCCCGCACCATGATCAGCGAAGTTTTGTTTCTATGCCGAACCCCTCCGAATTGCTTGGCTCCAATTGCCAAACCCAATTCAAAAGGCATGTTAAACCGTGGTAGATCGTTATAGCCTACTTCCACACGCGAGAGATCATGGATTGACCTCTGGCTCTCGGAAATCAATCGGCAAAGCTTATCAAACCGAATGGAGCCGCTGTCATCCTCCTCCAGAGCACACCGTGCTTTGTATCCACAGGCAGCGATTGCAAACAGAACCGCCTCAAAAAGCTCCCGATAATTTTGATCGAACGGACAATTGATGAAAACGCTTCTGCCCCTGTCCTCAACCACAACTTCAACCAGCCTTGCTGTAGAACTTGCGCACTGCGTCTCTGATTTTGCGTGCCGTCGCCAATTTAGGTGGCTTAGCTGGAGATTGAACCAACGAGCTGGCAGCCGCCGACTTTGCCGCTAAGCTGGATTTTGGGTCGCGCAAAACTTTTGATGCCGCCAAAGCTGTCATCTTCATCGCGCGACCTTCGGTTCGTTTCGCAACCATGATACACCCTAACAGCAGCAAAAGAACAAAGCAACAACACTCTTAATACAGCGTCGCTTTTTGACGCTCGGACAAGGCCGCATCATAGGCTGCTGCATCGAACTCGGCGGTATGTCCCTTGGTGTCGCGGGCAGCGACCGTGAGGGTACCTGTTGAGGGCAAAGATGTGCGATCAACATAGTGCGCAGGGTCCCACAACTTCGAGCGGGCCAACGCGCGAGCGCACTGGAAGTAGATCGCATCGACCGTCAATCGCAACACGGTTTGTGGCAACTTATCGCCGAACTCAAACGAGGCCAAAATCGCCGGATCAGTCGTCAACACGCCGCGCCCGTTGACGCGCAAGGTCTCGCCGACGCCAGGGATTAGAAATAGTAGCGCAATGCGAGGGTCCCGAACGATGTTGCGCAGGCTATCGATCCGCTGGTTGCCGCGCCGATCAGGGATCAATAGCGTCTTTTCGTCGACAACCCGCACGAACCCGGGGGCGTCTCCCCGCGGCGAGGCGTCCAGTCCCTCAGGCCCACTGGTTGCCAGAATGCAAAACGGCGAAGCTTCGATCAACGCGCGGTAAGTTGCGTTGATGACCGGGATCTCCTTCAGCACCGAAGCGAGCACCGGCTGCCCGTAGAGCGCTTCGAGCTGCGCCGTTGACGTGATCAAATGCGGGTCGGACATGGGCTTGGATCATCCACTTTTGAAGGGGGCGGCGTGGCAACATCGCCTAGTCCCAACTTCGCATAGGTCGTGGGCGCCTGTCATGCATGACCACCACCGCGAACGCCGCTATGCTCACTCTGGTTGCAATCAAAACACCGGCGGCGCCTGTTGATGCTCACTGATCCTTGGTTCTATGCGGTTGCAATTCCAGCCGTGATTCTAACCGGCCTGTCGAAAGGCGGGTTCCTCGGCGGCATCGGTGGGGTCGCCGTGCCGATGATGAGCCTCGTGATTTCGCCGGTACAGGCAGCCGCCATCATGCTGCCGATCCTGATCGCAATGGACTGGACCGGCGTCTGGGCCTACCGACGCGACTGGAGTGCACCCAACCTCAAGATCCTGTTGCCAGCAGCGACGCTTGGCATCCTGGTCGGCTGGCAAACGGCGGCCTATGTCACCGACGCCCACGTCAAGTTGCTGGTCGGACTGATTGGCTTCGCCTTCGCCCTCGATTGGTGGCTGGGCCTGCGACCGAAGACAGCCGCACCTGGGCCCAACGTCGCCAAGGGCAGCCTGCTTGGTGGCATTTCAGGCTTCACGAGCTTCGTCAGCCATACCGGCGGCCCGCCCTTTGCCGTGTATATGTTGCCGCAGCGCTTGCCGAACGCGATGTATGCCGGCACGGCAGTAATGTTTTTCACAGCCGTTAACCTCATCAAGGTGCCAGCCTACGTCCAACTCGGACAGTTCACTGCCACCAACCTAAAAACCGCACTGGTTTTGGCGGTGCCGGGTATCCTGGCTGTCGTAGCCGGGATCTGGCTGACCCGCAAAATACGCCAGGAGCCGTTCTACAAAGTCGTCTACGGGTGCCTGCTGCTGATTTCGGCCAAGTTGATCTGGGACGGTGCACGTGCGCTGCTGGTCTAGTCCGCCGCCTTCACCGCGGGTTCAGCCTGGATAAGGCATTACGTTCAGTCGGCAACCAAATGCACGCCGCCAGCTTTAATCCTTGATGGCATTACGAAAATGTAATCGACGGAAGAGTTATCCACGGTGCGTTTTTCTAACGTAAACTGGCATTGTCGATGGTCAGCCCTGATGGCCGATCGCGAGACACCTGCCGAAGGGGTCACATGACCAAGATGCGACGCTACCTATCGACCGCTATTGTCGGCCTGCTGATCGCAGGCGGCGTTGCGGCCATCATGTCGCGCCCGGCCCCCGTGGTCCAGCAGAAGGGCCGGTGGGGTCCAGGCGAAGGCCCGGTTCCAGTCCGCGTTGCCTCAGCCATTGCCGTTGACGTGCCGATTTACCTCGATGCGGTCGGTGCCGCACGCGCGCTCAACACAGTTGCCGTCCAACCTCAGGTTGGCGGCAAGCTGATCGAAGTTGCCTTCAAGGAAGGCCAAACCGTTCAAAAGGGACAAGTGCTCGCCCGCATCGATCCGGCGACCTTCCAGGCAGCGCTCGACCAAGCGCTTGCCAAGAAGGCGCAGGACGAATCACTGCTCGCCAACGCGAAAGTTGATCTGGACCGCTACACAAAAATTCCAGGAACGATTGCGGTCAAGACCGTCGATACCCAGCGCGCGTTGGTTGCCCAGCTCACGAGCCAGGTTGCATCGTCAAAGGCCGCCGTTGATTCAGCGCAAGTGCAGCTCAACTTCACCCAGATCATCGCGCCGGCAACGGGCCGCACCGGCATCCGGCAGGTCGATGAGGGCAACATCATCAGCGGATCAGGCGCGCAGTCGATCGTGACGATCACGCAAGTGCAGCCGATTGCTGTCGTGTTCAACCTGCCGCAACAGCAGTTGGGGCAGGTCAATCGGGCGGCAACACTTGGTGCGCTGGTGGTCGAGGCGACCGATTCCGACAACAAGACGACGATTGATCGTGGCGAGTTGAGGGTGGTCGACAACCAGGTCGATCAGACCACCGGCACGGTCAAGATGAAGGCCGAGTTTCCGAATGAAAAGCTGCAGCTTTGGCCAGGCCAGTTCGTCAACGTTCGGGTGCTGATCGAGACCATCACGCAAGCAACGACCGTGCCGACGGCCGCCGTTCAACGCGGCCCAACGGGCACGTTCGTCTACGTCGTTGGCGATGACAAGAAGGTGGTGTCAAAATCAGTCACCGTGCCGCAGCAGGACGATGCGCGGGCGGTGATCGCAAGTGGCGTCAAGGCTGGCGACGTCGTGGTCACCAGCGGCTTTGCGCGTCTGAAAGAGGGCGCGGAAGTTGCTGTCGCCACCACCGAACAGCTTGACGCGGTCCCCGTTGCGCCTAAGCGCGAAAGCCCACGCGGCGAGGGTAAGCGTAAGCGCGACGGAGCAGCCCCTTCGGCCGATAGCAAAACCGTTCCCGATACAAAGGCTGTCACTGAAGGCGAAAACAAATCGAAGCGCGGCGAAGGTCGCCGTAAGCGCGAAGAGGGTGCAGCTACTCCAGGCGCTGGCGCCGATGCGACGCCCGCGATCAAGGGTAAACAGACACCCGAGGCAGCCGCCCAATGAGCGCGCCAGAACACGCAACAAGCAATTTGTCAGGCAGCGTGTCGGGACCGTTTATTCGGCGACCGATCGCAACCTCACTGCTTGGCGTTGCCGTACTGCTCGGCGGCTGGCTCGGCTACTGGGGCTTGCCGGTATCGGCATTGCCGCAGGTCGATTTTCCAACGATCCAGGTGACAACGCAGTTGCCGGGCGCCAATCCCGACACAATGGCAGCACTGGTCACAGCGCCACTCGAACGGCAGTTTGGCCGCACGCCATCGCTCTCGACCATGACGTCGTCGTCGTCGTTCGGTGTCAGCCAGATCACGTTGCAGTTCGATCTCAACCGCGACATCGATGCGGCAGCGCAAGATGTGCAGTCGGCAATCAACGCGGCGGGCTCAACGCTACCGCGTAACCTGCCGTATCCGCCGACCTATACCAAGGTGAACCCAGCCGACGCACCCATTGTCACCATTGCGCTGACCTCGCCCAATGTCACCATTCGCCAGGTGTCGGACCTCGCTGACACCCTATTGGCCCCTCGTCTCAGCCAGTTGACCGGGGTCGGCAAAGTCTCGGTGCAAGGTGGCATCAGGCCTGCCGTTCGCATTCGCGCCGACCTATCACGATTGGCCGCTTACGGCATTTCGTTGGCAGACCTGCGCAATATGATCGTCGGCGCCAACGTATCGGGACCGAAGGGTTCCCTCGATGGCGCTTTTCAATCGTACACGATTGCCGCTAACGACCAGATCGGCTCGGCATCGGCCTACAAATCCCTAGTTCTGGCCTATCGCGGTGGCTCACCCGTTATGTTGTCAGACGTCGCCGAAGTCATCGACGGGCTCGAGAACACCAAGGTTGGCGGCTGGTACAATAGCGCGCCAGCCGTTGTCGTCGACGTGCAACGCCAGCCCGGCGCCAACGTGATCCAAACCGTGGACCGGGTGTTGGCCGAATTGCCGCGCCTGAAGCGGTCGATGCCCGCTGGCATCGAGTTGACCGTGGTGCACGACCGCACCGGCACCATCCGGGCGTCGGTCCGCGACGTACAGTTCACGCTGGTCCTGAGTGTCGTGCTGGTGGTGCTCGTCGTCCTGATGTTCCTGCGTACGATCCGCGCGACGATCATAGCAGGCGTCGCACTACCGCTATCGCTGATCGCAACCTTCGGCGTGATGTGGTTTGCCGGCTTCAGCCTCGACAACCTGTCGTTGATGGCACTCACCATCGGCACCGGCTTTGTCGTCGACGATGCCATCGTGATGATCGAAAACATCGTGCGCCATATCGAGGAAGGCGAAAACCCTTTCGAAGCCGCCATCAAAGGCGCGAGCGAAATCGGCTTTACCGTGATCTCGCTGACTGTTTCGCTGATCGCGGTGTTCATTCCGCTGCTGTTCATGAGCGGGCTTGTCGGTCGCATGTTCCGCGAGTTCGCGCTGACGCTAACCATAGCGGTCGTTGTATCGGCGATTGTCTCGCTTACGCTGACACCGATGATGTGCGCCAAGCTGCTGCGCAAGGCGAAGCCTGACGCTGGCCCGCCGGGCCTCATCACGCGCGCCATCGATGCGACCGTCGAGCGCTATCGCGTCAGCCTGCTGTGGGTTTTGAAACACCAGGGCGCAACGCTGCTGCTGACGTTGGCGACACTGGTCGCGACCGTCTGGCTTTACATCATCGCGCCCAAGGGTTTTCTGCCGCAACAGGACACTGGCCTGATCACGGCTGTGATGGAAGCTGGCCCCGAGGTGTCCTTTGCGCAGATGGAGCGCCTACAGGGGCAAGTGCTTGAGGCGATCAAGCGTGACCCTGACGTGACCGGCACCGTCTCGGTCGTGGGCGTCAGTCCGCTCAACGCCACACCGAACGTCGCTCGACTGACGATGGCACTTAAGCCCCGCTCCGAACGCCGCGCCGTGGTCGGTGACATCATCACGCGGCTACAGGGATTGGTCGCGCCAATCCCAGGCGTGAAGTTGTACTTCCAGCCGGTGCAGGACATTCAGATCAGCACCCGGTCATCACGCGCCCAGTACCAGTACACCCTGACCGGCACCGATAGCGCGGACGTGTCGGCATGGGCGACCAAGCTCGCCGACAAGATCCGCCAGACACCAACGCTACGCGATGTGGCATCCGAAGCCCAAGACGGCGGCCTGCGGGTACTGATCAACGTTGATCGCGAGATTGCCGGCCGGCTTGGCGTCTCAATGCAAGCGATCACCGACGTTTTGAACGATGCCTTCGGCCAGCGCCAAATCTCGACGATCTATGATCAATCGAACCAATACCGGGTGGTGCTGGAAGCCATGCCGCGCTACCAGCTCGACCCTGCCACGCTGACGACCTTGTATGTTGGCGCGACCGGTGGCGCCCAGGTGCCACTGTCCTCGTTCGCGCGGATCGAGCGCACCACCGCACCGCTCGCCATTGCGCATCAGGAGCAATTCCCGTCGGTAACGTTGAGCTTTAATCTCGGCCCCGGCGGTTCGCTCGGCTCGGCGGTTGAAACGATCCGTGCAGCCGAGACCGAGATCGGCATGCCACCGTCCGTCATCGGCAGTTTCTTCGGCGATGCATCGGAGTTCTCGAAGTCGCTGGCCAACCAACCGTGGCTGATCTTGGCGGCAACGATCACGATCTACATCGTGCTCGGCGTGCTGTATGAAAGTTTTATCCACCCAATCACGATTTTGTCGACCCTACCGTCAGCCGGCGTTGGCGCGTTGCTGGCTTTGATGCTGACCGGACATGATCTCTCCGTCGTCGGGCTGATCGGCATCATCTTGCTAATGGGCATCGTGAAGAAGAACGCCATCATGATGATCGACTTCGCGCTGGAAGCAGAACGGGGACGCGGCATGGCCCCGCGCGAGGCGATCATCGAAGCGTGTCTGCTGCGCTTCCGCCCGATCATGATGACGACACTCGCCGCCCTGTTCGGTGCGCTGCCGCTGGCACTCGAAGGCGGCACCGGCTCGGAACTGCGCAACCCGCTCGGTATTTCGATTGTCGGTGGGCTCGTGCTGTCGCAGTTGCTGACACTGTACACGACGCCGGTGATTTATCTTACGCTGGAAAAGCTCAGCCAGCGGCTGTCAGCGGCCTTCGCCCCCGAACCCCAACCGGCGGAGTAGGGGGCATGAACGTAGCGCTGCCGTTCATCCGCCGACCGATTGGGACGACGCTGCTTGCCATCGGGCTGTTCCTGACCGGCATTGCCGCTTATTGGCAATTGCCGGTTGCAAGCCTACCTAGCGTCGATTTCCCAACGATCATGGTGTCGGCGAGTCGGCCCGGCGCAAACCCTGAGACCATGGCTTCAACGGTGGCAGCCCCGCTTGAGCGGCGCTTGGGCGAAATCTCGGGCGTCACCGAGATGACCTCAACGAGTTCGCTCGGCGGCACCAACATCGTCGTGCAATTCGACATGAGCCGTAATGTCGATGGGGCCGCACGTGACGTGCAAGCAGCCCTCAACGCCGCTGCCAGCGACCTACCTATCGACCTGCCGAGCGTACCTTCATTCCGCAAGGCGAACCCGGCTGGCGCGCCAGTGCTTATTCTGGCGCTCACGTCAAAGACGATGGCGGCAAGCGCGATCTACGATGTCGCCGACACCGTGATTGCGCAACGCATTTCGCAGATCGACGGGGTGGCCGATGTCAGCGTCAGCGGTGCCGAGCAACCGGCGATCCGGGTGCGGGTTGATCCGGGCCGCTTGGCTGCCATGGGGATGTCGATCGAGGAGATCCGCAGCACCATTGCCAACGCTAACGCAATGGGGCCGATGGGCACATTCGATGGCCCCGCACTCGCTGAAACCATCGGCACCAACGATCAACTCCGTGGACCAGCCGACTATCGCACGCTCGTTGTAAAGACATCCGAGGGCGCCGTCGTTCGCCTATCCGATATTGCGACCGTGGAGGCTGGCACCCGCAACACCCGCTCGGCTGCGTGGTTCAACATGCAGCCGGGTGTTCTGTTGATCATCACCAAGCAGGGTAACGCCAACGTCATCGAGACGGTGGACAAGGTCCTGGCATTGATCCCCGAACTGCAGCGCTGGATTCCAGCTGGCATCGACGTGACGATCCTGTCCGACCGCACCAAGACGATCCGGGCGAGCGTCTTGGACATGCAGATCACGCTGGCGCTGACGGTCGTGCTGGTCATGCTGGTCGTGCTCGTGTTTTTGCGGCGCGGGGCCGCAACCTTGGCCGCTGGCATCACGGTGCCGTTGTCACTTGCGGGCACCGTCGCCTTGATGTGGGTGTCGGGCTACTCGATCAACAACTTGACGCTGATGGCGCTCGCGGTATCGGTCGGCTTCGTTGTCGACGATGCAATTGTGATGATCGAGAACGCGTTCCGTTATCTCGAACAGGGCAAGTCGCCCATGGAAGCGACGATCCTCGGCGCGCAGCAGATTGGCTTCACGGTGCTGTCGATCAGCATTTCGCTCGTCGCAGCGTTCATCCCGTTGCTGTTCATGACCGGAGTGGTCGGCCGCCTGTTGCGCGAATTCTCGGTGACGCTGGTGTTTGCCATTGTCGTCTCGACCATCGTGTCGCTGTCGGTCACGCCGATGATCTGCGCGCACTTCGTCAAAAAGGGACCAAGCCCGGATGCCACGATCTTTGATCGGGTGATTGAGGGCGGCCTCTCGCGCCTCGTAAAGGGCTATGCGTGGTCGCTAAAACTGGCGCTGCGCTGGCAAGGTGTGATGCTGATCATCATGATTGCGACCATCGCCATCACCGTTGATTTCTACATCAAGACGCCGAAGGGGTATTTTCCGCAGGACGACTCGGGCCTCGTGTTCGGGTCGACGCGCGCGTCACCGGATATTTCGTTCCAGGCGATGTCGGCGTTGCAATTGCGCGTGACCGAGGTGATCACCAGCGATCCGTCGGTCGAGGCGGCAGGCTCGTCCGTTGGTGGCGGCGGCAGCGTCAACCAGGGGCGCATTTTCATCAACCTGAAGCCGCGTAGCGTGACGGGTGAAACCACCGCCGACGTGATCGCGAGGCTGCGGCCAAAGTTGTTGGCCATTGGTGGCATGCAAGTGTTCCTCGTGCCAGCGCTAGATATTCGTGCGGGCGGGCGCTCGTCACGGTCGCAGTACCAGTTCACGTTGTGGAGCCAAGATCTCGAGCAGTTGCTCACATGGGCGCCGAAGGTGATTGATCGGCTGCAGCGCACACCCGGCCTCACCGACGTGTCGAACGATCGCGAGCAAGGCGGCCTGCAGATCAACGCCGTGATCGACCGGACTGCAGCGTCACGGCTTGGCGTGCGCATTCAGGATATCGACACCGCATTGAACAACGCGTTCGCTCAGCGCCAAATTTCGACGATCTATTCGACGCGCAACCAGTATCGCGTGGTGCTGGAAGTTGATCCGAAATACCAGCGTGAGCCAGCCGACCTGGAACGCGTATACGTGACAGGGGCGAACCGCACCCAAGTACCATTATCGAGTGTCGTGCGCTTCGATAAGGGGCTGGCGCCGCTTGTGATCAATCATCAAGGGCCATTCCCCTCGATCACGATCACCTACAATCTTGAGCAGGGGGCGACGCTACAGGAGGCGCAAGCCTCGATCCAAGCGGCGGTGGCCGAGTTGCGCATGCCCGATGGCATTCGAGCGGAAGCCGCAGGCGATGCGGCGTCGTTCCAGCGCAGTGCCAACGCGCAGCCGTTGCTGATCCTTGCAGCCCTCGTCGCTGTCTACATCGTGCTAGGCGTCCTTTACGAGAGCCTAGCGCATCCCCTGACCATTATCTCGACGCTGCCGTCGGCTGGCCTCGGCGCGCTGTTGGCGTTGCAGATTGCCGGCGCTGAACTCACCACCATTGCCCTGATCGGCATCATTCTGCTGATCGGCATCGTCAAGAAGAACGGGATCATGCTGGTTGACTTCGCGCTCGACGCCGAGCGCACCAGGGGCATGACGCCCGAGGCTGCGATTTACGAAGCCTGTATCGAACGCTTCCGACCGATCCTGATGACGACACTGGCGGCATTGCTCGGCGCTATCCCATTGCTTATCGCAACGGGCCCAGGTTCAGAGTTACGCCGACCGCTTGGCATCACGATCGTTGGTGGTTTGATCGTGTCGCAAATTCTAACGCTCTACACGACACCCGTCGTCTATCTGTTGCTGGACAAGTTGCATCACCGGTTGTGGGGACGTACAGGCCATGCGCGGGCTTCTTTAGTTGCCGCATCCGACACGCGTTCCGCGGGCCAGCCAGCGGAATGAGACGATAACCGTGGGTTGGGTTAGACCAGCCGCTTGCTGGTCGTAACCCAACACTTATAATCTTGCGTCGAATGTTGGGTTACGCACAAAGGGGTGCTAACCCAACCTACGATCCTGAGCGTTTGCGCAACACATCGAGCCACCGACGATGCCCAGACCAGCGACCCTGACCGGCCCCACCTCCGGCACGTTCTTCTCGCAGCGACTGCGACTTCACTACGTCGATTGGGGCAACCCGACCGCGCCACCGCTTGTAATGGTGCATGGCGGCCGCGATCATTGCCGAAATTGGGATTTCGTCGCCGAGCGTCTGCGCGACCGCTACCATATTATTGCACCCGACCTGCGCGGACACGGCGACAGCCAGTGGTCCGCGAACGGGGGCTACTCCATGGCCGCACACATTTATGATTTGAGCCAACTGATCGAGCGCCAGAAGCTGGCGCCTGTCACGATCATCGCCCATTCGCTGGGCGGCATGATCAGCCTGCGCTATGCCGGGCTTTATCCGGAGAAGGTTGCGCGCATCATTTCGATCGAGGGCCTGGGCTCATCGCCCAAACAGCAGGCGGAGAAGGCAGCACAGCCGTACCCTGCGCGCCTTGCCAAATGGATCGATGAACAGCGCGGGCTCGCTGCCCGCCAGCCACGACGCTACGCATCATTAGACGAGGCGGTCGCGCGGATGCAGGCCGAGAACAAACACCTGACCGCAGCCCAGGCACTGCACCTCACCCGCTTTGGCGTCAATCAGAACGAGGACGGCACCTTCAGTTGGAAGTTCGACAACTACCTACGCTCGTGGCCAACCTCCGACATGACGCAAGCAGAGGTGGAGGCGCTGTGGAGCCGCATCACCTGCCCGACACTGCTCGTTTATGGCGGCGATAGTTGGGCCTCGAACCCGGTGACGGACGGTCGTATCCAGCACTTCAAGAGCGCCCGCGTGGTGACGATCCCTGGCGCTAGCCACTGGGTTCACCACGACCGGTTCGATGCGTTCATGGCCGAAGTTGAAGGGTTTCTGGCCTAACTGGTCAGTGGTGGCAGTCGGCCTGTGAAATCAATGCCCCCCTGGTCCAGGTCTGTGGCCGCTTCAGGAAGTCGTGTAGGGTGCGACCGCGCTCGTTGCGGAAGCGCTCCGTGGTCATCTCGAAATCACCGATGCGATCCAGACGAAACGTGCGGAAATCGTTGCGCAGCTCACACCAGGCCGCCAGCATCCAGACCGGCCCGAAGTAGGCGAGCGACAGTGGCCTGACGGTTCGCGCCGACTTTTGCTTTAGCACGTCGCGATAGTTGAACTGCACTTTCAGTTGGCTGCGAATCGCGTGGCGTAAGTGCGCGAGATCGAAACTCAGAGGTTCCATGTAGTGAGAGACGGGCGCCAGCAGCGCGGAACTGGCCATGTAAGTGCGCAGCGCTGATGGAATTACCGCTTCGATCTTGGCGATCGCGTCAGACGCTGCATCGGCTAACTCGGCATCAGCCCACGACTCGACAAAGCGCGCACCGAGGACGAGCGCTTCGATCTCTTGCTCCTTGAACATCAGGGGCGGCAGATCGAAACCTGCTTTGAGCACGTAGCCGACGCCAGCCTCGCCTTCGATCGGCACGCCGCTCGCCGCTAGGTCCTTGATATCGCGATATATCGTACGTTCCGAGACCTCAAGAGCCTCACTCAACTCGCGGGCCTTGACTGTCGGCCTGCGCCGCAGATGTTGGATAATTTCGAACAAGCGATCGGCGCGGCGCAAGGCGTTTCTCCTCGACCAAAAATCATTTCCGATCTTCTACTCTAACGCTCCTGACAGCACGGTGTCAGGAGCTTTTCTCAATGCCAAAAACCTCCTGACACAAGGCTGTCAGGTGCACTCTCGTATGGTGCTCCCAACCAACAAAGGAGATACATCATGCGCCCATTTACATCGGTATCCACGAGCCACCCAGCACACGTCAAAATGACCCGTGTGCTCGCAAGTTTCCTTGCCGCGCGTTGGCGCAAATATCGTTATCAGCGCCGCCTAAGGGCAACGATGCGCTTGTTGCAGAAACTCGACGACCGGTCCCTGAAGGACATCGGTCTGACGCGAAGCGAGATCGAACCGGCGATCCGCCATCTGCCCGACCGCCGTCATCACCAGCGCATCGATCTCTATGGCATCTTGCCTCGCGGGTAAGTCGAAATCGTCAGCGCACGAATCGGCGCTTGGCTTCGAGTGCGAGCCCGAAGCCAACGCTGTTGAAAAGATCGCCTTCGGTTGCTCGTGCATTCGGCAGTAACGTCGAAAGCACCTGCTTAACGGCTGGCACGGCGGACGTGCCACCGGTCAGGAACAACGTCGTGATGTCGGACGCTTGCCGACCTGACGCCTGCAACGTTGCAGCAATGGCGCCGCTCAAGCGCTCCAGTTCACCAGCAATCGCACGTTCGAACAGGCGCTTTGTCGCCCGCACACGGAAGCCCGGTACCGCCTCGGTCAAATCGACTATGATGGTGTCGCTCGACGATAACTCGATCTTGGCCTGCTCGATGCGCCCGGCGATACCATGGCCGCCCTGCCGACGGATCACCTCCACATAACGCTCGAACGGCACAGGATCGGCGCAGTCGGCGAGGATCTGCTTGAACGTCATCATGTTCTTCGACGTGGCCAGCGTGTGGATGCTATGCCAGGTGGCCAGATCAACAAACGGCCAACGCGGCAAATCGCGGTTCGTCTTGGTTTTGGATTTCGAACCCAGATGCGGCATGACCGCTGCCATGCTGAGCCGCATGTCAAGGTTTGTACCGCCGACGCGGATGCCATCGTTGGCTAGAATATCGCCCGTGCGGTCGGCCTTCAGCCGTCGCTTCGGCCCGACTTCGACGACCGAGAAGTCAGCCGTGCCGCCGCCGATATCAGCGATGAACACCAGCTCGTCCCGATCAAGCGTGTGTTCGAACGACAAGGCCGCAGCGATTGGTTCAAACTGAAAAGTGACGTTCGTAAACCCCGCCTCTTTCGCGATTTCGCCAAGCTTGGCTTCGGCGCGGATATCGACCGCTGGATCATCATCGACAAAGTGCACAGGCCGCCCCATGACAACGTCCTTGATCCGGGTGCCAGCAAATGCTTCGGCCTTTTTGCGTAAGTGCACGAGATAGCCAACGAGGATGCTCTCGAAGGTCAGGAACCGGCCGCCGACAGCGGTTTTCTCCTCGATCAAAGCCGAGCCCAGGATCGATTTCAGAGACCGCATCAATCGCCCCGGCTCGCCCGTGGTGTAGGCCTCGACCGCTGCCCGGCCATAGATCGCAGCGCCCCCCTCGGCGGCATAGAAGATCGCGCTTGGCAGCGTGGTGTTGCCGTCTTCCAACGGTACGAGCGTGGTGTCAGCCCCCTTCACTACGGCGATTGTTGAGTTCGACGTGCCAAAATCGATTCCGCATACTGTTTTCATATTGAGCCCCTTACGCGAGAGGGCGTTGCACTGCAACATAGTCGCGCGCACGGGTGATGAGACGGCACATCCCCTTGCCGGTGCGACGGTTGCCGCCACATACTATCGCCAATGAAAAAGGGCCAAGGAGGATCTATGTCCATTGTCATTCGCACGATCGTTTCAATCTGCGCACTGTTATCCCTGACATTCGGGTTGCGTGCCGAAACCAATGAGGTGCGCATTACCAAGCAGCCGGGGCTGCTCTATCTGCCGATGATCCTGATGGAAGCGGGCGGCCTGATTGAAAAGCACGCTAAGGCTGCGGGCCTCGGCGACGTCAAAACCACCTGGGTCACGTTCAACAGCGGGGGGGCCGCGACCGACGCATTGCTCTCCGGCAACGTCGATTTTGTGACCAGCGGCGCCTCCAACATGCTGTTGCTATGGGACCGCACCAAGGGCCAGGTGAAGGGCGTCGCTGCCTGCGGCGGTATGCCGATGTACCTGATGACGCGCAATCCGGCGATCAAGACGCTGAAGGACTTCACCGAGAAGGACAAGATCGCGGTGCCGACGATCAAGGTCTCGTCGCAGGCCACGATGTTGCAGATGGCAGCCGAGAAGGAATTCGGCCCCGGCCAACACGGCAAGCTTGATAGCATTACGATTCAACTCGGGCACCCGGACGCGACGCTATCGCTGCTGTCGCCAATCAGCGAGATCAACAGCCACTTTTCACTGCCGCCCTTCCAGAATATCGCGCTGAAGGACCCTGCCGTTCGCAAAATCGCAAGCTCGATGGACATCTTCGGCGGGCCGGTAAACAACGCCATCGTGTTTTCGACGCACAAGTTCCACGACGCCAATCCGAAGATGATGGCGGCCGTAATGGCGGCGATGACGGAGGCCATGCTGATGATCAATCAGGAGCCAAAGAAGGCCATTGGGATTTACCTAGGCCAAGTCAAAGAGCGACTGACGGCTGACGAGTTGGTCGAACTTTTGAAGGAGCCGGGTGTTGTGTTTGACGTCGCACCCATCGGCATGCAGAAGTTCGCAAGCTTCATGGCCAAAGTCGGCACATTGAAGACGACGCCGGCCAGCTGGAAAGATTTCTTCTTCGCCGAAGCCCATTCGCTCGCCGGCAATTGACGAGGTAGACCGCAATGGAGACAGGCACCGAAGACGGTGGCTGTCTCCTATACAAAGCAAACACTCAGGCCAGAGACCCAATCCGCAACTCCCTGCGCAGTTCGACCTCGCCTTTGCGCGTGATTTCCAGCGCGCGCGTGCCCTTGATGCGCCGCACCCAGCCGTGGTCGAGACAGTGCGAACAAAGTGCTGCACCAAGCCTGCCCGCCAGATGTGGCCGCCGTTCGCTCCAATCGAGACAGGGGCGGCAGATGGAACGCGTCAGCCTGCGCACGCCATCGGCATTTGGCGCCAGATCAATGCCCATGCGGGCAAGGAACTTGACGCCTTTCTCGGTGATGAGACCTGCCTCGTCATCGATCTCGACCACGCCTTGGGTGACGAGCGCATCGGAAATCGCAACACCCAAGCGCCCGGCGATGTGATCGTAACAGGTGCGTGCCGTCCGCATTGCCTGATCACGCGGTCCGACCCTGAGCGTTGGCCGTGATGAACCATCTAGCCCGGACGCCAACTGCATGACGCCCTCAAGCATCCGCGCCACCTCGCTGCTGGCCAGCCGGTGGTAGCGATGCCGCCCTTGACGGTCCACCTTGACGAGCTGCGCTGCGACCAGCCGGGTCAAATGGCTGCTGGCTGTTTGTGGCGTGATGCCTGCCACATGCGCCAGCTCCGTTGCGGTCAAGGCGCGACCATCCATGAGCGCTGCCAACATCGCCGCGCGTGCCGGTTCGCCGACCACCGCGCCCACTTCGGCAATTTGATTTGGATTGACCATCATCGTTCTCCAGCGCTGCCAGCGTAGCTGACTTTAACACTGAATACTTCGGGCACGATCGAAGTGTTCAAAGGTCAACAAAAAAACGAGGGCCCTTGCGAGCCCTCGTTTACATTTGCAATCACTTCACGATCGAAGTGCTTATTCCGCTGCTTCGTCGGCTGGACGGCGACGGCGGCGGCTCGCTGGTGCATCCGCACCGGCCAAAGCGCGAGCCTCGTCCTTGGCGTTCTCCTTGGCGATCAGCTCGTCGCGCTTGCTGGCAACGCGGCGGATCTGGCGCAACATGCCACCGGTACCGGCCGGGATCAGACGGCCGACGATCACGTTCTCCTTGAGACCTTCGAGCGTATCGATCTTGCCGTTGACCGAGGCATCGGTCAGCACGCGCGTCGTCTCCTGGAAGGATGCAGCCGAGATGAACGAACGCGTCTGCAGCGATGCCTTGGTGATGCCGAGCAGCACCGGCTGGAACACAGCTGGACGCTTGCCAGCCTTCTCCGCACGCCGATTGACTTCCTCGACCTCTGGCCGATCGAGGTTTTCACCCTTGATCAGATCAGTATCGCCGGTATCCATGATCTCGACCTTCTGCAGCATCTGGCGAACGATCACTTCGATATGCTTGTCATTGATCGTCACGCCCTGCAGACGGTAGACGTCCTGGATCTCGTTGATCAGGTAGTTTGCCAGTTCTTCGACGCCCTTGATCGCCAAGATGTCGTGTGGTGCGGGGTGACCGTCATAGACGAAGTCGCCACGCTCAATGCGATCGCCGTGCTGGACCGCCAAGCTCTTGCCGCGCGGGATCAGATACTCGACCGACTCTTCGTTTTCGTCGTCGGGCTTGATCGTAATGCGCTGCTTGTTCTTATAGTCCTTACCGAACTCGACCGTACCCGAAAGCTCGGAGATGATCGCGTGGTCCTTCGGACGGCGGGCTTCGAACAGTTCAGCGACGCGCGGCAGACCACCGGTGATGTCGCCCGACCGGGCCGACGCCGTTGGGATACGGGCAAGAACGTCGCCAGCCTTGACAGTGGCGCCGGGCTCGACCGACAAAATTGCATCGACGTTCAGCAGGTAGCGGGCGTCACCGCCGCGCGCGACCTTGATCGGCTTGCCTTTTGAGTCCTTGATCACGATGGCAGGCTTCAAGTCCGCGCCACGTGGCGTCGCGCGCCAGTCCATGATGATACGGTTGGTGGTGCCCTTCATTTCGTCGGTCTGTTCGCGAACCGAGAAGTTCTCGACCAGATCTTCGAAGGCAACGACGCCATCAACTTCGGTTAGAACGGGACGTGTGAAGGGGTCCCATTGGGCGAGGCGTGCGCCGCGCTTGACGGTATCGCCCTCATCGACGAGCAGGCGCGCGCCACCCGCCACCTTGAGCGATGCCAGTTCCTTGCCGCCTTGGTCTTCGATCGCAATGGCGACGTTACGACCCATCGCAACCAAATGCCCCTGGCTGTTCTTCACGATGTTGCGGTTCTTGATCCGGATCGTGCCGTTAAAGTTCGACTCGATGAACGATGTGTCGACCGTTTGTGCAACGCCGCCAATATGGAACGTACGCATCGTTAGCTGCGTGCCCGGCTCGCCGATCGATTGGGCGGCAATGACGCCGACCGCTTCGCCGAGGTTGACCGGCGTACCACGAGCGAGATCGCGCCCGTAGCACTTGCCGCAAACGCTGATCTCGGTGGCGCAGGTCAGCACCGAACGAATACGCACTTCCTGCACCGTTGCCTTTTCAATGGCCTCGGCGTGACGTTCCTCGATCAAATCGCCATTCTTGATGATGATCGCACCCGATGCCGGGTCGAGCACATCTTCGGCAGCTGTACGGCCGAGGACACGGGCACCCAGCGAAACGATGACGTTACCGGCATCGACCACCGCCTGCACCTTGATGCCGCGATCCGTTCCGCAATCGAGCTCGGTGATGATGCAGTCCTGGGCGACGTCAACGAGACGACGCGTCAGATAGCCCGAGTTGGCGGTTTTCAAGGCGGTGTCGGCGAGGCCCTTGCGGGCACCGTGGGTCGAGTTGAAGTACTCGAGAACGGACAGACCTTCCTTGAAGTTCGACAGGATCGGCGTCTCGATAATCTCGCCCGACGGCTTGGTCATGAGGCCGCGCATACCGGCGAGCTGCTTCATCTGGGCGGGCGAACCGCGCGCGCCGGAATGGCTCATCATGTAGACCGAGTTGATCTGGCCTTGTTTGCCGCTCGCATCCTTTTTGGTGGTCGAAATGCGATCCATCATTTCCTTGGCGATCTGGTCCGTGCACTTCGACCAGGCGTCAACGACCTTGTTGTACTTTTCGAGCTTGGTGATCAGGCCATCCTGGTACTGCTGTTCGAAGTCGCGCACTTCGCCCATCGCCTTGTCGACGATTTTCGGCTTGGTGTCGGGGATCACCATGTCGTCCTTGCCGAACGAAATGCCAGCCTTGAACGCGTGGTAGAAGCCCAACGCCATGATGCGATCGCAGAAGATCACCGTCTCCTTCTGGCCGCAGTTGCGGTAGACGGCGTCGATCAGACCGGAGATCGCCTTCTTGGTCAAAAGCTGATTGATCAACTGGAACTTGACGCCTGGAACCTTCGGCAACAGTTCGCCAAGCAGCATACGGCCCGGCGTTGTTTCGTTGACTTCCAGATATTCCTTGCCTTCGGCGTCGATCGACTTGTGTCGGCCCTTGATCTTGGCGTGCAAACTGACGGCACCAGCATCCAAGGCACGACGAATTTCTTCGACCGAGCCGAACATCATGCCTTCGCCGCGCTCAGCTTCACGCATGATCGAGACGTAGTAGAGCCCGAGCACGATGTCCTGGCTGGGCACGATGATCGGCATGCCGTTGGCTGGATGCAGGATGTTGTTAGTCGACATCATCAGCACGCGTGCTTCGAGCTGTGCTTCGAGCGACAACGGCACGTGCACGGCCATCTGGTCGCCGTCGAAGTCGGCATTGAAGGCGGCGCACACGAGCGGATGCAGCTGAATGGCCTTGCCTTCGACCAGCATCGGTTCGAACGCCTGGATGCCCAGACGATGCAGCGTCGGCGCGCGGTTCAGCATCACTGGATGCTCGCGGATGACCTCGTCGAGGACGTCCCAAACTTCCGGCTTTTCCTTTTCGACAAGCTTCTTCGCCTGCTTCACGGTGGCTGCCTGTCCAAGCGCCTGGAGACGGGCGTAGATGAACGGCTTGAACAGCTCAAGCGCCATCTTCTTTGGCAGACCGCACTGGTGCAGCTTCAGTTCTGGACCGACGACGATCACCGAACGACCCGAATAGTCGACGCGCTTGCCGAGCAGGTTCTGACGGAAGCGGCCCTGCTTTCCCTTGAGCATGTCAGCCAGCGACTTCAGCGGACGCTTGTTGGCGCCCGTGATAACGCGGCCACGACGACCGTTGTCGAACAGTGCGTCGACCGATTCCTGCAACATCCGCTTTTCGTTGCGGATGATGATGTCGGGCGCACGCAGTTCCATCAACCGCTTGAGGCGGTTGTTGCGATTGATCACGCGGCGATACAGGTCGTTCAGATCCGACGTCGCGAAGCGACCGCCATCGAGCGGCACGAGCGGACGCAATTCCGGCGGAATGACCGGCACTTGCGTCAGGATCATCCATTCTGGCTTGTTGCCCGACTCAAGGAACGCCTCGATCACCTTCAAGCGCTTACCGAGTTTCTTCGGCTTCAGTTCGGTCGTGGCTTCGGCAATTTCCTGGCGCAAGGTGGCCTGGATCTGCACGAGGTCCATGTTCGAGAGAATTTCCCGGATCGCTTCGGCGCCGATACCAGCGGTGAAGCTGTCCTGGCCGAACTCCTCGATCGCCTGGGTGTACATCTCCTCGGACAGGAGCTGGCGCTCCTTGAACTTGGAAACGCCAGGCTCAAGCACGATGTAGTTTTCGAAGTAGAGCACGCGCTCCAGATCTTTCAGCGTCATATCGAGCAGCAAACCGATGCGGCTCGGCAGTGACTTCAAGAACCAGATGTGAGCAACAGGAGCTGCGAGTTCGATATGGCCCATGCGTTCGCGACGCACCTTGGCGAGCGTGACTTCAACGCCGCACTTCTCGCAGATCAGGCCCTTGTATTTCATCCGCTTGTACTTGCCGCACAAGCACTCGTAGTCCTTGATCGGTCCGAAGATGCGGGCGCAGAACAGGCCGTCGCGCTCCGGTTTGAACGTGCGGTAGTTGATCGTCTCGGGCTTCTTGATCTCGCCAAAAGACCAGGACAGAATATCCTCCGGGCTAGCAATCGAGATCTTGATCTGATCGAAAGTCGGGGCGGCTGCCTGCTGCTTGAAGAGGTTGGTGATCTCATTCATGGGGTGATCTCCTCATCGGCGAAGGGGGGGCACCTTCGCGTGGGCGTAATTGGGGTCGGATGTGAAACCCGAGAGGCGCCAAACTAGAGGCCGCCTCCCGGGCACTGGTTACTCGGCAGCCGGTAGTCGCGGCTGCGGGATGGATCCAGGATCAGCCGGGGGAGCCGCAGGCGGTGGCAACAACACTTCAGCCGAGTTGGTGAGATCGATGTTGAGGCCAAGTGCTCGAATTTCCTTGATCAACACGTTGAAGCTTTCGGGAATGCCAGCTTCGAAACTGTCATCACCGCGCACGATGGCTTCATAGACCTTGGTGCGGCCTGCCACGTCATCCGACTTGACGGTGAGCATTTCCTGCAGCGTGTACGCGGCGCCATAGGCTTCGAGTGCCCAGACCTCCATTTCGCCGAAGCGCTGTCCACCGAACTGCGCCTTACCACCCAGCGGCTGCTGCGTGACGAGCGAATACGGACCGATCGAGCGCGCGTGGATCTTGTCGTCGACAAGATGGTGCAGCTTGAGCACGTACTTGTAGCCAACCGTCACCTTGCGATCGAAGGGCTCGCCAGTACGACCATCATGCAACTGCACTTGGCCCGACGTGTCGAAGCCCGCGAGCTTCAACATTTCGACGATGTCACTTTCATCGGCGCCGTCGAACACCGGCGTTGCAACTGGCACGCCATGGCGAAGCTTTTCGGCCAGCGACACCAGTTCGCCGTCCTTCATCTTCGAAATGCCGTCCTGCTCGCCGTAAATCGATTTCAAGGTTTCCTTGAGCGCCTTGGCTTCGCCGCTCTCGTGCCACTTCTCCAGAGCCTCGTTGACGGCACGGCCAAGACCACGGCACGCCCATCCGAGATGGGTTTCCAAGATCTGGCCGACGTTCATGCGCGATGGCACGCCGAGCGGGTTGAGCACGACGTCGACCGGCGTTCCGTCTTCGAGGAACGGCATGTCTTCGCGCGGCACGATCATCGAGACCACGCCCTTGTTGCCGTGCCGGCCAGCCATCTTATCGCCCGGCTGGATCTTACGCTTGACGGCAACGAACACCTTCACGCGCTTCATCACACCTGGCGGCAATTCATCGCCGCGCTGCAGCTTATCAACCTTGTCCACGAAGCGCCGCTCGAGGCTCTTCTTCGCGTCTTCGTACTGCTTCTGGATGGCTTCGAGCTCGGCCTGTGCTTTCTCGTCCTTAAGGCCGATTTCCCACCACTGGCTGCGCGGAATGTCGTCGAGGATTTCGACGGTGGCTGTGGGGCCACGCTTGGCGCCCTTTGGCCACTTCGACACGTCCTTATCGGATAACGAAACCTTCACGCGACCGTACACGTTACGGTCGAGGATCTGCATTTCGTCGTCGCGGTCCTTGGCGAGGCGCTCGATCTCTTCACGTTCGATCGACATCGCGCGCTCGTCTTTTTCGACGCCGTGCCGATTAAACACACGCACTTCGACGACTGTGCCGGTGACGCCCGGCGGCAGACGCAGCGAGGTGTCGCGCACGTCGGAGGCCTTTTCGCCGAAGATCGCGCGCAGTAGCTTTTCTTCGGGCGTCATCGGGCTTTCACCCTTTGGTGTGATTTTACCCACCAGGATGTCGCCTGGAGCAAGTTCCGCACCGATGTAGACGATGCCAGCTTCGTCGAGGTTCTTCAGCGCTTCTTCCGACACGTTCGGGATATCGCGCGTCACTTCTTCCGGCCCGAGTTTCGTATCACGCGCCATTGCTTCGAATTCCTCGATGTGGATCGAGGTGAACACGTCCTCCGAGACGACGCGCTCCGACATCAAGATACTGTCTTCGAAGTTGTAGCCCATCCAAGGCATAAACGCGACGAGCACGTTCTTGCCGAGCGCCAGATCCCCCAGATCGGTCGAGGGACCGTCGGCGATGATTTCACCAGCCGTCACCGTATCACCGACATCCACCAGCGGACGCTGGTTGATGCAGGTGTTCTGGTTCGAGCGCTGGAACTTGCGCAGACGGTAGATGTCAACGCCGGGCTTCGACGGGTCGGTCTCTTGCGTCGCGCGGATAACGATACGCGTTGCGTCCACCTGATCGACGACGCCTGAACGGCGGGCCGCAATGGCGGCGCCTGAATCGCGCGCCACGACTTCTTCGATGCCGGTGCCGACGAGCGGGGCTTCGGCACGGATCAACGGCACTGCTTGCCGCTGCATGTTCGAGCCCATCAACGCACGGTTAGCGTCGTCGTTCTCAAGGAACGGAATGAGCGCTGCTGCGACCGACACGAGCTGCTTTGGCGACACGTCGATGTAATCGACCTTGTCGGCGCCAACCTGCAACACGTCGCCCTGGTAACGGCAGGTGACGAGATCGCCGATCAGCTTGCCCTTGGCATCGACTTCGGCGTTGGCCTGGGCGACGTGGTGGCGCATTTCCTCCATGGCGGACAGGTACACGACCTCATCCGTCACCTTGTGGTTCACAACCTTGCGGTACGGGCTTTCGATGAAGCCGTACTTGTTGACGCGGGCGAAGGTTGCCAGCGAGTTGATCAGACCGATGTTCGGGCCTTCCGGCGTTTCGATCGGGCAGATGCGGCCGTAGTGCGTTGGATGCACGTCGCGGACTTCGAAGCCAGCGCGCTCACGCGTCAAACCGCCCGGTCCAAGCGCCGAGAGACGACGCTTGTGGGTGATTTCCGAAAGCGGGTTGGTCTGATCCATGAACTGCGACAGCTGCGAGGAGCCGAAGAACTCGCGGACGGCAGCGGCGGCTGGTTTCGCGTTGATCAGATCCTGCGGCATCACGGTGTCGATATCGACCGACGACATACGCTCCTTGATGGCGCGTTCCATGCGGAGCAAGCCAACGCGGTACTGGTTCTCCATCAACTCGCCGACTGAGCGCACGCGACGGTTGCCGAGATGGTCGATGTCATCGATTTCGCCGCGACCATCGCGCAGACCAACGAGCGTCTTGACGACCTCGAGGATATCCTCGGGCCGCAGCACGCGCATCGTATCTTCGACTTGCAAATCAAGACGCATGTTCATCTTGACGCGCCCGACCGCTGACAGGTCGTAACGCTCTGAATCGAACAGCATCGTGTGGAACAGCTTTTCGGCAGCCTCGATCGTTGGTGGCTCGCCGGGACGCATGACCCGGTAGATATCCATCAGCGCTTCGACGCGGTTGGCGTTCTTGTCGATGTTGAGCGTGTTGCGGATGAACGCGCCGACCGTAATGTGGTCGATGTCGAGAACCGGGAATTCCTTGATCTTCTGGTCCTTGATTTCGGCCAGCAGGGCGTCATCAAGCTCGTCGCCAGCTTCACCGAAGATCTGGCCTGTTGCCATATCAACGATGTCTTCGGCGAGGTAGCGTCCGGCCAGGTCTTCAGACGATACCAACACTTCCTTGAGACCGCTTTCACCCAATTCGCGCGCCTTGCGGGCCGAGATCTTCTCGCCTGCGTGGGCCACCACTTCGCCAGACTTGGCGTCGATCAGGTCGGCAAGTGGGGTCGCGCCGCGCATCTTGTCGGCTTGGAATGGCATCCGCCAGCCGCGCTTCGATTCCTTGATCGGGATCGACTTGTAGAACGTCGACAGGATCTGTTCATCGTCGAGGCCGAGGGCATACAGCAGCGTCGTCACCGGCAACTTGCGGCGGCGATCGATGCGCACGTACACTACGTCCTTGGCGTCGAACTCGAAATCGAGCCATGAACCGCGATAGGGAATGATGCGGGCGGCAAACAACAGCTTGCCCGAAGCGTGCGTCTTGCCGCGGTCGTGGTCAAAGAACACGCCCGGCGAGCGGTGCATTTGGCTGACGATCACACGCTCGGTGCCGTTGATCACGAACGTACCGTTCAGCGTCATGAGCGGCATGTCGCCCATGTAGACGTCCTGTTCCTTGACGTCCTTGATCGACTTCGAGCCAGTCTCTTCGTTGATATCGAACACGATCAGACGCAGCTTGACCTTGAGCGGCGCCGCGTAGGTCATATCGCGCTGCATGCACTCTTCGACGTCGTACTTCGGTGGCTCGAAATCGTAGCGGACGAATTCAAGCGTGGCGCGGCCGGAGAAATCCGAAATTGGATAGACCGAACGGAACACCGACTGCAGGCCGGTATCGGCGCGGCCGCCGACTGGCTCCTTGACCATCAGGAAGTCGTCGTAGGAACTCTTCTGAACCTCGATCAGGTTTGGCATCTTGGCAACTTCGGTCATGTTGCCGAACTTCTTCCGGATGCGCTTGCGGCCTGTGAATGCCTCAGCCATGCTCTGCCCGCTCCTTTTATGTTCCAGTCGGTCTGTGACGCTTGAGGGCAGCGCCAGTCCGGACCAGATGCTTCGCTCGAATGTCGTGTCTCAAAGTACCGAAGCCGTGCCACCGCCCGGAAATCGGCCTTGAAACGGCTCACCGGAGCGTCCGAAACGAGGTCCAAGGACCCATCCAGCCACTCCGGAGAACCGTTTTTAGTGACGCACGGCGACTACTGCTCCGCGGAGCCCGCCGCCGTGCGCATAAGCACTTACTTCAGTTCGACCTTGGCGCCCTGATCTTCGAGCTGCTTCTTCAGCTTGGCGGCTTCGTCCTTGGAAACGCCTTCCTTCACGGCCTTGCCACCGGCTTCGACCAGGTCCTTGGCTTCCTTCAGGCCGAGACCGGTGATGGCACGGACTTCCTTGATCACGTTGATCTTCTTTTCGCCGCCGGCGACGAGGATCACGGTGAACTCGGTCTGCTCTTCGAGAGCCGCGGCAGCTGGGCCGGCAGCTTCAACAGCAACGGCTGCAGCGGCAGAGACGCCCCACTTTTCTTCAAGCATCTTGGCAAGCTCGGCTGCCTGCAGAACAGTCAACTTCGAGAGATCGTCAACGATCTTGGAGAGATCGGTCATGGTTTTAGTCCTTTACGGTTTGAACGAATGGTTGGTCAGTTTTGCTGGCGCATCGTTGCCCAGCGCTCCTGGTCGGTTGTTACCCTTGGGCCGCTTTCGCCTGGATCACGCGTGCAAGCTTGGCGCCCGGCTCCTTGACTGTGCGTGCGATCTTGGTCGCAGGCGCATTCAGGAGGCCGATCAACTTGGCTCGCAGCTCATCCAACGAAGGCAGCTCGGCTAAAGCTTTCACATTCGCCGGATTGAGGACGGTCGTGCCCATTGTGCCACCGAGAATGACGAGCTTGTCATTCGTCTTGGCATATTGGACGGCAACACGTGCGGCAGCGATCGGGTCCTTCGAGTAGGCAAGACATGTCTGCCCTTTGAAGAGATCAACAATCGATGCGCTGTCCGTATCCTTCGCTGCGATCTTCGCCAGCCGGTTTTTGGCCACCTTGACCGACCCACCAGCCGCTTTGACTTTGCGGCGGTAGTCGGTCATTTGAGCGACCGTCATCCCGGCATAGTGGGAAACAACGACCACGCCCGCGTCCTTGAACACGTCGTGGAGCGCGGTAACGAGCCCTGCTTTCGCAGTTCTGTCCACTTATGCTCTCCTAGCTAGTGCCGGGTGGTTGGCCACTTGAATGGCACCACGTCGGCGGTTGCAACGTGCCCTTCACTGCGAACGCTGCAACCGGAGTTGCCGCGTCCCTCGCAAAGAGCGCTTCGCCTGTCCGCCCATCTGACCGTTCGAGGTCTGACAGAGCGTGCCCGGAGAGGTTCAAACCGAAAACGTCCGGCACCTTGGGCGATGCCTTAGAAATCCGGGTTGTCTCCCGTCTCATGCTGGCCCCCGCGGGTCAAAACCGGGGATTAAGGTGCATGGCTAAAAAGCAATGCACCGCCTGCAATCTCGGACAGGTTCGAGGTGATTGCCGATTAAGTGGCAGTCACCCCTAGTGCGGGCCTGAACGGCCCGCGCATTGGTTTCAAAAAATCAGGTCTGCGACGACGAGCCAACAACGCTCGACTGCTCAACCTTGATGCCAGGCCCCATGGTCGACTTGATCGCGACCTTCTTGAGGTACGTACCCTTGGAACCGGCGGGCTTGGCCTTGTTTACGGCATCGACGAAGGCCCGGATGTTTTCAGCCAACTGCGCCTCGGTGAAGCTTGCCTTACCAACGCCGGCATGGACGATGCCGGCCTTCTCGACACGAAATTCGACCGAGCCGCCCTTGGCACCCTTGACGGCAGTGGTGACGTCCATCGTCACGGTGCCAACACGCGGGTTCGGCATCATGCCACGGGGGCCGAGCACCTTACCGAGGCGACCGACGAGACCCATCATGTCCGGCGTCGCGATGCAACGATCAAAGTTGATCGTGCCCTTGGAGACGATGTCGACAAGATCCTCGGCACCGACGATATCTGCGCCCGCTGCCTTGGCCTCTTCGGCCTTAGCGCCACGAGCGAACACGGCCACGCGCAACGTCCGACCCGAACCGTTTGGCAAGTTGCACACACCACGGACCATTTGGTCGGCATGCTTGGGGTCGACGCCCAGGTTCATGGCGATATCGACCGTTTCGTCGAACTTCGCCTTGGCGCGGGATTTGACAAGCTTCAACGCTTCCTCAAGCGAGTAGGCCTTATCGCGGCTGATGCCCTCACGGGCGGTACGAACGCGCTTTCCTGCTGTGCTCATGATCTTTACTCCGTAACCTGGATACCCATCGACCGGGCGGAACCTGCGATCGTGCGGGCGGCCTGTTCGACGTTATCGGTGTTGAGATCCTTGAGCTTGGTCTTGGCGATTTCCAGGCACTGCGCCATCGTCACCGTGCCAGCACTCGTGACGCCAGGCGTCTTGCTACCAGCGTTGATCTTTGCGGCCTTCTTCAAGAAGAAGCTCGCCGGTGGCGTGCGCATTTCAAACGTGAAGGAGCGGTCCGAAAACACGGTGATCTTTACTGGAATCGGCGTCTCTGGCTCCATATCCTTCGTCTTGGCATTGAAGGACTTGCAGAACTCCATGATATTGACGCCACGCTGACCAAGCGCTGGACCGATTGGCGGCGATGGGTTCGCCTTGCCAGCTGGCACCTGCAGGTTAATGTAGCCGTCGATCTTCTTAGCCATCTTGTCTCCCCGTTCAATTTGAAGCGCGCCGGACGGCGGCTCCAGGGTTAGCGGTTAGCGGATGCTGGCTGACCAGCTTCCTCCCGCACGCACATCCAGCGCGGAGCTGGATATCTCAGTCGATCACTGCACGTTGCAAATGATCTCAGGCAGTAATTTTTTCAACCTGCCCGAATTCCAATTCCACTGGCGTCGGCCGCCCGAAGATTGACACAGCCACCTTGAGCCGCGAGCGCTCCTCGTCCACTTCCTCGACATGCCCCTGGAAGGTCGCGAATGGACCTTCGGCAACCTTGACCTGCTCGCCGATTTCGAACGTGACGGTCGGTTTCGGCCGCTCAACCCCTTCCTCGACGTGGCGCATCATGCGCATCGCCTCTTCGTCCGGGATCGGCGTCGCCTTGTTGTCGGTACCGAGGAACCCCGTCACCTTCGGCGTGTTCTTGATCATCAGGAACGCGGCGTCGGTCATTTCCATCTTGACGAGCACATAACCCGGCAGGAACTTGCGCTCGGTCTGCACCTTGCGACCGCGACGGATCTCAACCACATCTTCGGTCGGCACGACGATCTCTTCAAACAGGTGCTCGATACTGCCCTGCTTCGCCCGCTCGCGGATGGCATCTGCCACCTTGCGCTCGAAGTTGGTGTAGGCGTGAACAATGTACCAACGTTTAGGCTTCGCCATTGCGTAACTCAAAGTCCTGATCTGCGAGCCTGCGCGCCTCATCGGCGCTCACTTGTCGAAACTCATGCAACCAATTGCCCGAGGGGCCAACCACTAAAGGCCACTCGTAGCTAGAATTTTAACGCCCAAGCCCAAGGACAAAACCGATAGCAGCGCCCAAGGCCTGATCCGCCGCCACAAAAAAGAGCGAAGCAGCCGTCACCATGATGAGCACGGCAACCGTCGTGATCCACACTTCCTTCCAGGTCGGCCAAGTGACCTTGGCAACCTCGGCGCGTACTTCCTGGATGAACTCGATCGGATTATACTTCGCCATCAAATCCTACAGCCTGATCTGCTCGAACCGAACCAAACATTGGCGCAACACAGCGTTGCTACCTATTACTGACACATTCAAAGGCCGGGGCGCGACCTTCGTCGCACATCCAGCCTTAATCTAACTTGGCAGGGGCGGAGGGGCTCGAACCCACGGCCTTCGGTTTTGGAGACCGACGCTCTACCAACTGAGCTACACCCCTTTTGGACACGAGTCGGCCCTTACCTGCGCTGCCTCATAACCCATCACGCGACACTTGTCACAAGTTTTTTCTTGACAGTGTGGTGCCAGAGGTTAGTGGATTCAGTTTGAACGACAATAGCCAATGAATTCAATCCGATCTGATTTCACGACGCGGCAAAGTTTCACACGCCGACCGCTTGGCAAGCGAACGTTTTCGCGATTTCCAACTCGGTCGTGGCAACATCAAAGTTCAATCATATTAATCCGATGGACGTTGCGTCACCGACTGCAGGCCTAAAATGCTTAATGCGCGGTGCCCTTGTAGGTGCGCATCAAGTCGACGAAGCGGGCGAAAAGGTAGTGGCTGTCCTGCGGTCCGGGTGAGGCCTCCGGATGATACTGCACTGAAAACACCGGCTTGCCCTTAACGCGCAGGCCCGCGTTCGAACCATCGAACAAGGACACATGGGTTTCCTCGATCGTCGCTGGCAAACTGTCGCGATCAACGGCAAATCCGTGGTTCATCGACGTGATTTCGACCTTACCGGTCGTATGGTCCATCACCGGATGGTTGGCGCCGTGGTGGCCCTGGTGCATTTTCGACGTAGTCGCCCCGAGCGCCAAACCGAGCATCTGGTGTCCGAGGCAAATCCCAAACACGGGCAATCCACTGCCGATCAGCGCCTGGATCTCCGGCACGGCATATAGGCCGGTCGCCGCTGGGTCTCCAGGGCCGTTCGACAGAAAAATACCATCCGGCTTACGGGCCAGGATGTCGGCAGCCGATGTCGTTGCCGGCACAACCGTTACCGAACATCCCGCACTCGCCAGGCAACGGAGAATATTGCGCTTCAGGCCATAGTCGATGGCAACCACGTGGAACCCGACCGACGTCTGCTGCTTATAGCCCTGCCCCCACGCCCAGCGCATCTCGTCCCAAGTCGTGGTTTGACCAACAGTAACGTCGGGCACCAAGTCCATTCCATCGAGACCGGGCCAGGCCTTGGCATCGGCCTTCAACCTAGAAATGTCGAACTTCGCGGATGGCTCGTGAGCAATAACCCCATTCGGCATGCCTTGTTCGCGAATATGGGACGTCAGCGCGCGCGTATCGATACCCGTAATCGCGATGATACCGCGCACTTTCAACCAAGCATCGAGGTGCTCTGCTGCCCGATAATTCGATGGATCGGTGACATCGGCGCGCAAAATGCAGCCGCGCACGCCGGAGCGCATCGCAAGGTTCGATGTTTCGGTATCCTCGACGTTGGTGCCGACGTTACCAATGTGCGGGAACGTGAAGGTAATGATCTGGCCGGCATAGCTTGGGTCGGTCAGAATTTCCTGATAGCCCGTCATTGCGGTATTGAAGCACACTTCACCAACTGCTTGGCCCGTGGCCCCTAAGCCATACCCCTCGATCACCGTGCCATCGGCCAAAATCAACCGCGCCGTTGCTGGTCGGTCGGCCCACGGCGCCGGTGTCTGGCTCTTCATTTCGCTCTGCATCGATAAATTCCCTTGGCGCCGCCAGCAGTCCCGGCACAACGCGGGCCGGAAACTAGGGAAATGAGCAGCGGGGGTCAACACGGCAGACCGGGCGTGATGCCACAGCAGCCGATTACCAGGCGATGATGAGAAACATAACGGCGACGCCAGCCATTATCGTGGCCACAGTGAGAACCACCGTGCGCGTAGGTGTGCGCAAAAACGACGGCGGTGCCGTGGACGACGGGACGGTCATGTCAATCTTGTCCAGAGTGGCCTTGAAAAAAGCCATCGCGAGCAAGCCATAGACGACGAACTGCAGAACCCATGGGAGCATGTTCGCGTCGCTCAGCATGGCAACCTTGGGATTGCGGTTTGCGTCCATCATGAGGAGCTGAACCAAACTCAGCGCACCAATGAGCAACGCAGAAACCCACGTTTGCTTCAGCGACGTTGCGCTGCGTGTCGCAGCCACGATGTCTTTGTTTGAGATCACCTGATCGGTCAGCTTCGCGTTCGCTAAAATGGGTTGTAGCTGATCGAGTTGGCGCCGAATGAGAACATGGCGCGCGATCAGCGGTGCCAAAAGCATGACGGCGAAAAACGGGGCCAAAACCGAGACAGTCGGAGCGCCTGGGATCGCGCGTAGCAGCGCCACGAGGGCAAGGAGACACAGTGTATACCAGACCACTAGAGCGATGTGCGCGCGGATCGGGGGGCTGGATTTCTGAACTGCCTCGATCGCGGCTTTCTGTTCCTGATCGACGAAATAGTGGCTCGGGCGCCCGGTGATCGCCAGCATTGGTGCGCGAAACACATATCCGCCAGGCACGGCCTTGAATGGCACGATCGGTTTCACCGTGAGAAAAAAGGGAACTGGGATCATCGAAGCCTCCGAGGCACTTTGAAACTGGCTATCGGGCATCAAGGGATCGTATGGAGTTGACTTAGGTGCGCCCGAATAAAGAGATCAGCTCCCACTTGGGAGCTGATCATACGAGCCCTCAAAACTCAATCGTGCCGCCCTTGCCACCATTGCCACTGTTGCCGCCTTTGTTGTTCGATCCGCCGTTGCCGCCGTTGGCGCTGACATTGCCGGAGGCCTTGCAAGGGTTCTTGATTGTGCCACCCTTGGCGCCGTTGCCGCTGTTGGGGCCGCTGTTGTTTTCGCCATCCTTGCCGTCGGCATTGGTGATGTTGGCTTTACCCTTGCAGTCGGCCTTGGAACTCTTGGTGCTCTTGTCGGTCATTTTGGGCTCCTCGGCCTGCAGGGGAAGATTGAAGAGAAAAAGCGAAAGTGCGGCGAGTGCGCTGGCTCTGATGATTTGTTTCATTGCGAACTCCTATGGTTGTTGGCTTGAGATTATCGTCTGTCTTCGCGAGAGGCACCGCCCTCTAGATTGCGAGGGCGGTGCTTTGGGGTAATTTCAACTTCAAGTGTCAGAGCGGTTGGCCGCTGCCACCGTTGCCGCCGTTGGCCGTATCGGTCCGTGTGGTATCGACTTTGTTGTGGTCGCCCTGATCGTTGACTTGACGCTTGTCGACCACATCACCGCCGGCACCACCGTTGCCACCTGCTGCCTTGCCGTTACCGCCGTTACCACCGTTGGCGCTATCGCCGCCCATCGACACCTTGTTCTTGTCGCCGGTGGCTGTGATATCGACCTGGCGGTTGTCGGTAACTTTGCCGCCGTTGCCGCCATCCTGGCCACGACCCGTCGTGCTGTTGGCGCCGCCGCCGCCGTTCACGCTATCGCCTTGCACGGCGATCTTGTTCTTGTCGCCGCTCACCGTCACATGCCGGTTGTCGGTTACGGAACCACCCGCTTGGCCGGTGCCGCCGTTGGCCTTGTCACCCTGGAGGATGACCTTATCGTGACTGCCGTTGACGACGATGTTGCGGTTATCGACGACCGGCTGACCGTTCTGCGAGGTGTTACCAACAACCACGATCTTGCAGTGGTTGCAGTTGACGATGATGGTGCGGTTATCGGGGCCGCCCACGGTCGAAGCTGGCACGTACACCGTCTTGTTGTTGCCGTTGATCACGATCGTCGAATTGTCGCCGGCGGGCTTACCCGGCTGGGCTGGAATGCCGACCTTGGAACTCTTGTCGCCATAGACAGCAACCTTATAGCCCTTGGTCGGGTCCTTGATCAGCTGCGTTGCCTGTTGCACAGCTGCTTTGTGCTTAATGCCATCGGTCGGCTTCAGCGTCTGAGCGTTGTGTTGCACCGCATTGGCCACGACGAATTTGTGCATCGACGCTTCAGTAATGTGCTTATGCCGATCGGTCATTGGTGCGGTCGGCAGCACACTCTTGTTGGTCAAGCGCGTATTGATCAGGTGAGCGCCACCGACTGCTGCTGCACCCAAGGCAACCTTACTGACGAGCTTCGAGCTCTCCTTCGGTGGCAGTGGCTGCGGGTTGAGGGCGACCTTCGATGCCTTGTCGACCTTGGTCACCAGCACCTTCGTCGGCGCTTTTTGAGCTTCGACAACCGGCTTCTTCACAATGCGCTCGACCTTTGGCTCAAACTTCGGTGCAATTTTGACTTCGCTGCGCTCGACCTTCCTGACTTCGACTTTCTTGACTTCGAACTTCTTGGTTTCGACCAAGCGAGCCGGGGGAGAATACGTCGAACGCGCCGACGACGATGAACCCGACGACTGCGATCCCCCCCCTTTGCCAGCGTCCGCGACACCGGTCATCAAGATCAAAGTGCAGAAGCTCGAGGCCAGTGCGATTGGGAATTTGAAGGTCATGTCACGCTCCTGAAGGGTTCGGTTGGGCCGGGTTGGCCTGGTGTGGTATGGTGCGAAGCCCCGTTCCGAGCGCTTCTGTTCAGGTAGTCGCGACCACATCGAGTTCGGTTCAAAGTTTCCTGAAGATTTATTCAGGATCGTGCGGAACTTTCGAGCGAACGCACTGGAAGCCAAACAAAACCCCACCGGCATAAGCCGATGGGGTTCCGTTTAGCTACGCAACTGGCGTTGGCTTAGAACGAGATGTT
>JANOYV010000031.1:0-19992 GCA_031429105.1 Hyphomicrobiaceae bacterium | reverse complement strand
GTTCCACAGCGCCGCTGCGGCGAGCCTCAAATCGGCACCGGGAGCGTACCCGGGTTTGACCCTTTGACCTGCCAACCCGTGCGCCGCCAGCAGTCGCCACCGGTTGGCGTCCCCTCATGCGCATAGGTCGAGGGTGAGTATCGCACGGGGCGCGCAAGCGGGGATAACTTTGGCGAAGGCGAAGTTGGAAAGATGGTGAATTTTGGTGCCTACAAACCTCATTTGACCACTTGCGACCTGCCAAAAATTGCCGTCATCCCGGCCTGCCCCGCAAGGGGACCCCCAAGTGGTCGCGCCGGGATAACGGCTGTGGGGAGGATAGATGTCAACTACGGGGACAGTTACTGATTCGGACTAACAGCTTATAACTATTGAGAATTCTTCAGATCGGCAACTGTCCCCGGTCGCCGGTTGTCTACGGGGACAGGTGCCGATATTGACCATCTCATTGTAACTACTGGAACTTCGCCTAATCGGTAACTGTCCCCGGATCGTAGGGTGGCAGTTGCGCCCATCGGCTGAAGATTCGCGTCACAGCGAGCGCGCTTTTGGACGGGCTGCCGATAAAGCTAAACGATTCGGTGGCTCAACCGCTCTGAAGTCTACCGGCCCTCCACCGCTTGACACTGCCTCCACCACAGTGCTTAAGCGCGACAAACAGGCGTTTTTTTGGGATTGGAATACCCCATGGCAACAGCGTTCATTTTTCCCGGACAGGGCAGTCAGGATGTCGGCATGGGCCGGGATCTGGCGCAGAATTTCGCCGCCGCCCGCGCAGTATTCGACGAGGTCGATGAGGCCCTGGGCCAGAAGTTGTCGGCGATCATGTTCGAAGGCCCCAAGGACATGCTGACCCTCACCGAGAATGCCCAACCGGCACTGATGGCGGTGTCGATGGCGGTGATCCGCGTGCTCGAACAAGAGAAGGGCCTCACACTCGCAACGTCCGTACAACTCGTGGCGGGGCACTCGCTGGGTGAGTATTCAGCGTTGGCAGCTACCGGTGCGTTCTCACTGGCTGATGCGGCGCGCCTGTTGAAGCTGCGCGGACAGGCGATGCAGAAGGCCGTGCCGGTGGGGCAGGGCGCAATGGTGGCGTTGCTTGGCGTCGGGCTTGATGCGGCGCGCAAGATTGCAGCCGATGCGGCGCAAGGCGACGTGTGCGATATCGCCAACGACAACGATCCGACGCAGATCGTGCTGTCGGGTTCGAAATCCGCCATCGATCGGGTGGCCGAGGTTGGAAAGGCGCACGGGCTACGTCGCGCCATTCCACTTCCCGTCAGCGCACCGTTCCATTGCGCACTGATGAAGCCTGCCGCCGATGCGATGGCCGACGCGCTCTCGAAAGTGACGATCAACCGACCGTCTGTGCCGGTGGTGGTGAATGTTTTAGCGCAGTCGATCAGCGACCCGGTCGAGATCCGCCAGCGCCTCGTCGAGCAGGTGACGGGTACGGTACGCTGGCGCGAGTGCGTCGAGACGATGGAAGCTGCCGGCATCACGCACTACTATGAGATTGGCTCAGGCAAGGTGCTGTCCGGCCTCGTCAAGCGCATCGCCAAGGACGCGAACGCCATGCCGGTCGGTACTGCGGCTGAGATCGATGTGCTAGTGTCACAACTAGGGGCCTAAACCATAGGTGGTAAATGACAAAGGAGATGCAGTTCGCGCTCGAAGCCGCTCGCAAGCTCGGACCTGAGGAGCGGGCTGAACTCGCTGAATTGCTGTTCGATACGATTGAAGGCACAGCCGAACTCGATACCGCGTGGCGTGACGAGGCTGATCAACGCTATCAACATCACCTGCAGAGCGGGCATGTTGCGCTCGATGCCTTCGACGCGGTCGAAGTAACCCGGCGGCAGCTCAGGGCGAAGCCGTGAAACTCCGAATGCTGCCGCTTGCACAGCAAGAGATGCTGAGAGCGGCGATCTGGTACGACAAGAAGTCGATTGGTACCGGCGATCGGTTCCTCGATGGAGTACGGGCGGGTCTCCTCGCCATTAAGGAGTTTCCAGGTGCCGCTCCCACCATCGGGGAGCCATACCGACGTAAGATTCTGTCCGATTTCCCCTACGGCTTGGTCTTCCGATTGGAGGAAGACACTGCGGTTATCATCGCCGTTGCTCATCTCAAGCCTAGACCACGGTATTGGAAACGCCGACGTTGACTCCACAAGGACAACTAGACACGGGTCAGTCGCGACCTCGCCAGAAAAGCGAAACGGCTTGAGCCATAGTGCTATTACGCCCGGGTGCCGAAGTCTCCCTTAAAACTTGACGATGCGTTTGGGGTCCATCAATAAGCTCGAAAGCCCACTGATTGGGCGGTGTCACTATCCCAAGGATCCTTCCCATGTTCGACTTAACCGGCAAGAACGCTCTCGTCACTGGCGCTACAGGGGGCATCGGCGGGGCGATTGCTCGCGCGTTTCATGCCCGCGGTGCGACCATCGCGATCTCTGGTCGTCAGGTCGACAAGCTCGAAGCGCTGGCCGCCGAGTTGAAAGAGCGCGTGTTTGTGGTGCCGTGCGATCTCGCCAACAAAGAGCAGGTGACAGGCCTGATCGATGCGGCAACCAAGGCGCTGGGCCGTCTCGATATCTTGGTCAACAACGCCGGTCTCACCAAGGACAACCTGTTCATGGTGATGAAGGACGAACAGTGGGACGATGTGATCGCGGTCAACCTCACCTCGACGTTCATGCTGATGCGGGCAGCAACGCGCGCCATGATGCGCGGCAAGACCGGTTATGGCCGGATCATCAACATCTCATCAGTTTCGGGGATTATCGGCAACCCGGGCCAGGCGAACTATGCCGCCTCCAAGGCTGGCATGATTGGCATGACCAAGTCACTCGCCCGGGAAGTGGCGTCTCGCGGAATTACGGCGAATTGCATTGCGCCAGGTTTCATCTCGACACCGATGACGGACGTGCTCAATGAAAAGCAGACGGCATCGATCAAGGAAGCAATTCCAGCACAGAAATTCGGCACGCCCGATGACATCGCCGCCGCCGCCGTCTACCTCGCCAGCGTCGAGGCTGCCTATATGACAGGCCAAACTTTGCATGTGAACGGTGGAATGATCATGATCTAGCGGATGAAGACTTGGCTTTTACCCGCTGATCAATAGCGTGAAAAACCGAATCATATGCTCTACAACTGAACGGTTGGAATGCTCTAGTCATTGCGTGCCTTGTGTGTTACCAGCCGCGCAATCGTGACGCGGATGTTGGGGAAAAGCTTGATCCTGCGCGTGATTAGGATGTTTTAGACAAGGGACTCAAGCTAGCCCGCTCACATGCGTACTGCAGGCGAGCTTCAAACCCGCCCAACGTTGCAAATCAACCTAAGTCCGAATCCATCTGTTAAACTGAAGACTTCTGGCGAGACGAGGAAGAGATCCATGAGCGATGTCGCAGAGCGCGTGAAGAAAATTGTAATTGAGCATCTCGGCGTTGAAGCTGAAAAGGTGAAGGACAATGCGTCGTTCATCGATGACCTGGGTGCCGACAGCCTCGACACCGTCGAGCTAGTCATGGCTTTCGAGGAAGAATTCGGATGCGAAATTCCCGACGATGCAGCCGAACATATTCTCACGGTTGGAGACGCGGTGAAATTCCTCGAAAAGAATGCAAGCGCAGCCTGACGCCTGCGGCTGACCGGGTTACAGTGTCGGGCGTAACGGTCGCCTGGCGCGGCAGCGTCGTTATGATGGGGCGGACCCTGCAGAAGTAGGGCCGTCCAGAGCCGAGGGTGGGTCATGAGACGCGTCGTAGTCACAGGGATGGGTCTGGTTACGCCGCTGGGCTGCGGGGTGGAAGCCGCGTGGTCCAATATCCTCGCGGGCCGCAGCGGTGCCAGGCGCGTGGACGGGTTCCAGGTCGACGATCTGCCGTGCCAGATCGCCAACTTCATTCCCCGTGGCGATGGCACGAACGGCACGTTCAACGCCGACCAGTGGATGGAGCCCAAGGACCAGCGCAAGGTCGATGACTTCATCATCTACGCGATGGCCGCAGCAACCCAGGCGCTCACCGATGCCAATTGGGCACCGAAGACGGATGACGACCAGGAGCGCACCGGCGTCCTGATCGGCTCCGGTATTGGCGGCCTGAGCGGTATCGCCGACACAGCCTTGCTGCTGAAGGAAAAAGGGCCACGCCGGGTCAGCCCGTTCTTTATTCCAGGTCGACTGATCAACCTGACCTCGGGCTATGTGTCGATCAAGCACAAGCTGAAGGGCCCGAATCATTCGGTCGTGACCGCCTGTTCAACCGGCTCGCACGCCATCGGCGATGCGGCACGGCTCGTAATGCTGGGTGATGCCGACGTCATGGTGGCTGGCGGGGCTGAAAGCCCGATCTGTCGTATTTCGCTGGCAGGCTTCGCTGCCTGTAAGGCGCTGTCAACAGGCTTCAACGACAACCCGACGAAGGGTTCCAGGCCCTATGATAAGGATCGCGACGGGTTTGTTATGGGCGAAGGCGCGGGCGTCGTCGTGCTCGAGGAGTACGAACACGCCAAGGCTCGCGGCGCACACATTTATGCCGAAGTGATCGGCTATGGGCTATCGGGGGACGCTTACCACATCACCGCACCGGCCGAAAACGGCGACGGTGCCTTCCGCTGCATGAAGGCTGCGATCAAGCGCGCTGGGATTACGGCTGCTGACATCGATTACATCAACGCGCATGGCACATCGACGCCGATGGGTGATGAGATCGAGTTAGGCGCAGTCGAGCGGCTGTTCGGCGATAGTGGCAACAAACTCGCAATGTCATCGACCAAATCGGCAATCGGGCACTTGCTTGGCGCAGCTGGCGCGGTCGAGGCGATCTTCTCCATTCTAGCGATCCGCGACAATATCGCGCCACCCACAATCAATCTCGACAACCCATCGATCACGACCAAGATCGATCTTGTGCCGCACAAGCCGCGAAAGAAGGCAATTAACACTGTTTTATCGAATTCATTCGGGTTCGGCGGCACGAATGCTTCGCTGGTGATGCGTCGGGTCGATTAGGGCGGCTGCCATAATTCCCTCGCGCAGGTCAGGCACATATTCGTGTCCAGGCTGACAACAGTGCGGATCGCAAAGATGAGCAATAAGCGTCGTCAGGACGAAGTCACGGAGCGGCGGACGGGTGCGGCACTCGCAATGTCGCCGGCCGAAGCCTTGGAGCCGACTCGCGGCCCCCAGCGTCCGGTCGGCAATCGTCGCCGCCGAGAAGCGCGGCGCCTCAGTCCAGCCCTGCGTGCGGTCAATGCACTGCTGACCCTGACTGCGGTCGGCCTTGGCGTTTTTGGACTTGGCGCCTATTGGGTTTCGACCGAGATCAATAAGGACGGCCCGCTAAAAGAGGCTCGCAGCTTCGTCGTGCCCCGTGGCGAGGGCGCACACGACATCGCTAAGCGGCTTGAAGCCGATGGCATCATCGGTAGCCAACAAATGTTTGTCACCCACTATCTCGGTCGCACGGTGACCGGTTGGTTCGGTGGACAGGCATTACAACTCAAGGCTGGCGAGTATGAAGTTCCAGCCAACGCCAGCTTGAAGTCGGTGTCTGAAATCCTGGGTGAGGGGCGCTCGACACTGCTGCGCGTCACCGTACCAGAGGGCCTAACCAGTACGCAGATCGTGCAGCGGTTGCGCGCCGATCCCAACCTGACCGGTGAAATCTCAGCGGTGCCGCCCGAGGGGACGTTGCTGCCCGATACCTACAAGTATTCCCGGGGCATGACGCGCCAACAGGTGATCGAATTGATGCAGGGCGAGCAACGTAAGTTGATCGAGCGCCTGTGGGCCGCCCGCCAACCGGATTTGCCGTTCAAAACACCAGAGGACGCAATCACCTTCGCCTCGATCGTCGAGAAGGAAACCGGCCGCAACGACGAGCGCGAAAAGGTGGCAGCCGTGTTCGTCAACCGGCTTCGACTGAACATGCGATTGCAGTCTGATCCCACCATTTTGTACGGATTGTTCCTTGGCGAGGTCGCGTGGGGACGTGCGATCTACAAGTCAGAGATCCAGCAGAAGACAGCCCACAACACTTATCAAATTGATGGTCTGCCGCCGACGCCGATCTGCAACCCGGGCAAGTCGGCAATTGAAGCCTCGCTCAATCCGGCGAAGACCGGCGATCTATATTTCGTCGCCAACGGCCAGGGCGGCCATGTCTTCACGCAGAACCTGAAGGACCATAACGCGGCGGTCGCCAACTGGCGCAAGGTCGAGCAGGAAATTCGAGCAAAACAGGCAACCGCTGCGGTGGGCAAGTCAGCCCTCAAGGCTGGTCAGCCAGCACCGGCGCCGGTCGTTCCTGATGCTACTGCGCCCCCTGCAGTCGCGGGCGCTCCGGCAGCTGAGGTTCTGGTTGCACCACAATCCCCGCCGGGGCCGTCGGCCGCACCGCAAGCCATTTCTGCATCTGCCGATGCCGTCTCCGTGCCGTTGCCGATCCGTAAACCGAAGCGTCCTTGATTACACAGCCTCGTTGCGTCTCAAACACTGCTTGAGCGGACAGTCACTTGGCTGGCAAAGCCTTGCCCTCTATGGTCGTGTTGGATGAGCGTAATTGGCGCTCACGCGGGTCGAGAGGCAGTGCGCAGGCAAATGGCGATCAAGAGCATGACTGGGTTTGCCCGCACCGAAGGGGCGACTGGCACCACAAGGTGGGCGTGGGAGATCCGCACGGTCAACGGACGCAATCTCGATCTTCGCTTGCGCCTGCCGCCGGGCTTCGATGCCCTAGAGCCAACAGTGCGCGAGATCGCAGCAGCAACGTTTCAGCGCGGCAGCATTCAGATTGGGCTAACGCTGAAGCGCGACGAAGGGATCAGCGAAATTCGCCTGAACGAACAGGTACTGGCGCAAGTCCTTACAGCTGCTGGTCGGGTGCGTGAGCTGACGGGTGCGCCAGCGCCGACGGTAGAGGGATTGTTAGGTTTGCGCGGCGTACTTGAAACCGTCGACGTCAGCGAAACGAAGGCCGAGACCGACCAGTTGGCGGCACTCCTGCTGAGTTCGTTCCGAGAAGCAGCTGCTGGCGTTGTTGCTGCACGCGTTAGTGAAGGTCTTCGTCTGCAAACGGTGCTGCTTGATCAAGTTCGGGAGATCGAGCGATTGACGCGCGCTATTGAGGACAACCCAAACCGGACCGCGCCCGCCATCAAAAGGCGCATCGCCGAGCAAGTCGCTCGGTTACTCGACGCCTCATCATCGCTGGATCCGACGCGCCTCCATCAGGAGGCTGTCCTGGTGGCAACCAAGGCCGATGTGGAGGAGGAACTGAAGCGATTGGTTGTCCATGTGGCGGCGGCGCGTGAAACCCTTGGCACCAGGGAGGCGGTTGGTCGAAAGCTTGATTTTCTGGCGCAAGAGTTCAATCGCGAGGCGAATACGGTATGCTCCAAGGCCGGTGATTCAACGGTGACGGCGCTGGGTTTGTCGTTGAAGACTGTCATCGAGCAATTTCGCGAGCAGGTGCAAAACATTGAGTGATCAGACGCCTTTCCAAACAACACCCGGTCGCCGCGGCTTGCTGCTGGTGTTGTCATCGCCGTCGGGTGCCGGCAAGACGACGCTCGCCAAGTGTCTTCTTGCGAGCGATCCGAACATTGCCATTTCAGTGTCCGTGACGACGCGCAAGCCGCGCTCTGGCGAGCAGGATGGTGTCGATTATTACTTCAGAGATGAAGCGCAATTTCTCGCCCAGCGCGATGATGGCCAATTGCTCGAATGGGCGAAGGTCTTCGGCAACTACTACGCAACGCCGCGTGCGCCCGTGGAAGCCGCCATTGCTAGTGGCCGCGATCTGCTGTTCGATATCGACTGGCTGGGCGCGCAGAAACACAAAGAGAAACGACCGCAAGACCTGGTGCGCGTGTTCATCCTGCCACCGTCCGCCCAAGTGCTCGAAGCTAGACTTCGCGGCCGTGCTCAGGACCCGCCCGACGTCGTCGCCCAACGCATGGCGGAGGCCGCGTCTGAAATGAGCCACTGGCCGGAGTACGACTACGTTCTCGTCAATGGCGATTTGGAGCAGAGTGCGGCCCAGTTGATCGCGATCCTGACCGCTGAGCGCTTGAAGCGGGAACGCCTGATTGGCTTGAGCGACTTCGTGCGTGGCTTGAGTGCTGGAACTTAGGCTGTAAATGGAACGGCGCGGTCAAGCGCCAAGTCACCTGGGAAGCACCACATGGCCTCAATCATCGCTCGCACCGTTTGCATCGCTCTATTGGCATTGGCCGCGAACTTCACAGCCGATGCCAATGTGACGCTGGCCGCTGATACTGTTATGTCAAAGGATGCGCCGGACCTGACGGCTGTACGCGCCAAAATCAAGGCGAAGGATTTCTTCGGTGCGACAGCCGATCTCACCAAGCTTTCCGAAACCGTGCAGCACGCAGATGTCTATAGCCTTCTGGGCTTTAGCTTGCGCAAGTCGAAGGACTACAAATCGGCGTACACTTTTTATCAGAAGGCGCTTGAGTTCGACCCCAAACATCTGGGCGCCCACGAATATCTGGGCGAACTCTATGTCGAGACGGGGCAACCCGCGAAAGCAAAAGACATGCTGGCAAAGCTCGTCGTGCTGTGCCCAATGGGATGCGAAGAGCGCGAGGATCTCGATGCAGCGATCCGGCAGGCGGCAACGACGCCACCTGCCAAACCGTAGTAGACCCAATCGTGAGGGTCACACGACGAGGCCAATCAAGCAGCGGCCACCTTACGCGTGATGGCACCATCGATCGCTGAGACGATCTCATCGACATCATTTCGGGTGCAGATGTAGGCCGGGCTCAGGCACAATGTATTGTTCAATCCGGTGAGGGATCGGTTGGTCGCGCCGATGATAACGGCCGATGTTGTCATGCAGTCAGCGACGATGCTCTGCACAATCGCCTCTGGCAGTGCTGCCTTGGTGTCACGATCACTCACGAGTTCCACGCCTTGGAACAGGCCCTTGCCGCGCACTTGGCCGATAACCGAGTGTTTGGCCTGGAGACCTTCGAGCTTGCCGGTTAGGTAGTCGCCCATTTGCTGGACGTTTCCGAGCAGTGCTTCGTCCTCGATAATGCGCAGATTTTCGATGGCAGCGGCCGGGCCAGCGGTGCATCCGCCAAACGTCGAAATGTCGCGGAAGTAGTTCAGCGGGTCGTCCGGGTTGGACTTGAACTCGTTGAAGACGGCTTCGGTTGTAACCGTGCAAGAGATCGCAGCGTAGCCTGAGGCAACACCCTTCGCCATCGTTACGATGTCAGGCTGAACGCCGTACTGCTGGTAGCCGAACCACGATCCAGTGCGGCCAAGGCCACATACAACTTCATCGATGATCAGTAAAATCTCGTATTTGCGGCAGATTTCCTGCACGCGCTCCCAGTACCCGTGGGGCGGTGTGATCACACCACCGCCAGCTGTGATGGGTTCGAGGATCAATCCACCGATCGTGTCAGCGCCTTCGCGCAGGATGACTTCTTCGATGGCATTGGCAGCGCGGATGCCATAGTCCTCGACGTCGCCCCACTGTGAGCGATACTCGAGGCAGTGAGGTACTTCGACGAAGCCCGGCGTGAACGGGCCGAAGTGCGCGCGACGCTCATGCTGTCCACCCGATGACAGGGCGGAGATCGTGGTGCCGTGATAGTCGCGGTCGCGATACAGGATCTTGTACTTCTTGCCGCCATGCTTCGTATGAGCGATCTGGCGAACGATCTTATATGCCTTCTCATTGGCCTCAGATCCCGAGTTCGAGAAATAGACGCGGCTCATGCCAGGCATCTTGGCGATCAGTTTCTTGGCAAAGATGGCGCCGGGCACCGTGCCAGCAGAACCTGCAAAATAGTTCAACTTAACCAGCTGGTCGCGCACGGCGTTCGCAATCTCGACGCGGCCATAGCCGACATTGACAGTCCACACGCCGCCCGACGTCGCATCAAGATGCTCACGGCCTGCGGTGTTCCAAACCCTCAATCCCTTGCCTTCGATGATGACTAGGGGATCGACCGTTTCATACTTTTTGTGTTGGGACAGGTGATGCCAGACGTGCTCGCGGTCAGCCGCTACAATGTCGCGATAGTCGTTCTTGCCGGCATGGATGTTCATCGCGCGCGTGTCCTTTGTGGTTCCAACGACGATAAGCGGAAGCGGGCTGTGCGCCGCACATAGGAATGAATGGGACGCCGGTCGCCAACGCTGGTTAATTTCGTTATCAGAGGCTGCCGCTTCCTCCGCTTTCAGTCAATCGAATAGACTTCGGCAAACGGTGTTGGATGTTAGCCATTCGATATCGCGGTAGCTGCATGACGCTGGCCCGACCATTTTTGAAAACGTTCGAGAGGGTAGGCCGAATGGGAAACCCTTGGCTTGCTGTCCGACGAACGGGCAGCACTGTCGCTCCGAGTCCAGCGCGTTCAGCTACGGTGCCGGGAGCCCAGGAGAGACGACCTCAGCTTCGATAAGGACGCATCGTTCGCAGAATATATATTATGGAAAATATTGATTGTTAACATCTTGAAACTATTTGGTTCATATTGGGACAGCCGAACGGATACCCAGCAAGGTGCTGCAGCCAGCAACTGCCGCCACGATCACTTGTCGCCCTTCTCGTGGTGATCCGCCACCATCCGGTCGAGCAGCCGCACGCCCCAGCCCGAAGCCCAGCCCTGGCTGATGTCGGTCTTGTTTGAGTCCATCGCTACACCCGCCACATCAAGATGCGCCCACGGCGTCCCCTTGACGATGAAGCGCTGAAGGAATTGGGCAGCCGTAATTGCGCCACCAAACCGGCCACCGATGTTCTTCATGTCGGCGTTCTTCGAGTCGATAAGCTTGTCGTAGGCCTTGGCGAGCGGCATCCGCCAGACTTTCTCGTCGGTCGCCTCCCCTGCTGCTGAGAGGTCGGCGGCCAGCTGGTCGTCGTTCGAGAACATGCCGGCGTATTCCTTGCCGAGCGCGACCATGATCGCGCCGGTCAAGGTCGCGAGATTGACGACGAACTTTGGCTTGAAGCGGTCCTGCGCGTACCAGAGCACATCAGCCAGCACCAAGCGTCCCTCGGCATCGGTGTTCAGCACTTCGATTGTCTGGCCGGACATCGAGGTGACAATGTCGCCCGGGCGCTGGGCGCTGCCCGAAATCATATTCTCAGTCAGGCCGATCAGCCCGACGGCGTTGACCGGCGCCTTGCGGGCGGCAAGCGCATACATCAGCCCGGCGACACAGGCAGCGCCGCCCATGTCGCCCTTCATGTCTTCCATGCCAGCGGCCGGCTTGATCGAGATCCCGCCTGAGTCAAACGTCACGCCCTTGCCAACAAAGCACAAGGGCTTGGCCTTCTTCGATTTTGCCCCGTGCCACTGCATGACGACGAGCCGCGAAGGCCTAATGCTGCCCTGCCCGACGCCCAGGAGCGCACCCATTTTGAGCGCTTCCATGGCGTCAACGTCGAGGATTTCAATCTCGACGCCGACCTTGGTCAGAACCTTGGTGCGCTTGGCGAATTCAACCGGATCGAGCACGTTGGCTGGCTCGTTGACGAGGTCACGCGCTAGCGCCACGCCATCGGCAAGCGCCTTCGCGTGCACGTATGCAGCCCGTGCGCCTGCCGGATCGGCTGTCATGATGACGAGCTTCTCTACTCCATTACCATTGCGATCGCCGTTGGTGTCACCAGCCTTGGTCAGATATTTCTTGAACGTGTAGCTGCGCAGCAGCGCCCCCATCGCAACGGCTGCAGCTGCATGTCCCGCACTGCGATCGCCTTTAATGGTGACATCGACAACCAGTGTCGCAACCTTCGTCTTGCGCGCTTGGATCTGGCCCAGCGCGACACCGCCAAGCGCCATCCAGTCTAGTGCCTTGTCGTCATCGGCACCAACCCCGCAGATGATCAAACGGCTGACGTCGAGGTTGGCAGGCGCAAGGATCTCGATGGAAGATTTTGCCTTCGCGGTGAAATCGGCAGCTTTTGCAGCAGCGCTGAGCGCGCCTTTCGACGCTTGGTCGAAGCCACCTGCGACTTTACCCCAATCAGGCCCCGAACCGCCAGCGCCCGTCAGGACAACCGTGGTGGCGTCCGGTGCGGCTGTGAGCGGCGCAAATGACACATCGAGCGAAATCGGCATCGGAGCAATCCTCAAATTCAACTGCGGGTGGGTCTGGGGGCAGTTCGAACGCATATGGTAGACGGCGCCCGACCACAATTCAAATCACACCCTGTCAGAGTTGGGTCCATGATCTCCGCCGTGGATTGTCGTAACGTGGTACCAGCCGAAATTCCGCCACCGTGCTATGTGACCGGCTGATTAGACGCCCGTCTCGGCAAAACATTCGATTTGCGCCATGATCGGCAGTTGATGATGACGATTTTCGGTCGCTACCTGTTCCGGCAGACCACCGGCGCACTATTGTTGATCTTGCTCTCGCTTACGGGAGTGGTGTGGATCGCGCTTGCGCTGCGCGAACTCAATATCGTGACCAGCGATGGCCGTGACATCTGGACGTTCTTGAAGATCACGACACTAACCCTGCCCAACCTGATGGCACTGATCGCCCCCGTGGCGCTGCTGGTCGCGGTCATCCATGTGCTGACCCGCCTCAATGGCGATAGCGAACTGATCGTGTTGACAGCTTCAGGGGCAACGATGTGGACGGTCGCGCGCCCGCTCCTGGTGGTCGCTCTACTGGTCTCCTTGGGGGTCTCGACCGTCAATCACATCGTTACGCCGTGGAGTCTCAGGGAGTTGCGCGCGCTGATCATCAATTCGCGAACCGACTTGATCGGTCAAGCGATCCAACCCGGTCGATTTTCAACGCCAGAGCCGCATTTGACATTCCATATTCGCGATCGCAGTCCCAGCGGCGAGTTGCTCGGGATTTTGATGCAGGATCAGCGTGATCCGAAGCAATCTCTGTCATATTTGGCTGAGCGCGGCGTCGTTCGTAAGCAGGACGGTATGTCGTATTTATACATGTCGACCGGCCATATCGTGCGTCGCGAAAACAGCAAGGATCCGCCGCAGATCATTGCGTTTGACAGCTACGCGGTTGATCTCGATCGCTTTGAGAAGCCAGGCGCTGCGCCGGAGCTGCGCCCGCGTGAGCGCTATTTTTCGGAACTTGCAAATCCGCTACCGAATGACCCCGACTACAAACGCCAGCCTGGATTTTTCCGCGCCGAGTTGCATGAGCGCTTCTCTAACCCACTCTATCCGTTCGTTTTTGTAATTATTGCACTGGCCTTTGTCGGACAGGCGCAGTCGACGCGGCAAAACCGTGTTCAGTCAATTGCCTTGGCAGTCGTGTTGGGCTTTGCAGTCCGGGTGGCGGGTCTCGCTGCAAATAACATTGTGGTGCTGAACCAGGGTGCCATTTCGGTACTTTACATATTACCCCTGGCTGCCATCCTGCTGGCCGTGGGATTGATTGCTGTCAAAGCGCGCCCACGCCCAGGGCCGACAATGTCAGATCGGATCACGATCTCGCTGGGCGATCTATGGTTACGCCTGCGACCGCCGAAGTTGGTGCCAGCGTCACGGTCCCTTAAGGCGCGGACAGAAGCGCGCTCAAGGGTTGCGTCATGATCGGCAGCCGCACGCTCCAGCGCTATATCGCGAAGAAATTCCTGGTGATGATCCTCGGCACGTTTGCGATGTGCTCGGTGCTGATTTTCATGATCGATTTTGTCGAGCTGCTACGTCAGGCTGGCAAGTACGGCAATGTGCGCGCTGGTCGCCTAGTGTGGATGACGCTTCTGCGGTTACCAGCCTATACCGAGATCCTGCTCGCATTTGCGGTGCTCGTTGGCACCATCGGCGCGCTACTCATGCTGAATCGAAAAAGCGAGTTGGCGGTCATGCGCGCCTCCGGCATGTCGGCCTGGCAGTTTATCCGCCCCGGTTTAGCCGTGGCCCTTGGCCTTGGGATCTTCGCCGTGGTGATCTTCAACCCGTTGGCGGCAGCGTCGAGAACGGAAGCAGAACGACAATTCGCCGAAGCTTTCGGTCGCGAGTCGAATTTCCTGCGCAGACAAACGGGTGGCAACTGGTTGCGGCAGGACGGGCCGGACGGACCGACCGTTTTCAACGCTGGCGCCGTGTCCAATGGTGGACTGACGCTGACGGCGCTTTCGGCCTTCCAATACGACAGTGCCGGTCATTTCATCGAGCGAGTCGATGCTGCCAAGTCGTACCTGCGCGATGGCTACTGGCTAGTCGAGGATGCCTGGGTAACCCGGGTCGGGCGTGAGCCGGAACAATTCGCAACTTACATCATCAGCACCTACCTGACCCCAGAACGTGTAAAAGATGCGCTTGGAACGGTGATATCGATTTCAGTGTTTGATCTGCCAGGTATGATCGAAGTCGCTGAAAAGGCTGGAATTTCCGCAGCTAATTATAAGATCCAATATCAACTTTTGCTGTCTAGACCCGCCCTGTTGATGACCATGGTGCTTTTGGGGGCAACTGTGTCGTTAAGGTCATTCCGGTCCGGTCGCATCCAGACTATGGTCGTCACAGGAATGCTTGGGGGTTTTGGCTTTTTCCTGTTGGCGGAAGTTTCCCGGCAAGTTGGAGTTGCGGCCCTTGTGTCGCCGGTTGCGGCTGTGTGGATACCAGTCGTAACTGCGATTTTTGTGTCGCTTACGGTGCTGCTGCACCAGGAGGATGGCTGAGTGATGCGCGAGGCGCAGACACCGCATTTGGTTTGCGGAAGTCGTCGCACCCGTCTTCGTTGCCTTGCGGCAATGGGGACTTGGGGTGCTGCGGCCGTCGCGCTGATGCTGTGCGCTCTCGCTTCAGGCGCTCAGGCGCAAGATCCGTCGGTCATCAACCCGCAACAGCAAAGTTCATCGTTCCCGAAGACCAAAGGCGGCATTCTTGGCGGCCCGACACAGCAGATCGATAAATCGAAGCCGCTCTACCTCCAGGGCGATGAGTTGATCTACGACACCAAGGGCAACAAGATCCGGGCCCGCGGCAACGTCGAAATTTTCTATAACAACTACATCCTCAAGGCCGATCAGGTCGAGTACGATCAGACCGCAGGCACGCTGACGGCCGTCGGCAATGCCGAGCTGCGCGAGCCAAACGGCAATATCGTGCGGGCCGAGCGTTTGTCGCTCAGCGAAGATTTCCGCGACGGCTTCATCCAATCGCTGAGTGCTGTCACCAAGGACGACACGCGCATCGTCGGCGAGCGCGCTTCGCGGCGCGATGGCAACATCACCGAGTTTGAAAAGGGCAAGTTCACGCCCTGCAAGAACGAGCCGGGTAAGCCACCGCTGTGGTGTATCAGTGCTGCCCGGATCATCCACGATCAGAACAACGCGACGATTACGTATCAGGATGCGTGGTTCGAGTTGTTCGGCCAGCCTGTGTTGTACCTGCCATACTTCCAGCACGCCGACCCGAGCGTCAAGCGCAAGTCGGGTTTCCTGATCCCTGAGATCAGTACTTCAAGCACGCTCGGCTTCACCACCGAAATTCCCTATTACTTCGCGCTGGCTCCGAACTACGACTTCACCTTCCACCCGATGTATACGGCCAAGCAGGGTATCTTGTGGCAGGGCGATTGGCGCCACCGCGTCTCGTTCGGCGACATAACAGGCGAATACTTCATCAAGATCGCGGCAATCGATCAGACCGATGCAGTGTCAAACCGCATAGGCAGCTCACTGCCGGATAACTGGCGCGGCAGCATTCAGACCCGCGGCAATTTCTCTGTCGCCTCCTGGTGGAAGTTTGGTTGGGACATAACAGCCGAGAGCGATGATTCGTTCCGCCGCTTTTACAAGCTCGACAACATCCTGCAGACCGACCGGGTAAACAGCGTCTATTTGCGCGGTCAGAGCGAGCGCAACTACTTCGCGATGACCGCCTACCAGTTTGGCGGCTTGCTGCTCGACGACACCCGCCAGTCTGATAGCTGGGTCCACCCGGTGGTCGATTGGAACTACATCGTCGGTCAACCGGTGCTCGGTGGCGAGTTGGGCTTCAACGTCAATGCCGTCAGCCAATCGCGCGGCAACGGCGATGGCCCCATTGCAACGAACCGTTTGACAGGCAAGCGCACCGAAATTGAGCGGGCGTCGGCAGACGTCAATTGGCGTCGTCGCCTGACCGACCAAATTGGTATCACCTACACGCCGTTCGCTAGCGCACGAGGCGATGTCTATAGCGTCAAGGATGCGATTGATCCGGTCACGGGCCTACGTATTGATGATGCGTCAGGCGCGCGTGGCGTCGTCAGCGCCGGTGTGCTCGCGGCTTACCCGTGGATTGCGAGCACGGCGAACGCCTCACACGTTATTGAGCCCATCGGCCAGATCATTGGTCGTACCGCGAGCGTGACCCAGCGCCGGTTGCCTGACGAAGATGCCAAGAGCCTCGTTTTCGACGACACCAACCTGTTTGATCTCGACAAGATGGCAGGCTGGGACCGCATCGAAACCGGCACCCGCGCTAACGTGGGTATGCAGTACACATTCCAGAGCAATGGCGGCGGAACGGCACGCGTGCTCGCCGGACAGAGCTTCCACATCTCCGGCGATAACATCTACAGCAAGCCGGGCACGTTCTCGGATCCGAACCCATTCGTTCAGCAGCCGATCTACAGTCCGCGTAGTGGACTTGAGACCTCCAAGTCGGATTACGTTTTGGGCGCTTACCTCGCGCCTTCGGCACTGTTCCGCATGATTGGACAGGCGCGCTTCGACGAGTCCAACTTGCAACTGCGTCGGACTGACTTGTTTGCCGAGATGAACTACGGTCCATTGCTCGCGCAGGCCGTGTACACCTTCTCCGGCGCCGATCCGACGCTGCCGACTGCGGTCGATCAGCAGGAAATTTACGGTCTCGTGGGGCTGCGCTTGACTGACCGGTGGAGCATCCTGGGCTCCATGCGCTTTGACATCGACACGAACCAGCGCATCCAAGACGCCTTGCAGTTGCGCTATACCGATGATTGCTTCGTCCTGACAGCGACCTACACTGAAACCTTCATCACCAATCCATCGCGTGATATCGTCGAGGATCGGTCGATCATGCTGCGGTTCGAATTCAAGTACCTCGGCGACTTCCGCTACAACACCAACGCGCTCGACTCCGTATTCGCGACGAACCAGCCGGCCAAGTAACGCTCACTTTTTGTGTTTTTGCTTGAGCGTGCCATTAACCTGAGCGCAAACCTTCGCCTTGTAAGGGCCACGCTTTGTGTGGAAAACTCGGTCACACGGGGTGCGAGTCACCTATAGATTGGATCGACGTCGCAGCGTCGGTCCTGTGACCTCCCCGGCCAGACAAGCCCTTTCGAGTATCCGCCATGCGCCTGCCCCTCGCGCTTACCCCGTCCAAGTTGCACAGGTGGACCCGCGAACTTGGCTGTGTGGCTCTCTGGGCAATTGGCGCGAGCTTGGTAAGCGTCGGATCCGTCGAAGCGCAAACGACGAGCCTGCCCGGCATCATCATTTCGACAACGCCGCCGCCCGGTCAGCAGCCCACACCGCAGGCGTTGCCACCGTTCGCCACGCAACAGCCAAGCGCCCCACCGCAGGCAGCCGCTCCAGCACCTAAGCCAAAGCCAAAGGCAACGGTCGTGCGCCCTGCGCAAAAGGCGCCGGTTTCGAGCCCTGAAGGGTCCGGCAAAGGTGGCAGTTCCCAGTCCATCATCATGCTGGTGAACGACGAGCCGATCACGGCGCTTGATGTGCAGCAACGTGCCCAGTTGAACGCGCTTGCCGCCAACGTCGGCGAACGCGCCCAGGCCAACATGAAGGCGCTCGTCGGCTCCGAGCAAACGCAAGTGCGCTTCCGCGCAATGGTCGAGCAGATCGTCAAGGACAACCAGGCAACAAAGACGCGGGAGCAGATCCTCGCCATCATCGATCAACGCAAGACCCAGTTTGCCCAGTCGCTGCAGCAGCAGGCGATTGCGAGCGCGCGTGCCAGCGTGCTGCCCGGCATCAAGAAGTCGGCCCTTGATGAGATCGTCGAGGAACGCCTGAAGTTACAGGAGGCCAAGCGGCTCAACGTTACGATTGAAGACTCGCAGATTGACGACATCATCAAGGGTTTGGCCGAACGCAACAAAATGACACCGGTGCAGTTTGGCGAGCACCTGAAGAGCATGGGCACGGATCTATCTGCGATGAAAGGTCGGTTCCGGGCGACGTTGTCTTGGAACGATGTGATCCGTCGTCGATTTGCGGGTCAGGTCAGCGTCAGCCAGCGTGACATCGACAAGTTCGCAGCGACTGGCAGCACTGGCGAAGACGATGTCGAGTTGCAGCTCCAGCGCATTACCTTGTCGGTGCCGGGCAAGATGGACCAAAAGATTCTCACTCAGCGTTTCCAAGAGGCCGATAAAGTGCGGCAATCGTTCGGTGGCTGTAAGACAGCGTCGGCAGCAGCAGCCAAATTGCAAAACGCCAAGTTCGAGGATTTGGGAGCGCGTAAGCCTTCATCCCTCGTCGAGCCGCTACGTAGCCACTTGCTAAGCGCACGCGATGGCGAAATGGTTCCGCCGAACATCGGCGCGGAAGGCATCGAATTGTATACCGTTTGCAGCCGCAAGGTAGTCAAGGCGGATGAGAAGCGCCGCACGGAAGTCGCCCAGGATCTACAGCAGAAAGAATTCGAGATCATGGCCAAGGGCCATCTGCGCAACCTGAAGCAAGAAGCGCATATCGAGTGCCGATCACCCGAATGCAAAAAGTAGCGACCGCCCCGCTTGCTGTTACCGGCGGTGATCCGGCCGGCATCGGCTTTGACATTACGCTTGCCGCTTGGGCCCAACGCAGCGCGCTGGGCCTTCCGCCGTTCGCCTTATTTGCCGATGCCGGAGCCTTGGCCGAGCGGGCAGCGACCCTTGGCCTGACTGCACCGATTGCACGGATCAGTGAGCTTTCGCAAACGGCGACGGTGTTCACGCATAGCTTGCCCGTGGTTGATGTTACGCAATCTGCACCAACGCGTGCTGGCCATCCCGACAGCGCCAATGGGGCCGCCGTGATCACTTGCATCGAACGGGCAACGGCCGCCGTAATCCAGGGGCATGCCTCGGCGCTTGTGACCAATCCGATTGCCAAGAACGTGCTGTACGCAGCGGGCTTCAAACATCCCGGCCACACCGAATTCCTTGCCGCATTGGCTGAGCGCCACCATCCGGGTCAAACCTTCAACCCCGTCATGTTGCTGAGCTGCGATGAGCTTCGCGTGGTGCCGTTGACGATCCACGTGCCCCTGGCAGAGGTGCCGGGGTTGATCTCGAAGGCAGCGATCATCAAGACGGCAGGGATTTTGGACGCAGGGCTTCGGCGTGACTTCGGCATCGCGAACCCGCGCATCGCAGTTGCAGGACTCAATCCGCACGCGGGCGAGGCTGGCACCATTGGTCGAGAAGACGAGGAAATCGTGCGTCCAGCGGTCGAGGCGTTGCAGAACAAGGGACTGCGCGTGACCGGGCCGCATTCCGCCGACACGCTGTTCCATGCAGCCGCCCGTGAAACCTACGACGCGGTGATCGCGATGTATCACGATCAAGCCCTGATCCCGATCAAGACGTTGGCGTTTGATCGCGGGGTCAACATGACCCTGGGGTTGCCGTTCGTTCGCACGTCACCTGACCACGGCACCGCGTTCGATATTGCAGGCTCTGGCGCAGCGCGTCCTGAAAGTCTCATCGAGGCGTTGCGGCAAGCCTTAAGTGCAAGTCAACGGCGCGCAGGGGTTCAGGTATGACAGCCCAACCCGATGGCCTGCCGCGCCTCGCAGACGTGATCCGCATGCACGGACTTTCGGCGAAGAAGAGCCTGGGCCAGAACTTCATCCTCGATCTCTCACTGACCCGGCGGATCGCCCGCGAAGCGTTCCCGCTGGCCGGACGCACGGTGGTTGAAGTCGGCCCTGGCCCCGGTGGCCTAACGCGTGCCCTACTGCTCGAGGGCGCGACCCGTGTGATTGCCGTCGAGCGCGATGATCGTTGCTT
>JANOYV010000030.1:0-5799 GCA_031429105.1 Hyphomicrobiaceae bacterium | reverse complement strand
CGAGGATCGACTGACCCAGCCATTGCTTCGCAAGAAGAACGGCAAATACGACAAGTCGGGAGAGTTCACGCCGGTCACCTGGAACGAAGCCTTCGATGTCATGGCGGAGAAATTCAAGGCGGCCCTGAAGAAGCAGGGTCCCTCTGGCGTCGGCATGCTCGGCTCGGGGCAATGGACCGTGTGGGAAGGCTACGCGGCCGTCAAACTGTTCAAAGCCGGCTTTCGTACAAACAACATCGACCCCAATGCGCGCCACTGCATGGCGTCCGCCGCAGCCGGCTTCATGCGCTCATTCGGCATCGACGAGCCGATGGGATGTTACGATGACTTCGAGGCTGCCGACGCATTCGTGTTGTGGGGTTCGAACATGGCCGAGATGCATCCGATTCTTTGGTCGCGCATCACCGACCGGCGGCTGTCCTACCCGCACGTCAAGGTCGCCGTGCTCTCGACATACGAACACCGCTCGTTCGAACTCGCAGACATCCCGATGGTCTTCAAGCCCCAGACGGATCTTTTCATTCTCAATGCCATCGCCAACCACATCATCAGGACTGGGCGGGTCAACAAGGATTTTATCGCCAAGCACGCCATCTTCAAGCGTGGCCAGGCCGACATCGGCTACGGTCTGCGGCCCGAGCATCCCCTGCAGCAGAAAGCAACCGGCAAAGACAGACCCAACGAAGCGACCGAAATGAAGTTCGACCAGTTCGCGTTGTTCGTGTCGGACTACACACTCCAGAAAGCCGCCAACGAGTCGGGCGTGCCGCTCAATCGCCTCGAGGCACTAGCCGAACTCTATGCCGATCCCAAAACCAAGGTCATGAGCCTCTGGACCATGGGATTTAACCAGCACACCCGCGGCGTCTGGGCCAACAATCTCGCCTACAATCTGCACCTTCTCACCGGCAAGATCTCCGAGCCGGGGAACAGTCCGTTCTCGCTCACGGGCCAGCCGTCGGCCTGCGGGACGGCGCGCGAGGTCGGCACATTCTCGCACCGGCTGCCCGCCGACATGGTGGTGACCAATCCCGAGCATCGGGCAAAAACCGAGAAGATCTGGAAGCTTCCCGAGGGCACCATCCCCGACAAGCCCGGATATCACGCGGTGCTGCAGAGCCGCATGCTGAAGGACGGCAAGCTCAATGCGTTCTGGATTCAGGTCAACAACAACCTGCAGGCCGGCGCCAATATCAACGAAGAGACATTGCCCGGTTATCGCAATCCCGATAATTTTGTCGTCGTGTCGGATGCCTACCCGACCGTGACGGCGCTTGCGGCCGACCTCATTCTTCCCGTCGCCATGTGGGTCGAGAAAGAAGGAGCTTTCGGCAATGCCGAACGGCACACCCATTTCTGGCACCAGCTCGTCAAGGCCCCCGGCGAAAGCCGTTCGGACCTATGGCAGCTCATGGAGTTTTCCAAGCGGTTCAAAGTCGAGGAAGTCTGGCCGCCGGAGCTGATCGCCAAGAAGCCCGAGGTCCGCGGCAAGACACTGTTCGATATTCTCTACCGCAATGGCCAAGTCGACAAATTTCCGATGCAGGATAATGCTACCGGTCTGGACAACGACGAAGCCAAGCATTTCGGCTTCTACGTGCAGAAAGGGCTGTTCGAGGAATATGCGCAGTTTGGCCGGGGTCATGGCCACGACCTTGCGCCCTTCGACACGTATCATCGTGTGCGCGGGTTGCGCTGGCCGGTCGTCGACGGCAAGGAGACTCTATGGCGGTTCCGCGAAGGAAGCGATCCCTATGTCAAGGCCGGCAAGGGTTTCGAGTTCTACGGATTTCCCGATGGCAAGGCGCGCATCTTTGCGCTGCCCTATGAACCCCCGGCCGAGAGTCCCAACAAGGACTTCCCATTCTGGCTGACGACGGGGCGTGTCCTTGAACATTGGCATTCCGGATCCATGACGCGGCGCGTGCCGGAGCTTCACAAGGCGGTGCCGAATGCGCAATGCTTCATGCATCCCGACGATGCGAAGGAACTGCAACTGTGGCGCGGTGAAGAGGTGAAGATTTCCTCGTTGCGCGGCTCCATGCGAACACGCATCGAAACCAAGGGTCGCAACAAGCCGCCGCGCGGCGTGGTCTTCGTGCCCTGGTTCGACGAAAGCCAATTGATCAACAAGGTCACGCTCGACGCTACCGATCCGATCTCGCTGCAGACCGACTTCAAAAAGTGCGCGGTCAGAATCGAGAAAGTGTGAGGCGGCAATGCGGATTTCCAGATTCCTTCTGCTGGCGGCATGCGGCGGCATCGCATTGTTCGCCATCGGCAGCATCACGAGCAGCCAGACCAGCCCGCCGGGATTGCGCTCCGGACTGCGCGGCAACACGCCATTGCATGAAGAAGGCCCGGCGCAGCGCATGCTGCCGCAGGCCAACACGGACGTTCGCGAGGTCCGCAGCTACCCCGAGCAGCCTCCAATCATACCGCATACGATCGAGGCCTACCAGCTCGACGCCAATGTCAACCAATGTCTGTCCTGCCACGCCCGCTCGCGCACGGGCGAGTCGCAGGCGCCGATGGTGAGCATCACGCATTTCATGGACCGCGATGGTCAGTTCCTGGCCAGCGTTTCGCCCCGTAGATACTTCTGCAACCAATGCCACGTCCCGCAACACCCCGTGAAAGTTCCTGTCGGCAATCGCTTTATCGACGTCGATACGCTGCTCGCCAATCCGCCCGGAGCCAAGCGATGAGCGACGCGGATCAGGACAACCGGGAGCCGGCGGGTTGGACGGCAACGGCACGGCAGCACATGCGTCGGCGAGTGACGTCCTTGTGGGTTCGAACCGAGAGGCTCCGACAGCAATTTGCCAACTACTGGTCAGTGCTGTTGACGCCGAGCAGGACACTGAGCCTCGGGTTCCTGACAATTGGTGGGTTCCTGGCGGGCATTATGTTCTGGGGCGGATTCAATACTGCGCTGGAGGTAACAAACACCGAAAAATTCTGCGTCAGCTGCCATGAAATGCGCGAGAACGTCTTCGCAGAACTAAAATCCACGATCCACTATTCAAACCGGTCGGGCGTACGCGCGACCTGCCCCGACTGCCATGTGCCGCACAACTGGACGGACAAGATCGGCCGCAAGATCCAGGCATCGAAAGAGGTTTGGGGCAAGATCTTCGGCACCATCAGCACGCGCGAGAAGTTTCTCGATTTGCGCCTGCCCCTGGCCCAGCACGAATGGGCGCGCCTGAAAGCCAACGACTCGCTCGAATGTCGCAATTGCCACAGCGCAGAATCGATGGACATCTCGAAGCAGAGCCAACGCGCCGCGACCTCGCATCAGAGCTTCCTGTTCACCGGTCAGAAAACCTGCATCGACTGCCACAAGGGAATTGCCCATCGATTGCCCAAGGGCGCCTATGATTTTGGCCTCACGCATGGTGCAGCCCGAGATCCTGAGGTCGAGGCGTTGCGCGCCTACATCGGTCGGCCCGATGACCGGACGCCGTCAACAAAGTGATTGCCAAGCAGAGCTTCGCGCCGTGCCCGGGGGGGGGGACGCATGATGTCAGAACCGGGATCGCGCCTGCGACGCGCAGCCGAACGCAGCCCAGTCGCGATGCACAACTCGGCAATCACGACAATGATACCGGGCATCATGCGGCGGCCTGCCGACACCGTCATAAGGCCCTGTCTGCGGTTGCCCCAATGTGTGGCCCGTCGGTCCCATGCGAGGCAGCAGCGAGTGCCAACCGTGCCAAGGCTGGAAGCGACTTCACACCGTTTTTTTTCATGACCGACGCTCGATGGTTCTCGACCGTCCGCTGGCTAATGCCGAGATCCGTGGCAATGTTTTTGTTGGGGTGGCCAGCCAACACGAGATCCATAATCTCCCGCTCTCGGGACGTCAGACCAGCAACTTGGTCTGCTGCACTCTCGCGCCATGCGGACAATTTGTTGCTATCTCGCGATTGTTCCAGGGCACGATCAATGCAGCCAAGTAACTCGCCACGGCTGATCGGCTTTTCGATGAAGTCCGAGGCACCCGCCTTCATGGCTTGAACGGCCAATGGTATATCGCCGCCGCCGGTGATCATGATTGCTGGCAGTCGATATCCGTCTGTTCGCAGCCTTTGTAGCAATTCAATCCCACTCATTCCTGGCAAATGAGCGTCGATCAGAACGCACGCATCGCTGCCCGGTCGATAGGCTGCCAAGAATGCTTCGCAGGTCGAGAAATCCGCGACGGCGCGACCGTCGTCTTCCAGCACGCTGCGGACGGTGTCGCGTAACTGGTCATCGTCGTCGACAACGTAGATGATCGGCGATCCTAGATTGGCCGCCTGTTCAACAGTGTGTGGGACTAACGCGCGCGCCGCGGACGGCCCAATTGGAAGCAGTCCTTCTATGGTTGTCGTCAGCTCGTTCAAACTCACCGGCTTATTCAGTTGCACGCAGTCCTGCCGTGCGATCTCACGTAAAGTATCAGTCGATATGTCGCCGGTCAGAATGATGACGGGGAGTTTGCGCTTGAGGTGTGCGCGTATTCCGGCGGTCAATTGGAGTCCATCCATCCCGTTAGGAAGATTGTAGTCCGCCAGGATAAGGTCGGGCTGAATGGTCCCCTGGACGATCAGATCCAGCGCGACAACGCCATCCGGCGCCGTTGTCCTCTGATGACCCGCGTCCTTGAGAAACAGCTCAAGGAGATCGCGCACTTCAGGGTCGTCCTCGACAACCATGATTGCCCCGCTGTTGCGTTCTGGCCGACGCTCTGGAACGAGGATTTGCAGCGCATCGCCAGACACCGCGCTGGGCACGAGGCGCACCAATGTTGCGGTCCCGCTTGATGCAAGAGCGACGTCGACCGTAAAGACCGAGCCCTTCCCCGGCTGCGAGCGGACGCGGATCTGTGCACCAAGCAGGTTGCCCAGACGCCGCACAATCGATAGCCCAAGCCCCAGGCCGCGGCTGCGTTCTCGTGCGGCGTTGTCGAGCTGGTGGTATTCTTCAAAGATCGCGTTCAGTTCTGCCTTGGGGATTCCGATCCCAGTATCCCAGATCTCGATGCTCAACACGCTCCCATGCCGGCGGCAACCAATCAGAATCTTGCCGCGCTCAGTGTATTTCAGTGCGTTCGACAGGAGATTGCGGAGCATCTGTTCAAGCAGACGTGGGTCACCGTGAACGCGCGCGCGGCAGGGAACGACCCGCAATTCGAGCTTTTTCGCACTCGCGTGCAGCGCGTATTCGTCTCTCATTCGACCGAGCAGGTCGTTGACGGAAAAATCCACCAACTCCGCGCGGACCGTACCGGCGTCAATACGGTTGATGTCGAGAAGGGCGTCCAGCATGCCCGTCATGGCGCCCAAGGTGTCATCGAGCCGCGCGACCAGCTTCTTGGCTTTGTCGCTTTCGACGGTTCTCGCCAACAGCCCTTGCAACAGCGCGAACGTCTGGAGGGGCTGGCGGAGATCGTGGCTTGCGGCTGCGAGAAAGCGAGACTTCGCGATCGTAGCCCGTTCAGCCTCCTGTTTAGCTGCTTCCAGTGCTGTCCGCACACGCTTGCGCTCGCTCACATCGGTGAAAGTGATAACGACGCCCTCAACTCCCTTGCCATCGGTTAGGTAGGGCAATATCCGGCGAATGAACCAGACGCCGCCCTGCGTTTCAATTTCACGGTCGATCGGTGCAAGCGTGGCCAGCACCGCTTGCGCATCTTGCGTCAACGCACGATCAGCCGACAAAGAGTTGAGGTCGGCGAGCGGCCGGCCGACATCGCTTGCAATCACATTGAACAGCGCCTTGGTCGCCGGCGTGAAAAAGCGGATATTGAGG
>JANOYV010000029.1:0-4006 GCA_031429105.1 Hyphomicrobiaceae bacterium | reverse complement strand
CTCAAGCTGCGACAGCATGATGCGGTCGCCAGCCTTCAGGTTGGCCGGACCCCAGCTTTGTGCGACCAGATTGATGCCCTCGGTAGCGCCGCGCACAAAGACGATTTCGTTCGGCGAAGCCACGCCGATAAACCGCGCCACACGTTCACGCGCCGCCTCAAATGCAACTGTCATATTCGCGGAGCGCGCATAGACGCCGCGATGGACGGTGGCATAATCCTCGCCGCCTGCACGCATCATCGCGTCGAGCACGACCTGCGGCTTTTGCGCGGTCGCGGCAGTGTCCAAGTAATGCCAGTTGCCCGCAAGTCCGGGGAATTGATCGCGCAACGGATTTACCGCCAAAGCACCGCCCTCGTCTTCCCAGCGTGCAACTGCGCGGTTGGTGGGAGTTACGAAGTTCACACCAAGTCCCCCAATTTTTTTAGGGCTGCTTCGGTCAACATTTCCTCATCCGCAGCGCCCTCAAACACGCCTGCAACAAACGCCTGCAACATCAGCTTCTTCGCATCAGCCGGTGCAATGCCGCGTGCTTGCAGGTAAAACAGGCCCATCGGGTCGAGTTCACCAATCGCGCAGCCATGCGCGCATTTGACATCGTCGGCGTAGATTTCGAGTTCGGGCTTTGCATTGGCGGTAGCATTTCGGTCGAGCAGCATCGCCTTTACCGACTGCACAGAATCGGTCAGTTGTGCATCACGCGCCACCGCGACTTTGCCCAGATAGGTACCAGTGGCTTTACCTGCCAGCACTGAGCGAACGATCTGCGAGGACGTTGCGCCGGGTTCGGCGTGGGTGACGGTGGTTACGATTTCGAGCGTCTGTTCGCCGCCGCCAATCTGCACCGCGCCGAGTTTGAAATCCGCGCCCTCATGCAGCGTGACGTTCAATTCAACCCGACCATAATCGCCACCGATATTCAGCACATTGATCGCAGCTGTCGCATTTTTGCCGATGGCGATATCGAGTTGGTAGATAGCGCCGCTGTCTTGAAGTATGGTTCGCACAAAGTTCCCGCCCGCAGGCACAACTATAGCTTCCGCCGCAGGCAAAGGCCAAACGCGCGCCAACGCATCAATATCACTATAGCGGAATGCCTCGTCACGGCGGGTAGGGAGAAGCGCAGACATCTCAGCAAGCTCCCTTTGCGTCTTTGCGTCTTTGCGCGAAACAAAGAAGGGCTGGTTCGCGCAAAGACGCAAAGACGCAAAGAAGAGAAGATTTGGAAGGCGTCACGCCGCCAGTTCCTTATACCCATCACGCTCAAGCTCCAGCGCCAATTCCGCGCCGCCAGTGCGTGTAATTCGCCCTCCGTCGAGCACGTGGACGAAGTCGGGCTTCACATAATCGAGCAGCCGCTGGTAATGCGTTATCAGCAGCACCGCTTTGTCGGGGCGACGCATGATCCGGTTGATGCCGTCGCCGACGATGCGCAGCGCGTCGATGTCTAGGCCGCTGTCGGTCTCGTCGAGGATCGCGAGCGCGGGGTCGATGATACCCATCTGCACCATCTCGTTGCGCTTCTTCTCGCCGCCCGAAAAGCCGACATTCACTGGGCGCTTGAGCATGTCCATATCCATGCCAAGCGCGCCCGCCTGTTCGCGCGCAACCTTGAGGAATTCACCACCCGATAGCGGAGCCTCACCGCGATGCTTGCGCTGTGCGTTGAGGGCTTCGCGCAAAAACTGCACATTCGACACGCCGGGGATTTCGACTGGATATTGAAAGCCCAAGAACAGGCCAGCAGCGGCGCGTTCATGGGGTGCCAATGACAGCAAATCCAAACCCCCAGTTCCGTTCGTGTCGAGCGAAGACGAGACACCGTGAGGTTGCGCACCACCGATAGGCCTCTCGTCTACGCTCGAGGCGAACGGGTTAGGGGGTGTGAAAGTCACCGAACCTTCGGTCACCTCATAACCGGGCCGCCCCGACAGCACATAACCCAACGTCGATTTCCCCGCGCCATTCGGCCCCATGATCGCATGGATTTCACCCGCGCCCAGCGAGAGGGTGAGGCCCTTGAGAATAGGCTTGTCGCCAACATTGGCGTGGAGGTTATTTATTTGGAGCATTTTCAGGCCTTAAAATGTTGGTCTACGGCCACGGCAGACGCAGCCCGCGCCTTTTCAACTGCGGTACAGGTTTGCTCGTGATTCCGAACCATCGTCTCGGCAGTTGGCACGCGCACATTGATTTCTTGAACAGACGCGCGGTTGGAATTCAAGCCGGTTTGAAGATTGATTAGGCCAGTGGCGAGAAGCATCCCTCTATCTCTAAACTCCTCCATCTCTAAAGAGGGGCCTAGAAGACTATCGTACATTTTGCTTTCGCTAAGAATCGCCTCAATTCTATTTTGGACATTCTCAACTCGCGCCAGCAAATCTGTGAGCGCTTTGTTCAGCTTAGTTTTGTTGGGAAACCACACTAGCCCACACTCCCCTCAAGCGAAATCCCCAGCAACTTCTGCGCTTCCACCGCAAATTCCATCGGCAGTTGCTGCAACACTTCCTTGGCAAAGCCGTTGACGATCAGCGCCACGGCTTCTTCGGCATTCAGGCCGCGTTGCATCGCGTAGAACATCTGGTCGTCGGAAATCTTGCTCGTCGTCGCTTCATGCTCGATCTGCGCGCTGGGGTTGCGGACTTCGATATAGGGGACGGTGTGCGCGCCGCTGAGCGACCCCAACAGCAGCGAATCGCACTGGGTGAAATTGCGTACGCCCTCCGCATTGGGCGCAACGCGGACGAGGCCGCGATAGGTGTTGTTGCTGTGTCCGGCGCTGATGCCCTTTGACACGATGGTCGAGCGCGATCCCTTGCCATTGTGGATCATCTTGGTGCCGGTATCGGCTTGCTGATAATTGTTGGTCACCGCGACCGAGTAAAATTCGCCCACTGAATTCTCGCCGTTCAATACGCAACTCGGATATTTCCACGTCACCGCGCTGCCGGTTTCGACTTGCGTCCATGACACCTTGCTGTTCCGTCCCTGGCACAAAGCGCGCTTGGTGACGAAATTATAGATGCCGCCTTTGCCCTCGGCGTCGCCGGGATACCAGTTTTGCACGGTCGAATATTTGATCTCGGCATCGTCCAGCGCGACCAGTTCGACCACGGCGGCATGAAGCTGGTTTTCGTCGCGCATCGGCGCGGTGCAGCCTTCGAGGTAGCTGACATAGCTGCCCTTGTCGGCGACGATCAGCGTGCGTTCGAACTGGCCGGTATTTTCGGCGTTTATGCGGAAATAGGTGGAAAGCTCCATCGGGCAACGCACGCCTTCGGGGATATAGACGAACGTGCCGTCTGAAAAGACCGCGCAGTTCAATGTAGCGAAATAATTGTCATGCATCGGCACGATCTTGCCGAGCCATTTGCGGACGAGGTCGGGATATTCCTTGATCGCCTCCGATATGCTGCGGAAGATGACGCCCGCGCGCTCGAGTTCGGCGCGGAAAGTGGTTGCGACGCTGACGCTGTCGAACACCGCATCGACCGCAACCTTGCGCGCACCTTCGACTCCAGCGAGCACTTCCTGCTCGGCAATCGGAATGCCAAGCTTTTCGTAAATACGCAGGATTTCCGGATCGACCTCGTCGAGCGACCCAAGCTTGGGCTTGGCCTTGGGCTCGGCGTAATAATAGGCGTCTTGATAATTGATCGGTGGAATGTTGAGCTTTGCCCAATCGGGCGGCTCCATCGTCAGCCAATGGCGAAACGCCTTCAACCGCCATTCGAGCATCCATTCGGGTTCGTTCTTCTTGGCAGAAATGAAACGGACGGTGTCTTCGGTAAGCCCCTTGGGCGCGAAGGTGGTTTCGATGTCCGACGACCAGCCATGCTCATAATCGGCAACCTTTTCGGCGGCGTCCCATGCGGCCTTGTCTTTGATATCTATATCGTCGGTCATCGCGTTAAACTCGTTAAGGTTACGCCTGCTAGTGCCCCGCGCACTGCGCCGTTGACGACAGCCCAATGCGGCTGAACGTGGCAATGGCCCTCCATCGCGC
>JANOYV010000028.1:0-22492 GCA_031429105.1 Hyphomicrobiaceae bacterium | reverse complement strand
CGCGGCATCGCCCAGCATATGGGCTATGGAAGCTATATCGCGGCGGCAGCGGAGGTTTCTGTCAGCGATAAGGGTAAGGTGACCGTGCATCGGCTCGTGATGGGAACCGACAGCGGCTATGTCGTCAATCCGGATCAGGTCGACGCACAGGTCGTCGGTTCGGTCGCCTACGGGCTTTCGGCAACGTTTTTCGAGGAGATCACGCTCAAGAACGGCGCGGTCGAGCAGGAGAACCTCGACGCTTACGAGATTATGAAAATGGCCGACTTCCCGAAGCTCGTTGAAACAGTGACAGTGCCGTCCGGCGGGTTCTGGGGCGGCGTCGGTGAGCCGACAATTGCAGTTGCGGCACCAGCTGTACTGAATGCGATCTATGCTGCAACCGGCAATCCCGTGCGGGCGTTGCCGCTGAAGAACGTCAAGTTGCGCGCGTGATCGAGCGGCTCTATCAGGCGCGGCGACCGACGATGGCGGGGCTATCCAGCTTCGCCATCGTCTGTGTCGTTGGGTTTGGTGGGAACGGCACGCCTGCCGCGACAGTTGAGATTAGCGCCTATGCGGTTGTGGGCGATACCATACCGGCGTCACTGGATGGACGAACCGGCGACAACGCCCGAGGACGCCGTTTGGTGCTTGATCGGGAAACTGGCAATTGCCTGATCTGCCATCAGGTGCCGATCCCGAGTGAGCCGTCGCAGGGCGATCTGGCACCGTCACTCGCAGGCGTCGGATCGCGTCTCTCTGCGGGCCAGCTGCGATTGCGTCTAGTCGATCAAAGTAAGTTGAACGCCGCGACGTTGATGCCGGCCTATCATCGCATCAACGATCTAAAGCGGGTTGCACTCAAGTACAAAGCGGCGCCCGTGTTCAGCGCGCAACAGATCGAGGATGTCGTGGCCTGGCTCGGCACCCTCAAGGATTGAAGGAGGCGGCGATGACAATTCCATCGATAAGCACAAGTCGTCGCGCGGTGTTGGTTGGTGGGGTAGCGACCGTCGCGGGCGTACTGTTGCCGGGATCATCGGCGCAGGCCGCGCCTGAGGCAATGGCATCCGCTATGCAGCAAGTGTTGGCCGGTCGCACTGCTAAGCCCGGTCGGATCAAGTTGGAGATCTCACCACTGGCCGAGAATGGCAACTCGGTGCCGATCACAATCACGGTTGAGAGCCCGATGACGGCGGCCGATCACGTCACTTCGATTTATCTGTTTTCGCCGGAGAATCCGCAGCCCGATATGGTGCGGTTTCATCTGGGCCCCAGAGCCGGGCGGGCACGCGTGCAAACGTCTGTGCGGTTGGCGAACACGCAGCGCGTGGAGGCTTTAGCCATCATGAAAGATGGCAGTGTGTGGAGCGACAGCGCCGAGGTGATCGTCACCATGTCCGCCTGTCTTGATGCTGGATGAGGTTTGATACCCTATGCGTACCGCCCGGATCGTCATGCCCAAGAGCGCCCGCAAGGGCGAAATCATCGAGATCAAAACCTTGATCACGCACCCGATGGAAACCGGCTATCGTCGTGATGACGTCGGTAAGGCGATCCCGCGCGATATCATAACGCAGCTCACGGTGACCTATTCCGGCGCTGAGATTTTTCGCATGGACATGTTTCCAAGTACGGCCGCCAACCCGTTCGCGTCCTTCACGACGATTGCGCTGGAGACGGGCGAACTGGTCTTCACCTGGACCGATCAAGCGGGCGTGGCCCATGTCGAGAAAGCCACGCTGACGGTGACGTGATGCGATTTTCCCCCTTGGCCTTAGCTTTCGCTGTTGTCTCGACAGTCGTAGCAGCCGAGCCGCGGACCTCGGCACGTGAATATCTGCCCCCAGAATTACAGGTGCAACAGGCCGACGACGGCGCTAACCCCGGCATGCTGTGGGTCGAGCGTGGTGCCGCACTTTGGGCGCAGCCGGACGGGTCGACGGCCAAGGCCTGCGTCACCTGTCACAGTGATGCGGCAAAATCGATGCGCGGCGTGGCCGCCCGCTATCCAGCAATCGATCCCAAAGGCGGCGCGCTTTTCAACATCGAGGCGCGGATTAATAAGTGCCGTGTTGCCAACATGGCAGCAGCGCCCTTGAAGTATGAGAGCGACGACCTGCTCGGCCTGACGGCCTATGTCGCGCATCAATCGCGTGGGCTGCCGTTCTCGGTTGCCATCGATGGAGTGGCAGCACAGCACTACGAAGCAGGCAAGGCGTTCTTCTTCGAGCGTCAAGGCCAGCTCAATGTCGCTTGCAATCAATGCCATGATGACAACGTTGGCCGCCGCTTGCGCGGCGACAAGATCTCGTCGGGACTTTCAACCGCTTATCCGGTCTATCGTTTGGATTGGCAGAAGGCAGGATCACTGCACCGTCGCATTCGATCATGCGCGTTGGGCGTGCGCGCCGAGCAGTTGGACTACGGCAGCAGCGAGTATGTGAACCTGGAGCTTTATCTCGCGAGCCGGAATGGGGCTGCAAAAATCGAAACGCCAGGGGTACGCAAATAACTATAGTTCTGACCAATGCGGCATGGCAATGGCCGTACCTTTGCGTGTGACGCTGAGGGCAGCGGCACGGTTAGCAAATGCGGCAGCGGCGTCCAGTGCATCGCCGCGCGCGAGGCTTGCTGCCAGCGCACCGATAAAGCAATCGCCAGCACCGGCGGTGTCTACGGCTTTGACCGTGCAACCGGCGACCCGCCTGGTTCGGCCGTTCGCTGCGATCACTGCGCCTTGCGCGCCTAAAGTTGCGACGACGCTTAAGCGTGCGCTCGATAACGCCAGAGCGGCTGACGTCACGTCATCAATATCGGTGGTGTTTAGGGCGCGCGCGCAGGTTGCTGCCAGCTCGGTTTCGTTGACGACGAGGATGTCGATAAGTGCCAGCAGTTCATTAGGCATTGCGCGGGCTGGAGCGGCGTTCAAAATGGTGCGGGCGCCGACAGCGCGTGCTCGCGTGAAGGCCTCGATGATTATCGCATCTGGGATTTCGAACTGCGAGACGACAATGTCGCTGGCTTCGAACTTCGTCGCTGCAAAAGCGTTGTCAGGCCACTGCATATTGGCACCTGGAATGACAACGATGGCATTCTCGGAATGGACATCGACCAGGATGACTGCCGCACCTGATTGTATGCTCGTCAAGCGGCAGATGCTCGCCGTGTCTATGTCTTCTGCGATCATGAATGCCAAGACGGCATCGCCTGTCGCATCGCCGCCAAGGCAGCCCAGGAATGCGACGTCGGCGCCGAGCCGTCGGGCGGCGACCGCCTGGTTCAAGCCCTTGCCGCCGGGCGATGAAACGAGGCTCGATCCGAATACGGTTTCGCCGGGCTTCGGTAACGCGGTGCTATAGGCCGCGATGTCCATATTCATACTGCCGACGCAAACGATCCGGCTCATGGCGCGTGCTCTCGTTGGCGACTCCAGGCGGCCCCTGGCACGGACGCGAGCAACCGTTTGGTATAGTCATGCTGTGGCTTGGCAAATACGGTGGCCGTATCGCCAATCTCGACGATACGACCCGTCTGCATCACCGCGATCCGGTCGCAAACCTGGGCCGCGACGCGCAGGTCGTGCGTGATGAACAGCATCGACAACTGAAGTCGCGTTTTCAGATCGTTGATCAAGGACAGCACTTGCGCCTGCACTGACACGTCGAGCGCGGAGACCGGCTCATCGGCGATCAGGATTTCCGGGTCGAGCGCCAGAGCGCGTGCAATGCCAATGCGCTGGCGTTGTCCACCGGAGAACTCGTGTGGAAAGCGGTCGAGAGCGCTGTCAGACAGGCCAACCAGCGTAAGTAGGTCGGCGGCGCGCACACGGGCAGCGGCCGGGGCCGTACCGTGGGCAATCTGTCCGGCGGTCAGGATGTGGCTCACTTTATGGCGCGGATTGAGCGATGCGAACGGGTCTTGGAACACCATCTGCATCCGGCGGCGGGCGAGGCGAACCGCTTCGGAGCCGGATATGACGTCGCCGCTGAGTTTGATCGTGCCACTGTCAGGCTCGATCAGGCGGACGAGACAACGTCCGACTGTTGACTTGCCCGAGCCAGATTCTCCGACGAGTCCCAGCGTCTCGCCCTTGTGCAGGATGAAGCCAACGTCGTCGACGGCTTTGACGTTTCGATTGTTGCGGAACCAACCGCTGCGGGTCGAATAGGTCTTGGCGAGGCGATCAGCTGAAAGCACCTCAGGGGTGTCGTTCAGTGGCGTCGATGGCGGCGGCGTCAGGCTGGGGACGGCTGCTATCAGTCGCCGGGTGTAGTCATGGGTCGGTTTTGACAGAACGTCCTTGGCTATTCCCAATTCAACGAGCACGCCGTTCTGCATAACGGCAATCCGATCGGCGATCTCGGCCACGACGCCAAAGTCGTGCGTGATGAATAAAACCGCGGTGCCGCGTGTTGTCTGCAGCTGTTTGATCAACGCCAGGATCTGCGCCTGTGTTGTCACGTCGAGCGCGGTCGTCGGCTCATCTGCGATCAGTACGGTCGGCTCCAACGCCAACGCCATGGCGATCATCACCCGCTGGCGCTGGCCGCCAGAAAGCTGGAACGGGTAGGCGCGCAGAATTCTCAGTGGATCGGGGAGTCCAACTTCTTCTATCAGTTTCAGCGCGCGGGTCCGCCGTTCGGCATCGGTAAACTGGTCGTGCGCCTCGAACATCTCCGTGATCTGATCGCCGACGCGCATCAGTGGATTGAGCGCCGACATCGGTTCCTGAAATATCATCGCCATGCGCCGTCCACGCAAGTCACGCAATTGAGCCTCGGTGAGGGCAAGAATATCAACGTCGCCGAGTTGGATGCGGCCGGTTCGCACATCGACGCCTTCCGGCAAGAGACCCATCACGGCGTTCGCCAGCATCGACTTGCCGGAGCCGGACTCGCCAACAACGCACAGGATTTCACCAGGATGGAGGTCGAGCGAAATGTCGGTCAGCGCGTCGGTCCGGTCGGCCCCCTTGGGCAAGGTGACAGTTAGATGTTCGATGCGAACTGCGGGGGTGCTCATCACCGCCCCTTGCGTGCGAGGCGCGGATTGAGCGCGTCGTTCAGTCCCTCACCAACGAGATTGAGCGCAAGCACCGCGAGTAGAATTGCAACGCCTGGAAAGAAGCTCATCCACCAAGCCTGTCGTATGACGGTGCGAGCGGCGCCGATCATATAGCCCCAGCTCATAATGTTGGGGTCGCCGAGTCCCAGAAACGACAGCGATGATTCCAGTAAGATCGCGGATGCGACCATCAACGAGGCGAGCACAATGATCGGCGGCAGCGCGTTAGGTAGAATTTGCGTGAGGATGATCCGGGACGTTGTCTCGCCTTGCAGGATCGCGGCCTCGACATATTCGCGCGAACGTAGCGACAGGAACTCTGCCCGCACCAATCGGGCAACGGGTGGCCAACTGACAACTGCAATCGCAAGCACCACCGAGGACAGCGAAGGTTGCAGGATCGCCACCAGCACGATTGCAAGGGCGAAGCTCGGGATCGTCTGGAAAAACTCGGTGAAGCGCATCAGCGCATCGTCGATCCAGCCGCCGAAGTATCCAGCGAGTGCCCCAAGCGGAACGCCGATCAATAGGGCTGCAAGCGTCGATACGAACCCGACGAGGAGCGAGACCCTAGCGCCGTGAGCGAGGCCGGCTGCGATATCCCGACCAAGTGTATCGGTGCCGAACGGAAAGCCCGGTGTTGCGAATGGAGCGAGGAACGGTCTTTGAACCATGGCCCACGGTGAGCGCGGGTAGAGGAATGGACCGGTAATTGCCAGTACGACGACACAAGCCAATATAATGAGGCCAATGACGGCACCGCGATTGCGCGAGAAGCGTGCCCAAAAGTCCTTCATGCCGATACCCCGATACGGGGATCGGCTATCCGGTAGACGAGATCGGTGATGATGTTGAAGATAATCACCATTGCCGATGATACGAGGAACACGCCCAACAGCAGGTTATAATCGCGCTGCAGCAGAGCTTCGAACATCAGTCGGCCGATGCCCGGCCACGCATAGACGGTTTCCGTCAGCACCGCCCCACCGACGATCTGCCCTGCTTGTAATCCCGCCAGCGTAATGATCGGCAGTAGCGCATTGCGCAGCACGTGACGGCGCTGGATCTTCGCCGGACTGAGGCCCTTGGCGCGCGCGGTTTTGACGAAATCAAGCCCACGAATTTCCAGCATGGCAGCCCGCGTCATGCGGGCATAGACCGCCATGAAAAAGAGACCGAGGGTCGACGCTGGCAAGATCAGATGCCGTGCGATGTCGAGCGCGCGCGCAAATCCCGTATGGCCGCCGCCGACCGTCTCCATGCCGAAACTTGGCAACCAATCGAGCTGCACCGAGAACAAGAGGATCGCCATCAGTGCGATCCAAAAAAGTGGCGTCGCGTAGAATAGTAGCGCAATGATGGTAACGGCGCTGTCGGCCCAGGTGCCCTCTCGGGACGCAGCGACGGCGCCGAGTAAAAGTCCGAGGACCAGCGAAATGACGAATGCCGTGCCGGTCAGCAGCAAGGTCGCCGGTAGCCGGTCGAGGATGAGATCCCAAACCGGCATTTTCTGGCGGTAAGAGAAGCCGAGGTCGAAGGTCGCCACCTTTGACAGATAAAGCCACAACTGCTCAAACAGAGACTTATCAAGGCCGAACTGTTGGCGCAGTTGGAGAATGAAGATCTCATCGGCGGCACCGGCCTCCCCGGCCATTACCTGTGCCGGGTCGCCGGGGGCAGCACGGATCAAGAAGAAGTTGAGGATCGCAATTGCCAACAGGACAAGGTAGCCCTTGCCCAGTCGCTGCAGGATCGTAACGAGAAGGTTCACGTCGGTCCGATGTTGTTAGGCTTACAGCTTCTCCAATATTGGGGAAACCTTCTCCGTGGGATCTCGGGCGTAGAAGTCTCGACCCGACGACCTACTTGTCGATCCAGGCGTTGGCGAACGCATCGTTGATACCGATCGCGCTATCGATCAGGCCCTTCACCTTGCACCGGTAGATGGTTGGGAATTCAAGTTCCATTGCCCAGGCAACCGGTACGTCCTCGACGACGATTTTCTGAATCTGGGCGTAGAGGTCCTGTCGCTTTGCATCTGGAAAGGCAGTGGCTGCTTCCGCAAATAGCTTGTCGACCGTCTCGTTCTTGTAGCCGGCAACATTGTTCCAAGGTGAACCCTTGGCAATGTTGGACGAGATGTAGTTGCGAGCGACACCAAGGGCTGGATCACCGTACTGATACAAGTAGGTGAAGCCCATGTCGTAGTCCCACTCGTTCATTTTCTGGTTCCAGCCGGCGACATCGGTTGCCTGCATCTGCACGTTGATGCCAGCTTCGATCAGGTTCTGCTTCACAGCTTCGCCCCAGCGGGTCCAGGTCTCGCCATAAGGCAGCGGCAGCAGGCGCACAGGTTCGCCTTTGTAACCCATCTGCTTGAGGAGCGCCTTGGCCTTGGCGACATCGCGCGGGTACTGCGGCACGTCGGCTGAATAGAATTTCGTCTTCGACGACATCGGGCCGGTTGGCACCTTGCCGAGGCCGTTCCAGATCACGTCTTTCGCAAAATCGCGATCCATTGCGAACATCACCGCTTGGCGGAAGCGCTTATCGGCCATCGGCCCTTGACGGTTGTTGAACCAGATCCAGGCGTGCGGCCCGAACAATTCCCAGCCCTTTCCGGTGACGCAGACGCCCGGTAACTTCGACAGCCGCGGCACATCGAAGTTTTCGACCGAGCCGCCGGGCAGAATGTCCACCTTACCGGTCTCGAAAGCGACCGAGCGGGCAGCAGCATCCGGGATTACCTGCCAATAAATCTCATCGAGGTAAGGTTGGCCCTTCACATGATAGGTATCGTGACGAACAAGGTGAATGTAGGCGCCCTTCTTCCATTCCTTGAATTTGAAAGGACCAGTGCCGATAGGCGTATTGTTGGCCGGGTTGTTCTTGAAGTCGGTCCCTTCATAGATATGCTTCGGAATCATCGGCATCGTGCCGGGCTCGAACATGATGAGGAATGGACCGAACGGATTTTTGAGTGTGAATTTGACGGTCTTGGCGTCCGGAGCCTCGATCTTCTCGACCTGAGCGAGTGAGACCCGCAATCTTGGATGCGTTTCGCGCAGGAACACATCGACACTGAAAACAACGTCGGCCGAGGTGAAGGGTTTACCGTCATGCCACGTCACGCCATCTTTCAGCGTGAACGTGTAGACCTTACCGTCCGCGCTCACGTCCCACTTGGTCGCGAGGTTCGGCATCGGCTTCAAGTCGAAGTCGTATCGCAGTAGGCTTTCATAAATGTTGCCCGACACCATTTGTGTCGGTCCATTCTGGATAAGACCCAGCATCAGGCCGGGCGGTTCCGGTTGGATTACGACGTTGGCGGTACCGCCTCGTTTGGGCTCTTGAGCGGCAACAGCTGTAGCAGCCAGTGCCACGGCGACAGCAATCAACCAAGACATGCGTTTCATCAGTTGAAAACTCCTACGCAATGATTGGACCTGAGTACCAAATTTCACCTTGAGGATTACACAGGGTCAGCCATGCTGCAATCGTGCTGTGAGATCGAAGTGCTACATGGCAAACTTTACAGCAGTCGGCAGCCCAACGAGCGAGCATTTTGCCCATGAAAGCAGTTTTTGACGTCGCTCACATCGATCACGATCCGCAGTTTTTTCTGCAACGCGGCAAAGTTCGACGCACAACCGAGGTGCCCGAGCGGGCCGATCAACTGCTCGCTGGATTGAAAACGGGTCATCACGATATACGTCCGCCGGAGCGGTTTGGCCTTGGCCCGGTCTCAGCCGTACACACACCGGAATACTTGAGTTTTATGGCTGAGTCCTATGAAGCTTGGACAGCACTCGGTGACAGCGGGCCGGAGATTATTCCAAATATACACCCGTCGCGCTATCCGCCGACCTATCCGACCAGCGTCGTCGGGCGGGCTGGTTGGCATATGGCGGACACCGCCTGCCCGATCGGGCCGGGTACATGGAAGGCTGCCCAGCTGGCCGCCGACGTGGCGCTGACCGCGACCGAACTCGTCATGGCTGGTGAACGCGCGGCCTACGCCCTGTGCCGCCCGCCGGGGCATCACGCTTACGCCGATATGGCTGGCGGATTTTGCTTTCTGAATAATGCTGCAATTGCTGCTCAACGCTTGCGCTGCGAACACGACCGCGTCGTAATCCTCGACGTCGATGTGCACCATGGCAACGGCACGCAAGGTATCTTCTATGGTCGCGCCGACGTGCTGACGGTCTCGATCCATGCTGATCCAGCTCACCTCTATCCGTTCTTTTGGGGGCATGCGGAGGAGCGTGGCGAAGCTGCCGGCGAAGGTTACAATCTCAATTTGCCATTGGCGCACGGATCGGGTGACGATGTATTCATGGCAGCGCTCGAAAAGGCGGCGACGCGCATTCGCATGTTCACTCCCGATGCGCTCGTTTTGGCGCTGGGTCTCGATGCGTCGGAGCACGATCCCTACAAGGCGCTGGCCGTTACAACCCACGGCTTTGAGCGCATCGGCGCTGCTGTTGCGCGGATCGGGTTGCCGACCGTTATCATTCAGGAGGGCGGCTATCTCTCACCCATTCTTGGAGATAATCTGGCAGCAACGCTCAAAGGGTTTGAAAGAGCGGCTTGAGCCCTCAAGCCTTCCAGCAGGCAACGGAGTGCGTGGCACCTCCGACCAACGCCGGGCGTTCGGCACGGCACCGATCAACCACAATTGGGCAGCGTGGACTGAACGGGCAACCCGCCGGCGGATTGAACGGCGAGGGCAATTCGCCCTGCAAGATGATCCGCTCCTTCTTGGCACCGGGCTCGGCAATCGGCGTCGCGGACAGCAATGCTCGCGTGTAGGGGTGCTTCGGATCGGCGAAGATGACGTCGCGCGTGCCGACCTCCACAGCATGACCGAGGTACATGACGAGCACGTGGTCCGCGATGTGCCGGACGACCGACAGGTCATGCGAAATGAACAGGTAGGCGACGTTCATCTCCTCTTGCAGCTCGGCGAGCAGGTTCAGTACTTGTGCACGGATCGACACGTCAAGCGCCGATACCGGCTCGTCGAGAACAAGGATTTTCGGCTTCATGATCAGCGCGCGGGCAATCGCGATGCGCTGGCGTTGGCCACCCGAAAACATGTGCGGGTAACGATCATAATGCTCGGGCCGCAGTCCGACCTTTGCCATCATCGCGCGGGCATTCGCGGTACGGTCGGCCGCTTCCATGTTGGTGTTTACCAGAAGCGGTTCTTCAAGCGCTGCTCCCACGCGCTGGCGTGGATTGAGCGAACCATAGGGGTTCTGAAACACGATCTGGATGTCGCGGCGCAACTGCGCGCGGGCGGCATCATCGGCGGTCGTCACATCGCGGCCATTGATCTTAAGCACGCCAGCGGTTGGTGGCTCGATCAAGGTGACGAGGCGGGCGAGGGTCGATTTACCGGAACCAGATTCACCGACCACTGCCAGTGTCTTGCCGGCTTCGAGCGTGAACGAGACGCCAGCAAGCGCCTTGACGCTGGCCGCTTCCTTGAATGGTCCGCGCGCGACCGCATAGTTGCGAGATAGGTTCTGGGCTTCGAGAACGACCGTCATCGTGCCGTCTCCAACGTGAGTGGGCGGCCATCTACAAGCGGGGTCCAGCACAACGCGGCGCCGTATTTGCTCGGCGCTTTTGGTGGCGCATCCGCCGTGCAATGGGGCGTGGCGAAGGCGCAGCGTGGCGAAAATAGGCAGCCGTTCGGTCGGTCAAACTGGCCAGGCACCATGCCGGCGATTGCCGGTAGACGGCGACCAGTGGCGCGCTCAGGCAGGGCTGCAAGCAGCGCGTGGGTATAGGGATGGTGCGGCGCACGAAACAAATCTATCGTGTTGTTCTGCTCAACCTGACGGCCTGAATACTGCACGATGACGCGGTCAGCGGTTTCAGCAACCACGCCCATGTCGTGCGTGATCAACACGAGACCAAGGTTTGTTTCCGTTTTCAATTTCAACAGCAGGTCGAGAATTTGCGCCTGGATCGTCACGTCGAGTGCGGTTGATGGCTCGTCCGCAATCAGCAGCTTGGGGCGGCAAGCGAGCGCCATTGCGATCATTACGCGCTGGCTCATGCCACCAGACAACTGGTGTGGGAAGGCTGACAGTCGCTGCTCAGGTTCGGTGATGCCAACGAGTTCGAGCAGTTCGATTGATCGTGTGTGCCGTGCCTTGCGATCCATCCCCAGGTGGGTTTTCAGTGTTTCGCCAATCTGGAAGCCGACCGTGAAACAAGGGTTGAGCGACGACATCGGTTCCTGAAATATCATCGTGATATCGCGGCCGATGATTTTGCGCTTTTCCTTCGGCTTGAGCGTGCGCAGGTCGGTTCCGGCAAAGTTCATCACATCAGCGGTGACGGTTGCCGTCCACGGCAGCAGTCCCATGACGGCGAGCATGGCAACGGACTTGCCTGAGCCCGACTCGCCGACGATCGCCAGAACCTCGTTTTCATCGACGATAATGTCGGCGCCTTCAACGGCCCGAAATGGGCCACGGCGCGTTGCGAAGGACACCGATAGATTGCGGATTTCGAGCAGCGCCATGGGGTTCAGGATCTCTGCAACTTGGGGTCGAGTGCATCGCGCAGGCCATCGCCCATCAGATTGATCGACACAACCGTCACGAGGATGGCTAGGCCGGGCAACGTGACGATCCACGGGTTCGAGCGGATAAACTCGCGGGCGTCGGCCAGCATTGCGCCCCACTCGGGCGTCGGCGGCTGTGCGCCAAGGCCAAGAAAGCCAAGGGCTGCGGCTTCGAGAATGGCTTCCGACACGCCAAGTGCCGATTGTACGATGAGGGGCGCGAGGCAATTCGGCAGAACGGTTGCAAACATCAGGCGGAGTTTGCCAACGCCGATGACGCGGGCGGCCGTCACGTATTCCTTGCCGAGTTCAGCCAAGGCTGATGCTCGCACAAGCCGAACGTACCGCGGCAGGAACACGACGGTGACGGCGACGATTGTGTTGGTCAGGCTCGGCCCCAGCACCGCGACGATCAGGATTGCGAGCACCAATCCGGGCACGGCCATGATCAGATCCATCACGCGGGTGATGAGGAGATCGATGACACCGCCTTGGAACGCTGCGATCAGGCCCAGCAGCACGCCAAGCACGAACGACACACACATGACGGTTAAGCCGATGAACAGCGACACCCGCGCTCCATATATGATGCGCGTGAGCATGTCGCGGCCGAGCCCATCGGTGCCGAGGATGAAGCGCCAGGAGCCGCCCTCATCCCACACTGGCGGCGCTTTCACCGCATCGCGAAACTGCTCGAGCGGAGGGTGCGGCGCTACGAAGTCAGCGAAGATCGCGACGAGAACAATGAAGGTCAGAACAATCAGGCCGCCGACTGCACCGTTGTTTTCGGCAAAAGCTGCCCAGAAAGCGGCCAACGGGGATTGGTCGCCTTTCGACGTCGCAGTTGGCCCTGTGACCGTCACATCAGTTGCCATGGCGGATCCTCGGGTTGATGACGCCATAGAGAAAGTCGACGAACACGTTGACGAAAATAACAATGGCCGAGACCAGCATTACGCCGCCTTGAAGGGCTGGATAATCGCGCCGACCGATCGCCTCGATCAACCATTTGCCGACCCCGGGCCAAGAGAAGATCGTCTCGGTCAGAACCGCACCCGCCATTAACGAGCCAACCGATAGGCCGATCACGGTGACTACCGGAATAAGTGCGTTTCGCAGAGCGTGCAGGCCGATGACGCGAAATGGCGACAACCCTTTGGCGCGTGCAGTGCGCACGTAATCCTCGCTCAAAACCTCCAGCATTGACGAGCGGGTCATGCGCGCGATGACGGCGAGCGGCACGGTGCCAAGCACGATCATCGGCAAGACGAGATGATGCACTGCATCGCGGAATGCGCCCTTCTGGCCCGATAAAATCGAGTCAATGAGCATGAAGCCTGTGGTCGGCTCGAAGTAGTATTTGATCAGATCGATGCGGCCCGAGACCGGCGTCCAATGCAAACGCTCGGCGACAAGCATGATGAGAAGCAATCCCCACCAGAAGATCGGCATCGAAAAGCCGGTGACGGAGATGCCCATCAGGGTTTGGTCATACCAACTGCCGCGCTTGACGGCAGCGGTGGCACCCGCGGGCACGCCGAGCAAAACTGCGAACAGCATTGCAGCAAGTGAAAGTTCGACGGTGGCTGGAAACAGCGTGAAGAACTCGGTCAATACTTTTTCGTTGGTGACGACGGATGTGCCGAAGTCGCCGTGGAGAAGTTGCCAGACGTAGTCGAGGAACTGCTTCCAGACCGGCTGGTCGAGGCCCAAGTCCTTGCGGAATTCGGCTAGGCGCTCTGGCGAAATGCCACGCTCGCCGACGCGCACCTCAACCGGATCGCCGGGCACGAGGCGGATCGCAACGAAGGTGATGAACATCAACGCGACGAACGTCGGTACCGTCAGCGCGATGCGAGTGAGGAGGTATTTGATCATGTGGTTCGCTAGAGTTCGGGCCGACACGAGGTTCGCTCGGTCGGCCCGTTTGCAGTGTCAGGCAATAGCCAAAGACATCACTTCACATCGACGCCATTGAACTTATGGCCACCGAAGGGACCCTGCTTGTAGTTCTCGACCTCCTTGCGCATCGCTTCGTAGACCGTCGAATGCGCAATCTTCATGTCGGGGGCTTCCTCGACCTCGATCAACTGCATCTTCTCGTAAATCTTGGTACGAGCGGCGACATCCGAAAGCTTCTTCGCCTGGTTTAACAGGTCATCGTACTCTTTGTTGCACCATTTGGTGATGTTCTGGCCGCCAGCGCGTGCACCAGTGCAACCCCGCAAGAAGAAGAAGTTGTCGGGATCGCCGTTGTCGCCAGTCCAGCCGAGCTGAGCTGTCATGTGCTCGCCCTGTTGGGCCCGCTTGCGATATTCGCCCCACTCGTAGGTCACAAGTTTCGCGTTAATCCCGACCTTAGCGAGATCCGCCTGCATCATCTCCGCGATGCGCTTGGCGTTCGGGTTATAAGGGCGCTGCACCGGCATGTACCACAGGTCCATCTCGAACGGCGTGGCAACGCCAGCTTCCTTCAGAAGCGCTTTGGCTTTTTCGGCATCAAAGGCGTAGTCTTTCACCGCGTCATTATAGGACCAAAGGATCGGCGGAACGAGGTTCTTGGCGGCCTGTCCGGCACCAAGATAGACGTCCCGGATGATCGCTTGCTTGTCGATCGCCATGTTCAGGGCTTGCCGCACGCGCTTGTCGTCGAACGGCTTCTTTTGGGTATTGAAGGCCCAATAGGCGATGTTCAGACCCGATTGGTTGATGACCTTGAGCGATGGGTCCTTCTGCATCTCGGCTAAATCGGCAGGGCGCGGCGCAATCGCAAAATGGCACTCGCCAGCCTTTAACTTCGAATAGCGCGCAGTCGGATCCGGAGTGATCGCGTAGACGAGATCGTCGACGACAGCCTTCTCCCCATAGTAGTCCGCGTTCTTTTTGAAACGGATCACAGCGTCCTTCTGGTAGGTCACGAAGGAGAACGGTCCTGTGCCAACCGGGATCTGATCCATCTGTTCGGGCTTGCCAGCCTTGGTCAGGAACTCAGCGTATTCAGCCGAATGGATCGTCGCGAAGTCCATCGCCAGATTGGCGATCATCGGTGCGTTCGGTTCTTTCAGCTTCATGACGATGGTGTAGTCGTCGGTCTTGGTGATCGAGTCGAGCAGCTTTGGCATGTCCATGTCGGCGAAGTAGTCGTACTTGCCGCCAGAAACCTTGGCGTAGGGATGATCCGCTTTCCACATCCGATTGAACGACCATAGGACGTCTTCGGCATTGAAATCGCGAGTCGGCTTGAAGTTGTTGACGCCGGAATGGAACTTGACGCCCTTGCGCAGATTGAATGTCAGCGTCAAGCCGTCTTCACTCACAGCCCATTTTTCAGCAAGACCGGGGCCAACTTTTGTCGAGCCACGTTCGAACATCACGAGTTGATCGTAGAGCGGGCGGGCAGCATCAAAACTGGTGCCGGTCGTATTGATCGACGGCGTGAAGTTTTCAGGCGAGCCTTCCGAGCAGTAAACGAGCGTCTTGGCGGCCGCTGGCGTGATTGCGCCGACGAGCGCTACCAAGCTGACGCCGAGCAAGCGTTTTAGGTTTCCGTGCATTCGTTCCTCCAGGTCTTGAATCCAACGGCGGTCGAGAGCCCCGCCAAGGCTCCATCAAAGCTGGCTTGAAGCCAACTTGCAATGGTGTGATTTCACTTCCCTGACTTCCTTGCCAGCCAGCAAGGCTGACTTGCCATGCGCTGGCAAAGGCTGCATAGAATGAGAGGACGGCGGGCGTAGCATAGTGGTAATGCGGCAGCTTCCCAAGCTGTTGATGAGGGTTCGATTCCCTTCGCCCGCTCCAAATTTGACGCCTAAACGTATGATATAAATGTGTAATTATCTATTTGCTGGATTTTGCGGTGGCATGATACCAGGCATTGCTATTGATCGAACACACACTGCGGCGAACGAGTGCGGACCCCCTGCCTAGCCGATCAGGATAACGGTTGTTGTAGCTCGAACAGTATCAGTATTGAACAATTGACAGCCGTCGACAGCCAATTCTTGCAGTGTACGCCGGATCTCGACCATCGCTTCGGTATCGAGAGCGCAGTAACTCAACAGGTCGCGGCGCTTCTGATCGAAGATTACTGCGTCGAAGATACCAGTTGCGATGTCGTTCCAAGTGGCACTTGCGGTGGCTCCGTCTTGGATATTGAGGTAATCGTAGGTGAGTTCGGGTACAAAAGCGGGTAACACAGCTTTGATTGACGTGCGGCCTCGAAACCCCGGATGCACGAGCATTTGCTGCTTGAACGGATCTTCAAGATCGACAATTCGGGATCTGATGTTAGCCATCATCGCGGCAGCGGTTGGATTGCGTTCGGCAAGCCGCCGGTTGATCGTAGTTTCGAAGCTCGCGTTCCAGACGATGATTGAGCCACTCTTGGGAATGCAGTGGTCGAGGGCCGCAATGAAGGCGGCATCAGGGTTGTGGCGATCGGTGAACACGAACTCGTGGTGCGTCATCGCGCCGTCCTCGACGATATGAAGCGAAAATTGGAACGGTATTTGATCGTACGGCCTATACGTGTCGAAGCGTGGTGATGATGCCGCCAAGCGCCGCTGTGATCACGCCCATGACGATGGCATTCACTGGACCAGCGCCGGCATCTAGTCCCTTTGCCGCTCCGCCAACTGAGACCAACGCCAGCCCGATCGCATCCAGCCACAGCAGTGCCCGGTAACGGGAATCCAGGCCATGTGCACCGAAATAGACCGCAGCGGATGCGGCGAGGCACACGATCACGTAAGCTGGTTCGCGAACCCAGAAAACCGGTAGCCCCAGCAACAAATCACGGACGGCGCCGCCCCCGATGCCCGTCACAAGGCCAAGCCAGCAAAGCCGACGATATCCATTTGCTTGCGCGACGCGACGAGTTGCGCCGGTGATCGCGAACACCGCCGAAGCGACGAGATCGATGGCTGTGAGCGCGGTGGGCAGGGTCTGCATGGACGTGCTTTCAGATGCAGTTGCACTATGAAAATATTTCAAACAGATATTATTGCGTATTGCAACTAGACGTGTCACGTTGTCCCAGCCGTGATCTGCGTGAAACGTCAGACGTCGCGGCGCGTAGCAACTAGGGAGTACAACAATGTCCCCACTCAGTTCCGCCGCCTCAGTGGCACCAAATGCGGCACCAAAAATACATGCGCAGAAGATTTCCGGCGCCCGGCTGATCGCGGCATGCACGATTGGCAACGCGTTGGAGTTCTTCGACTTTGTCGTCTACAGCTTCTTTGCTGCAACCATCGGCAAGCTGTTCTTTCCGGCAGCAGACCCCACCGCGCAACTACTGCTCTCGTTCGCGACCTACGGTGTCGGCTTCTTTCTGCGCCCGCTCGGAGGGGTCGTGCTCGGTTCCTATGCCGACCGGCGGGGCCGCAAGCGCGCTACCGTTCTAACCCTGATGTTGATGGCGTTCGGCACGATGTTGATCGGGCTGGCGCCGACTTACGCCCAGATCGGTGTCTTCGGCCCGATGCTGGTGATCGTCGGCCGGTTGATCCAGGGTTTTTCGGCGGGCGGCGAGGTCGGTGCATCTACGACATTGCTGTCGGAATCCGCGCCCAAGGATCAGCGCGGTTTCTATGGCTCCTGGCAGCTTGCCAGTCAGGGGCTCGCGGTACTCGCCGCCGCCGGCATCGCTTTTGCCATCACCAGCTGGTTGAGCAAAGAAGACGTCGAATCCTGGGGCTGGCGGATTCCGTTCATTGCCGGCATTTTGATCGTACCAGTTGGTTTGTGGCTGCGGAGCGCGCTCGAAGAAACACATGCCAACGAGGCCGAGGCTGGAACGGCACAGGTCAGCTCGCTGCGCGAGGTCTTCCGTGGCCATTCGTCACGGTTGCTACTCGGCGTAATGCTGATCGTCGGCGGTACGGCTGCCAATGCGATCATCGTGCTGTACATGGCGACCTATGCCGTGCGGCAGCTCGGCATGCCGCCAACGTCGGGCCTGATGGCTGGCCTCACCGCAGGAACTGTCACGCTGCTTGTCGCGCCACTGGCCGGCGCCCTGTCAGACCGGATCGGCCGCCGGACCGTTGCGGGCGTCTCCTATCTGCTGATTGCACTGCTGATCTATCCGGCATTCCAACTCATCAACGCCAGCCCGACGCTCGGCACATTGCTGTCGGTCGTCGCGGTGCTCGCCGCGTTGAATGCTGCGGGCGGTGCTCCATCCATCGTAACCTTGACGGAAATTTTTCCGACCGAGGTGCGGGCCACCGGCATGTCGCTGGTGTATGCGTTGGGTGTCGCGATCTTCGGCGGCTTCGGTCAGTTCATCGTCACTTGGCTGATCCAGGCACTGGCGACCCCAATCGCCCCCGCCTACTACGTAATGGGCTGCTGTATCTCCAGTCTGATCGCGCTGTATTTCTTGCCGGAGATGGCGCGCAAGCACCTGACGTAAACAGTTAAATTCCCTTCGGATCAGCTGGTTAAGTTCGAGGCATGTCATGAAACTCATTGAAGAGATCGTGCGCTTTGCTGGTGACTTGACTGCGATCCGGAGGGATCTGCATGCCAATCCGGAGATTGGCTTTGAAGAGGTGCGCACGGCGGCGGTCGTCGCCGACAAGCTGACGGCGTGGGGCGTCGAGGTTCACACCGGCATCGGCGGGACCGGCGTGGTCGGCATTATCAGGGGCAACCAGCCCGGCGGCACAATCGGTCTCCGAGCCGACATGGACGCCCTGCCGATGCAGGAATTGGCCGACGTGCCGTACCGGTCAACCCAGGCTGGGGTGTTTCACGGCTGCGGCCACGACGGCCACACCACAATGCTGCTTGGTGCCGCGCGGTATCTGGCTGCCACACGCAAATTTCCCGGCGAAGTCAGATTGATTTTTCAGCCGGCCGAGGAGGGTCTCGGCGGAGCACGGGCGATGATTTCGGACGGCCTGTTCCGGCGGTTCCCGTGTCGCGAGGTCTATGGCCTGCACAACTGGCCAGAAGGACCGGTCGGCCGGATTACGGTAAAGCCAGGCGTCGCCACGGCAGCCTCGGATCAGTTCGACATCAGTATTTGTGGTCAAGGGGCGCACGGCGCTCAGCCGCAACTCGCCCGCGATCCGACGATTGTGGCTGTGACGCTGGCGCAAGCACTGCAATCGATAGTCAGCCGCAATGTGAGCCCGCTTGACTCCGCGGTTCTGTCGATCACCAAACTGCATGCGGGGTCAGCCTATAACGTAATCCCGGAGACCGCGACGCTCGGTGGTACGATCCGCACCTTCGACGCGACCGTGCGGTCACGCCTGCAGCAGCGCATGCATGAACTCGCTGCGGGCCTCGCCGCAGCCTTCGGCGTGACGATCAATGTCACTATAACCGACGGCTACAGGGCATTGTGCAACAGCGAGGAACAGTCGCTGGCCGCGATCGATATCGCTCGCCGGATCGTCGGCGCGGAGCTTGCCGAAGTCGTCGGCGTACCATTGACGGGAAGCGAAGATTTTTCGGATTTGTTGGACGTGGTGCAAGGAGCTTTTCTGCTGCTGAGCCAAGGACCAGGGCCATCGCTACATAATCCTCATTACGTTTTCAACGACGATATTCTTCCGATTGGCGCGACGCTATTAGCGCGTATTGCCGAGGAGCGGGCCAGCGCCCTTTCCGATGCCAGCAATGCAGGAGGCAAGCCCAAACCGCGCAAACGCTCAAAGGCGGCCTGACCCGGCAATTTATTTGAAACGGACGAACCGCCGGGAATTCTCGCCAATCACGCTTTCATCCTGACTTTCGGCAACTACATTGAATCGCCAACGGGTGCTGCTAGGGAAAGCGCTGGTTGACGGCTTCACGATAGCCGCTGGTCACCCAACCGTTGATCTTCGCGAGCGCATCCAGGAATGCGGCGCGTTCGGTTTCGTTGAGGGGCTGAAGCATCAACTCCTCCAGTTCTTTTGTCAGAGGGTCGGACTGGCGCCGTAATTTGCGGCCCTTGGGCGTCACGGTGAGATGGAACTGGCGGGCATCGACAGCATCATTTAAGCGCTCGACCAGACCTGCCTTGATCAGACGTTGCAGGGCGCGCGACGTCGATGTCCGTTCGAGTCGCGTTTGGCCGGCAAGTTGTGTGAAAGTGATGCCCGGTTGATCGTCAATCAGTCTCAGAATTCGAACGTGGTACACGTTGAGTCCGATGCGCCGCTCGAACAACTGCGTCCCGCTCTTGATCGCATCTTCCGCTATCGTCACCAACGTATAAGTCAAACTTTGATGCATCAGGCAGGTCCTTGCGCGACTGTGTTCATGAGCGACCTCGGCTCAGTACCACACTCCAACATTCCCAAATTGCAACTGTCTTAACGAGCTTTGCGAGCACCATCAATCAGGTTGTTACCGGGGCCCGTGCACGGCCGTCGACAGGCCCTTCCAGTCGTCGAATTCGCGGATCAACGTCCAAAGCTGTCGCAAATCCGGTGACGTATCTTTCGTGCGGTAGCTCATGATGATCGGCGAGGTGATCGTCGGCTCATCAAGCGGGATGAACGCAATGTCGTCGCGGCCCAACCGGCGTACCGAGGAGGGAACGATGCAGATCCCTGCGCCAGCTGCGACAAGGCCAAGGGCGGTCTGCAATTCCTTGACCTCGAAGGCGACGCGCGGCTCCAAGTCCTGGTCCCTGAAAAACGACAGCACTTGATCGGCATAACTCGGGCGTGGTGCGCGCGGATAGATGATGAGTGGCTCAGCTACGGTCAGCCGCAGTTTAAGCGGTGCCATCAGTGCCTGCAGCGGGTGTCCGCGCGGCACCACGACGGCGAGGCTCTCATTACGGATGACCTTGCGGGTGATGCCGGCGTCATCGAAGCGCAAGCGGCCAAAGCCGACATCGATGCGGCCGTCCTTCAAAGCCGCAATCTGCTCCAAGGTCGTCATCTCAAATAGCGCCACATCGACGCCGGGGGCGGTGATGCGGAAGCGGCGGATCAGTTCGGGCAACGCGTCGTATAGTGTTGAGGCGACAAACCCGATGCTGAGCTGCTTGACGGTGCCTTTGGCAAGGCGCCGCGTCATCGCCTTGATCTCGTCGACGCGGGCCAGCACCTGCCGCGCGTGCTCATAGAGATAACGGCCGGATTCAGTGAGAGTCAGCGGCCGCCCGCGGTCAAGCAAACGGGTGCCCAGTTCATCCTCTAACTGCTGGATCTGGCGGCTCAACGGCGGTTGCGCGATGTGCAGCTTCTCGGCTGCGCGGCTGAAGCTGCCCTCAGCGGCGACCATCACAAAATACCGCAAATGCCGAAGTTCCATCGCCGGGTCCGCCACTACCTAGACGCAGTTCCATACCTTGCAGGTATGAAGGTAAACGCAAACGATCCTGTTAGCCAGCAGGCGTGCCCCTTATTGTCGCAGTGAACCGCAACGGAATGGATCGAAGCGATGACGACTCCTCCAAAAATCGAACATATCGAAACGTTTCTGGTCGATCTGCCGACCATCCGCCCGCACAAGCTGTCGATGACGGTGATGAGCGGGCAAACGCTGATGATTGTGCGCATCCGCTGCTCGGACGGCATTACCGGCATCGGTGAGGGCACCACCATTGGCGGACTGAACTACGGGGCGGAAAGCCCTGAGAGCATGAAGCTGACCATCGACACCTACATCACACCGTTTCTGCTGAAAAATGACCCGCGCAACGTCGGCCCGCTAATGGCCGCGATTGGCAAAAGTGTGCGGGACAATCATTTCGCCAAATGCGCCATCGAGACGGCGCTGCTGGACGCGCAAGGCAAGCGCACAGGCCTGTCAGTTGCCGACCTGTTCGGCGGCCGGTTCGTCGACCGCCTGCCATGCGCCTGGACGCTGGCCAGCGGCGACACGGCGCAAGATATCGCCGAAGCTGAGGAGATGCTGGGGCGTCGTCGCCACAACATCTTCAAACTCAAGATCGGCCGGTCTGCGGTCAAGACGGATGTGGCGCACGTCGCCGCGATCAAAAAAGCTATGGGTGACCGCGCCAGCGTCCGGGTCGATGTCAATCAAGCATGGAGCGAAGCTGCGGCAGCGGGTGCCATTGAGGCGCTCGAAGATGTCGGCTGCGACCTCGTGGAACAGCCGATCTCGGCGGCCAACATCGGCGGCATGGCCCGCCTCTCAGCCCGCGCCCGCATTCCGATTATGGCAGACGAGGCGCTGCACGGCCCCGAAACCGCGTTCGCCTATGCCGCGAATGCCGCAGCCGATGTGTTCGCGGTGAAAATTGCCCAGTCCGGCGGCCTTTATGCGGCGGCACGCGTTGCGGCCATCGCCGACGCCGCCGACATCGGACTTTACGGCGGCACGATGCTCGAAGGTGCGGTCGCCAGCATCGCTTCGGCGCATCTGTTCTCGACCTTCCCGAAACTGGAATGGGGGACCGAGCTGTTCGGCCCCTTGCTGCTGACGGAAGAAATTTTGACCGAGCCACTCGACTACAGCGACTTCAGCCTGAAGGTGCCGACCGGACCCGGCCTCGGCATCGCGCTGGATGAGGGCCGCATCGCCAAATTCCGGCGCGATGGCGTCAACCGCAAAGTGCATCAGTTGCCAGTCGCCAAAACAGGATCATGACCATGCTGTTTCATGTGCAAATGGATGTGCGGCTGCCGCACGACATGCCGGTCGAAAAGGCCGATCAGCTGAAAAAAACCGAACGTGAGCGGGCACAAGCGCTGCAGCGGGAGGGCAAGTGGCGGCATCTCTGGCGCATCGCCGGGCGCTACTCGAACATCAGCGTGTTTGATGTCGCAAGCCCCCAGGAGCTGCACGACATTCTGTCAACGCTGCCGCTGTTCCCGTTCATGGACATCACTGTCACGCCGCTGTGCCGCCACCCCTCTTCAATTCACGACACTGACA
>JANOYV010000027.1:0-6071 GCA_031429105.1 Hyphomicrobiaceae bacterium | reverse complement strand
GAATGCCTCGACGATTGGGTCGACGAGAGCAATCCTGTTCGCGCGGTTGATGTGTTCGTCGAGGCGCTCGATCTCCGCGATCTCGGCTTCGCAGGTGTCGATCCGGCGGCGACCGGACGGCCGGCCTATCACCCTTCGGTGCTGCTGAAGCTCTACATCTACGGCTACCTCAACCGGGTGCATTCGAGCCGTCGGCTGGAGCGCGAGGCCGGCCGCAATCTCGAAGTGATTTGGCTGCTGGGGCGGCTCGCGCCCGATCACAAGACGATTTCCGATTTCCGTAAGGATAATGGCCCGGCGATCAAAAAGGTATGCGCTCAATTCGTCGAGCTGTGCCGACAGATGGGACTTCTCGCCAAAGCCAGCGTCGCGATCGATGGCTCCAAATTCAAAGCCGTGAACAGCCGCGACAACAACTTCACGAAGGGCAAGCTGGAGCGGCGGCTGAAGCAGATCGAGGAGAGTGTGGCGCGGTATCTGAGCCAGATCGAAACCGCCGACCGGCAGGCGGCCGCAGGTGAGGATGCGGCGGAGACTGTGGTGCTGACGAAGACGCGGCTCAAGGAAAAGCTGGCGAAGCTCGAAGAGGAAGTGAAGCGCCTGAGGGCGATCGAAAAGGACGTGCTGGCCTCGCCCGACCAGCAGATCTCGTTGACCGATCCCGATTGCCGCTCAATGGCGACGAGCGGACGCGGCAGCGGCATGGTCGCCTACAACGTGCAAAGTGCCGTGGATACCGAACATCATCTGATTGTCGCCCATGAGGTGACCAACTATGGCAGCGACCGCTCGCAGCTGGCTTCGATGGCGCAAGCGGCGAAAGCCGCGCTGCACAGCGATAACTTGGCGGTCGTTGCGGATCGCGGCTACTTCAAGGGCGAGGAAATACTGGCCTGCGAACAGGCCGGAGTCGCGGTCACGTTGCCCAAACCGCAAACCTCGGGCGCCAAGTCGGCAGGCCGGTTCGGCAAACAGGACTTCGTCTATCTGCCGACGGAAGATGTCTATCGTTGCCCGGCTGGCGAGAAGCTTCCGCATCACTACACCGCCGATGAAGACGGTCAGAAAATGCGAATCTACCTCACGAAGGCATGCCGCGCCTGCCCGTTAAAAGACAAATGCACCACGAGCAACGAGCGGCGCATCAAACGCTGGGAACACGAACACGTCGTCGAGGCCGTGCAGACAAGGCTCGACAAGAATCCGCAGGCCATGCGTGTGCGTCGCGAGACCGTCGAACATCCGTTTGCGACGCTGAAGATGCGGATGGGTGCGACGCATTTTCTGATGAGGACGCTGCCCAAGGTCGCCACCGAAATGGCGCTGTGCGTGCTCGGCTATAATCTCACCCGCGTGATGAACATCGTCGGCGTCACGGCACTCATCGCTGCGATTCAGGTCTGAGATGCAAGGTTCGACGCGCGCGTTAGCGGCCCCCCGACGTTGCTCAGGATGACTCGACGTTGCGTCAGGCTTGACTCCAGAACCGGTTCAGCAAAAATATGCCCATTCCGTCGTGCTGATGCAGATCGCCCCAATCGAGAGCGATTTTTGGCGGTAGAAAAGCGTTGTCACACGGCCTGGGTCAACTTGGACCGAAACTGGCCACTGGCCGATTGGCGCGGCGGCGCTCGCTGATCACCCAAAACCAATCGTTCTCAACCTATATTCGAGCCACCCCAATGGAGTGCAATAAAATTCGGCCGTTAACCGCGACGCTTGGCGGACACAAAAAGCACACGCCGTCTGATCATCCGTGACTGACTTGTGGCGCTATTGGCCCATCTCGACTCCTCTGATGCGGTAGCTTTCTGATAACTTCGACGATAAGCACCAGATTGCAGTTGCAAAATCTGATTTCACTCAATGACCGAATCCGAATGGAAGGCGGACGTACTGAAAGTCAAGCATCACCCGCGCATTGAACGACTAAGGCTGCAACCGTGAGATAGTAGCCTTCGAAACGCGATAGGACTTCGCAATCAGCGAAAGTGGTTCCCCTGCCCTTCCGCTTCAACGCCTCGTTGCGGTGGTGCCGATCGAGCTTGAACTTGGGTCCGAACTTCACCCCGTCCTTCTTCGCACGTGTTCGGCCAGCACCGGTGTGGTCCTTGATGAGTTCGCGCTCGAACTCGGCCAGCCCAGCGAGCACCGTCATCATCAAACGACCGTGGGCAGTACTGCGGTCAGCCCACTTGTCGTTGATGGATTCCAGCCTCGCTCCAACTGCATCGATCTGTGAGACGATGTTGAGAAGATCTCTGGTGTTGCGTGCAAGCCGATCTAGGCGCGTGACGACAAGCACGTCGCCCGCCGCCAGTTTCGCCAGAACCTTGTTAAGCTGTATGCGCTCGCGCTTGGCGCCACTGCCCTTTTCCGCGAACACGACAGAGGCGTTAGCCGCTTTCAACTCGACGACCTGAGCGGCCGTTGATTGTCCGTCTGTCGAGACCCTGGCGTAGCCGTAAATCATGTCGTGCTGCGCAGGCGTGCCAAGTAGTTTACTCCCGATCGAATTTCGGGAGATACTGCGAGTTTTTACCAACTTCCCGATAACAAGATCTCGCAGCAGACGGCAGGGTCCGCGTGCTGGTGATCTCGGTGCATCGTCCTGCTGCTTTACCCGCCTTTGATCTCGATCTGCATGACCAGCGCATGGTGGAGTGTTTAGCGGAGTTGCCTAAAGACAGGCCATAGGCTTACGGGCTAAGCACTGGGGATCGCGGCTGACGGTCTTGAGGAGGGTATATGCAGATTAGGTTCGACGGCAGGCGGGTCCTCGTTGCCGGCGGCAGCAGGGGCATCGGCCGCTCGATAGCGATCGGTTTTGCCTCTCTCGGTGCATCTGTATCGATTTGCGCCCGAGGCAAGCAAGCATTGGACGAGACGGCGGCCAAAATCGGCGCCAAAGGCGTGCAGGTTCACGCGGCCAACTGCGATTTATCAAACGCTAGCGCCATCAGCGCTTACATCGCCGACGCTGCAAGCGTCCTCGGTGGCATCGACATTCTCGGCACCAACGCATCCGGATTCGGATACGCCGATGACGAAGCGGGCTGGGCCGCCGGCATCAACATAGACATCATGGCGACCGTGCGTGCATCGCGCGCTGCAATCCCGCACCTCGAGCGGCAGGGGAACGGCGCGATCCTGAACATCTCGTCGATATCGGGGTATGGGCCCAGCGCTCGTTCGGCGCCTTACGCGGCGGTCAAGGCAGCTCTGATCAACTACACCCAATCCCAGGCCATCATGCTGGCGGCACGGAAGGTGCGCGTGAACGCGATAGCGCCTGGCTCAATTGAGTTTCCTGGTGGCACTTGGGAGGACCGCAGGACCAGCAATCCCGCTCTCTACGACGCCACCTTAAAGTCGATACCTTGGGGTCGCTTCGGCAACCCGGAGGAAGTCGCCAATACGGCTCTTTTCCTATGCTCCGATCTCGCCAGTTGGATCACGGGCCAGACGGTCATTGTAGACGGCGGGCAGACATTATCCTGACTGCCAGCTCCTTGTCCGTAGGCGTCGACCTCGATGCCGGTCAACACGATTGCCCAGATCCGAGACAATCGCGTCGGCGTTCGTCAAGTGTTCCTTGAGGGGTCGCTTTCAGGTGAAGATGATGATTGGCGCAGACGACCGCTAAACCGCGGTCATGACCCATAAGACAAATTTTACCTCCACGCAAACGGACGGGCCCGTCCGGGACTTAGAGTGTTTCAAATACAAAAATAGGTTTGCCGCGCGCGCGACAAACCCTTTTTTGGATGTTAGTAAGAATCAGCCCGCCATAAACGGCTTTGCAATGCCGAGCACTTCCGCTTTCGTGGACGGCTCCCGTCCACGATCATTAGGTTCAAAACGCCGCTTTAATTTTTCCGGTCGCGTAGGCGAGCGCAGCTTTTGCATCTGCCACCACTGCTCCCATGCCGAAGAATTCATGCGTCACGCCGACATACTCCTTCACGTCGACTGAAACGCCCGCAGCCTTCATCTTCTCGGCCAACCCGACTCCATCATCGTGAAGTGGGTCGATCTCAGCGAGAATAATTGTTGTAGGCGGCAGGCGCTTCAAATTTGCCGCCACCAGGTTTAGCCTCGGATCGGAAGCTTCGCTTGGGGACGTCAGGGTATGCTTGAAAAACCATGCGAGCATCGGCGTATTCAACGGCTTGGCCGTTGCATAAGTCTTCTTTGATACGGTTTCGGGAGAAGTGTTGGCGACGGGGTAAACCGCCACAATAGCCTTGGGAGTCGTCCACGAATTATCACGCGCTGCCATGGCGACGGTGACGGCCATGTTTCCCCCAGCGCTTTCGCCGACCACGGCGATGCGGTTGGAATCGCCGCCCCATGTCGCGGCATTGTCTACCACCCACTGGTAAGCGTTGTTGGCGTCGTCGTGGGCAGCCGGGAACTTCGCTTCCGGTGCATGTCGATACTCGATTGATACGACGATTGCTCCCACGGCATCAGCAAGTGTTCGCGGAGCTGAATCATACACATCGATGTCGGCAATGACCCACCCTCCGCCGTGAATATAGAGGACCACCGGAAGTGGTGCCTTAGCGTCGGCGGGTGTGTAAATACGAGCCTTTTGCGTCGCCCCGCCTGTCGGATATGTCACGTCCTTTGTAGTCACGGCGGATTTTACAACAATCCCTTTTTCCGCAATCAGTGCCTTTACGGCATCGGCCGGAGTCGGCTGTTTCCGCGCTTCGCTCGGCTCCAACGTTTCGATCGGCTTCCCGCCCAGAATGGCAAGCTTCTTTAGCACCTCGTTCATATCGGCATTGAGCTTAGACATCGAGGTTTCTCCGGCGGCGGCGAAACTGGGAGCAAAGAACAACATCCCTGCAAACGCCAACAAGCATTGTCTTTTTATGAGGCGTTCCCGTTGATTGCAAAATTGCTTTAATACAACGGGCGAGTGCCCGCAAAGTTCCAGTGGATCCGCCGTGCCGCCGATTCTTGGGCTCCATCGACGCGATCGGCCGCACCTGCCGCATCGGGCTCGACGAAAAGAAGCTGCGCAAACCGTCATCGGAAAATCATTCTATCTGTTTACGCATCATATCGTCGAGGCAGTGTGTGCATTTGGCCCATCGCGTCGGGCTGGTCCCGGTTGGTGTCAGGCAGTCGCAACCGTCGTCCCGGTCAAGCCTTCCCCGTTGATGTCCTACGCACATGCCCCGGTGTCCGCTCTGGAATGTCGAGTCGACATCTTATGTTGATGATCCGAGCACGGATGACGACTGGGCGGCGAGGTCAACTTTCTCTGCCAAGCCGATGGACCTATCGGGCATCCTCGGACTCTGTGCGCAACCACCGAGCAAAAAAAAGCATCTCCGAGTACTCAGTCGTCCATGGCTACCGACGGCAGTGCTCGGTCGACTGAGCTTCGACGCGCCAGCAAACAAATCTCTGACGGTCTTCTCGATTCCGCGACAAGTGATTTTCCATTGAAAGCTGCATATTCACTGTCCAACAAACGTGCATCGAGACGCACGCGAAGCGTGTCAGGCTCAATCCAAATCAAGTTGAGGTCAAAAAGCGTGTGAATGTCGGCCCTCAGAAGAAGGTCATTTTGAGGGTCATTGTACTCAGCCCCCCGGTAACGGATGATGTGAGCAGCTTCAAGGAGCCAGTATGGTGCAGTCAGCCATCATTTGTGCTCATTCGTGCAAAGGGCTGTGATCTCTTTGACTGAGAAAAACGTTTTCTTCGAGAGAATCGATATCGAACTTGCCAATAAACCGGCTTGGTTCAAGGCGATTTCACAGCTGGGCAAAACGCCGGTCCCTCAGGTCGGCGACGCCGCGATATTCAAAAGCGCTGTGATACTTGAATATCGTGAGGAGACGCAGGCTGCGCCGCTTCATCCGTCAGACCCGCTACGGCGAGCCGAACACCGCTCTTGGATCGAATTCGGATCGGCCACGCTGAACGACATCGCAGGCTTCTATGCAGCCCCGGACGCGGCGGCGTTCGCCAGCAAAGCGTCGGCGCTGTCGGACAAGTTTGCACTGCTGGAAGGTCGGCTTGGCGACGGCCCATTCTTCGACGGCCTC
>JANOYV010000026.1:0-4337 GCA_031429105.1 Hyphomicrobiaceae bacterium | reverse complement strand
AAGGTAGCAAGCTGATGTCGAGATTTTTCGCCATTGAAATTCAAAGTTTTTTTAGCGCGCGGACGCGCCAGTAGGCGCAATCAAGCTGATAGCGTGTTGTTTGGGCTCGGTCGTGCTTTATCGGTTGAGTGGTTGCGCCCTCACATGGGCGCGAGCTCTTCGGCGAAGGCCGTTGACGGCAATCGAGGCGCATAGTGCAGGGAGAGATGCGCCTTGCCACTGGCAAGGCTTCTGGACTGCCCAAGGAAGGTGTCGTTCTCGCCTTCATCGAGGGCATAGCAGAGCCAGCGGCGGCCATCGCGGTCAATGCGGGCGTAGGTGCGGCCCGCGCCGAGGAGGTGCCAATCATTTCCGTTGCGGTGCCATTGTGCTGGGTGGAGGTTGGCGTTTGTGGTGCGTGATGTCATGGTTGCCCCCTATGCCGACTGCGAGGGTTTCGGCGTATCGAGCCGCATGACGTACTCGCCGCCATTCGCTGGGGCTTCGTTGAACTTAAATTTCACGTTGAAGCTGCTGCCATCCTTGTGCGGCCAACAGGCGGCAACTTGAGTCCAGACGGTTTTGTCCTCTTTGGTGCGGCCTTTGATGACGCGGTAAAGCTTGTGGGTTGGTCTACTGCCTGAGGTAGTTTGTGGGTTGGTCATGGTCGTTCTCCATCATGTTATTTGTGCGAGTAAAGCGAAGCGCGCCTCGCATAAATGACATGGTGGAACTTTCACGCCGCGCCAACGACGGCAGTCAATGCCCCCCTTGGCCAACGGCGTGCTGTGCAGCACTTCTTCAGTGCGCACTGCACGGGCTTGACGGCTGTCGTGCGTGGCGTACCCGGATGAGAATTGAACGTGCAGCAGGACCATCAATCGTACCGGTAGTCGGGTTGACGCTGGTCATCGTCGGTCCATGGCCGGGCGCAACGTATGAATGCGAAGCGATTGACGAAACGGAAGCCTGGCGACAGGTAGAGTCGGCCTTCGCCGTCGAGGACGGTCCACCAATAGCGGTAGTCGGCGCCCTTGGGCACCTGCCCTATCTCCCACAGCAAATCATGGTCAGGTGCTGGCAGCGGCTCGAAGCGGCTTTCAAACGTGCGCCAGCTGCCGCAACGCGTCCGCTGTTTGAATTGTCGACGTGTGGGCGATTGTGACGAAGGCTCGGTATTCATGGACGGTCTCCTTTGTTGATGGTGAGTGAGGACAAGAACTGCTTGGCCGTGGCATCGCATCCAGCCACGTACGCGCGCCGCAGGGCGCGCTTGATGCTGACGACACCGAGTTCGTGGAAATCGAGCGCGTCGCGACCACGCATTTCCAAGGTCGGGATGGTCAAGACCTCACGGGCAATGGTCTCGAGCAGCGTGTCGAGTGCGGTGCTCATGATTGCACCTCCTCGGCGATTTCCTCAGCGCAGACATCGGCCGCGCGGCCCATCTCATCGCGGAAATCGAGACCGATGCTGCGGGCATAGTGCCCAAGATCACTCAGCAGGTCGTGGAGGGCCTCACGCCCCATGTCGGAGCCGGTTTCCTGCGAGAAGGTCTGGAGGGCCTTCTTCGCCCAGCGTGCGCGATCCTCATTGGAGATATCGCGAAGAAACGAGCTGGCGTGCTCATCAATTCTGAATGTCGCCTTTTCCTGTTTATCGACGAGGGGGAAGTAGCGGCGCGCCCCGTTCTCCCAGAGCCTTTCGGCGTTGGCGATCGCAGTGGTCTCGCTGCCAGCGGCAATGTCGATCTCATAGCTCTCGGTTCTGGTGACGATAACTCGGTATGTCCGGTGACGGCTCATGAGCGCACTGCCTTGTCGGAAGTGATGCGGAACTCGCCCACGGTTCCGTTATGGTCGCAGGCATCGCAGCGGCAGGACGATGTGTCATCCCAGTGGTGATCGCCATTGGGCTCGGTACCATCGATCGACAGCGTGGCGGTGCAGGTGATCTCAATCGATAGCGTGTCGGCTTGTCCGCATCGCGGGCAGGCCAGATCGTACTCGCCGCGTAGGTCGTGGCGCTTCTGAGTGAATACTTTGCTCATGCGGCACCGCCCACTGTGCTCTGCGAATCCATGCGATGCAGGATGAGCGCAGCGCGAAAAAGCGCATCACATTCCGGCAGCATTCGTTCGAGTGGCAGGATGGTGCCGATGGCGAGATTGCGCTGACGTGCTGATAGGGCAGACGCGGCCTCGACGGCGAGTTTCTCCGCGTGCTGCAGCCGCAAAATCAGCACCGCGAGGTAGGCATGAATCGCGGTGTGAATGGCCTCATCCATGGTCAATGGGTCAAAGTTTCGTTTCTTCATTTGGTTCTCCTTTTCTTGTTGTTGTTGTGAGAAGGCTGATGGGCGCGGAACTCCGCACTTGACAGCCACCAGAAGGCCGAGGGGCCTTGATGGTTCGGGGTCCAGACCGCCCAGATGTAGCGATGCTTGGAAAAATACGATGGCGCGGGGCCGTAGCGATGCTCGGGCCAGCAGACGATGTCGTCGATGGCGTAGAGCCGTGCGGGTGGATGTTCCCGCCACCAGCACGTGCGCGTTCGGTGCGCGAGCGAAGCGAGGTTCAGCAACATCGCCACGGTTCCGCGTGTTTCGCGCACGAAGTCCAGCGAACGTGTGATGAAGGCGTCAGCCAAGCCGGAGCCATATGGTGGATTGGTGACGATGTGCCGAGCGCGTGGTCGGATCTCCTTCAGGAAATCCACACGCGGGATGCCGAATCCGTAGTCGACCAGGTCCGTTGAGATGACGGTGTGGCCGGCGGCGGCAAGCTCCTTGGCGATGGCCCCCTCCCCGCACGCCGGTTCCCAGATCGAGCCTTCGAAGGTTTCGACCGAGAGCAGCGCGCGCGTGGCTTCGGGCGGTGTCGGATAGAACTCGTTCGGCAGGCGACGCGGCACACTGCGGAGCGGAACCGGTTGCGGTGTCAGCCTTGCCGGTGTTGAGCCGAGGATGATGGCGTGGGTCATTGCGCACCAGCCTTTGCCGCTGCGAGAATTCGCCTGGCTCGTGCGCCGGGACAATCACCGCTGGGACAGTCGGCTGCGGCCAGTTCAGGCTCGCCGCTATAGTCACGGCCGCAGCGAACGCAGTGCCCAGATTGGATATCGGGATTGTCCCCCAGGAGATCTTCGAGAGCGGAACGCAACTCGGTATTGAGGGCGCATAGCCGCCTGCTTCGTGCCCGAAGCTTGCGTTCGGATTTGATCTCGTCGAACCGGTCTGCGGCCCATTCATACATGCTCATGAGTGCACCTCCTCGACGGCGACGACCGAGATGAGTTCATGGTCATCCTGTTCAAAGGGATGGGGAGACGCATTGCACCAAAGATCGAAGGTGCGTTTAATGGCGTCCTCCTCCGATACAGCCTCGACCTCTCCGAAGAAGTAGCCCTTGGTGATCAGCTGGACGTTGAACGTTTTCAATTTGCTCATGAGCGCACCTCGCTGCCGACATCGGTGTTCTTCGCGATGGCGACATCGATGGTATGCGCGACGGTGTAGTGGTCGTGGGGCGGGCAATCGAAACGCCGCCCGCTACGCAACAGTGCGTAGCGAGCGAGTTTCAAGGCATCGACAAGTTCTGCGTAGCGACCAATCTCGATGGTGATGTGGGTTTGCCTGATCATGCGGCACCTCCCATCCGGTAGTCGTCGAAATCAAAACCACGATTGATGCGTGGATCGCCGTCGCAGATGACGGTGAGCAGTTCGGTCGCGTCCTCGTCGGTGTCATCGACGAGGAGCATGCGATCATTGCCTGTGTGGGCTTGGGCGAAAGAGGATCTCATTAGTAGCCTCCTTCAGTGGATGGTGCGTTGTCTTGGTCGGACGTTGTGGTACCGGCCGCGTCCTTGGGCATCGGGACGCGCAGAGATAGTTCGGCACCGTTTAGCGGCAGATAGTCGAGCTTGAGGCTGAAGCCCTTCCCGTCTTGATGCGCCCAGGCGGCGCCGATTTCAGTCCAGTCGTTTTTGTCGCCGCTTTTGCGCTTGCTGACCGCGTAGATGCGATGGGATGGCTTGTTGGACGTTGTTGTCATGATGTGACCTTTCTTGGTTGTTGAGCGAGGGCCGGAACTGGCGACCTCGTTGACGCCTTCGACTCACAGCGTCCGCATCGGGGTCACACGAGAAAATTGCTGGGGGACCGCGAGATTGTGCTTGAGGGTGGCGCCTTGCTTCGCCGCCCGGCGCGGGGCCCCGTGGCTTGCTCACGGGGTGCGCAAGCGCAATGTCGTGGTGGGTCCAGCCATTTTGTCGTTGAAGGGCAAGCCGCCCTTGGCCGCGTCAGCGGGCGGCGCGCTCCGTCCCCTTGGATGCGGCGACTGTGAGACAAGCGCGGCAA
>JANOYV010000025.1:0-60457 GCA_031429105.1 Hyphomicrobiaceae bacterium | reverse complement strand
GGCACGCGAGTCAGCGGTGGCGTGGCTGGTCACTTACGAAATGTCGATCGAGCAGCAAATGAAGGAAATTAGCGGCGAAGAGGAACGGCGCGCGCCGTTTTAACAACATGGCCCTCGGCGCTACGGTGCCGAGGACTTACTTTTTGTTGGCCGCAGCCCAAGCGGCGTTCACTTCGTTAGCGGTGTGCGTGCCGCTTTTATAAACTGCCAGCCAGACCATTTTTTCGGTCACTTGGACGTTCGCATGTTTTGCGAAAGCGATGAAAATATTGATCTTATTGACCAGCGGCAGTCTTGCGGGGATCTGCTGATTGCAAATCCATTGGCGCACTAATTCTTGGTTCAGCATGTCGCTCTCCTCAGCTTGCTGCTACGCTAGCTCGATTCGCCGCATGGAGTCCGGGGGAAGAAATGAGAACGCTGGGACTGATCATACAGAAAATTGGCCTTGGTCTCATGTTTGTTGGCGGGGGTCTTCTTGCGCTGATTTTTCTACTGTCATTGTCCACGGCGGATGGCCCGATTTCTTAATTCCGGTCCGCCTGCGTTTTCAGTTAATTTCTCAGTTTTTGGGCGGCTTTGCCTTCGCCGCCGAAATTGCAATTTTTGTCGGGCCGGGTGCACTCGTATGGCTCGCGGGCGAGAAAATTGTAGAACGGTATAAGCCTACCTTAGGTAGGCTCCTCTAGGTAGGTATTACCACCGAAAACCCCGGTGGTTATTGGCGCACCCGACAGGAGTCGAACCTGTGACCTTTGCCTTCGGAGGGCAACGCTATATCCAGCTGAGCTACGGGTGCAGCGGTGTCACATTTAATCGTTCGCGGGCGACAGAGCAATGGCCGAGATCGTTAAACATTTAGACCGCAACCGTGAAGCACCGACGTCACGGCGGACGGCGCTTCAATCGGTCCTGACCAGCACATCTTTGACCATTGGTTGGACAGAAGCCCCATGCGCCAGACTTGCAGCCGTCAGAATGGCCGGAATAACGCCTGGAAACTTCGCGTTGATCTCGGTGCAGCGCAGCGTGTTGACGACCTCGGTGCCGCGCCGCTCGGATCGGATCAAGCCCGCCTCGCGCAACACCTGATAATGATGCGACTGGGTCGATTTTGGCAGCTTATCGGGGGCAGCAGACGAGCAATTCATCGGGCAATTACCCGATGTCAGCTTGCACACAATTGCCAGACGCACCGGGTCAGCGAGTGCATAAAGCACACTTTCGAGCGTAACGTCGCCGAGCGCTGGATGTAGAAATGGCCGTTGCATGGCTCTCATATGCCGCCTTTGGTCGAACTATTCAATAGTTCCGTGATCATGAACTATCATCAATTCAGACAACCGTTTCAGGCAGCTCTGGCCTCGATGTTCATATACGCGTCAAAGGTCGCCCAAAAGCGTGACCTGATTTCATCGCTCTCTTGCAAAATTTCATGTCTCGATGTGGCGAGAACGACGCTTTGTCCGACTTTTAGCCGGGCCGCAAAGTCTTCATTTGCGCGCGGCAATACGATTGTATCGGCACCGGCGACGAACATCAATATCGGTACCGTCACTCTAGCCGGATAGCTAATGTCGTTCAGTATTGCCATTGACCGGTAGGACGCCCGCAGCCAACTGATCGTCGCAGCGCCGATCGCAAGGTGGGGTGCAACCTTGGCAAGTGCAATATTACGTTCGAATCGCTCTCGATCCGACGTCAGCGGGTTATTCTCAAATGCCGCCACCTCTTCGAACTCGTCGTCGCCGCCGCCACGTACGTAGCTAGAGCCAAACCCGAACATCGTTGCCATTGCCGCGTAGCATCGAGCCAATGGATCGGGAACGCCGACGCGCATCGGGTGGAATTCCAACATCGGCGCTGTCACGACGATACGCTCGAACCACGATTCAGCATGCCCAGCCTCTCGCAACAGGATGTGACCGCCCATCGAGTGCGCGAGTGCGATGTAGGGGGCCGGACAGTGCGGCAGCACCACCTGCTCCATGAAGCAGGCGAGGTCGCGGTCATATTCGCTATAGTCAACAATGTGACCCTTGTGCGGATTGGCCAATGCCCGATGCGAGCCGCCCTGTCCGCGCCAATCCATGATCGCGACCGTAAACCCGCGCCGCCGTAAATCGGCAATGGTTTCAAAGAAACGCTCGATGTATTCGCTGCGACCGGTGAAGCAGCAAACGGTGCCGCGATGCGGCACGCGAGTTGGTTCCCAACGCGCGAATCGCATCGGCTTGCCATCATAGCCCTCGAAGTACCCGACAACTGCGCCGCTTGGCACCGGATTGCGAGCAAGGGCGACAAGTTCAGCTGTTTGCGGCATGGAACGACATCCTGTGCAACCGGGTTCATCCGCTATAGCAGCGGATGGCCGATTCCAACAGGCGACATCATTGAACGTCAGTACGTATTTCCACTGTACCGATCACGATAAGCGTAGGGCGAACGGCCATCGTGCAAGGGCTGCGAGTGAACGATCTCACCCGAGCAACGATCCACTTTCAGCGCGTAGAGTTGCCCGTTCGGACGCCGGGCCTGTACCCGCGCCACCTCGCCGCGCAATTCCAGATCTTGGAAGTCACGCCAGCCTTCGTTGATCAGCGCACGCCGGATCTCACCGTGCGGCACGCAGGACGGCTGGGGGCGATGTTGATAGCGCGGGTTCATCGGCTCCAGGTAGCCATACCGATTGGTCGGCACGCGCGACCGGTCGTCGTCGTAGTAGCTTGGGCGAGCGTGTTGACGCGGCTCAACGTACTGCGGTTCGGCGTAGCGCGGTTCTGCATAACGTGGCTCGGCATACCGCGGCTGCGGCGGCACCGGATGTTTATAAACATCGCTATAGCGTGGATCGTCGTAGGGCGATGACGTGCGCGGGTTGTAGTTATCGTAGATGTCAGCGGCCGTGGCCGACGACACCCCGGCAATCGAGGCAACGAGGGCGAAGAGACCAGCCGATGCCACAGGTTTCAGATTGTCAAACATGGATCACGTCTCCGAAGAGCCGATAGAGGGGACGCCTCCCCGCAGTTCAAATCGTCTGGATCAAGATGGACTTCGTCCTGAGCCAACCAGGGCACAATCGAGCCCCGCAGATGAACGTAGCATGAAGGGACGGCAACGGAAGCTCAAGGGCGGATGATCGCCGCATGAGGTTATCGGGGCACATCAAGGGGGGAGGGAACTTAGAAACGGTTTCTGCAGGCCCACTGCCCCCTTGAAACCGCTCCAGTACGCCCCATCTCTCCTCCTGTCGGCGCGCCTCTCCGGAGGGTGTCGACGTTGGCCGCCTCGGCCCATTCGGGCGAGGCATTTCCACCGGTTGCTTCCTCAGGAGAACTCGTGATGCGACACCTAGATTTTGCCCCGCTCTACCGCTCAACCGTCGGCTTTGATCGCCTGGTCGGCCTGCTCGATGCAGCCGCTGGTTTTGAAGGCGAGAGCAACGGCTACCCGCCCTATAATATCGAGCGCCTTGCCGATAATGAATATCGGATCACAATGGCGGTTGCAGGCTTCACTGATGCCGAGATCAAAATCGACGTCAAGGAAACCGCGCTTTCGGTGAAGGGCGAAAAAGCAGCTGAAAGCGAGAAAGCTTCGGAATTCCTGCATCGTGGCATCGCCCAGCGGACGTTCGAGCGCCGGTTTCAGTTGGCCGACTACGTCGAGGTCAAGGGCGCCGAGTTGAAGGACGGCTTGCTCCACATCGATCTCGTGCGCAATCTGCCGGAGCGCATGAAGCCGCGCGCGATCGCGATCAAAAATGTGCAGTCAACGAAGCAGATTGAAGCGCACGTCTGATTCCAGACTAACGCTTCACGTTTCAGACGGACGACCGATCAGATCGGCCGTCCGTTTTGCGTTTGGTCGGTGCATTGGACGGCGCGTAATTTTATTGCGTAGTTGACCTAGAATAATTCTCGCTTGTAAGCCTGCGTAAAATGTGTTTTTTCTTGGCTTAAGGACAGCGCTGCTGACCTAATTAGCCGTTTAAGATTGCAAACGCTCAAATTCTGTCGTGTCTGACTGGAGTGCAACGTGGCGATGTTTCGGCAAAATCTGCCGCATCTTGGGGGGCTTCTGGCCGCCTGCGCTACGCGTGTCACTTCGCCCGCGACTACGAGCGCCACTATGTGCGCGCGAAAAACTAAGCCGAAACGCGGCTGACCCGTGCCGAGGGCACGTTTCCACGACGCCCGCTTCGGCATCCCCCAGATAAAACGCCGGACCAGGCCGATCAGCCCTCCCCATCCGCGCCGTCACTCGATAAAACCTGACCATCACCGGCAACGCTTGCCACAAAAGGCCGACCATGACCGACCGCCCGAATGAGAATCTGCTCGACCTGATTCCGGAGTATTACCCGGACGAGACCCAAGAGCCCGCCGGTCTGTTCGACCCTCGTGCTGAAATCGACGCCTGCGGCGTTGGCTTCATTGCCGACCTGAAAGCACGCAAGAGCCACGCAATTGTTACTGATGCGCTGGCGATACTGGAGAATCTGGAACATCGCGGCGCCGTGGGTGCGGATCCGCTGGCTGGCGATGGCGCTGGTATCCTGATCCAGATCCCGCACGAACTGTTCAAGGCCGAGCAGAAGCAACTAGGGTTTGAATTACCAGAGCCCGGCCACTATGCCGTCGGGCACCTGTTCATGCCGCAGGATGATCGCCTGCGCGCCCATTGCGAGACCGTGATTCGCCGCATCATTCGCGAGGAGGGCCTTGAGTTCTTAGGCTACCGCGATGTGCCGGTCGACAATTCATCGTTGTCAGACCTCGTGCGCGCAACCGAGCCGGTGCATCGCCACGTCTTTATCGGACGCCCGAAGACGATCCGCGACGAGGATGCGTTCGAGCGCCGCTTGTATCTCACCCGCAAGGTGATCTCGAACGTCATCTACTCGGCCTACAAGGGACGCGATATCGGGCTCTACACCGTGTCACTGTCAAGCCGCACGCTCGTGTACAAGGGCATGTTCCTGTCATATCAGGTGAAGGCCTATTACAAGGATCTCTCTGACCCGCGGTTGACGTCAGCGATGGCGTTGATCCATCAGCGGTTTTCGACCAACACGTTCCCGTCGTGGAAGCTCGCGCATCCGTATCGCATGGTCGCACACAACGGCGAGATCAACACGCTGCGCGGCAACGTCAATTGGATGGCCGCGCGCCAGGACAGCGTTGAAAGCCCGCTGTTTGGCGATGACATTTCAAAACTGTGGCCGATCTCTTACGAGGGTCAATCGGATACGGCGTGCTTCGATAACGCACTCGAATTCCTGACCATGGGCGGCTACTCGCTGGCACATGCTGCCATGATGCTGATCCCCGAGGCTTGGGCCGGCAATCCGCTGATGGATGGCAAGCGACGCGCGTTTTACGAATATCACGCCTGCCTTATGGAGCCGTGGGACGGTCCCGCCGCCATGGCGTTCACCGACGGTCGTCAGATCGGCGCAACGCTTGATCGCAACGGACTTCGCCCGGCGCGCTATCTCGTAACCAAGGATGATCGCGTGATCATGTCGTCGGAGTCGGGCGTACTGCCGATCGACGAAGCCAACATCGTCTCGAAGTGGCGTCTGCAGCCTGGCAAGATGCTGCTAATTGATCTGGAGCAGGGTCGCATCATCTCGGATGACGAGCTCAAGGCTGATCTGGCCGCACGCAATCCATACGAAACATGGCTGAAGCGCACCCAAATCCAGGTTGCCGATCTGCCGCTGAAGGAGTTGCCAAAGAAGCGCGCGAGCAACGTCGCGTTACTCGATCTACAGCAGGCGTTCGGCTATACGCAGGAGAGCCTAAAGTTCCTGATGGCGCCGATGGCGGCCACAGGCCAGGAAGCCGTTGGCTCGATGGGCACCGATACGCCGGTCTCAGTGTTGTCGAACAAGTCAAAGCCGCTGCACACCTACTTCAAGCAGAACTTTGCGCAGGTGACGAACCCGCCAATCGACTCGATCCGTGAAGAATTGGTCATGAGCCTCGTGTCCTTTATCGGGCCACGGCCGAACCTGCTGGATCTGGAGGGTACGGCCAAGTTCAAGCGCCTGGAAGTTGGCCAGCCAATCCTGACCAACAACGAGTTGGAGCGCGTCCGCCAGATCGGTGCGGTGAAGGACAACCACTTCACCTCGATTACGCTCGACATAACCTACGACCAGGACAAGGGCGCGGTTGGCATGGGGGCCGCGCTCGACGTCGTGTGCGCCGAAGCCGAGGAAGGCGTGCGCTCGGGCGATTACAACATCATCATCTTGAGCGATCGAGGCGTTGGCCCCGACCGGGTTCCGATCCCGTCGTTGCTGGCGACGAGTGCCGTGCATCACCACTTGATCAAGCAGGGCTTACGCACGTCCGTCGGTCTCGTTGTCGAAACCGGCGAGGCGCACGAGGTGCACCAGTTCGCGACCCTTGCTGGTTATGGCGCTGAGGCGATCAACCCCTATCTCGCCTTTGACACCCTGGCGGCACTTTTGCCGGAACTCGATGAAAAACTGACCCACAAGGAAGCGGTCAAGCGGTACATCAAGGCCATCGACAAGGGCCTGCTGAAGATCATGGCGAAGATGGGCATCTCCACGTACCAATCGTACTGTGGTGCGCAGATTTTTGACGCCATCGGCTTACGCTCGAACTTCGTGAAGAGGTACTTCACCGGCACGCACACCCAAGTGGAAGGCATCGGCCTGCGCCAGATCGCCCGGGAAACCTTCGAACGTCACCGGCAGGCGTTCGGCGATGTGCCAGTGCTCGAAAACGCGCTCGATGTCGGCGGTGACTACGCCTACCGCATTCGCGGTGAAGCGCACGTCTGGCGTCCAGGTACGGTGGCTGATCTCCAGCACGCCGTGCGCGGCGCTTCGATGGAGGACACCAAGGCTGGCAAGGTGCCGCAAAAATTCCGTGATTACTCGAAGCAGGTGAACGACCAGAACGAGCAGTTGATGACGCTGCGCGGGCTGTTTCGCCTGAAGGGTGCCGAGGAACTTCGCCGCACGCCAGTGCCACTTGAGCAGGTTGAAGCGGCATCTGAAATCGTAAAGCGGTTCTCGACCGGCGCGATGAGCTACGGCTCGATCAGCCGCGAGGCTCACACCACGCTCGCGATTGCCATGAACCGGATCGGTGGCAAGTCGAACACCGGCGAAGGTGGCGAGGAGGCTGATCGCTATAAGCCATTGCCCAATGGCGACAACATGCGCTCGGCGATCAAGCAAGTGGCCTCGGGTCGCTTTGGCGTGACCACTGAATACCTCGTCAATTCAGATGTTATGCAAATCAAAATGGCGCAAGGGGCGAAGCCTGGCGAAGGCGGACAATTGCCCGGCCACAAGGTTGATGCCGTTATCGCCAAGGTGCGGCACTCGACGCCGGGCGTTGGTTTGATTTCGCCGCCACCGCACCACGACATCTACTCGATCGAAGATCTGGCCCAGTTGATCTTCGACTTGAAGAACGTCAATCCGGCGGCCGACGTTTCGGTCAAGTTGGTGTCAGAAGTTGGAGTCGGAACGGTAGCGGCAGGCGTCGCCAAGGCGCGCGCCGATCACGTGACGATTGCTGGTTTCGAGGGTGGCACGGGTGCCTCGCCTCTAACTTCGATTAAGCATGCTGGCTCCCCCTGGGAGATCGGCCTTGCCGAAACCCATCAGACGCTTGTCGGCAATCGCCTGCGTGGGCGCATTGCCGTGCAGGTCGACGGCGGAGTGCGCACTGGGCGCGACGTGGTTGTCGGCGCGCTGCTAGGCGCCGATGAGTTCGGCTTTGCAACAGCACCATTGATTGCAGCCGGTTGCATCATGATGCGCAAGTGTCACCTGAACACCTGCCCGGTCGGCGTTGCGACCCAAGACCCGGTGTTGCGGGCAAAGTTCAAGGGTAAGCCCGAGCATGTGATCAACTTCTTCTTCTTCATCGCCGAAGAAGTACGCGAGATCATGGCATCCCTTGGCTTCACCAAGTTCGAACAATTGGTCGGTCAATCGCAGATTCTCGACAAGGATGAGGCCATCCGCCATTGGAAGGCACGCGGCCTCGACTTCAGCCGGCTGTTCCACAAGCCGGATGTTTCCAGCGACGTCGCGATCCGCCATGTCGAGCGGCAAAACCACGGCCTGGAGAAGGTCTTGGACAACCAGCTCGTGGCCGCCGCCAAGTCGGTACTTGAGTCTAAGAAGAAGACGGTTGAGAAGACATTCCCTATCTCGAACCGCGACCGGTCAACCGGCGCGATGCTCTCTGGCGTCGTTGCTAAAACCTTCGGCCCCGTTGGATTGCCGGACGACAGCATTTTCCTGACGTTCAACGGGATCGCCGGGCAGAGCTTCGGGGCGTGGGCGACGAAGGGCATCACCCTCGACCTCGTCGGCGAAGGCAACGACTACGTTGCAAAGGGATTGTCGGGTGCAAAGATCATCGTGCGGCCCGATCCCAAGTCCGGCATTACGCCTGAGGAAAGCATCATCGTTGGCAACACCGTGATGTACGGCGCGACCAGCGGCGAATGCTACTTCCGCGGCGTTGCCGGAGAACGCTTCGCCGTGCGCAACTCTGGTGCGGTCGCCGTCGTCGAAGGAACCGGCGATCATGGCTGCGAATACATGACCGGCGGCGTCGTTGTCGTCCTTGGACAAACCGGTCGCAATTTCGCGGCTGGCATGTCGGGCGGCATCGCGTACGTTCTCGACGAGAAAGGCGATTTCGAACAACGCTGCAACATGGCAATGGTAGATCTGGCAGCGGTCGCCGACGAGGAAATTTCAGCGACAGCTCGCCTCGGCGGCAAGGGCAACCTCGACAGCCACGGCCTCGTCGATATCTTGTCGAACATGGATACCAACGACGTCGCCCGCCTGCGCGAATTGATCGAGCGCCACGCCCGCTACACCAACTCGGCCAAGGCACAGGCGATCCTTGCTGATTGGACGGGTTGGCTGCCGAAGTTCCGCAAGGTCATGCCGGTCGAATATGCGAACGCCTTGAAGACGATGGGTGCGGCCCAAACTGCCGATACCACCGGCTTCAACGTGCTGGAGATCGGTGTACGCGCGGGGAAGGCGTGAGATGAAAATCTTCGGCGATCTGACATCAGGCAATTGTCTCAAGGTAAAGTATACGGCCGATTTCCTTGGTCTGTCGTATACATGGGTCACCGTGTCTGCGCTCAATGGTGAGACGAAGACGCCCGCGTTCCTGGCGATGAACCCGATGGGTCAGATCCCGGTGGTTGAACTCGATGACGGGCGGCATCTAGCGCAGTCGAACGCGATCATTCGTTATCTGGCACGCGGCTCTAAGCTATTGCCAGATGATGCTTTTATGCAGGCCAAGATCGACGAGTGGCTCAACTGGGAACAGTACAGCCACGAGCCCTATGTCGCTGTCTGCCGATTCCATATGTTGTATCTAAAGCGGCCAAAATCCGAACGCGAAACATGGCGAGTGGAGCGCGGTGACAAGGCGCTCGATCTGATGGAGAGCACTTTGGTTGCCGCTTCCGACTCCCCTGCGGGGAGCCGGCCGGAAGCGGCGGACAAGTTCCTTGTTGGCGACACTTTCAACATCGCCGATATTGCGCTTCTCGCCTACACGCGCGTCGCGCACGAGGGAGGTTTCGATCTAGCCTCCCGACCGAACGTGCGTGCATGGATCGCGCGATGCGAGAGAGTGCTGAAGCTATGAAGCTCCACCAGCCATCAAAAGCGCCGCCCTTCCCCTCTCCCCGTCCCTTAACGGGGAGAGGGCAGAGGCAGGCCTTTTTTGGTCTGCCGAGGGTGCGGGGCGGCCACTTGCTCAAGCTTTCTATTCAACGTGGTCTGTCGTCTGACGTTACTTGCTCGGAGCAAGCGGCTGCCCCTCACCCTCTCCTCGTTTCGGCCACAGGCCGGGCGGGGAGAGGGGATCTTCGCATCTCAATTCACGACCTAACTGACGGATACTGAGACATGGGCAAGATTACCGGCTTTCTCGAAATCGACCGCACTGACCGGGGCTATAAGCCGGTCGACGATCGGTTGAAGCATTTCAAGGAATTTGTCGAACCGCTCGGCGACGCAGGCGTCAAAAAGCAGGCGGCCCGCTGCATGGATTGCGGCATCCCCTATTGTCACAACGGCTGCCCGGTGAACAACCAGATCCCCGACTGGAACGACCTCGTCTATCGCGGCGACTGGCAACAAGCGTCGAAGAACTTGCACTCGACGAACAACTTTCCCGAGGTGACCGGCCGAATCTGCCCGGCACCGTGCGAAGCGTCATGCACGCTCAACATCGACGATAAGCCGGTGACGATCAAAACCATCGAGTGCGCGATCACTGACAAAGCGTGGGAAGAAGGCTGGATCCTGCCAGAGCCGCCAGAGCACAAGACAGGCAAAAAAGTTGCCATAGTCGGATCAGGGCCAGCTGGTCTTGCCGCTGCCCAGCAATTGGCCCGTGTCGGCCACGACGTGCACGTCTATGAAAAGAACGCTCATCCAGGCGGCCTGCTGCGTTATGGCATCCCCGACTTCAAGATGGAAAAGACCATCATCGAGCGTCGCGTCAAGCAGATGGAGGCAGAAGGCGTGACCTTCCACTGCAACACGGCGATCGGGGCTAAGATCAAACTTGCCGATCTTGAAGCGAAGTACGATGCCGTGCTGCTGGCTGGCGGCGCTGAAAAGCCGCGTGATATTCCTGTGTCTGGTCGCGATCTCGGCGGCATTCACTTCGCCATGAACTTCCTGCCGCAGCAGAACAAGCGCGTGTCTGGCGAGAAGCTCGGCAAGGTGCTGGAGCTTTCCGCCAGCGAAAAGCACGTTGTTGTCATCGGCGGCGGCGATACCGGTTCGGACTGCATTGGCACGTCGTTCCGTCAGGGGGCGGCCAGTGTCACGCAACTCGAAATCATGCCAGCCCCGCCCGAGCACGAGAACAAGGATCTGACTTGGCCACATTGGCCGCTCAAGATGCGAACGTCGTCGAGCCAGGCCGAAGGCGCGGTGCGCGACTTCGCGGTCAACACCAAGCGGTTCGAAGGCAAGGACGGCCGCGTCACCAAATTAATCTGCTGCCGCGTCGATGAACGCTTCAAGGAAATTCCGGGAACTGACTTCGAAATCCCGGCTGATCTCGTATTGCTCGCGATGGGCTTCGTCGCACCGATGACCGAAGGACTGTTCCTGGAAAACGTCATTGCGCTCGATGCCCGCGGCAATGTCAAAGCCACCGAGCGCGACTATGCGACGTCGCGCGCGAAAGTGTTCGCCGCTGGCGATATGCGGCGCGGACAATCGCTCGTCGTGTGGGCGATCCGCGAGGGACGCCAAGCCGCTCACTCGATCGACAAGGCACTGATGGGCCGCAGCGACCTACCGAGGTAGAGTGGACAGGGACAGGAGAGTCGGGCATGATCAAACCATGAACGCATTCCTGACTACAGATCGTAATGTCGTCATACCGTTGGCTGATTTGATCGGATCGTTCCGACGGTTTGGCGAGCGCGGACCAGTTTACCAAATCGTTTCAGCAGCTGAGGGTTTGGTCGGCACGAACGTAGAGTTGCGTATCCGCGTTGTCGAATCCGGGGAAGAACTCGACTATCCATTGCGTGACATACTCAACGATCCGATTGCTCACTGATGTTTGCAATCGCTTTTGATCTGACAGTTGCCGAAGTCAAACAGCGACACCCTAAGGGGGTGCCGCAAGCGTATCTCGATATTGGAACTACACTCAAGCGGTTCGGCGTCACGTGGGTGCAGGGCAGTGTGTATGTTTGTGAGCGTGAAGACCTAGCGAACCTTTTCGCGGCCCTTCAGGCACTAAAGTCGCTGCAGTGGTTCACCGGATGCGTGCGCGACATTCGGTCTTTCCGTATCGAGCAGTGGTCGGACTTCACTAATTTTTTCAAGTCGTGAAGTCCAGCTGAACTCACAACCGCCCCTCATACGCCGCCTCGAACAGCTTGCGACAGGCGGCCTCGTCGAGCGGGATCGGGTTGCCACCAGCGGTCGGGTCCTTTGGCGACATTCGACTCATCAGGTCGAACTTTTCAGGTCCGACATTGAAAGCCGCCAGCGTGTGCGGCACGCCGGTTTCCTCGCGTAGTTGTAGCACCCAATCCATGAACGGCGTGAAACCCGGCTTTAGTCCGAGATAGGCACCGGCCCGCGCAATCTTGTCCTCGATAGTCGGGCGGTTGAAGCTGAGCACGTAGGGCATGAACACCGCGTTGGTCATGCCGTGGTGCGTGTCGTACAATGACCCAACTGGATGCGAGAGCGCGTGGATCGCGCCCAGCGCCTTCTGGAACGCCGTCGCTCCCATGGCAGCCGCCGACATCATGTGTGCACGTGCCTCGATATCGTTCGGATCTTTAGCGACGCGAGGCAGATTCTCCTTCACGAGCCGCAATCCTTCGACGGCAATGCCATCCGCCAGCGGATGATAGAACGGGCCACAGTAGGCTTCCAGACAATGAGCGAGCGCGTCCATACCGGTGCCAACGGTGATGAAGCGCGGCATGCCGACCGTCAGTTCCGGATCACAGATGGTCACTTTCGGCATCATCAGGGGATGGAAGATCACCTTCTTGGTGTGGGTCGTCTCATCGGTGATGACGCCAGCGCGACCAACCTCGGAGCCCGTGCCAGCCGTGGTTGGCACTGCGATAATCGGGAAAATGCCTTTTGGGTCGGCCCGGGTCCACCAATCACCGACATCCTCGAAGTCCCACATCGGCCGCGTTTGGCCAGCCATGAAGGCGATGACCTTGCCAGCATCAAGCCCCGAGCCGCCGCCGAATGCCACGACACCATCGTGGTTGCCAGCCTTCAAAGCGGCAACACCAGCCGTGACATTCGCTGCGATCGGGTTCGGCTTGATGTCCGAGAACACTTTGGTCGGCAGGCCATCGGCTTCGAGCAGCGCGATCGCGTTGGCGACAATCGGTAGCTTGGCCAGCACCGGGTCCGTCACGAGGAGGGGCCGCTTAATGCCAGCCGACTTGACGGCTGCCGCCAGTTCCGCGACACGGCCTGCGCCAAACTTGATCGATGTCGGGTAGTTCCAATTGCCGGTGAGTTTCATGTTCGTCTCTTTGCTCGTCGTTCTTCGCGGTGCCTTAGGCCATGGTAGCGCGGTCTATGCCCCCGGTCATCTGGTAGTCGTCGAAGTGCCACAGCAATGATCCGCATCGCATAAGTGCAGCAAGCCGCTTGTGCGCACCGCCTTTGAACGGCTATCAGGAGCGTTATTGCAAATGAAACATTGGATAAGCGATGGAAATCGAAGCCCTGGCGATACCGGATGTTAAACTAATTCGACCGAAGCGCTTTGGCGATGCGCGCGGATTCTTCTCCGAAGTCTATAGCCGCGCAAGCCTAGCTGCTGTTGGCATCACAACGGAGTTTGTCCAGGACAATCACTCGCGTTCGGCCACGATTGGTACTATTCGCGGCCTCCATTTCCAGACCGCGCCATTCGGTCAGGACAAACTTGTGCGCGTGACTAAGGGCCGTATTCTTGATGTGGCCGTTGATTTGCGACGCAATTCGCCAACGTATGGTCAGCATGTCAGCGCTGAGCTTTCGGCTGAAAACTGGACTCAAATCTTCGTGCCGGTCGGGTTTGCGCATGGCTTCTGCACGCTCGAACCAGACACAGAAGTGCTTTACAAGGTGTCGAACGTGTACGCACCGACCAACGATGGTGGCGTAATCTGGAATGATCCGGATCTCGGGATCGAATGGCCGGTCAACGCAGCTGCAGCCGTGTTATCGGACAAAGATGCGAAGCTGCCACGTCTGCGCGATCTCCCACCCCAGTTCTGAAACTCAAGAGACGGTCCGATGAAAGTTCTTGTGACAGGCGGTGCGGGCTTTATCGGATCGGCCCTGTGCCGCTATCTGGTGACTGAAAAAGGCTGGTCTGTCGTCAACGTCGATGCGCTCACGTATGCAGCAAATCTGGCTTCGTTGTCGGCCATCGACGACAAGCCTGGGTACCGGTTCATCAAGGCCGACATCTGCGACCGCGCTGCGATGGACCGTATCATCGCTGAGACGCTGCCCGACGCAATCATGCACTTGGCGGCCGAAAGCCATGTCGACCGCTCGATAACCGGGTCGGCCGCGTTCATCACGACAAATATCGTTGGCACCCATACCCTGCTGGAAGCCGCCCGCACCTACTGGAGTGCGCTGCCGGAGCCCCGCCGTTCTGCGTTCCGTTTTTTGCATGTCTCGACCGATGAAGTGTACGGCAGCCTTGGACCAGAGGGTTATTTTCTGGAAACGACCCCCTATGACCCGCGCTCGCCCTACTCTGCCAGTAAAGCGGCATCCGACCACCTCGTGAGCGCGTGGCACGAAACCTACGGCCTTCCGACGCTCATTACCAATTGCTCGAACAACTATGGCCCCTACCACTTCCCGGAGAAGTTGATCCCGCTGGTTATTTTAAATGCGCTTGAGGGCAAGCCGCTGCCGGTCTACGGCGATGGTCGCCAGGAGCGCGATTGGCTTTATGTGGATGATCACGCCAAGGCTTTGGCGCTTGTGCTGGAAGCCGGTCGCGTTGGCCAGACCTATAACGTCGGTGGTCGTGCGCCGATGCAGAACTTAACGGTGGTTGAAACCATCTGCGATATCCTCGATCAAAAGCGACCGGGCGCAACGCCCCGACGTTCCCTGATCACTTATGTCAAGGATCGCCCTGGACACGACCGCCGCTATGCCATCGACCCGACCAAGATCGAGACCGAACTCGGCTGGCGTTCGCACGAGACGTTTGCTACCGGCATCGAGCGAACGGTGGCGTGGTATCTCGACAATCCATCGTGGTGGCAGCCCTTGCGTGCTGGTGTCTATCGCGGTGAACGCCTCGGCCTAGTCGAGAAGTCGAGCACACCATGACCATAGTCGGGAAACGCGTGGTACTGATTGGGGGCAAGGGGCAGGTCGCGATGAGCCTCGCTCGTGAATTGCCTGCGCGTGGCTTCGACGTCACAATACTTGCACGGCCCGACTATGACCTGACCCGCCCAGCCGAGCTGACCGACGCCATCATCGCAGCCAAGCCCGCCGTCGTCATAAATCCCGCGGCCTACACAGCCGTTGACCGGGCCGAGGATGAACCTGCCGTCGCATTCGCCATCAACCGTGATGGCGCTGCCGCGATCTCCAGTGCCGCCGCGAAGGTGGGTGCCGCGATCATCCAATTTTCAACTGACTACGTGTTCGATGGTCAAAAGACGACGCCTTACCGCGAACACGATCCAACTGGCCCGCAAAGTGTCTACGGGGCATCAAAACTTGCAGGAGAAGCGGCAGTGGCCGCCGCTAACCCGCGCCATGTGATCCTTCGAACTGCTTGGGTCTGTAGCCCGGATGGCGCGAATTTCCTCAAGACGATGTTGCGCTTGGCGGCCGAACGACCGGAACTGCGTGTGGTCGATGACCAACGCGGTAGCCCAACGTTTGCTGGCGACATCGCCGAGATAACTGCGCAGATCGCAGGCGTGATCGCCGCAACATCCGCTGGTGCGCCACAGTTCGGCGTGTTCCATTTGGCATCGGCTGGTGAAACCACTTGGTGCGGTTTTGCACGGACAATCATGAGTGTCTCCAAAGACTATGGTGGGCCACATGTTCCCGTACATGCGATCACAACTGCCGATTTCCCAACGAAAGCGCACAGGCCAGCCTACTCGAAACTCGATACTGAGAAACTCGCGCGCGTCTATGGCATTGAGGTCGCCGACTGGGAGTCAGGGCTTCGCAAGTGCCTTGGTCGCATAATGAGGGCGCAACGCGCATAAGAATTTTAGATCCGGGGGCAGACGACAATGAAGGGCATCATTTTGGCAGGCGGTAGCGGCACGCGGCTTTATCCGCTGACGCTCGGCTTATCGAAGCAGCTTCTGCCGGTCTACGACAAACCGATGATCTACTATCCGCTATCGGTGCTGATGCTGGCCGACATTCGAAATATTTTGATCATCACGACGCCGCATGATCAGGCACAGTTCAAGTCGCTGCTGGGTGATGGCTCACAGTTCGGCGTGAAGTTGACGTTTGCAGTACAACCCCGTCCCGATGGCCTGGCCCAGGCGTTCATCATCGGCGCTGATTTCGTCGGGAATGACCGTTGCGCGCTCATCCTTGGCGATAATATTTTCTTCGGCCACGACTTGCCGACCATGTTGAACACCGCCAAAAACGCGACGAGCGGCGCCACCGTGTTCGCCTATGAGGTGCGTGACCCCGAACGGTACGGCGTTGTTGCCTTCGATGCCCAGGGCCGCGCGACGAGTCTTGAGGAAAAACCGCAAGTGCCGAAATCTGATTGGGCGGTCACCGGTCTCTACTTCTACGACAACGATGTGCTTCGTCATGCGGCGACCATCAAGCCCTCATCGCGAGGCGAACTTGAAATCACCGACGTCAACCGCTGCTACCTCGAGGCTGGTAAGCTAAACGTGCAACGCATGGGGCGCGGCTTTGCGTGGCTTGATACCGGCACCTACGACTCTTTGTTGGAGGCGTGCCAATTCGTAGCAACGCTAGAGAAGCGACAGGGCATGAAGATCTCCTGCCCCGAGGAAATTGCTTTGCGTTACGGCTTCACGTCGGTGGCGCAGATGGAACCGTGGCTGACAAAGCTCGGCAAATCTGAATACGCAAGCTATGTGCGACGGATCGCTGGTCAGGTCGCGTCGCGCACGTAATCTATCAACATTTCAAGCCGCGTACAGGTGGAAGTTTTTCAGCGGATCATTTCGATCTACAGCAGAAAAAATCTCGGTGGCGCGCGCGCAATCACGTTCCATTTGAGCTTTCAGCGCGTCGATGCCCTCGAACGCGCCATCGCCGCGAATAAAATCGACAAAGGCGACGCTGATTTCCTGGCCGTACAAATCCCCGTCAAAATCTAGTAGGAAGACTTCGAGGACGGGTGCGCCGTTGTCGAACTGGGGCCGGGTGCCAAGGTAGGCCGCACCGGCGTATCGATCTTGTCCGACATGAACCCATGCAGCATAAATGCCATGGCCGAGCTTCGTGCCCGCGGGCATTGCGACGTTGGCCGTTGGAAAACCCAACCCCGTTCCGCGCTTTGCTCCGCCAACGACGCGGCCCGAAACACGCCAGCGATGCCCCAAGGCAAAGTTGGCACCGGCAACATCGCCCTGGGCCAACAGGCCACGCACGGCGCTCGACGAGAAAACGGCGCCGCCGTTGCCAACCGGAGCCACAACCGTCACTCCAAAACCTAGTTTCGCGCCGCTATTTCGCATCGCGTCGGTCGTGCCGCTGCGGTTCACCCCAAAGCTGAAATCATACCCGATGACGACGTGGGAGACGCCAAGCCTGGCGACAAGAATGTCATCGACAAATGCGCCGGCAGAGAGTTTTGCAAGTGCCGCATCGAATGTTTGGACAACCACAAAATCAAGGCCGCTGGCCGCAAAAAGTTGCATCTGCCGCTGGTGAGTGGTTAACCGGAAATGCGCCAGATCAGGCCGAAAATAGCTGCGCGGATGCGGTTCAAAGACCATTACACCGAATGGCGAGCCGCTCAGTTTAGCTGTGCGCCGCGCTTCAGCCAGCAGTTCTTGGTGGCCACGATGCACACCATCAAAGTTGCCGATCGCCAGCACCGCGCTCCGTAGCGCTACCGGAAAGGGGTCCGCGCCTTGGATCACCTGCATGAATTGTCGCCGTCGCACACGTTGGACTTCATGATCCGAGGGAGTAACGCGTGGCGGAGCGTTTGAAAAGTCCTATCCCGTGGATCAAATGGCCCGCGCCGTGAGCCCGCCATCGACCGGCAGAATCGCCGCGTTGATGTAAGATGCTTCGTCACTTGCGAGAAACACAGCCGCATGGGCGACATCCCAGCCCGTACCCATTCTGCCGGTAGGGCAGGCAGCGTTGCGCTTTGCAACCATTTCCGCCTTCGAGCTGTGGGCAGCCGTGATCTGATCGTAAATCATGGGCGTGTCCATCAGACCGGGGCAAATGGCGTTCACGCGGATACCTTGCTTGGCGTACTGCAGCGCCAGACCCACGGTCAGCTGATTGAGCCCGCCTTTTGCGGCATAGTAGCTGGCGTAGTCATAGCCCACATAGCGCAGGCCTGCCGCCGACGAAATGTTGACGATGCTGCCGCGCCCCTGCGCCACCATAAACGGCAGCACGTGTTTGCAGGCCAGAAACACACCCTTCATGTTGACGTTAAGTTCGCGGTCCCAATCCTCCTCGCTGAGTTCGACAGGTCCGCCCATCTTCGCATGCCCAACGTTGTTGTGCAGGACATCGATCCGCCCGTACTCCTGCACAGTGCGATCGACGACGCTTTTCACCTCGGCTGTTTTTGTAACGTCGCAGGCGAGCGCCAAGGCTACACCGCCTTCGTCGCTGATGATCCCTGCCGTCTCCTGTGCAGCCTTGAGACCAATATCGACGCAAACAACCTTGGCGCCCGCCCGCGCGAACGCCACGGCACTGGCCTTACCATTGCCCCAGCCGGGGCCGATCGATCCGGCACCAAAGACCAGCGCAATCCTGTCTTGCAATCGTCCGGTCATGGCGGTCCAATCCTGTTGGCGCGCTAGCTAGCGATGAAACTGCCTCCAAATGTAGTCGGCACAGGCACCGCTTGCTAGCGCACCACACGATGGTCAGCCATCACTCACACGGCTAGCGGGCGAACGCGGGCCATGGTTTTTGCGCACCCCGCATCAGCTCGAAAGCATGCGCCAGTTGCAAGACACCCAGATCATCGAAACGACGTCCGGTGATCTGCAAGCCAACCGGCAACCCGCCCGGCATGTAGCCAGCATTGATCGAGGCCGACGGTTGCTCACTCATATTGTAGGGCAGTGTGAACGCAATATGTTCGAACGGCCGCTCCGGATCATTGATAGGCGATGCCCATTCGGCGGCAAAGGCCGCGACCGGAGCGACCGGTGACAAGACAAAATCATAGGGCACAGAAGCTGCAATAGCGGCGGATCGCATCGCGAGCATTTGGCTGACACCATCGAACACTTGCGCGCCGGTAAAGTGCTCAGCGCTGGCCGCCCAATCGCGAATGTAGGGCAGCACACGTTGCCGACGCTCAGTCGGCAAAGCCGCAAGATCGAGCCAAGCCCGCTGACGGAAAAAGCGATCCATGCCATCGAGCATTTCACGCGTGAAGAATGGCTGCATTGGCTCGACGATGGCGCCGACATCGGCGAAACGCTTGAGCGCCTGCTGAATGACTGTTTTGACGTCGGCGTCGACTGGCAGGCCTGTTCCAGCATCAAGATGAAAACCTAGTCGTAGTCCCTTTACATCGCGCTCAAGATCCAGCCAATCTATCTGCTCTGGTGGAAGGCACATGCCATCGCGAACGTCGGGTTTCGTCAGTTCGCGCATGGCAAGGGCCGCATCGCGAACGGTGCGTGTCAACGGCCCGGCGACTCGTCCGAAGTAGCTCGGATCAATCGGCACCCGACCGAAACTTGGCTTCAATCCGAACACCCCGCACCACGACGCTGGAAGCCGGATCGATCCACCAATATCGGTGCCGATATGCAGCGGACCATATCCAGCCGCCGCCGCCGCCCCGGCTCCAGCCGAGCTGCCACCTGGGTTCTTCGTCAAATCCCATGGATTGCGGGTCAACGGGTGAAAACTCGAGAGACCCGATGACGTCATGCCATAGTCCGGCATCGTCGTCTTAGCGATCAGAACCGCGCCAGCTTCCCGAAGGCGGGCCGTTGGCGGTGCGTCATCGATCGCGGGCGTTAGAACGCTTGCTGCCGTGCCCAGCGGCATCGCAACACCCTTTGAGCGAATGTTCTCCTTGATCGTGACAGGCACACCTTCCAGCGCACGTTGGGTGCCATTTAACCAGCGTTGCTCCGACTGGCGGGCAGCGGCAAGTGCCAGTTCCTGATCGAAAGCATACAGCGCTTGCAGCTGGGGCTCGGCGGACTGGGCGCGCTGGATTACTGCACGCGTCGCTTCCAAGGGAGAAAACGTGCGACGGGCGTAGCCCTCCAGCAACTCAGCCGCTGTAAGATCCGCAAGCTGTGTCATTGTACGTCGCCCTTTACTATATCGAGAGAGACCTTGCTTAGCTCAATCCTAATGCCAGCTGCACTGGCTTGAACGAGCGTCGATGATAGGGGGTTACGCCGAGGCGGGCCAGCGCCTCGCTATGTTCGGGCGTGCCGTAACCCTTGTGTCGCTCAAAACCATAGCCCGGCAATTCGCGACCGAGCTCAATCATCAACCGATCACGCGTTACCTTGGCGATGATCGAAGCGGCTGCAATCGACAAACATTTTGCATCACCTTTGACGATCGCCCGTGTTTCGCATTTGAGCAGCGGTGAGCGATTACCATCAATCAATGCCAGCCTGGGAAGTTGCGGCAATCCGGCAATCGCCTGCTGCATCGCCCACATGGTCGCGTGCAAGATGTTGTCGCGGTCAATGCGGTCCACCTGCGCGATACCGACGCCGACGCGTGACGATTCCATGATGCGCGGATAGAGGCGCTCCCGCGCGTCGGCATCCAGCACTTTGCTGTCGGCAATTCCAGGCGGAATAGCAGTTGGATCCAGAATGACAGCCGCCGCCACCACCGGACCGGCCCAGGGCCCGCGCCCGGCTTCATCGACGCCACAAATCGGCCCCCCGTGAAGGCGGTATGAAACCTCCTCCAGTTCAAACGAAGCGCGCATCATCGAATCGGCCCGTGCCATGGACCATTGTCGCGCCTTGAACCGGCCTAGTCAAAGCAACCGCATCTGCCCGCCCTTCGCAACCGGAGCGCGAAACAAATCCGTCCGCAGCTTCAAATGGCGCTTGTTCATCCCCAAACGCTGTAATGCGAGCCTAAACCGCGCTGCGATCTGGTCGGCATAGGGACCGCTGCCGCGCTGACGCAGCCCGAACGTTGCGACGTAATCCTTGCCGCCATGCATCGAGCGCAAGATGTTGATCACGCGCTTGGCCCGATCCGGAAACTCGGTCAACAACCACTCGCGGAATATTTCCTTCAATTCGAGCGGCAATCGCAACAACACGTAGCCTGCATCGCGTGCGCCCGCCTCAAACGCCGCCTGCAATATCTCCTCGATTTCATGATCGTTGAGACCTGGAATAATCGGTGCGACCATCACTTGGGCTGGAATGCCGGCCGCAGTCAGTTGGCGGATCGCTTCAATACGTCGTGCGGGCGTTGCCGCACGCGGCTCCATTGCGCGAGCAACCGTGCCATCGAGCGTGGTGACCGAAAGCGCAACCTTGACCAGCCCGCGCGATGCCATCCGCTGCAAGATATCGATGTCGCGCACCACCAATGCCGATTTTGTGACAATTCCCACGGGATGGTTGGCCCGATCCAACACCTCCAGGATTTCGCGCGTAATGCGATAGTCCCGCTCAATCGGCTGGTAGGGGTCCGTTACGGCTCCGAGTGCAATCGTCTTGGGGACGTAACTGCGTGCTGCAAGCTCGCGTTCGAGAACCGCTGCGGCATTGGTTTTGGCATAGAGCTTGGTCTCGAAGTCGAGGCCTGCCGAGTGGCCCAAGTAGCAATGGCCGGGCCTTGCGTAGCAATAGACGCATCCGTGCTCGCACCCGCGATATGGATTGATCGACTGGTCGAATGAGATATCGGGACTATCGTTGGTCGAGATAATACTCTTAGCAGGCTCGATCCTGACTTGCGTTCGAAACACATCGAGCGTGGCCAAATTCCCCCAGCCGTCGTCGGTCTCTTCGCGCGTTTCAGCTTCAAACCGACCTACGCGGTTTGACCGTGCACCACGCCCGCGCCGCCGCTCTGCATCCGGCAGCGGCACTGGCGTTATGGGTTCATCGCTGAAATCGTGAGGTTCGATATCCATGATGTTCTGCATAGCACAATTTAAGAACAAATAAAGAACAAAATATCTAGCCTGAGCAAATGCAAACTGCAGACACTTTGTGCTAAGGCCGGTGACAAAGGCCGCCACCCGCAAATGATCTCAATCATTATCCCGACCCGCAATGCCGAGAGTTCACTCGGCGATACGCTCACGGCGCTGATCCCAGCGGTGGTCGAGGGGATCGTGCGCGAAGTGATCATCGTCGATGGCGGTTCGACCGATCACACCGTGCAGATTGCCGACGCGTTTGGTGCGACTGTCGTGAAATCCGAGCCGGGCCGCGGGCAGCAATTGATCGGCGGTGCGCTGCTTGCGCGTGGCCCATGGCTGATGTTCTTGCACGGCGACACTGTGATGGAACCTGGCTGGGAGCGCGACGTCACCCACTTCATGGAACAGGTTGATCGCGACAAAATCCCAGCCAAGGCGGCAGCATTGCGCTTCAGCCTCGATGATGTCGGCGTCATGCCGCGCGTGGTCGAAGTTGGCGTCCGATTGCGGTGCGCGCTCCTCAAATTGCCCTATGGCGACCAAGGCTTACTGCTACAGCAATCGCTCTACCGGACGATCGGAGGCTATCGACCGATGCCGCTGATGGAGGATGTCGATATCGTACGGCGCTTGGGCCGTCATCGCATCGTGATGCTGCGCGCCCGAGCCATAACCAGTGCCGCTCGCTATCGGCGCGACGGTTACATCATGCGCATCGCGCGAAACCTGTCATGCCTAGTGCTATACCTGATGCACATGCCGGTGCGGGTCATTGTGCGGCTCTATGGATGAGCGATCACGTTTTGGTGTTCGGCCGACCACTTCGAGGAACTGCGGGCGGTGCCGCACACATCGTTTCGCATTTCGCAACAATCCAGCACGTAATCCCACTTTCGCGAAATCAGCACTGCCAGTAGATTGCGCGGCGGAACATTAGCCATTGCGCCCGCCTCGATCCTCAAAAGGAAACGACACGATGACCAATTTCTCCCGCCGAAATGTGGTTTTTTCCAGCACCGCCGCCGCAGCAGCCTTCGGCCTCAACGGCCCTCTCGAATTCATCGCGCCAGCTCAGGCGCAAAAGGCAGGATCGGGGTCAGGCTCAGGCGCGGGCACTGTACCCAAAGTCATGGGCTTCAAGCGCTTCAAGGTCGGCGATGCCGAAGTGACGACGATCTACGACGGTATTTGGGAAAAAGCTCACGATGCCGCCTTCATCAAGAATGCCTCGATCGAGGATACTAAGAAAGCGCTCGTTGCGGCCAAAATGACTGACGCGCATGTGCCGATCCCGTTCACGGTTACGGTCGTGAAGATCAAGGGTAAGTACACGATGTTTGACTCAGGCACCGGCGGACAGGTGCAACCCACCGCTGGCCTTATGATGTCGCAGAACATGAAGGCAGCTGGCATCGATCCAGCAAAGATCTCGACGATCATCGTCACGCACTATCACCCCGATCATATCTTCGGCTTGATGGCCAAGGATACGAATGCGCAAGTGTTCCCGAATGCCCAGATCATCGTGCCAGCTACAGAGCAGAAGTGGTGGAACGACCCCAGCGTATTCACGAAGCTTCCCGAGGCGCGTCATGGCCTAGCCAAGCGCGTCCAGGCAACGCTTGGCACCTGGAAGAATGTGACCCTGATCGAGGATGGCAAGGAAGTCGTTCCGGGCATTACATCGGTTGCGAGCTACGGCCATACACCGGGTCACACCAGCTACCTCGTTGCCTCAGGCAAAAAGCAGTTGATGGTGCTGGCGGATGTGACCAACATTCCAGCGCTGTTCGTCAAGAACCCAGGTTGGCATGCGGCCTTCGATGCCGATGCCGCGGCAGCCGAAGCTGTTCGCCGTAAACTGATGGATCGTGCCATCGCCGATAAGATCATCGTCACCGGTTACCATTTCGGTATGCCAGGCGCCGGCACGATCGCTAAGGACGGCACGGGCTACACGTTCAAGCCCGTTGCTTGATGCGAAAGCGGCTCAATCGGCCAGGCCTCAAAACAAAGGCGTCGCGGATCACCGCGGCGCCTTTTCAGTGCCGCTTGGTCATAATGGCAAAAGTGCCCGTGATGGGGCGCGTCAAAACGCGATTGGCACGCGAGGTTGGTGCCGTCGAAGCGGTTCGCTTTTTTCGTCACTCGGTCGTGAACGTGCTGGCGCGTGTCGGGCGTGACCCGCGTTGGCAAACTTCGATATCGGTTGCGCCAGATACTGGCATTGCAAATCCCTTCTGGCCGCGAAACAGTAATCGCAAACGCCAGGGACTTGGCGACCTCGGCCAGCGGATGCAGCGCGTGATGGACGAAGCGGGCCCAGGCCCAGTGATCATCATTGGCACCGATATCCCAGCAATCACCGCATCACATATCGCCCGTGCGTTTACACTGCTACGAAGCGCGGATGCCGTACTGGGCGCTGCTGCTGACGGCGGCTACTGGCTTGTCGGCCTGCGGCGCAGGCCCCGCGTCCGCAGTCCGTTTGCGGGCGTTCGGTGGTCTTCGCCGACCACTTTGACCGACACGACCCACAATCTAACGGGTTCGCATATCGCCATGACGGATAGCCTGTGCGACGTCGACAACGCGGCGGAGCTGGCTGTCGCCCGCACTTGGTTCGGTCGCCGCATTCTTCCCACTGCTGACAATTGACTTTAAGTATTGTAATATAGAGCATTAGGTTAAGTCATTTGAACCGGGGTGCGCGATGGCGCAGGGGCCGCAGCAGTTTTCAGCCGTGCAAATCCTTGAAGCGGGACGTCGCGCCGAGGTTGAGGGACGTGTCGAATACGCAATTCAGTTCTACCGCCACCTGACCGATCACCTGCCACGGTCGCCGGAGGCAGCGACTGCCCGAGAAGCGTTAACGAAACTTGGCGCCCACGCCGGCACGGCCGAGATCGGATATGGCCCGCAGCCAAACGGTTCCGCAGCCAACGGTCACTACTCAAACGGCGCGCCGACCGGTCCTAATGGGTACGCCAACCATTCCTATCCGGCGGCAAGCCAGCCCAGCGGCCCTATGCAAGGACCTAGCACTAGGCGTCCGATGCAACCGCAGAATGCAGGCACGGAAGTCGCGATCCGCCCGACGTTTCTGTTGCCAAAATCCCGGCGGCGCTACCGCTCGGGCCGCTTGATCGCACGGGCGTTCACGTTTCTTGGTTTCCTGCAAATCGGGGTTGGGATCGCAGGCCTCATCGTTGGACTATTGTCAGCATTCGGCGGCGGGTTAGCAACGATGCCATCGCTGATTGCGAGCCAACCGCCATTGATCGCGGCGTCCGGCGGCATCACGCTGTGCGTTATCGGCTTGGCGCAAGTGCTCGGTGGCCAACTTGCGCGCGCCGTTTTCGACGCAGCCAGTGCAAATCGTGATTTGGCAGCCCTCGGCCGCGCGAAGGCAGCTTTTGATGCAGGCATCGCGATACCAACACACATGGACCATTGAATACGTGGACCATTGACCGTTTCGCAGGGGCGCCATGCGGTAGACGCTAACGTTATCTGTGCATGCAGATTTCGGGTCGAAGGTTCGTCAGGTTAACATGACACGATCACAACCGACTTGAAGCGCACGCTAATGAGCCTGAGGATCCCACCATGAGCGCCGCCTTGCCTCGCCCCCTCGACGGTATTCGCGTTATCGATGTGTCGAGCTTTATATCAGGTCCGTACTGCACGACCCAACTGGCAGAGTTCGGTGCGGAGGTGATCAAATGCGAACTGCCCGAGGTCGGCGACCCTTTGCGCAAGTTCGGAACGATGCACCCCTGTGGCGAAACGCTGCCGTGGCTGTCCGAATGCCGTAACAAGAAGTCCATCACACTCGATCTACGCAAGCCAGACGGTGCCGAGGTTCTCAAAAGTCTGGTCGCGATTTCGGATGTGCTGGTCGAAAACTTCCAACCCGGTACGCTGGAAAAGTGGGGTCTGGGCTGGAATGTCCTTTCCGCCATCAATCCGCGCCTCGTGATGGTCCGCATTTCCGGCTACGGCCAAACCGGCCCCTATAGTGGTCGCCCTGGTTTCGGCCGCATCGCCAACGCGTTCGGCGGACTGTCGTTTCTTGCAGGCTACCCCGACCGACCGCCGGTTACACCAGGCTCAGCGACCATCCCCGATTATCTCGCTGGCATCTATGGTGCCTTTGGCGCGCTATTGGCACTCAGATCGCGCGATACCACGGGCAAGGGTCAGGTCGTCGACATCGGGCTATACGAACCCGTGTTTCGTATTCTTGACGAATTGGCGCCCGCCTTCGACACGCGCGGCTTTGTTCGGCAACGAATGGGGCCGGGCACCGTCAACGTTGTTCCCCACAGCCATTATCCAACCAAGGATGACCGCTGGGTCGCCATCGCTTGCACGAACGACAAGATCTACGAGCGGCTTGAAGCGGCGATGGCGCAATCTGGGATGCCAGCGCCGGCCGACTGGGCCCAGCTTGCGAACCGTGAGCGCAACCGCGCCGATGTCGATGCGCACGTCACGCGGTGGACGTCGAGCCTGACAAAAGCTGACGTATTGCGCACCTGCGAAGAGTTCCAGGTACCATGCGGACCGATCTACGCTATCGACGAGATCTTCACCGATCCGCAGTATGCGGCACGTGGTAACATCGCTCACGTGGCAGACCCGAGGCTCGGGACATTGGCTGTGCCCAACGTCGTGCCGCGCCTCAGCAAAACACCCGGCGGCATCGACCACCTCGGGCCGCCGCTCGGCTCACACACCACCGAGATCCTTGAAGGACTGCTGGGACTTTCAACCGCGCGCGTTGCCGAATTGAAAGTCACCGGCGCGGTTTGAACGGCGCTTGCCCAGTTATCCGAGAACTTCCGGGTTGATCACGTTCTCTCGGATCGGGGAGCCATCGAGCACGCTCAAGACATTGAGCACGGCCTGACGCCCCATGCGCTCGACCGACTCGCGGGTCACGCCTGCGATATGAGGGGCGACAATGACATTCGGCAATTTCAGCAATGGATTATCGGTCGGCGGTGGCTCCTGGGCGAACACGTCGAGGCCAGCACCAGCGATCCGCTTTTCAACGAGCGCGGCGTGGAGTGCCGTTTCATCAACGATGCCTCCGCGCGCGGTATTCACGAGGAACGCCGTCGGCTTCATTAAAGCGAGCCGTGCGGCATTGATCATGCCGTTGGTGACAGTCGTCTTTGGGCAATGCAGCGTCAGGATATCAGCGCGCGCCAGGGCTGCATCGAGATCGGTAACGGGCTCACAACCAGCGGCCTTGATCGCCTCTGCCTTCACGAATGGATCGTAGACAAGCACATTCATTTCCATGGCGAGACAGCGTTTGGCCGTCCGCGTGCCGATACGCCCGAAACCGACGATCAGCACGGTTTTGTCCAGAACATCGGTGGGTAGCACCGCCATCCGACCGGCCCACTTACCGTCCTGCACCAGCGCGTTGAGTTCGGTGCCACGCTTCGCCAACTGCAGCATGAAAAATACAGCCTGTTCCGCGACTGACGGCGAATTGGCGATGCCCGTCGTCATCAACGGCACACCGACAGCCGTCAATGCTGGCACATCGACCGCATCGTAGCCGACGCCGATCCGGGCAACGACTTGCAGCCCCTTGGACGAGGCAACGGTGGCCGGGCTGAACGGCGTCGCCCCCAAGATCGCAGCATTGACGTGCGAACTTTTCGCCAGCAACTCGTTGAACGCGGCGGCTGCAATCATGTTGGGAAAGCGCTGGATGTCGATGTTATCGCGAGCCTCTAACAGTGCGACGGCAGAGGGCGCCATGGCATCTGGAACAAACACGCGCTTCTTGTTGGTGACCATGTCGCTCGCTCCCACGATTTTCGTTGGGCGAAGTATGCAGCGACGGCGGGCAAAAGCGAAAGAGCATTTGCGGCACTTAAGATCGGCTGGAAGATGACAGCAGCTGTGCGAGCGGCGTATAGGTCAGCGGTCGATCCGTTCCAACAGGCTTCGTGAGGCTTCCCGTGACATCTCCCCCCAGTGACGCCCGCCGCTATGCGCCGTCGGCTGCACGCAACCGCGATCCGATCCGCGAGATCCTGGTACCGAAGCTGCCACGGCAGGGGCTTGTGCTGGAAATCGCAAGCGGCTCTGGCGAGCATACGATGCATCTGGCATCAGGCAGTTCAGCAACGCTCACCTTCCAACCGAGCGACCCCGAAGCTGAGAACCGCCTCAGCATCGACGCTTGGCGCGCAATTTGTGGCCTGACAAACATCCGACCGGCCATTGCGCTTAATGCGGCGGCAGCAACCTGGCCAATTACCCACGCCGACGTCGTCGTGTGCATCAACATGATGCACATTGCGCCATGGCAGGCCGCCGAAGGGTTGATCCGAGGAGCCGCCCGCACTCTCAATCCGGGCGGCTTTCTTTATCTCTATGGACCATATCGCCGTGACAGCCAGCACACGTCACCGGGTAACGTTGCGTTCGACGAAAGCCTGCGCGCAGAAAATCCGGAGTGGGGCATCCGCGATCTTGAGGCTGTGACGGCCCTTGCCGTTGCAGTTGGCCTAAGTCTGCCCGAAATCATACCGATGCCAGCCAACAACCTGTCGCTTTTCTTCACACGCCTTGGCTGATCCAACAGCACCGATGAGGCCCAAACTAACCCTGGACCTGCAACTGCACCAGACGGCCACCGCGCTTGACGCCGATGGCCCATGTCCGCTGCCGCTGTGCCACGGCACGTTCCAGATCAAGGATCGAAGACATGGTTTCGCGCCCAACCTGCATAATGACATCTCCGGCCTGGAAGCCGAGCCGCTGGGCGGTCGATCCGTTTCGCACGCCAAGGATGACAACGCCGTCGTGATCCTCGAGAGCCAGTTCATCGGCGATCGACGGCGATAAGTTAGCAACCTGCGCACCCTCGAATGGATGCACACCAGCCATGATGCGCGTGTCGTCTTTCGTTGGCGCCGGAGCCGCGCACAAGGCAACCGTTACCGCCTGGGATTTTCCCTTGCGCAGCACATCAAGGCGGACGCGATTGCCGACGCCACGTGTCGCCAGCCGATAGAGCACGCTGCGCGCATCGGCGACTTCGAAAGCATCGACAGCGGTGATCACATCACCTGGCAAAAGCCCCGCCTCGGCGGCTGGCCCCTTGTCCCAAACCCGCGTGACCAGCGCGCCGGACGCCCGATCAAGATTGAGCCCTTCTGCGACTTCACGCGTCAGCGCTTCCAGTCGTGCGCCAAGCCAGGGTCGCTCGACCTTGCGCCCGGACACGGCGCTATCGACATACACACGAACCATGTTCGACGGGATCGCAAAGCCTATCCCGTGCGAGCCGCCCGACCGCGAAAAGATCGCCGTGTTGATGCCAACCAGTCGCCCGGCCATATCAACTAGCGCGCCGCCGGAGTTGCCGGGATTGATCGCGGCATCGGTCTGGATAAACACTTGCGCTTCCGATTGGCTGATCTCGGAGCGGGCAAGAGCCGAGACGATACCCTGCGTTACCGTTTGCCCGACGCCAAACGGATTGCCAATGGCGAGTACCAGATCGCCGACCTCCAGGTTGTCGCTATCTTCGAATTCCAACGTCGGGAATTTGCCATCGCCACCTTCGATCCGCAGCACGGCAATGTCGGTCTTTTCGTCTTGCAGGATAACCTTGGCATCGAATTCACGCTTGTCGGCCAAGACGACCTTGATCTCGGTCTGCCCTCCGCCTTTTATGACATGGGTATTGGTGACGATAATGCCGTTCGGATTGACGATCACGCCCGAGCCAAGCGAATTCTGCTGGCGTTCGCTTGGTTGGCCCAACCGATCGCCAAAAAAACGCCGGAACATCGGATCATCGGCGAACGGCGATGTGAAGGTCTGGACCCTGGTGCGCACATAGACGTTCACCACCGCAGGTGCTGTCTGCTTTACGATGGGCGCGAAAGACAGCTGTACCGCGTCACGCGATGGCGGTGGCAGCTTGCGTTGGGCTACGAGCGGCGTTGCCCAAATCGCCACAAAACTCAAAAGTGCGATCCGCAGTAAAACCGGATGGTTCATGTCCTTGGGTCCTCAACTCGTCCTATCGCGATTTGGCGAAGATAGACCGATTGCAGAACCGATTGAAGACTTTGGCCGTCACTGAGGCGCGCTATCAATCTTTTGCTGCACCCAGACGGCGTATGCTGCCATCTCGGATGCACTCTCGAATGCGCGCAAAGGCATGATCAGCACATCGGAGTTTGATTCAATTATGAAAACGTGGCCAGCCGTCACAATGATCTGCTTGATCGAACCCCAGGTGATGATAGCCGACATGCCACGATGCAACCCGACATGATTTGCGAATACTTCGATTATCCGGTCGCGGTCGGCAATCGCACGGTTGGTAACACGCCGCCATCTGCGAAGCGACAGCCAGAGCGTTGAAGTCGCAAACCAGAGCCCCGCGATAGCGGCGCCGACAACAAGTGTTTGCGCGTTGCTATTCGCCTCGAACGGCAGCCACGGCTGCAATCGCTCGTAGTACCAGCCAACCGTGACACCCAGTACGACGATGCCGACGCGTAATGAAATGATGCAGTCCTGTGGCAGCCCTTCATAGGCAGCCCAGTCCGCTCGCGTCAGGCGGTAGTGATAGCGTCGCGAAATATAGGTTGAAGGATCGCTCGGCATCGCAGATTCGACCAGATACGAAAAAGAGCGGCCGGAAGCCGCTCTGATCTAATGTATATCGACGGAAATCAGCACGTGCCGCTTAAAGTGCAGCAGCGCCCTTCTCTGCTTCAACACGGATCTTGTCTTCCTTGCCCTTGGCCGAGACGTCGCGGTCAACCAACTCGATGACCGCACGTGGTGCGCTATCACCGAAGCGGAAACCAGCCTTCAAAACGCGCGTATAGCCGCCGTTACGATCCTTGTAGCGGGGACCGAGCACGTCGAACAATTTCTTGGCCATATCCTCGTCACGCAGACGGGAAGCCGCTAGACGGCGCGAATTGAGGTCGCCACGCTTTGCAAGCGTGATGAACTTTTCAACGACGCGCTTCAGGTCCTTAGCCTTCGGCAGCGTGGTGACGATCTGCTCGTGGCGGATCAGTGCTGATGCCAATGCCTGGAACATTGCCTGACGATGGCCGGGGTCGCGGCTGAAGCGACGGCCTAATTTACGGTGACGCATAGTCGATATCCTAGGTTAGAGGTTTTGGTTTGTTTCCCGGGGAGGTTCTTCGGCCTCGCCTCGTTTTAGTTGCGCGTTGCGACTCCACTCCGTGGAGCCGGCCGCAACGCGCGGTAGATTAGTGGTGCATGGTGACTCCGCTACGCGGAGCCGGCCGCCATGCACTGTAGATCAATACTGGTCTTCAAACCGCTTTGCGAGCTCTTCGATGTTATCCGGCGGCCAGTTCGGCACTTCCATGCCCAAATGAAGGCCCATGGCAGCCAGCACTTCCTTGATTTCGTTAAGCGACTTGCGGCCGAAGTTTGGCGTCCGCAACATCTCGGATTCTGTTTTCTGAATCAGGTCGCCAATGTAGACAATGTTGTCGTTCTTCAAGCAGTTGGCCGAACGGACCGACAATTCCAACTCGTCGACCTTCTTGAGCAACGCCGCGTTGAAGGCGAGCTCTGGGTGCTTGGTCTCTTCGGTCGGCCGCTTCGGCTCTTCGAAGTTGATGAACACGGCAAGCTGATCCTGCAATATGCGAGCAGCGAGGGCGATAGCATCTTCAGCCCGCACCGAGCCGTCCGTTTCGACCTGCATGGTCAGCTTATCGTAGTCGAGGATCTGGCCCTCGCGCGTGTTCTCGACCTTATATGAAACCTTCTTCACCGGACCGTAGAGGCTATCCACCGGAATCAAGCCGATTGGCGCGTCTTCCGGACGGTTGCGGTCGGCTGCAACGTAGCCCTTGCCCATGTCGGCGGTGAATTCCATACGGATCGACGCGCCCTGGTCGAGCGTGCAAATCACGTGCTCTGGGTTAAGGATTTCAACGTCGGAACCGGCTTCGATATCGCCAGCCTTTGCCGGACCGCGGCCTTCTTTCTTAAGCACCATGCGCTTCACGCCGTCCGAGTGGACGCGCAATGCAATTTCCTTGATGTTGAGCACGATGTTCGTCACGTCCTCGCGGACGCCGGGAATCGACGAGAACTCATGCAGCACGCCATCGATCTGGACTGACTTGATCGCCGCCCCTTGAAGCGATGACAGCAGCACGCGACGCAGCGCGTTGCCAAGCGTCATGCCGAAACCGCGCTCCAGCGGCTCAGCCACGATCGTTGCCACCCGGTCGCGATCGCGACCGGCTTGGATTTCAAGCTTGGCTGGCTTGATCAGATCTTGCCAATTCTTCTGTAGGACTGCTGTGGTTGCCACGGGTAGCCTCGCTTGGCTGGGACGACACGTCTACGGGCTGACGGTCGTCTGACTTGAACTGGAAACCGGACCAAATCCGGCAAAACGCGTCAAGGCGCCCCGGTTGGAGCGCCTCTTTCGATTGAACCTTGGTCGCGTTAGACGCGGCGACGCTTGCGCGGGCGGCAACCGTTATGCGGGATCGGCGTCACATCGCGGATCGAGGTGATCTGCATGCCAACCGACTGCAAAGCGCGCAGCGCCGATTCACGACCCGAGCCTGGGCCTGTTACTTCGACTTCGAGGATCTTCACGCCATGCTCCGCAGCTTTCTTGGCGACGTCTTCGCCCGCCATCTGCGCCGCATACGGCGTCGACTTGCGCGACCCCTTGAACCCCATTGTGCCCGACGATGACCAAGCAATCGTGTTGCCTTGTGCGTCGGTAATGGTGATCATGGTGTTATTGAAGCTGGCATTCACATGGGCAACACCCGACGTGATGTTCTTGCGCTCCTTGCGGCGGACTTTCGCCCGGCCTTTTTCTGCTTCCTTTGCCATCTGGCAGGTACTCCGATGCCCATAGGGCCGTGTTGATCTTGAACGTGTCTTGAATTAATAAATTTCGGAGAGGGTCAGTCGCGATCAGAAACAGCGAGACTATGGCCCGCACGCTTACCGCCCTGTGACCCCTCTTAGGCCTTCTTCTTGCCAGCAATCGCCTTTGCTGGTCCCTTGCGCGTGCGCGCATTGGTATGAGTGCGCTGGCCACGAACTGGCAGGCCACGACGATGACGCAGCCCGCGATAGCAGCCGAGATCCATCAAACGCTTGATGTTCATCGCAACTTCACGACGGAGGTCACCTTCAACCGTGTATTCGCGATCAATCGCCTCACGGACTTGGAGAACTTCCGCGTCGGTCAGTTGGTTGACGCGGCGATCGGCAGGAATACCTACGTGGGCGCAAATCGCCTCGGCGAACTTCGGGCCAATGCCATGGATATACTGCAGCGCGATGACAACGCGCTTCTGGGTCGGGATGTTAACGCCTGCGATACGAGCCACTTCTGATCTCCTAGTCAATCTCAAACGGGTGCGAAAAAGTCAAAAGCCGATCACCGCACCCGGAAAAACGGCAAATTGCAATTGTTTTCAAGCACAACGGGCCCGTACACCGGTCATTTGCGACACGGCTAACGAACTTTCTCATGGCTGCGGCAGAAAATCACAGGGTCTTTACGCATAAACGTCATCTGTCGTCAACGTTTTACCCCCGCGTCATCCCGACACGACCCTTAGCTCAACGCCTTATCGATTTCGGCGGTAACCGTGGCAACGGGTGCCATCGCATCCAGCGAAATCAGATTGCCAGCCCGGTAATAGTACCCGACCAACGGAGACGTTTCCTTGTAATATGCCCACAGCCGCGTCTTAAGCGCCTCGGCATTGTCATCAGCGCGAGGCTTTTGACCTGCGGCGAGCGCGTCCTGTGCACGCTTTTCAATGCGCGTTAACAGAACGGCGTCGTTAATCTTGAATTCGATGACCCGATCAACCGACTTGCCGCGCGAAATCAGTAGCCTGTCGAGTGCCGCAGCCTGCGCCAGTGTCCTTGGAAACCCATCGAGAATGAACCCTCGACTACAGTCTGCCTGGCTGATCCGCTCCTCGATTATGCCGATCACAATTGCGTCAGAAACGAGTTCGCCACGTTCCATCACTGACTTGGCCTTGAGGCCAACCGGTGTCTGAGCCTTCACGGCTGCGCGCAACATATCGCCCGTCGACAGTTGCGGAATGCCCATCTTCTCAGCGACCAGTGTCGCCTGCGTACCCTTGCCGGCACCCGGCGGTCCAAGAAAGATCAGATTCATCAGCGCCCTTTGCCCCCCCGGAGCTTCGACTTCTTGATCAAGCCTTCATACTGATGGGCCAGTAAATGACTCTGGATCTGGGCGACCGTATCCATTGTCACGCTCACCGCGATCAATAACGACGTGCCGCCAAAGTAGAACGGCACGGCTGCGTAGGAGATCAGTAACTCTGGCATGACACAGACAATTGCAAGATAGATCGCCCCGACGACAGTCACGCGCGTTAACACGTAATCGATGTATTCTGCCGTCTGCGCACCCGGACGACGCCCAGGAAGGAACCCACCGTACTTGCGCAGGTTGTCTGCGGTCTCGGTTGGGTTGAACACCACGGCCGTGTAGAAGAAGCAGAAGAAAATGATCAGAGCCACATAGAGGGCAATGTGCAGGGGCTGTCCGCGCCCGAGCGCGGCAACGATCGTCGTCAGCCACTCCGGGCCAGAAGAACCTGGACCAGCGGAGAACTGAGCGGCGGTGATCGGCAACAGCAGCAATGACGACGCAAAGATCGGCGGAATCACGCCAGATGAATTGAGCTTGAGCGGCAGGTGCGAGCTATCGCCCTGGAACATGCGGTTACCGACTTGTCGCTTCGGATATTGTATGAGTAATCGCCTTTGCGCTCGTTCTATAAATACAATTGCCGCGACCACCGCCAACATCAACGCCAACAGGGCAATTAGAAGGAACGGCGACAGCGAGCCAGTGCGCGAGAGCTCGAACAGCGAGACCAGTGCCCCGGGAAGGCCCGCGACGATACCAGCGAAGATGATCAGCGAGATGCCGTTGCCAACGCCGCGCGCCGTGATCTGTTCGCCAAGCCACATCAAGAACATAGTGCCGCCAACCAGTGTAATTACGGTTGTAATGCGGAAGAACCAACCCGGATCGATCACGACTGACGCTGCACCAGCACGCGAACCCTCAAGCCCAACGGCAATGCCGTAGGCCTGGAATGTAGCCAGAATAACCGTGAGGTAGCGGGTATATTGGTTGATCGCTTTGCGGCCTTGCTCACCCTCTTTCTTGAGGGCTTCGAGCTTTGGCGAGACAGAGGACATCAGCTGCATGATAATCGATGCCGAGATGTACGGCATGATATTCAAGGCAAAGATAGCTAGGCGCTCGACAGCTCCACCCGCGAACAAATTCAGCATTCCCAGAATGCCGGTCGAATTCGATTTGAATGTCTGTGCAAAGGCGACCGGATCGATTCCAGGGATCGGAATGAACGTGCCAAGGCGATAGACTAGCAAGGCAACCAGCGTAAACCAGATGCGCTTCTTGAGTTCGGTTGCCTTAGAAAAGGCGCCCAAATTCATATTGGAGGCAAGCTGCTCGGCGGCCGAAGCCATGGGTTTCGTCTCCTCAACTCGGTCAGCGGGCAAATGGACCGGCGGATCAACGCCTGCACTTGAACCTAGATAGCTCGTCGGACGTCAAGATCAAGATTGCTAGCCGTATTGCAACTCCAGCTCTCACTACTACGATCCGACCTCACATCATGATCCGATCGGCTGGCCCAATCGGGCGCCGCTGACCAGCGCTGCCGATCACTCGGCGTCGCCACCTTTTTTCTTGCCGCCCTTGGCTGCTTTTTTAGCCGCTGTTTTCTTAGCCTTCGCCACGTCATCGGCAAGGATCTTCTTTTCAATCAGCGTAATCGAGCCGCCTGCCTTCTCAACGGCAGCGCGAGCCTTGACGGTCGCGTGGTTGACGGTCAGTGCAAGCTTCGCCTTGAGGTCACCATCGCCCAACAGGCGCAAACCATCCAGGCCGCGACGCAGCACACCAGCTTCGACGAGCATTGCGACGGTGATCGCCTTCGAACCATCGAGACGCTTCTCATCGATCGCTTTCTGTAGATCGCCAACGTTGATCTCGTTGTAATCCTTCGGACGCCACTTGTTAAAGCCACGCTTTGGCAATCGACGATGAAGCGGCATCTGGCCGCCTTCGAAGCCGCCGATGCGCACACCCGAACGCGCCGTCTGGCCCTTGCCGCCGCGACCACCGGTCTTGCCGACGCCAGAACCGATGCCGCGACCAATACGGACGCGCACCTTCTTGGAGCCTTCGTTGTCTTTAATATCGTTGAGGCGCATGTCCTCTAACTCCCTTGGCCGTTCCCCGATGGACGGGGCAGCAATAAAACGCCTCAGACCTTCTCGTCGACGATGCGAACGAGATGCCCAACCTTATTCAACATGCCACGAACTTCGATCGTGTCCTTGATCGTCTTGCGACGATGCAGCTTATTCAGCCCGAGGCCGACCAGCGTACCGCGCTGGCGTTCCGGCCGCCGATTTGGGCTCGCGACCTGCTCGATCGTGATCATCTTGCCCGTATGTGGCTTCGACATAGTCTTGTATCCTTCAAATCAAAACTGCGCCCTGAGCGAACTCAAGCGTCAAGCTTCGCCGACAGCATCTGCTTCAGCAGCTGATCCATCGCGGCGGCGCGCAACGATGTCGCCATACTTCTTACCGCGTCGTGCTGCAACGCCGCGCGGATTTTCCTGAAGCTTCAATCCGTCGAAGGTTGCACGCACCATGTTGTATGGGTTCGATGAACCCAGCGACTTGGCGACAACATCCTGCACGCCCAGCATTTCAAACACCGCGCGCATCGGACCACCCGCAATGATACCGGTGCCTGGAGGTGCCGAACGGATGACGACCTTGCCTGCGCCGTGATGGCCTTCACTGTCGTGATGCAGGGTGCGCCCCTCGCGCAACGGCACGCGGATCAGCGCGCGACGCGCGGCTTCCGTTGCCTTGCGGATGGCTTCCGGCACTTCGCGTGCCTTGCCATGACCGAAGCCAACGCGACCCTTTAGATCGCCGACAACGACCAAGGCTGCAAAGCCGAAGCGCTTGCCGCCCTTGACCACTTTCGCGACGCGATTAATACCAACCAGCTTGTCCGAAAACTCGCTGTCGGCCTTCTCGCGATCGCGACCGCGATCTCTACCACCACCACCGCCGGGGGAACGTGCCACGGGTTAGTCCTTTCAATTCTAAAAGTCTAAGCCGCCCTCGCGGGCAGCGTCGGCAAGCGCTTTCATGCGACCATGATAGATGTACTGGCCGCGATCAAATACGACCTGTTTAACACCAGCTTTCGATGCCCGCTCGGCGACAAGCTTGCCAACCGCCGCCGCAGCCGAAACGTCTGCTCCGGTTTTTAAGTTGGTGCGCATGTCCTTCTCGATCGATGAAGCAGCAGCCAAAGTCCGGCCGTCGCGATCATCGATCACCTGGGCATAGATATGTTTCGAGGAGCGATGCACGGACAGCCGTGGCCGACCGTTCGCAACCTGCTTGAGATTGCGACGGACTTTCGACTTGCGTCGTTCCATCTTTGCGTTATGCGCGGTCATGACACTGTTCGTCCTTACTTCTTCTTGCCTTCCTTGCGGAAGATATATTCGCCCTTATGGCGGATGCCCTTGCCCTGATAGGGCTCCGGTGGACGATAGCTGCGAATGTCGGCTGCAACCTGACCGACCTGCTGCTTGTCGTTACCGGTGATCGTGATGATTTCCTGCTTCGCGCCGGATACCTTCACTTCAACAGCCGTCGGCACCTGATGAACAACGTCGTGGCTGAAACCGATCTGCAGCTGCAGCTGGTCCTTGGCCTTCATCGACGCACGATAACCGACGCCCTGGATCTCAAGCACGCGGGTATAACCCTCAGTGGTGCCAGCGACCAAGTTCGCAACCATCGTTCGCGACATACCCCACATTGCGCGCGCCTTCTTGGTCTCATCGCGCGGCTGCACGGAAATGCCCTCCGACGTCATCTCGACCTTGATCACACTGGGTGCCGTAAAGGACAGTTCGCCCTTTGGCCCCTTCATCTTCACCGTCTGGCCGTCGACCGTCGCCGTCACCTTGGACGGAACAGGAACCGGTTTTTTACCGATGCGCGACATTGAGTTAACCTTTGCGTCTTGACCGCGAGCACCGTTTGCCCAACCGGCCACTAGGAGATTGTCTTAGAAAATGCTGCAGAGAACTTCGCCACCGACGTTCTCTTCACGAGCCTTCCAGTCGGGCATAACGCCCTTCGGGGTAGACACGATCGCAACGCCGAGCCCATTTGCAACTGTCGGCAGATCCTTCACCGGCGTGTAAACGCGACGGCCTGGCTTCGAAATGCGCTCGATTTCGCGGATTGCCGGCTGACCGTTGTTGTACTTGAGTTCAATTTCGAACACAGGCAGCGAACCCTTCAACTCGATCCGAGAATAGTCGCGGATATAACCCTCATCCTTCAATACGTCGAGAACGCGCGCGCGCAGTGTCGAAGCTGGCGTCGAGACCTTGGGCCGCTTACGCATTTGCGCGTTGCGGATACGGGTCAGCATGTCGCCGATTGGATCATTGATGGCCATGGGGGCTCCTTACCAGCTTGCTTTGGTCATGCCAGGGATCAGGCCTTGGCTGGCAAGATCCCGCAGCTGGTTACGGCACAAACGAAGCTTGCGGTGAAAGCCGCGCGCACGGCCCGTAATCTCGCAACGATTGCGGATCCGAACCTTCGACGAATTACGTGGCATTTCTGCCAGTTTCATCTGGGCGGCAAAGCGCTCTTCGCGCGGCTTTGCACGATCCATGATGATGTCCTTCAAACGCTTCCGCTTGCCGGCCTTTTGGGCCACGAGCCTGCGCCGAAAGTTGTTCTTTTCAACCGAACTGGTCTTCGCCATTACTCTAGTCCTCCAAAGGCCTTTCGGGCCGCAATCGAACGGGCCGAGGTCGCTTTAGCTGCGGAAAGGAAAATTGAAGCCACGCAGAAGTTCGCGCGCTTCATCGTCGGAGTGGGCGCTGGTGCAGACAATGACGTCCATACCCCAAATTTCGTCCACCTTATCATAGTCGATCTCTGGGAACACGATGTGTTCCTTGAGACCCAGGGCGTAGTTGCCGCGCCCATCGAAACTCTTTGGGTTGAGACCACGGAAGTCCTTAACGCGTGGCAGCGCAATCGTCACCAGGCGGTCGAGAAACTCGTACATCCGGTCGCCGCGCAACGTCACCTTGGCACCAATCGTCATCCCCTCACGGACCTTATAGACGGCGATAGCCTTGCGTGCCCGTGTTTGGATCGGCTTCTGGCCCGAAATCAAAGCCAGATCGCCGGTTGCGTTATCGACCTTCTTGCGATCATTCACAGCCTCGCCGATGCCCATGTTGAGCACAATCTTCTCAAGCCTCGGCACCTGCATAACGTTGCTGTAGCCGAACTTCTCGGTCATTAGCGCGCGAACCTTGGCCTCGTAGAGGGCCTTCATCCGCGGCTTGTAGTCCTTCGGACGTGCGAATGAACGCACTTCGCTCGAGGGTGCTGCGACCTTCTTGGGACCTTTCGGAGCCTTCGCAACCTGCTTGCCACCAACAGCAGGTGCGCTCGGCGGCTTGCTGCCCTTTTTTGCTTTATCGTTGTCGGCCATGACTTACTTCCTATCCGGGATGACTTCGCCCGAGCGTTTGGCGAAGCGGGTCTTGGTGCCATCCTCGAGGATGCGGAAACCAACGCGGGTCGGCTTACCATCCTTCGGATCCTCAATCGCCAGGTTGGACAGATTGATCGGTCCTTCCTTCGAAATGATGCCGCCTTCGGTATTCTGAGCGGTTTGCTTGGTATGACGACGCACCATGTTGACGCCACGCACAAGAGCACGACCCTCAGTTGGCATCACGGCGATCACCTCGCCCTGCTTGCCTTTATCGCGACCGGCCAACACAATGACCTTGTCGCCCTTCTTTATCTTAGCCGATGCCATCACAGCACCTCCGGGGCAAGCGATACGATTTTCATCTGGTTCTTGACGCGCAATTCGCGGGTTACTGGCCCGAAGATGCGGGTGCCGACCGGCTCGCCCTGGGCGTTGATCAGAACCGCAGCGTTGCGGTCAAAACGGATCAGCGAGCCATCGGGGCGACGCACGCCCTTGGCGGTGCGCACAACAACGGCCTTCATAACTTGGCCCTTCTTGACGCGTCCACGCGGGATCGCCTCCTTCACCGACACGACAATGATGTCGCCGATGGTGGCATATCTACGCTTCGAGCCGCCGAGCACCTTGATGCACTGGACGCGCCGGGCGCCCGAGTTGTCGGCGACGTCGAGATTGGTCTCTACCTGGATCATTGGACCAGTCCTCTTGAGCTGGGCTCACGGGTTGCGTGAAGCCCTCGTCTCGCCCTTGTTTCAGTTCGGTAGCGGAAAGTCGTGTTACGCCTCTTTGGCGAGTACGACCCAACGCTTGTTCTTGGAAATCGGCGCGCTCTCCTCGATACGCACCATGTCACCAACCTTGAACACATCGTTCTCGTCGTGCGCGTGGTACTTCTTGGAGCGGCGCACGGTCTTGCGCAGCAGCGGATGCGTGTAGCGGCGTTCAACCTCTACGACAACCGTTTTGGCGTTCTTGTCGGACACGACGGTGCCCTGCAGGATGCGCTTTGGCATAACTTTTACGTCCTCAAGCCTTAGTTGACTGTGCGCCTGCCGACTTCTGGCGAGCGATCGTCTTGATGCGGGCGATATCGCGGCGGACGACCCGCACGCGCGAAGTATTATCAAGCTGGCCAGAGGCCCGCTGGAAGCGCAGGTTGAACTGCTCTTTCTTGAGCGCAAGCAACTGGTCGTCCAGCTGATCGAGCGTCAATTCGCGAACTTCCTTGGCCTTCATCTCATCCATCCTTGGCAAACGATCAGCACCAACAGTACGTGGTGCTGTATAATCAGTGCAGCGCGCACTCACATCATCCGAGTAACGATGCGAGTCTTGATCGGCAACTTGGCAGCACCCAGTTCGAGCGCTTCCTTTGCCACCTGATCAGTAACGCCATCAAGTTCGAACATGATCCGGCCCGGCTTGACACGTGCCACCCAGAACTCCGGCGCACCCTTGCCGGAGCCCATGCGGACTTCAGCTGGCTTCGAGGAGACGGGCACATCTGGAAAAATGCGGATCCAGACACGGCCCGCACGCTTCATGTGACGTGTGATGGCACGACGCGCCGCTTCGATCTGGCGCGCAGTAAGACGATCTGGCTCCACAGCCTTGAGGCCGTGGCTACCGAAATTCAACGCAGTTCCGCCCTTGGCTTTGCCATGGATCCGGCCCTTATGAGCCTTGCGGAACTTCGTGCGCTTAGGTTGCATCATGGTGTTAAAGTCCTCGAAGTCTTAGAGCTTTAGCCGCGATCGCCGCGCTCATCACGTCGGCGCCCACCGCCACCGCCACCGCCGCCACCCTCTTGCATGTCGGTCATTTTCTTCTCGGACGCCATTGGATCATGCTCCATGATCTCGCCCTTGAAGATCCAAACCTTGATGCCGATGATGCCGTAGGCCGTTGTCGCCTTGCCGTAACCAAAATCGATATCCGCGCGCAGCGTATGCAATGGCACGCGACCTTCGCGATACCATTCGGTGCGTGCAATTTCAGCGCCACCCAAGCGACCGGCGACGTTGATACGAATTCCCAACGCGCCGAGGCGGAGTGCTGACTGCACCGAACGCTTCATTGCGCGACGGAACGCGACGCGGCGTTCCAACTGCTGGGCAATACCCTCGGCAACCAAAGTTGCATCAATCTCGGGCTTACGAATTTCAACGATGTTCAGATGCACTTCCGAGGACGTCAGCGCCGTCAGTTCGCCCTTCATCTTATCGATGTCAGCGCCCTTCTTACCGATCAGCACGCCTGGACGGGCCGAATACACAGTCACTCGGCACTTCTTATGAGGACGCTCGATCACGACCTTCGAGATGCCAGCAGTACGCTGCTGCTTCAGGATCTGCTTGCGGATCGCGATATCTTCATGGAGCAGGCGACCGTACTCGCGACGGCCAGCGAACCAGCGGCTATCCCAGGTCCGATTAATACCGACGCGCAGGCCGATTGGATTGACCTTGTGACCCATAGCTTAGGTTTCCTTCTCGGCGACGGGCTTGACTTCGCGCACGATGACGGTGATCTGCGAGAACGGCTTCATGATCGCGCCCATGCGGCCACGGCCACGTGGGTGCATCCGCTTCATGACGAGGTTCTTGCCAACGTGAGCTTCGGCGACGATGAGGTCGTCGACATCCAGGCCGTGGTTATTCTCCGCGTTCGCAACCGCCGACATGACGACCTTGCGCACGTCATCTGCGATCCGCTTCCTTGAGAATTCAAGGTCAGCCATCGCCTGATTGACTTTTTTACCGCGGATCAGACCTGCGACAAGGTTCAGCTTCTGCGGCGACACCCGAAGGTTCTTCGCCACTGCCTGAGCTTCCGTGTCTTTCAGGCTGCGCTCGCGTTTCGGCTTGCCCATGGGATTATCTCAGCCTCTCACTTCCTAACGGCTTTTTTATCGCCGCCATGACCGGTGAAGGTCCTGGTGGGAGAAAATTCGCCGAACTTCATGCCGATCATGTCTTCACTGACATTTACCGGAATATGCTTATGACCGTTGTAGACGCCGAAGGTCAGACCAACGAACTGGGGCAAAATCGTCGAACGACGGCTCCAGATCTTGATTACTTCGCTACGTCCAGACGAACGGGACTTCTCTGCTTTCTTCAGCAGATAGCCGTCGATGAACGGGCCTTTCCAGACAGAACGTGTCACGTCTAAACTCCTCGCGTCCGATTACTTCTTGGCCTGACGGCCGCGAATGATGAACTTATCCGTTGACTTATTCTTGCGGGTTTTGAAGCCCTTCGTTGGCTTACCCCAAGGCGTCGTCCAGTGCTTACCACCCTTCGTGCGACCACCGTTCGGGTGATCGACCGGGTTCATAGCAATCGAACGAACCGTTGAACGACGGCCGAGCCAACGGGTTCGACCAGCCTTGCCGATCACCTGGTTCGAATGATCAGGATTCGACACTGCGCCGATTGAGGCCATGCACTCGGCGCGAACCTTACGGGTCTCGCCGGAATTCAACTTCAACACCGCCCAACCGCTGTCACGACCGACGAGCTGAACGTAGGAACCAGCCGAACGAGCAAGCTGCCCACCGCGACCAACCTTAAGCTCGACGTTGTGCACAATGGTGCCGATCGGCATGCCAGACAAAGGCATTGCGTTGCCCGGCTTCACATCGACCTTCTCGCCGGAAACAACGCTGTCGCCAACGGCCAACCGCTGTGGCGCGATGATGTACGACATCTCGCCATCGGTGTATTTGATAAGGGCAATGAACGCGGTACGGTTCGGATCGTACTCCAAACGCTCGACCACGGCCTGCACGTCATGCTTCCGGCGACGGAAGTCGACGAGACGATAGCTCTGCTTATGACCGCCACCGATATGACGCATGGTAATGCGACCATCGGTATTGCGACCGCCGGACTTTGACTTGCCCTCCACGAGCATCTTGATCGGCGCACCCTTGAACAGGCCGCTACGGTCGATCTGCACCAGATGGCGCAAGCTCGGAGTGGTTGGACGGAATGTCTTTAGTGCCATGTAACTAACCCTGTGTCTCGCGTGCCTTAGAGGCCCGTCGTCACGTCGATGGCGTGGCCGGCTTCCAGTGTGACAACCGCTTTCTTGGTGTCACTCAGGAGCGCATTACGTCCACGAAACTGCTTCAGCTTACCCTTACGGATCAGCGTATTGACGGCCTTGACCTTGACATTAAACAGATGCTCGACGGCAGCCTTAATGTCGGTTTTCGACGCGTCGGGACGCACCTTAAACACGACCTTGTTGTACTCCGAGGCCATCGTCGCTTTTTCCGTGATCACTGGTGACAGGATCACATCGTAGGATTTAAGCTTGTTCATTTGAAGCGCGCCTCCAGCGCCTGGATCGCAGCCTTGGTCAGCACGAGCTTCTTGCGGCGCAAGATGTCATAGACATTGATGCCCTGCACGGGAAGTACGTCAATGTTCGGCAGGTTACGCGCGGCCCGAGCGAACGGGATATCGAGCTCAGCACCATCGATGATCAACGCATTGTCGAGATGTAGCTTGCTGAAGTGCTGACGCATATCGCCGGTCTTACCGGTGGCCGACTTTGCAGCATCAAGAACGACGATCTCACCGGCCTTGGCTTTGGCCGATAAGGCGTGCCGCAGCGCCAGTGCCCGAACCTTCTTGGTCAAATCAACAGCATGGCTGCGCGGCTTCGGACCGAAGGCCTTGCCACCACCGCGCCACTGCGGCACTGACTTATCGCCGTGACGGGCACTACCGGTGCCCTTCTGCTTGTACATTTTCTTACCAGTCACGTTCACTTCCGAACGGTCCTGGGTGTGATGCGTTCCAGCCATCCGCTTCAGCAGCTGATAGCGAACCATGCGCTGAATGAGATCCTGGCGCGGCTCGAGACCGAAAATCGCATCGTTGAGCTCGACCGTACCGGCGGCCGCATTCTCAAGTGTGGTTACGTTTGCTTGCATGTCCCTTACTCCTTCGCCGCGGTGGTTGCGACTGAAGCAGCAGCGGGTGCCTTGAAGGCGCCCGGCTTCGGAGCATCCTTATGCAGAGGCTTCTTCACCGCGTCGCGGATCAGAACCCAACCGCCCTTCGTACCAGGCACTGCGCCCTTGATCATGACAAGACCGCGATCAACGTCGGTCTTAACGACCTGCAGGTTCTGCGTGGTGACACGCATGTTACCCATGTTGCCGGCCATCTTCTTGCCCTTGAACACCTTGCCAGGGTCCTGACGCTGACCGGTCGAGCCATGGCTACGATGGCTGATCGACACGCCGTGCGTCGCACGCAGACCGGAGAAGTTCCAGCGCTTCATCGGCCCCTGCATGCCCTTGCCCTGGTTGGTACCAGTGACATCGACCAGCTGACCGGTGACGAAGTGGTTGACCGTGATCTCGGCCCCGACTTCGATCATGTTGTCGGCTGTAACGCGGAATTCGACCATTTTGCGCTTCGGCTCGACATTGGCGACAGCGAAATGCTGGCGCTCTGCCTTGCTGACATTCGCAGGCTTGCGACTACCAACGCCGACCTGCAAGGCAGTATAGCCGTTGCTGTCATCGGTACGGTGCGCCACGACCTGGCAATGATCGACCTTGAGGACGGTCACAGGGATATGTTCGCCTGCATCGGTAAAGATGCGGGTCATTCCCACTTTCTGAGCGAGTAGTCCGGAGCGCATGTGATGCGGTCCTCTTCCTGTTGGGTGGCACCGACCGTAAGTTGGCCGATACTCTCACCCGTCAATAGGGTTCAGAGCTTGATTTCGACATCCACGCCGGCCGCGAGGTCGAGCTTCATCAGCGCGTCCACGGTCTGCGGGGTCGGATCGACGATATCGAGGAGACGCTTGTGCGTGCGCATCTCGAACTGTTCACGGCTGGTCTTATCGATGTGAGGCGACCGGTTGACCGTAAACCGCTCGATGCGCGTTGGCAGCGGGATTGGCCCGCGAACCTCAGCACCCGTGCGTTTTGCCGTGTTCACGATCTCACGGGTCGACGCATCGAGTATTCGATGATCGAACGCCTTGAGCCGAATGCGGATGTTTTGGCCGTTCATAGTCGCAAACTCACATGTTTGAATGGGGAACCGGACGCCCTCGCCCGGTCCCACTCACATTTTTTGGTTATTCGACGATCGAAGCAACGACGCCGGCGCCGACCGTGCGGCCACCTTCGCGGATTGCGAAGCGCAGCTTTTCTTCCATTGCGATCGGCTGAATAAGCTCGACATCAACGGTAACGTTGTCGCCTGGCATAACCATTTCCGTTCCTTCCGGCAGCGTAACAACGCCGGTGACATCGGTCGTGCGGAAATAGAACTGCGGACGATAGTTAGTGAAGAACGGCGTGTGACGGCCACCCTCTTCCTTCGTCAGAATATAGGCTTCGGCCTTGAACTTCTTGTGCGGCTTGACTGAGCCCGGCTTGCAAAGAATCTGCCCGCGCTCGACGCCCTCACGATCAATGCCACGCAACAATGCTCCAACGTTGTCGCCAGCGCGACCTTCATCGAGCAGCTTACGGAACATTTCAACGCCGGTAACGATGGATTTCGTGGTGTCGCGGATGCCAACAATCTCGACTTCTTCGCCGACCTTGATTATGCCGCGCTCGATACGACCGGTGACCACCGTACCACGACCCGAAATCGAGAACACGTCTTCGATTGGCATCAGGAAAGGCTTGTCAATTGGACGATCTGGCTGCGGGATGTACGCATCCACGGCTTCCATCAGCTTGATGATCGCATCGTGACCGAGTTCTGGCTTGACACCGTCGAGAGCGGCCTTGGCCGAGCCCTTTACGAAAGGTATATCGTCGCCCGGGAACTGGTAGCTTGACAACAGCTCGCGCATTTCCATTTCAACGAGCTCGACGAGCTCTTCGTCATCGACGAGGTCAATCTTGTTCATGAACACGACCAGCGCTGGCACGCCGACCTGACGAGCAAGCAAAATGTGCTCGCGGGTCTGTGGCATTGGGCCGTCAGCAGCCGATACGACCAGGATCGCGCCGTCCATCTGAGCGGCGCCGGTGATCATGTTCTTCACGTAGTCGGCGTGACCTGGGCAGTCGACGTGGGCATAGTGGCGATTCTTGGTCTCGTACTCGACGTGCGCGGTCGAGATCGTGATGCCGCGTGCCTTCTCTTCCGGGGCCTTGTCGATCTGATCGTAGGCGGTATAGGTCGCGCCGCCGGACTCGGCGAGGACCTTGGTGATCGCAGCTGTTAGCGACGTCTTGCCGTGGTCAACGTGGCCGATGGTGCCGATGTTGCAGTGCGGCTTGGTCCGCTCGAATTTTGCTTTGCCCATGGGAGGCTCCTCAGTTCAAACTAGGGTTGTCTATAACGTGGATCGAATTAACCTCTCGCCCGCTGGCGATCAGGCATATTTTGCCTTCACCTCGTCAGCCACATTGCGCGGCACTTCCGCATAATGGGCAAACTGCATCGTGTAGGACGCGCGTCCCTGGCTGAACGAGCGCAACTGGCTGACGTAGCCGAACATGTTGGCCAGTGGCACAAACGCACGGATTACAGCGGCGTTGCCGCGCATCTGCTGATCACGGATCTGGCCACGGCGGCTGTTGATATCGCCGATCACGCCGCCAACGAAGTCCTGTGGGCTCACCACCTCAACGTCCATGATTGGCTCAAGCAGCTTTATGCCGCCTTTTTCGCAGCCTTCTTTCAGAGCCGAGCGCGATGCGATTTCGAAGGCAATCGCCGACGAGTCGACTTCGTGATAAGCGCCGTCATGCAAGGTGACCTTCATGTCGACAATCGGGAAGCCGATCAACACGCCGTTGTCCCAAACGCTCTTGATGCCTTTTTCGACACCTGGAATGTATTCCTTGGGCACAGTGCCACCGATAACGGCCGCAATGAACTCGTTGCCTTTGCCGACTTCGTTCGGCTCCAGCTTGAGCTTCACGCGGGCGAACTGGCCAGTACCACCGGTCTGCTTCTTGTGCGTGTAATCGACGTCGACCGCGCGGGCCAACGTTTCGCGATAGGCAACCTGCGGCGCACCAACGGTCACATCGATGTTGTGCGGCGGACGCTTCATGATATCGACCTTGATATCAAGATGCAGTTCGCCCATGCCCTTGAGGATCGTTTGGCCGCTTTCCTGATCGACCGACACGCGGAACGACGGATCTTCAAGCGCCATGTTGTATAGGACGTTCGCCATCTTTTCCTGATCGGCCTTGGTCTTAGGCTCAACCGACATTTCGATGACGGGGTTCGGGAAATCCATCTTCTCGAGCAGAACAGGTTTCAGCGGATCCGACAGCGTCTCACCGGTACGCGTATCCTTGAGACCAGCCAACGCGATGATATCGCCGGCGTAGGCAGCATCAACGGCTTCGCGCTTATCGGCATGCATTTCGTAGATCATGCCAACGCGCTCTTTCCTGTCGCGGGTCGTCTGCGCAAGCGCCATGCCCTTCTCGAGCTTACCTGAGTAGATGCGGCAGAACGTCAATGAACCAACGTGCTCGAAGTTCATGATCTTGAATGCGATCATCGACAGCGGCTCGGAATCGAGTGGGCGGCGCTGCGTCTCTTCGTCCGTCTTCATGTCGATGCACGTATAAGCTTCACGATCGGACGGAGCAGGCAGGAAATCGACAACGGCGTCGAGCAAAACCTGCACGCCCTTGTACTTGAAGGCCGAGCCGCACAGCATCGGGTAGAATGCACGGGTCACAGTCGCCTTGCGGATTAACCGCTTCAGCGTCGCAACATCGGGCTCCACGCCGTCGAGGTACGTTGCCATCACGTCGTCGTCCATCTCGACGGCGGCTTCAATCATCGCAGCGCGATATTCTTTGGCCTGCTCAAGCAGGTCGGCTGGAATGGCCTCTTCGGCGTATTTGGCATCCTTGCCATCGCCATCCCAAACCATCGCCGTCATCTTCAACAGGTCAATCATGCCCTTGAAGTTGTTCTCGGAACCAATCGGCAGCTGCAGCGGCACAGCGCGCGCGCCAAGCTTTTCCTTGATGTCGTCAAGGCACATAAAGAAGTCAGCGCCAGTCTTGTCCATCTTGTTGGCGAAGATGATGCGCGGAACGTTGTACTTGTCGCCTTGGCGCCAGACTGTCTCCGTCTGCGGCTCGACGCCCTGATTGCTGTCGAGGACGCACACGGCGCCGTCAAGCACGCGCAGCGAACGCTCAACTTCGATCGTGAAGTCGACGTGGCCCGGCGTATCGATGATGTTAAGGCGCTTGCCGTTCCAGAAGCAGGTCGTAGCAGCGGACGTGATCGTGATCCCGCGCTCAGCTTCCTGATCCATAAAATCCATAGTGGCGGCGCCGTCGTGCACTTCGCCGATTTTGTGCGACTTGCCGGAGTAATAGAGAATCCGCTCGGTGGTCGTAGTTTTCCCGGCGTCGATATGCGCCATGATCCCGAAGTTACGGTAATCTTCAATTTTGTGCGTGCGAGCCATGGCTCGAGCCTCCGAAACTTAAATTACCAGCGGTAGTGCGAGAATGCGCGGTTGGCTTCAGCCATCTTGTGCGTGTCTTCGCGCTTCTTGACGGCCGTACCCCGGTTATTTGCTGCATCCGTCAACTCACCAGACAAACGCTCCACCATTGTATTTTCGTTGCGCGAACGAGCCGCAGCGATGATCCAACGGATCGCCAAGGCCTGACGTCGCTCGTTGCGCACTTCAACTGGCACCTGATAGGTGGCGCCACCAACACGACGTGACCGCACTTCGACAGCTGGCATGACATTTTCGAGAGCCGACCGGAACATCACGATCGGATCGGACTTCGCCTTTGTTTCCATCCGCTCAAGCGCACCGTAGACGATGTTTTCAGCAACCGACTTCTTGCCCTGCTCCATGACGGCATTCATGAACTTGGTCAGCACGAGATCACCGAACTTCGGGTCCGGGTTGACTTCGCGCTTTTCAGCCTTGTGACGACGGGACATGGCAAACGGCCCTTAAATTCAGACAACTGGTTTGGCAGACTGCCGACCGACTGGACGTCGTTGTCGGCGCGAAATTCTTACTTAGGCCGCTTGGCGCCGTACTTCGAACGACGCTGCTTACGATCACCGACACCCTGGGTATCGAGAACGCCGCGGATAATGTGATAGCGAACGCCCGGCAAATCCTTGACGCGACCGCCACGGATCAGCACCACGGAGTGCTCCTGCAGGTTATGGCCCTCGCCTGGAATGTAGCCAATGACTTCGAAGCCATTGGTGAGGCGGATCTTGGCAACCTTACGAAGCGCCGAGTTCGGCTTCTTTGGTGTTGTCGTGTAGACGCGGGTGCAAACGCCCCGCTTCTGCGGACACGCTTCCATATGCCGGGATTTCTCCCGGTATGTCTTAGGCGTCCGTGGCTTGCGGATCAGCTGTTGTATCGTTGGCATGATGCCCTTGTCCGTTCTACGAGGCCAACTGCGATGAACAGATAGCCTCAAGCCTATTAGCCGGGCACCGCGTTCTGCGATGGCCCAGCTCGAATTCCAGAGGATACGCACCCCTTGCGGAATGGCGCATCATGGTCCCGAATTTGCGTCTCACTTGGATACGGCAGTGTTTAGACCGGCAGAGCGCAAGCGCTCTTGCAAAAACGTCTACCACCTGACCGTGAGAGTTGTCGGTTCAATATACACTTGACTAACGCGGGTCAACACTTCTTGCGCCGCTGCGTTAGATTTTTTATGGCACACGACGCCGCATGCCGAACCGACGACGTGTTAGCAGCCTCAAGTTGAGCCATCACGGGCCGACTTCACTGCGATTGTGATCGCCTTTAGCGCGCGATCCCGCTCCGCTTCGAGATCCGCAATCGTGCGATCACCGATCATCGCTTCGACACCTTTAATCGCAATGGCCTCGAACGCGGGACTGAGAGTTGGTGTGCCAAGCGCCTCCCAACGCTGCGTTTGACTTGCCCCCAAATGCTTGAAATAGTGCCTAATTCCACCAGCTCCGCCTGCCAAATGGTAGGTCTGGAATGCGCCCATGAACGCCCAGCGCAGGCCCGGCCCGTACCGAAGTGCCCGATCAATATCCTCAACATCGGCAATGCCTTGTTCCAGGCAGTACATCGCCTCGCGCATGAGGGCACCCTGCAGCCGGTTGGCTAAGTGACCGACCGCTTCTTTTTTGAGGATCACCGGTTCGCGACCAAGTGACTTGTAGAATGCCGCCGCCGCGAGCACTGCGGGGGCGTCAGGAGTAGCGCCGACAAGTTCAACCAACGGCACCAAATGCGGTGGATTGAACGGGTGGGCCACGATCACGCGCGCTTTGTCGCGTGCCTTCGTGGCAATCGTCGATTGCGGAAACGCTGTCGTACTTGAGGCGATAATACAATGGGCAGGTGCAGCGCGCTCAAGGCGGGCTATGAGATCGGCCTTGAGTTCGGCCTGCTCTGGTGCGTTTTCCTGAATCAAATCCGCGTTTGCTACTGCTTCCTCAGGCGTGGCAACAAATGTCAGCGTGCCCTCGCGCACCGGCACCGATGGCCGCGCATCGGGCAAAGCGCGTGCAACAAAGGCCCGCATTTTCGCTTCCGCGTCAGGGCCCGGATCAGATGCGACGACATTATAGCCATGGCCGATGAACAGCGCCGCCCAACTGGACCCGATGGTGCCTGCGCCAATTACGGCAACCGTATTGATCTTGCTCACTGCAGCGCTCCCTCACCATGCAAGGACTCATTAAAGCAGCCAGACGATAGATCGACAATTCATCGGGTTCTTGAAATCACGCAACGGCGCCAGTCGCGGATCAGTACAGCACAAAATGAACCCCGATACCGGTTGCCCGAGACAGGTTGATTGTGCTCTGTCGGCTGCATGGCAGCGACGGACGGCTGGAGCATCACATGATACCAACACTGCGGACGACCACAGCCCTCGACCGCATGGGCATGAAACGCAGCGATGACGCCTATTTGACAGGCTTGCGAGACGCCATTGACGCACGCTTTCTCGTGTTGGCCGATGCCAAACCGGTAATCATTTCCAATGAAGCCAAGTCGATTGCCGCAATCCGCTGGTTTACCCAAGGCGAATTACAAAACCTCGGACTGCCGACGTCGGACGCCTTGTTCCTGGGTGTCGACCGGGAAACAGGCGCCGGGCATTTTGCAGTGGCGGTAAGCGAGCATCGGGCCAAAAACGCGCCGGGCGGGGCGGCCCTGATGCGACCGATCGTTGATCTGCGCACGCTTGCGATGCAGGGCATCATGAGCGCCGATGACGTCTCGCTTGTCGGCCAAGCGAAATCGCTCACCCATTGGCACGAAAGCGCCCATTGCTGTGGGCGTTGCGGTGGCACGACAATGATCAAGGATGGCGGCTGGAAGCGTAAATGCTGGGCCTGCGGGCAGGAACATTTCCCACGCACTGATCCCGTTGTGATCATGCTCGTAACCGATGGCGAGCGCTGTCTGCTCGGCCATGAAGGCCGGTTCCAAAAGGAGCCGCGGATGTACTCGACGCTGGCAGGCTTCATCGAGCCTGGCGAAGACCTCGAACATGCCGTCCGCCGTGAGATCTTCGAGGAGGCCGGCATCGACGTTGGCGAAGTTCGCTATCACTCGTGCCAGCCATGGCCTTTCCCGCACTCGCTCATGCTGGGCGCACTTGGGCTGGCAAAAACGACCGAGATCAACATCGACCCCAACGAGATCGAGGAAGCGCGGTGGTTCTCGAAGGACGAGGCGCGGATGATGTTAGAAAAACGCCATCCAGACAACTACTGGGTGCCGGGTCAGCAGGCGATTGCGCGTGCTTTGATCCAAGCGTTTGTCAATGGCTGGTGGAAGTAGCCGACCGGTAATTTACACACACCTGCCACCATCAACTTCCATCGCAACGCCGGTGATGAAGTTCGAGGCGGGGTCGGCGAAAAACAGTGCCGCATTGGCAATATCCGAGGGTCGTGACATGCGCCCAAGTGGAATTGTTGCGATGAATTTAGCGCGATTTTCAGGCGTGTCGGGTACGCCCATGAATTGCTCCAGCATACCGGTTTCACCGATCACCGGATTGATCGCGCAGACCCGAATTTTCTTCGGTGCGAGTTCAACAGCAAGTGACTTTGTGAGCGTGATCGCGGCACCTTTCGATCCGTTATACCAAGTGAGGCCGGGTCGGGGACGCACGCCGGCTGTCGAGGCCGTGTTGATAATTACGCCTCCGCCGCGCTTTTCCATCTCGGGCACACAGGCAAGCACCGCGAAGTAGATCGCCTTGACGTTGACCGCATAGATCCGGTCGAACTCTTCTTCCGAAACTCCGAGCAACGGCTGATTTTTGTGGGTGTAGCCGGCATTGTTGACCATGATATCCAGGCCGCCGAACGTTTTTACGGCTTCGGCAACCATGGCTTCGGCATCGGCCTTTTTGGTCACGTCAGCTGCGATATGGATTGCCGACGTGCCGATTGCTTTCGCAACCTCGCGCGCGCCCTGTCCATTGATGTCAGCGACAACAACCTTGGCGCCCTGCTCGGCATAAAGCTCGCATATGCCGCGACCAAATCCAGAGGCGCCACCCGTCACGATCGCGACCTTGCCGTCGAGTTTGCCTGCCATCGCTGAACCTCGTTTTACCAAGTCGAAGATTTGGCCTTACGGAAAGCACTAGCTGGATATGTACCGAAGATTTTCAACTCGGTCGAAAAGAACGACAATTCTTCCATCGCAAGTCGCACGTTGCGGTCCGCCGGATGGCCCTCGACATCGGCAAAAAACACGGTTGCAGTGAAGCTGCCATCGGTTTGATAAGACTCAAGCTTGGTCATGTTGACGCCGTTCGTCGCGAACCCACCCATCGCTTTGTAGAGTGCGGCTGGCACGTTGCGGACCCGAAATAGAAACGTTGTGACGACATCGCCGTTGCCAGGCTCCGCATCGTCGGGTGTGGCGGAGAGGACAACAAACCGTGTGGTATTGTGGGCTTCATCCTCCACATCCTCGGCGAGGATATCCAAGTTGTAGACGCTTGCTGCCAACCGAGGGGCTAACGCTGCCTTGGTCTTGTCGCCCCACTCGGAAACCTGTCGCGCCGCCCCCGCAGTGTCGCCCGCGACGTGCGCCTTTACACCCAGCGTTCGCATAATGCGGCGGCACTGGCCCAGCGCGTGGACGTGACTATATATATCCTTGATATCACTCAGCTTTGAACCTTTAATCGCCATCAATTGAAAGCGGATCGGCAGGAAATGCTCAGCAATGATGTAGAGCCCAGCGTTCGGCAGCAGATGATGGATATCGGCCACGCGACCAGCTACCGAATTTTCAATCGGGATCATCGCATAGCGCGCCTCGCCGGACTTCACGGCGGCCAGCGCATCCTCGAATGTCGGGCAGGGCATGGGCTCCAGCTCGGGAAACATCTGCGAGCAGGCGATGTGCGAGTTAGCTCCAGCCTCGCCCTGGTAGGCGATCAGCTTTGAAGTGGACACTACAGAATTCGGGCCCGCAGCCTTGGCGCCGCGTGAAGTGGTTGATGGCATCGGTGTAACTTTTTGAACCTTATTCAGTTGCGCTTCATGCGTCCGGGCTCAGCCAACGAAAGGCTTCGGCCTAGCCGCCACTCGACAACATTAGTCGTGCGCGTTCCAGATCGTGCGGAGTATCGACACCGAGGGGAACCGTGTCAACGACCGCCACATCGATCCGCATTCCAGCCTCAAGCGCTCGCAATTGCTCAAGTTTTTCGCGCATCTCCAACGGTGACGGCGGCAACGCCACGAACCGCTCTAAAGCCGCGCGCCGATACGCATAAATGCCAATGTGATGATAAAGCGGTCCCTCGCCCCACGGTGCGGTCGCCCGGGTAAAATACAGCGCCCGCAAGCGCTTCGCCGTCAACGGCGTGCCAATGATCTTCACCACGCTCGAAGCGGTCTTTTCGACCTCGTCGGTGATCTCGGATGCGATTGTTGCGATATCCGGCCCTGGCGCACTGAGGGGGGCTGCACAGGCTTCCACGAGCCACGGATCGAGCGTTGGCAAGTCACCCTGCAAGTTGATAACAATTTCAGCCACGCCTTGGCGGTCGACTTTCTGGACCGTTTCAAACACCCGATCAGAGCCTGACGCGTGATCAGAACGTGTCATCACGGCTTCGCCACCGACTTTTTTGATAGCTCGAACAATGTCCTCACTGTCGGTTGCAACCACAACGCGTCCCACGCCAGACTGCACGGCACGGCGCCAAACGTGAACAATCATCGGCTCGCCATGGATGTCCGCCAACGGCTTGCCAGGAAGTCGCGTGGCCTGCATCCGGGCTGGCACAATCACAAGAGCGTTCTTCATCGTGTTCGTTCCGGGTTGAAAGGCGTGCTCTGCGCCACGCCACAAGTGACAATTCGCCTCGCATGCCAGCACTTAGAAGTTGTCCATGGCCAGTTGCAAGCCACATGAGACTTTCTATAGTCCGGCAAAATCAGATCCAAGATTCCGCCGAAGGACCAAACCGCATGGACAGCTTTGAAATCAACAAGATCGCTGGTGCGATATTGGCAGCCTTGTTGCTGGTTTTTGGCAGCGCGACCCTGATCGATATCATCAAGGGCAAGAAGTCACAGGTGGCAGGCTACACGCTACCAGTTCCAAAGGGCGCAAGCGGTGTCGTTGGAGCCGTAGGTGCGGACACCGCAATCACGGTTCCCAAAATCGCCGAATTGATGACGAAGGCCTCGGTTGAGGGCGGCGCTGGCGTGTTCAAGAAGTGCGCGACCTGCCACACACCGGACAAGGGCGGCAAAAATGGCACCGGCCCGAACCTTTGGAATCTCGTTGGCCGTAAGATAAGCGGTGTCGAGGGTTTTGCCTACTCAAACGCTTCGAAAGCCAAAGGTGGTGAATGGAGTTGGGAGAACTTGATCCCCTACATCAATGCGCCGGCCGCATGGATGCCCGGCAACAAGATGGCGTTTGCTGGCATCAAGGATCCGGGCGAGCTGGCCGAATTGATGGTCTACCTGCGCACCCTTGGCGACACCCCAGCCGCTTTGCCAAAGTAAGAGGCGCGATGCTAAGTCGCTGCCAAGATGACAAGAATTTAACCGACCTCGCCAACAAATTGGCGGGGTCGTTTTGCATTTATCATGGCATATAGAAGTCAAGCGTGCGGTTCGTTGTTTGAAACGGGAGTTGCCCTTTGATGCGTCTCAGCCTTTCGACCGCGGCCTCGGTTTTACTAGTGACTGCGGCAACACTCGGCGCGCTGACAAGCGCGGCCAACGCTGCCGACGCAAAGAAACATCACGCACTCTCGCTGGTTGGAGATGTGAGGTTTCCTCCTGACTTCAAGCACTTCGACTGGGTAAACCCGGACGCGCCAAAAGGCGGTGTGGTGCGACTTTGGACGCTTGGCTCATACGACAGTCTCAATTCTTTCAGTATCAAAGGTCGACCCGCCGCTGGCCTTGCAACGATCTATGACTCGCTGATGGCAGGTAGCCCCGATGAGCCTTCCGCTGAATACTGCCTTGTCTGCGAATGGGTCTCGTACCCGGACGATTTTTCATCGGCGACCTTCGGCTTACGAGCCGGAGCACGATTCAGCGATGGCAAGCCGATCACACCGGAAGATGTAATCTTCTCGCTCGATGCCCTGAAGAAAGCGAACCCACGCCAAGCCGCCTACTACAAGAATGTTGTGAAGGCGGAGAAGTCGGGCGAACGCGAAGTGACCTTCACCTTCGATCAGAAGGGCAATCGCGAATTGCCAACGATCATGGGGCAGCTCAACATTCTGCCAAAGCACTATTGGGACGCCCGGAACGCCAACGGCGAACCGCGCGATCTCGATAAATCGTCATTGGAGATCCCGGTCGGCTCCGGCCCCTACAAGATCAAATCGTTCGAGCCTGGCAAATCCGTCACCTACCAGCGCGTGGCGGACTGGTGGGCCAAGGACCTGCCGGTTTCGAAAGGACAATGGAACTTCGACGAGCTGCGCATCACGTACTTCCTCGACAAGGTGCCCGCATTCGAAGCCTTCAAGATCGGTCAAATTGATTTCTGGCGCGAGACCAGTGCCAAGGACTGGGCCACGCGGTTCGACTTCGATGCGGTCAAGCAGGGCCGTGTGAAGAAAGAAGAGATCGAACTCAAGACGATCGCGCCGATGCAAGGCTTCGTCTTCAACCTGCGCCGCAAGCAGTTCCAGGATCCACGTGTGCGACAGGCATTTAACCTGGCGTTCGATTTCGAATTTGCCAATCAGAACTTGTTTTTCGGGCAGTACAAGCGCGTTTCGAGTTTCTTCGGCAATTCTGAAATGGCGGCAACGGGCCTGCCTACCGGCCGCGAACTAGAAATCTTGAAAATAGTCGAAGAGGACGTTCCGCCAGAAGTGTTCACCACCGAGTGGAAGAACCCAGTGAATGGCTCGCCGGAGGCAGTGCGAAAAAATCTGTCGGCTGCGGCGAAACTGTTTGCTGAGGCTGGTTACACAGTCAAGAACGGTGTGTTGACCAACGCCAAGGGCGAGCAGCTAACGGTTGAGTTCCTTGAACAGCAGCCGGATTTTGAGCGCGTAATTCTGCCGCTAAAATCGAACCTCGAAAAGCTCGGCGTAAAGGCATCTTTGCGGATCGTCGATAGTTCGCAGTATCAACGGCGCCAGACGAGCTTTGACTATGACATCATCACCGACAACTATCCGCAATCGAATTCGCCCGGCAACGAGCAACGCGATTTCTGGGGGTCCGCTGCCGCAGACAAGCCGGGAAGTTACAACACCAGCGGCTTGAAGAACGCTGGCATCGACAAACTGATCGAGCGCCTCGTGTTCGCGACTGACCGTGCTGATCTGGTCGCTGCAACGAAAGCCCTCGATCGCGTTCTGCTGTGGAACCACATCTTGGTGCCGCAGTGGAACTCGTCAGCCGATCGCGTTTCAACCTGGAATATGTTCGGACGGCCCGCAAAACTGCCGTCGCAAGCGACCTCGTTCCAGCAAGTCTGGTGGCTCGACAAGGACGCCGCCGCCAAGCTCGGTCCAGATCGGGGGAAGTGAAGATGGTTTCTATCAACGAAATAGCCGACCTCGCTTTGAAAAAGGTCAAACAGGGGTGGTCACGGCGAGCCGCACACCCCACGGTAGCCCTCTCCCTCAAGTGGGGAGGGAATGAAGCTGTGGTGGGGACAGACAACCTTGTCGCGCTAGCAGCCGTTACATCGTCGGCGTGCCATGCAGTCCGAGCGCGGATGCTCGCATATTTGACTCTAGCATCCCGAATAAATGCCAACCCCTTGCGCGCCTCGCTCCATCAAGACTCCCTCCCTCCTCCCTTGAGGGGGAGGGCCGGGGTGGGGGGTATGGCAATTGCACTATTCCTATCAGGCGCACTTCCGACCCACGCCGAGCCGCGCCACGGGCTGTCGATCTTTGGTGAATTGAAATACGCAGCTGACTTCAAGCACTATGACTACGTCGACCCAAACGCGACAAAGGGCGGGCGGCTGTCGACGATTGGCACGTCGGCGATCACGACATTCGATAGCTTCAATGGCTTCATCCTGAAGGGCGATGCAGCTCAGGGACTTGGCTTCACCTTCGACAGCTTGATGACGCGCGCAGCGGACGAACCGGATTCGATGTACGGGCTCGTCGCCTCCACCGTCGATGTCGCGATCGACCGCGCATCGGTCACTTTCAAGTTGCGGCCCGAGGCGAAGTTCTCCGACGGCGCGAAAATCACTGCTGATGACGTTGCCTTCACCTTCGACACGTTGAAGTCGAAGGGCCATCCGTCGTTTCGCGTGTCGATGCGTGACGTGATAAAAGCTGAGGCACTCGATGCCGCAACCGTCCGCTTTACATTCCAGGGCGACCAGACGCGTGACCTGCCGATTCTCGTTGCTGGCTTGCCCGTGCTATCAAAAGCCCACTTTGCCACCCGCAATTTCGAGGAAACCTCGCTTGAGCCAATCTTAGGTTCTGGCCCCTACAAGATCGGTGAGTACAAGCAAGGCACGTTCATTTCCTACAAGCGCCGCGACGATTATTGGGCAAAGAATTTGGCCGTTAATCGTGGCCGCTATAACTTCGACGAGATCCGCTACGAGTACTACCGCGACCGAACTGCAGCGCTCGAAAGCTTCAAGGCAGGCGCCTACGATCTACGAGAGGAATTCACGGCGCGGGATTGGCTCACCGCATACGACATTCCCGCCGTCAAAGATGGCCGCATGCTCAAGGCGACGTTACCAGACGACAATCCCTCCGGTACACAAGGGTTCTTCATCAACCAGCGGCGCGCAAAGTTCTCGGACGTCCGCGTGCGCCGCGCGCTTGATCTCGTGTTCGACTTCGAGTGGACCAACGCCAATATCTTTTCAAACGCCTACAAGCGCACGCACAGTTATTTCGAAAACTCCACAATGAAAGCGAATGGCGCGCCCCCGCCTGAAGAATTGGCGTTGCTTGAGCCGTTCCGTGCACAGCTGCCGTCGAGCGTGTTCGAAGCAGCTTATGTTCCGCCCGTGAGCGATGCCTCGGGCAAGGATCGCAAGCTGTTGCGTGAAGCCGATGCACTGCTGACCGCGAGCGGCTTCATCGTCAAGGACGGGCGCCGCATCAACGACAAGGGTGAAGGCCTCGACATCGAGTTCTTGATCACCGATCCCTCCTCAGAGCGCATTGTCGGGCCGTATACAGAAAACCTCAGACGCATCGGCATCAACGCTACCATGCGTCGCATCGATGCTGCCCAGTACGAGCGCCGCGTGAAGGAATTCGACTACGATATCATCACAACGCGCTTCGTGATGAGCCTGACTCCCGGTGTTGAACTCAAGAGCATCTTCGCCTCCGAAACTGCCGACATGAGCGGCAGCCGCAATCTGGCTGGCATCAAGAACCCGGTGGTCGATGCCATGATCGACCGGATCATAACGGCGAAATCGCGTACCGAATTGAATATCGCCGCCCGCGCACTCGACCGTGTGCTGCGCAGCCAACACTATTGGGTGTCCCACTATTACAAGGGTTCGCACACCATCGCCTATTGGGACAAGTTCGACCGACCGGCGACCAAGCCTAGCTTTGCGCGCGGCATCGAGGATACATGGTGGATCGATGCTGCCAAAGCTGCGAAGCTGAAAACGAACTGAGACGCTCCGCTAAAGGACCAACGCCCGCATGGCAGCCTACCTGATCAAACGACTGCTGCTGATTATTCCAACGTTGATCGGCATCATGCTGATTACATTTGGTGTGACGCAGTTCATGCCCGGCGGTCCGGTGGAGCGGGTTATTGCGCAGCTGTCGGGTAACGATACGTCGGCAACCGGTCGCATCAGTGGCGGCCAAGGCGACGGGCTCGGCACGGCGAACCAAACCCAAGTCTCGCAAAATAGTAGCAGTTCGAAATATCGCGGCGCGCAGGGGCTCGATCCAGAGTTCATCAAATCACTGGAAAAGCAGTTCGGGCTCGACAAGCCCGCGCCCGAACGGTTCTGGCTGCTGTTGAAAAACTACGCGACGTTCGATTTCGGCAAGAGCTACTTCCGCGACGTGAGCGTCATCCAATTGGTCAAGGAAAAACTCCCCGTTTCGATCTCGCTCGGCATTTGGGTGACGCTGCTCACCTACCTGATCTCGATTCCGCTCGGCATCCGCAAGGCAGTGCGCGACGGTGAGAAGTTCGACACGTGGACCAGTGGTGCACTCGTCATCGGTTATGCAGTGCCGGGCTTCCTAGTTGCTGTGTTTTTGCTCGTGGTGTTCGCCGGTGGATCGTTCTTCCAATGGTTCCCCTCGCGGGGTCTGACCAGCGATAACTGGGCGCAATTGTCGTGGTTCGGCAAAGCAAAGGACTACGCATGGCACCTCGTTTTGCCGCTG
>JANOYV010000024.1:0-13497 GCA_031429105.1 Hyphomicrobiaceae bacterium | reverse complement strand
GAAGTGAAGGCTGTGTTGGGGAAAGTGTGAGTCGGGCCTCCCAGCCTGCAAAAAATTGTGGTAAGGTTCGGCTCATGAACAAGCGTTTCACAGCCATTGTCGAGGAAGCCCGCAAACTAACGCACGAGGAGAAGCGGGAGTTGATTGATCTGCTGCACATCGAACTCTCCGACGACGAAGCGTCCGAAGGCACGCCGGAGGAGATCGAGGCGGCCTGGGACGAAGAGATCGCGCGGCGGGTGGCCAAGGCCGAGCGTGGCGAGTCGACGTTCGTTGATCTCGATGAAGTCATGCAGCAAGCCCGAGCAATGATTCGCCGCTGATGAAAATTCGCCTTGATTCTGCAGCTAAACAAGAGCTGCTCGATGCCACGGCGTATTTGGCCGATAAGTCATCTGTTGCTGCCGATCAGTTCCTTGATGATGTCGAGGAGGCAAAGGCGCGCTTGTTGCAGTTCCCACGATCAGGCGCGCCGGTTGGTAAATCACTTCGTAGGCTTATGCTCCGGCGTTTTGCCTACCAATTGGTTTATGATGCAACTGAAACTGAAATCGTCATTTACGCTATTGCTCACCACAAACGACGACCTAACTATTGGCGCAGCCGCGTGTCGTCCAGTCGCAGCAAGACTCCAAAGTAGCAGGCGTTAAGTCAAAAGATGAAAACATCTGACTCAATCACGGGCGAGACGCTTGCCGCCCTGCGCGCTGACCCGGCTCTCGCCAATCTGCGACGCTCGCTCGACGTGTACTATGGCGACGCCCCCCGCGACGCCGCGATGGATCGGCTCTATGCTTCGTTTCTCAAGCCCGGCGACTTGGCGTTCGACATCGGCAGTCACGTCGGTGATCGGATCGGGTCGTTCCGGCGGGTGGGTGCGCGCGTCGTTGCACTCGAGCCGCAGCCCGATTGTGCGCGTGTCATCCGCACGATTTACGCTGGCGACGACAACGTAAAACTCGTTGAAAGCGCATGCGGACCAAAGGCTGGTCACCTTACCCTGCACATCAATTCCGCCAACCCGACGGTGACTACGGCCTCGACTGATTTCGTGAAGGCGGCCGACGGGGCCGGTGGTTGGGAGGGGCAAAAATGGGATCGGGCGATTGAGGTGCCGGTCACAACGCTCGATGCGCTGATCGCCGCCTACGGCCAGCCAGCCTTCGTGAAGATTGATGTGGAAGGTTTCGAAGGCGATGTCCTGGCCGGCCTATCGCAGCCTCTGCCGGTGTTGTCGTTCGAGTTCACGACGATCCAGCGCGATGTTGCCTACGCGTGCATCGATCGGTTGTCGGCCATCGGAACTTACGTCTTCGACGTGGCTCTGGGCGAAAGCCAGAAGCTCGAAGTTGGCCGCTGGATCTCTGCTGCTGAAATGCGTGCGTTTATCGCGCAACTGCCGCATGAATCGAACTCAGGCGACGTCTACGCCCGATTGAGCTAACGCATTCTCTTAAAATCCCGCAAAATCTCGCGAGCACAGTTGTGGCCAGGGGCGCCGGTGACGCCGCCTCCTGGATGCGCGCCTGACCCACAAACGTAAAGCCCTTTTACCGGCAGGCGATAGTCGGCGTGACCGAGCACGGGGCGAGTGGAGAACAGCTGATCGAGTGACAATTGGCCGTGGAAAATATCACCATCGACGAGGCCAAAGCGGCGTTCCAGGTCGAGCGGGGATAAGCTCTGCCGCGCAATTATGCTTGAGCGGAAATTGGGTGCGTGGTCTGTGACCGTATCGATCACGACATCGGCGAAGGCTTCGCGCTCATGATCGTCAGCCCAACTGCGGCCTGCAGGCAGTTTCGGCGCCACGTGCTGCACGAACAGACTGGCGACGTGTTTGCCCTTGGGTGCCAAGCTGTCGTCGAGCGTCGAGGGGATCAGCATTTCAACAACCGGCTTGAGCGACCATCCGTGCATGCGCGCGTCGAGGTAGGCCCGGTCAAGGTAGTCAATCGTCGGTCCAATCACGATGCCGGACCCATGGTGGTCGGCCTGGGCTGTGCCGGGTTGGCAGGTAAAATTGGGTAGCTCAGATAAGGCAACATTCATGCGGAATGTGCCTGAGCCGGTCTTGATGTTGGTGAAGCGGGCGCGCGTCTCTGGCGCAACCGCGTCTTCGGCGACGTAAGCGCGAAATAACAGCTTCGGCGAGATGTTCGAAGCGACGGCGCGGGCGCGGATCTCCTCGCCAGAGGTGAGTACGACGCCGGTGGCGCGGTCACCCGTTGTTCGCAACATCGCGACGGCTGAGTCAGTGCGGATCTCGGTGCCACGTATGTGTGCGGCAGCCTCGATGGCCGCACTGATGGCGCCCATGCCGCCAATTGCGTGTCCCCATACGCCGCTTTTGCCATTCACTTCACCAAAGCAGTGGTGCAGCAAGACGTAAGCGGTGCCGGGTGTCAGCGGAGACGCATACGCCCCCACAATGCCGTCAAATGCAAAGGCAGCCTTCACGACTTCATGTTCGAACCACTGGTCGAGGTAATCGCTGGCGCTTTTTGTGAAAAGATCGACCAGCAGGCGTTTGTCGTCGAGGGAGAGATGCAACAACTGTCGACCAAGCCCGGCGTTGCGGATCATGTCGAGCCATCCCGCTCCTGCATTCGGCGGCGTTCGCAACACGAGGTCGCGTAGGATTGAAGCTGCTCGCTCCAGTGCTGCATCGTAGGCCGGCAATCGGGCAGCGTCATTTTTCGAGAAGGCAGCGATCGCCGCCTGCCGCTTTTCCAGGCCATAGGGCATCAACAATGATCGCTTGGCATCGACCGGCCAGAAATTGGCAACCGGGCGCTCGACGATGCGCAGGCCATGGGTGTGCAGGTCGAGGTCACGGATGACCTTCGGATTGAGTAGGCTCACGGTATAGGACGCGACAGAGTTCCTGAATCCCGGCGCAAATTCTTCCGTGATGGCAGCACCACCCGTCGTTACGTTCTGCTCCAATACGACCACGCTAAGCCCGGTGCCCGCCAGGTAGGCCGCGCACACGAGGCCATTATGGCCGCCACCGATGATCGCCACGTCATAGATTTTTGTCATCATGTGGCATTTGTCGGGTGATTTGGGCTGCAATGCAATAAAGTGGGTCGTCTACGCGTTGTCGCCGCCAGCCATCCGATGGTAGCGTTGAGGCCGAATTCCAAAAACACACCGGAGCGATAAGCAATGCCGAAGCCAGCCCTCCTGCAGACCGGCCCGATGATGCCGTTGATCGAACGCCAGTTGAATGAGACGTTCGAAGTTCATAAAACGGCAACACCGGCTGGTCTCGACGATGCGCTGGCGAAGGCGAGTTCACGGATTGAAGCGGTATGCACCGGTGGTCATACCGGTGTCAAAACGGATGCGGCGCTGATCGCGCGCCTGCCCAAGCTGAAAGTGATCTCGAACTTCGGGGTCGGCTACGACTCGATCGATGTGAATGCCGCTGCCAAGCGCGGCATCATCATTACCAATACGCCCGATGTACTGAATGAAGAAGTCGCCGACACCGCTTTGGGCCTGCTGTTGATGACGGTGCGTGAATTAGGACAAGCAGAGCAGTATTTGCGCGCGGGTCATTGGGCGAGCAATGGTGACTATCGACTTACCCCATCCTCATTGCGGGATCGCAAACTCGGCATGGTCGGGTTCGGGCGGATTGGCAAGGCGATTGCCAAGCGTGCAGCCGCCTTCGGACTGCCGATCTCGTATTTCGGACGCACCAAGCAGGCTGACGTTTCATACCCCTTCTACACCGACATTGTTGCGATGGCTGGCGACGTCGATACGCTGATGATCATTACGCCCGGTGGTCCATCGACCCAGGGCTTGATCAACAAGGCCGTGTTCGAGGCGTTGGGTCCGCGCGGCATCGTGATCAACGTGGCGCGTGGCAGCGTCGTCAATGAAGCCGATCTGATCCAAGCCGTAAGCAAAGGAACTATTTTCGGCGCCGGTCTCGACGTGTTCTACAATGAACCCAAGGTCAATCCAGAACTTATGACATTGCCGAACACGGTTTTACTGCCGCATCTGGGCTCTGCCTCCGTGCACACCCGCGATGGCATGGGGCAACTCGTGGTCGATAACCTCAAGGCCTTTGCCGCCAATAAGGCGCCGCTAACGCCCGTGCCGGAGACACCCTACAAGGGCTGGTGAGGGCGCAACGTGCTACGCTCGGGCAAAATCAGGGTTTGACCGATGATCAACGTCGCGTTCTTGCAAGAACTCATGAACACGGTGGCCGAGCAGGGGCGGCAATTGTTGCCCTGGCCGTTGCGGGGCGCTAGCGGTGACGAGTCGGTCGAGGCATTGGCAGCCGCCCTGGTGTCGAACCGCGGCGAGGCCTCCGGCGTCGCACTCGCGCGGGAATTGTTGGGCCGTTACCGCAGCATCGGCCAAGATGAGAAGCGCGCGTTCTTTCGCTATCTGGCCGAAGCGATGCAACCGGACCGGACCCAGGCAAAGCTTGCGGCTGCAGCTTTCGCCAAAGACCCCTCGGATGCCCATTTGGCAAGACTCCAGGCCACGCTCGAAAGCCCGCGGCAAGAGTTCTTTCGGCGCTTGAACCTAGCGCCCGGTGCTACGGCTGAAATTGTCGCCATGCGCCGTGATCTTCTGCGCCAGCCGAAGGCTGATCCGGCGCTGGCAGCGGCCTTGGCCCAGGTCGATGGCGATTTGATGCACTTGTTACAGTCGTGGTTCAATCGCGGGTTTCTGGTGTTGCGGCGGATCGACTGGCAGACGCCGGCCGCGATCCTCGACAAGATCATTGCCTATGAAGCGGTGCACGAAATTCAAGGTTGGGATGATCTGCGGCGCAGGTTGGATCCGACGGATCGGCGCTGCTTTGGATTCTTCCATCCCTCGCTCATCGATGAACCGTTAATCTTCGTCGAGGTTGCCTTGATGGGCGCAATCCCCGCCGGGATTACCGATGTCCTGCATGAGGAGCGCAAGTCTGCAACCGCCATTCCATCTCCCACCACGGCGGTATTCTATTCGATTTCGAACTGCCAGGAAGGCTTGCGCGGGATCTCGTTTGGCAACTTCTTGATCAAGCAGGTGGCCGAGGAACTTGCCAAAGAGCATCCGACGCTCAAATCGTTCGTGACATTGTCACCGGTCCCCAATTTCGCTCGCTGGCTTGACCGTGTGCGCGCCGACGATGCCGCAGGCGTTGTGACAGCTGCCGACCGGGAGATATTGGCCGGGCTCAATGATCCCGACTGGATCGAGGATCCGGGTGCTGACGACGCGCTCAAGCCGGTACTCATGGCGCTGGCCGCGCACTACTTCCTGGTTGCCAAGACCGCCGATGGGCGAACGGTCGATCCTGTGGCCCGATTCCACCTCGGCAACGGTGCGAAACTCGAACGGATCAATTGGCTGGGTGATGCCTCGCAAAAGGGGTTGGCCGAAGCGCATGGCTTGATGGTCAACTACAAATATGAATTGAAAGAGATCGAGGCCAACCATGAGGCTTATGCAAACAATGGTATGATCGTGACGTCGCGAAGTGTGAAATCGCATCTGCGTCAGTCGATCAAGGCAAAAGTGCAACCTGAGCCGAAGCGACTGCCAGCGCCGCCGCGCAAGGTTGCAGTCGTACCCGTGGGCGAAGACGAAGACTAAGGCGTGCGATGATCAGCTTGTGCAGGACGTTGCGAAGTGCACAATGGTGCGGCACAACGCCAACGCCTTTGCAAAATCACCGGGATACCCAAATGCGCTACGACGAGCAGGATCGCGAAAGCAAGAACGTTGAAGACCGCCGGGGCCAGGGCGGCGGTGGCATGTTTGGTGGCAGCGGCATACAGATACCGATGGGTGGCGGCGGCCGGGGCGGTTTCAGCCTGACCACCATGCTGATCATCGGCGCAGTGATGCTGTTATTCGGGTTCAATCCGTTGGATTTGCTGCGCGGCGGCGGTGGTGGCGTGCCTGATATGTCAAACGTACCGCGGATGCCGGGTTCCCAACCAGGGAGCCAGCCGACTTCGCAGAAGAGCCCCTTCGAAATTCCAGGCTTGCCGAGTGGTCAACCCCGCAAGTCGGCCGACACCGACGAAATGAAGAAGTTCATTAGTCGCGTGCTCGCCGATACCGAGGATGTCTGGAGCCGCGTGTTCCAAGGGTTCGGCCAGAAGTATCAAGACCCCAAGCTTGTGATTTTTGACCGGGCGACGCCGACTGCGTGCGGCACTGGGCAAACGGCAATGGGGCCATTTTATTGCCCGCTTGATCGGAAGGTTTACATTGATCTGGCATTCTATGAGGAACTGAAGCGTCGGTTCAATGCACCGGGCGATTTCGCGCAAGCCTACGTGGTGGCGCACGAAGTCGGTCATCACGTGCAGACGCTGCTCGGCATTGCTGATCGTGTGCAGCAAATGAAAGAGCGGACCGATCAACGGACAGGCAATCGCATCCAGGTTCGCATGGAATTGCAGGCTGATTGTCTCGCTGGCGTCTGGGCCAAGCTCAACGATCAATTGAAAAACCGGTTGCAGCAGGGCGATATCGAGGAAGGGCAGAACGCCGCCTCGCAGATTGGCGACGACATGATCCAGCGCAACATGGGATCAGGCCGCGTCGTGAAGGACGCATTCACCCATGGTTCGTCTGCCGCACGCGTGCGCTGGTTCACGCAAGGCTTCAAGTCTGCCAATATGCAGCAGTGCGATACCTTCAACGCGTCGCAAGACACAATCGACTAAAGCGCGTTCGATTAGAGCGCGTTGCCACCAAAGCCAGTCACGCGGCAGGCAACGCGCTTGGCTTGCAGCTGAGCACAGACGCGCTTGGCTTCGTCCTGGCTCGTGATCGGGCCAGCGAGCAGTTGATAGGGTTGGCCTTCGCCAGCGCTCACGTAGCGCGCCTCCAGGTTCTTGAGTTGTGGCGAATGACGCTCGGCGAGTAAACTCCAATTCAAACGCAGGGCGTCAAGTGACGGCCCGTTCGCAATCTCTACGCCAACTGGTCCAGCTGCCGCAGCCGGTGCAGCTTTAATCGAGCCGGGTCCGAACGACACGCTCGCTTGGGCCGCAACCGGTGGTGCTGGAACGCCCTGGGCTGGAGGTGGCAAAATACTGCCAGTCGCGATTGGATTATTCGGTGCATTCAAGACGACGAAACGAGATGCGAGGGCATCTGCCGTGGGCAAGGCTGTCTCCGGACTAGACGGTGGCGATGCCGACAGCGCTGCAGGGGCGGCAACCAAAGCGGCAGTGGTTGCCGCCTTTTCCACTGCTTTTTGAGCACGGGCTTCGGCCTGTCGTTGGGCAAGTGTCTTTGGCGCAGAGGGGAGCGCCGGTTCTGAGGTCACGAGGGGCTTGGTGCGCTCTTCAAGGACTGCAACGCGTTCGGTGAGTACTTTGTCGCGGGTGTTGCTCGCTGCAACGGTCGTGCGCAGCGACGCTACTTCGCGCTGAATATCGCCGACGGACTCCTTCAACCCGCTGATGTCGGTCGCAAACCGTGCAGCAGACCGCTGGCCTTCATTGGTCTCGTGGTTCGAGCGTTCTGGTATCCAACTTCCGATCAAGCTTGGATTGACGGCGAGAGTGACCATATAAACCAGCGCCAATAGTGCAAGTAGAGCCCAGACACTCGCGTAAACGTTCGCAAACCGCGTTTGCGGTCGAGGCCGGGGACCTGATAGGGCCATCGTCATGGGCTGCACTCCACTGCGAATCGATTGAATAAGAGTATCAAGTGATTGAAGACTGCGGTTCGTCCGTCAACACTGGTGGTCACTTCGGGCACGCGGGTCTGTGGACAGTGGCAATGTCGCAGCGTTAAGCCGGAAGATCTGGTGGTAATGCATCCTGGCTGGCGCATGTCGCCGCAGTGGCGGCATGGTTCTTACCAATTTCGATAACTGCGACCGGTTCGATCAGGCCAGGCAAATGATACGCATAACGATCACGTTGATGAGGTCAATCCATGCAGGCGCGCTCGTTTCAAGCGATCATTCTGGCAGCTGGCAAAGGCACCAGGATGAAGTCGTCGGTGCCAAAGGTGCTGCACCGCGTGGCTGGGCTGTCGATGCTGGGGCACGTGATTAAACTTGTGCAGGCGATCGGTTGCGCGCAACCCGTTGTCGTGGCTGGTCCCGGCATGGACGATGTTGCCAAGGAAGCCAGTTTGCATGCCCCAGGGCTTAGTTTGTTCACGCAAGCCCAACAGCGCGGCACGGCCGATGCCGTTCTCGCAGCCCGCACGGCCATTGCAGCGCACCAGGGCGATACGATTGTCCTTTATGCGGATACACCTTTGATCCGCCCTGAGACGATCTCGACGCTACGGGCAGCGCTGGATCAGGGTGCATCGATTGCCGTGCTGGGGTTCCACGCGGTCGACCCAACTGGCTACGGTCGCCTGCTGGCCTCGCCTGACGGCACGTTGAATGCCATTCGCGAACACAAAGATGCAACGGCGACTGAGCGCGCGATCGACCTATGCAACTCAGGCGTCCTTGCATTCCGCTGCCCCGATTTACTGTCGATCTTGGATTCGATCGGCAACACCAATGCTAACGGCGAGTTCTATCTGACGGACGCCGTCGAAGTTGCCCGGGCACGCGGGCTTGTCGCCCGTGTCGTCGTTTGCCCGGAAGATGAAGTGCTGGGCGTTAACGCGCGGGATCAATTGGCGACGGCTGAGGCAATATGGCAGCGTCGCAAACGGCAGGCAGTGATGATTGATGGGGCAACGCTGATCGCGCCTGAAACCGTCTGGTTCAGTCATGACACAGTCATCGGGCGCGACGTCGTCATCGAGCCGAACGTGTTCTTTGGGCCCGGCGTCACGGTCGAGAATGGCGTTGAAATCAAGGCAAATTGCCATTTCGAGGGGGCCCGCATCGGAAGTGGCGCACGCATTGGCCCATTTGCCCGACTGCGCCCCGGCGCGGACTTGGGCGCCGACGTTCACATTGGCAACTTCGTGGAAGTCAAAAACGTGAAAATGGCAGCTGGCGCTAAAGCGAACCACTTAGCCTATCTCGGAGATGGCACGGTTGGTGCAAAGGCCAATATCGGCGCTGGCACAATTTTCTGTAACTACGATGGTTTCAACAAGTCAAAGACGATCATAGGAGACGCAGCTTTCGTCGGTTCCAATTCTTCATTGGTCGCACCGATTAGGATTGGAGCTGGAGCCTACGTCGGCTCGGGCAGCGTCATTACCAAGGATGTGCCGGACGGTGCATTGGCTTTGGAGCGGAGCGCCCAAGATACACGCGAAGGTTGGGCGGAAAAGTTCAGAGCTGTGATGTCGAGGCGCAAGGCTGCCAAGAAATCGTAAGCGCAGCCAACCGTTACCGTCCTCGCGATGTCGCAATCGCGAACAAAGAGTTACTTGAGGTTGAAGGCGCGAAGCACATAACGTGAGCGGAGCGCGATCCGAACAGGGGTTTTCTTAAATGTGTGGCATCGTCGGCATTCTCGGCAAGAAAGCTGTTGCAGGTGATATCGTCGAAGCGCTACGGCGCCTCGAATATCGCGGCTACGACTCGGCGGGTGTAGCCACTATCGAGGCTGGCATCCTTGAACGCCGCCGTGCCGAAGGCAAGCTGCGCAACCTGGAATCCCGTTTGCACAACCAGCCGCTGCAAGGCCGCACCGGCATCGGCCACACGCGCTGGGCAACCCATGGCAAGCCCGTTGAGCGCAATGCCCATCCGCACATGAGCGCGAAAGTCTCGGTCGTCCATAACGGCATCATCGAGAACTTCCGCGAGTTGAAAGCCGAATTGACTGCTGACGGCTACAAGTTCGAGACCGAGACCGATACGGAAACGGTCGTCCACCTTTTGACACGCGAACTTGGCCGCGGCCTGAAACCGGTTGATGCAGTTGCCAACATGCTGCCCCGTCTGCACGGGGCGTTTGCGCTTGGAATCATTTTCGCTGGCAACGACAATCTGATGATCGGCGCGCGCAACGGCCCGCCGCTGGCCGTCGGCCATGGCGATGGTGAGATGTACTTGGGGTCTGATGCGATTGCGCTCGCCCCCTTCACCGACCAGGTGACCTATCTCGAGGATGGCGATTGGGCGATCCTGACCCGCGACAGTCTCGAAGTCCGCAATATGTCGGGCAACCGCGTGACGCGTCCAATGATCCGCTCGGCGGCGGGCTCCATGCTGGTCGACAAGGGCAATCATCGCCACTTCATGGCGAAGGAAATTCACGAGCAGCCCGAAGTGATCGGCCATACGCTCGCCAATTACATCGATATGGCGGAGGGGCGCGTCAACTTCCCCGACATGGGGCTCGATCTTGCAACCGTCAACCGGGTAACGATTTCAGCCTGCGGCACTGCCTATTACGCAGGTCTTGTTGCCAAGTACTGGATCGAGCGGTACGCGCGTATTCCGGTGGAGATCGATGTCGCTTCGGAAATGCGCTATCGTGAAGCGCCACTCGCGGAAGGTGGCCTGGCCGTGTTCGTATCTCAATCGGGCGAAACCGCCGATACGCTGGCGACGTTGCGCTATTGCAAGGCGAACGGACAGCGGATTGCGTCGATCGTGAACGTGCGCACCTCGACCATTGCGCGCGAATCAGACGCGATCCTGCCGACGCTGGCCGGACCTGAAATCGGGGTTGCCTCGACCAAGGCCTTCACCTGTCAGCTTTCGGTGCTGGCTTGCTTGGCGATTGCGCTTGGCCGGGCGCGCGGCACAATCTCTGCCGCCGTCGAACAGGAACTGGTGACGGCATTGACCGAGGTGCCACGCCACATCACGTCGATCCTGCGGCAGGAGGCGGTATTCGAGCAGCTAGCCCACTACCTGGGCAAAGCCAAGGATGTGCTCTACCTCGGCCGCGGTTCGAGCTACCCGCTGGCCCTAGAAGGGGCCTTGAAGCTGAAGGAAATCTCCTACATTCATGCCGAAGGGTATGCGGCAGGCGAACTCAAGCATGGGCCGATCGCGCTGATTGATGAGAATGTTCCCGTGATCGTCGTCGCGCCGAAGGATGAGCTGTTTGAGAAAACGATCTCCAATGTGCAGGAGGTCGCCGCGCGTGGCGGGCAGATCATCATCATCACGAATGCAGAATCAGGGTCGGCTGGATGCCCGGTCCATGCCCACATCGAAATGCCTGATGCGCACCCGTTCACAAGTCCCTTGATTTATGCCGTGCCCGTTCAATTAATGGCCTATCATACCGCCGTATTCATGGGCACCGACGTCGATCAGCCACGAAATTTGGCGAAATCGGTGACTGTGGAATAGTCACGAATAACAAGGCGCTGGCTCGCTCGCGGATGGCCGCTGATTTGCCTCAATCGGCTGTTTGACGTAGTACATTGCGGACGTTGAAGGGGGTGCGGCGTATCAGCTGGGTTGAAAGGTCGAGAACAATGATGGCGTGGGGACGACGCACATCGCCAATTAGTGAGGCCGCCCGTAGCGTTGGGTTGGCTTGCACGTTTGGTGCTTCTCTTCTTTGCCTGACGATTGCGCCGTCGATTGCGCAAACGGTCGATCCGTCTGCAACTTCGCCAGCTGCGGCGAGTGCACCAGCAAAGGCTGCGGCCAAGAAGCCGAAAACCAAACCCGCCGCTTCCGAGGCGAAGGCTGCGAAAAAAGATCCAGCGGTTGCCCAGAAGGAAATTGATGCCGGCGTCGCATCACTCCAAGCAGGCAAGACTGATCTAGCAGTGCAACAACTGACATCAGCGTTGACCGGCGGTAGCTTGCCAGCGCCGCTCCTGGCGCGCGCCCATTATCAACGGGGCCTTGCCTACCGCAAACAGAGCAAGACTGCACTCGCGATCAGCGATCTAACGCAAGCTCTTTGGGTCAAGAACGGTCTTGCCGAAACCGATCGCGCCGATGCGATGCAGAACCGGATTGCGGCTTATCGCGACGCCGGTTTGCCAGATCAAGCCGACGCAGAGTCCGTAAAATCGACATCTACTTCGGCACCGCGCCCGGCAACGCCTGCCGCAGCACCGGCAAAGGTGGCGGCAGCAGAGGCAGCTCCTGCATCGGCTTTGGCGTCCACTGCTGCCCGCACGGGAAGCATTTCCACCGAGAAGCCGACGGCGGGCTTGGTGCCAACGCCCGATCCAGCGCCTTCCACTGGTGGCGGCGGGTTAGGTGGTTTCTTTGGTAACTTGTTTGGTGGATCGAGCGGTGCGGCAACGGCTGCTCCGGCTGCACAAGCGGCACCTGCAAAAACTGAGGTTGCGAGTTCGGCGTGGAGTGCGGGTACGGAAGTAAAGGCACCAGCGGCCAGTGCAAAAGTTAAACCCGCTGGTCAGACTGCAGCGCTCGCGGCACCAATTGCGGCGTCAGCACCTAAGTCGAATGGGCGCTACATCCTGCAGGTAGCGAAACTGAAGACGCGGGAAGATGCACAGTCCGTTGCGGACAAGCTGAAACAACAGCTAGGCCTCGAACTGGCTGGCCGCGAGGCGTCGATTGTTGCCGTGAGCGAAGGCGGCTTCGGCACCTTGCATCGTTTGAGCTTTGGGCCGTTCGCAGATGCTGCTGAATGGAAAACGCTTTGCCCGAAACTGCTCAAGGCCGGACATGACTGCCAACCTTTGACGCAGTAAAGCTTTGATCGTTGCTGTTTCGGCAGTGACAGCCTCCTTTTGACGACGGGGCGTTGATTTGTAGGCGTGGTTTTAGTAGGGCTTTGCCGATGCGTAGACAGTCGCTACATTAGGGCACGACTGTGCGCGGGTAAGGTGAATGAGCGACCAAAAACATAAGAAAAGTAACAAGGGACAGTCTTTCACTGTTCGCGATGGCTCTGGTGGAGATGGCAAATCCGTTCTTGCCCAACTAACCGAGCCAGCACCCGTAGATAGTGGGATTCGCCTTGGTTCGCGGCTCCGAAATTACTTCCTCACCGGACTGCTGGTGGTTGGCCCCGTTACGATCACGCTTTATGCGGCAAATTGGTTCGTCAACATCATTGACGCTTGGGTCAAGCCGTTTGTGCCGCGAGTCTACAATCCTGATACCTATCTACCGTTTTCTGTTCCGGGCATCGGACTGGTTTTTGCCATCATCGGATTGATGATGATCGGCGCGCTAGCCGCCAACCTGCTCGGTCGTACGCTGATCAGCTACGGCGATCAATTTCTCGGTCGCATGCCGATCGTGCGTAACATCTACCGCGCTGTTCAGCAGATTTTTGAAAGCGTCATTTCGGCTGCGGGGCCAACGGCAAGTTTTCAAAAAGTTGGCCTGATCGAATTTCCAACGAAGGGCATCTGGTCGATCGTCTTCGTAACCGGGGAAACGACCGGCGAAATAGCGACCGTGAAGCCCGGCGGGCACGACGAGCTTGTCACAGTATTCATGGCGACCGGCATCGTACCGCCAACCGGTTTTGTCTGCTTCGTGCCGCGCCGCGACGTGACATTCCTCAATATGAGCGTCGAAGACGCAGCCAAGATTGTGATTTCAGCCGGCATGGTCACACCCGACGCCCAAAAGAAACTTGCAGAGATGGCAGCCGTTGCAGCCAAGGCAAA
>JANOYV010000023.1:0-4480 GCA_031429105.1 Hyphomicrobiaceae bacterium | reverse complement strand
CGCGGGGGCAAGCCTTGCTTGGCTGCCACAAGAAACCATCCTGTTCGACCGCGCACGCCTGACGCGGCGTCTCGACGTAGACATGTCGGCCGATGCAACGCTCACGCTCAAAGAGGGCGTGGTGTTTGGGCGGACGGCGCGCGGTGAGACCATCCGACAAGGGTTGTTCCATGATCGCCGGCGGGTTCGTCGCGGGGGGCGTTTGATCCTGGCGGAGGATGTGCGGCTTGATGACGATATTGCAGAGCAACTCGGTCGATCAGCGGTCGGCAAAAGTGCCAGTGCGATTGCGACGATTGTCCATGTTGCGCCGGACGCTACAACCAAACTCGACGCCATGCGCGACGCGCTCAACGATATTCCCTGCGACGCTGGCGTTAGCGCGTGGAACGGCCTGCTCGTTGCGCGCCTTTGCGGACACGAACCGCATATTGTGCGTGCCCTTTCAGCCCGTATACTCGCACTGCTTTTACCGCGCGTTAGCCCGCGCATCTGGTCCTGCTGAGAACCTTTCGGAATAACCCCCATGAACCTGTCCCCGCGCGAAAAAGACAAGCTGCTGATCTCGATGGCTGCGATGGTCGCTCGGCGCCGCCTTGAGCGCGGCGTGAAACTGAACTTCCCCGAGGCCGTCGCCTTGATCACCGATACCGTGATCGAAGGTGCGCGCGATGGTCGCTCCGTCGCTGACCTGATGGAGGCAGGCGCGCACGTTCTCAAGCCAGATCAACTGATGGACGGGATCGCCGAGTTGATCCCCGATGTGCAGGTCGAAGCGACGTTCCCGGACGGCACCAAGCTCGTTACCGTGCATAACCCGATCCGAGGGGCTGCCCCGGCGAAAGTCATCCCCGGCGAGATCATGACGGCGGACGGCGACATCACGCTCAACGAAGGTGCCAAGCGGATCACGGTGACCGTTGCGAATACCGGCGACCGACCAATCCAGGTTGGCAGCCACTATCATTTCTTCGAGACCAATCCTGGCTTGCAGTTTGATCGGAAAAAGACGCGCGGCACCCGCCTTGATATTCCGGCGGGAACAGCCGTTCGTTTCGAACCCGGCCAAACCCGCGACGTGACCCTGGTGCCGCTCACCGGCAAACGCGAGGTCTACGGGTTTAGAGGGGACGTGATGGGGAAGTTGGGGAAGTAACTGCACGCCATTAGACAGAGTACAACTTAATGCTAGTTCACCCCGCACATACGATTTCGGTCGCTGAACTGTTGGAGCAAATCGACGAAGCGCGCGCCAATCGCCTCATCTACGAGCGCCTGGGCTCAGATGGTCTACGCCTCTACGTCTATTCGAACCATTGTGTTTACGAAAATGCCTGGACCCTCCCCACCATCGCTGCGCGTGGCCTGATCGTGGATACGGTGGAAAAGCGGATTGTCGCAACGCCATTCCCGAAGTTCTTCAATCTGGGCGAACGCGGCGAACCAATCCCAAAGTTGCCTTTTCGCGCCTACGAGAAGCTCGATGGCAGCTTGATCATAATCTACCACCATGGCGGGCGCTGGCGCACGGCGACAAAGGGTAGTTTTGAATCGCCGCAAGCCCAATGGGCGCAAGCGAGGCTGCAGACGCTCGATCTAACTGCACTCGTGCCCGGCACGACGTATTTGGCGGAAGGCATCTACCCGGAAAACCGCATCGTCGTCCGCTACGAAGAGTCGGCGCTCGTGATGCTTGGCGCCTACGCGAATGACGGGATTGAATTGACCCACGAGGCGCTGGAAGTCGTTTCGGACCGGCTCGGTGTGCGAATGGCGATGACATACGACTACGATCATGTCGACGAACTGGCCGTGTACGCCAGGTCCCTGCCACGCTCCCTGGAAGGATTTGTCTTACGCTTCAACAATGGCATTCGCCTCAAGATTAAGGGCGACGAATACAAGCGCATTCATGCACTGATCTCGAACGTCACGCCGCTGGCGCTGTGGGATGCGATGCTGGCCGGCGACAATCTCGATGCCATCAAGCTCGAGTTGCCCGACGAATTCATGGGCGACTTCGATCAAATCATTGCACTTCTGCAAAAGTCGCTGTCGACGCTGGTGGAGAAGACACAGGCTGAAATCGAGCGGATCAAGGACTGGAGCGACAAGGAAGTCGGCTTGAAGCTCAAGTCATTTGATCCGGAGCTTCAGGGCTTGATCTTCGACGTTCGCAAGTCCGGCGGAAATCTTCTCGAAGGCCGTGCGCGTCGCAAATTCTTTGACCGCATTCGACCAACCGGCAACGACTTACCCGGTTATACGCCATCGCATGCAATGCACCGCGCCTTGACAGACGACGGTTGATTGAAGTTCCGCGACCACCTGGCCCACTCCCCACGCAACCGAGTTTTCCCATGCCCCCACGCACCATCTCACGCGCAGCCTACGCCGACATGTTCGGGCCAACGACCGGCGACAAGGTGCGCCTTGCCGACACCGAACTCGTGATCGAGGTCGAGCGTGACTTCACCGTCTACGGCGAGGAGGTGAAGTTCGGCGGCGGCAAGGTGATCCGGGACGGCATGGGGCAAAGCCAAGTCACCAATGCCAAGGGTGCGGTTGACACCGTGATCACCAACGCGCTGATCATCGACCACTGGGGCATCGTCAAAGCCGACGTCGGCATCAAGAACGGGTTGATCTTCAAGATCGGCAAGGCCGGCAATCCGGATATCCAACCGAAGGTCGATATCATCATCGGGCCCGGCACGGACGTGATCGCGGGCGAGGGCAAGATCCTGACCGCTGGCGGGTTTGACACGCACATTCACTACATCTGCCCGCAGCAGGTGGAGGATGCCCTGATGTCAGGACTGACCTCTATACTGGGCGGCGGCACAGGGCCATCGGCTGGCACCAGCGCCACGACTTGCACACCCGGCCCCTGGCACATGGAGATGATGATCAAGGCCGCCGACGGTCTGCCGATGAACCTCGGCTTTGCCGGCAAGGGCAACGCGTCGCTGCCTGCCGGTCTGATCGAAATGGTGAAGGCTGGCGCCTGTGCGCTGAAGCTGCACGAGGATTGGGGCACGACGCCCGCCGCCATCAACAACTGCCTGTCGGTCGCCGACGACTTCGACGTGCAGACGATGCTGCATTCGGACACGCTGAACGAAAGCGGCTTTGTCGAGGACACGATTGAATCGTTCAAGGGCCGCACCATCCATGCGTTCCACACGGAAGGCGCGGGCGGTGGGCATGCGCCCGACATCATGAAAATTGCTGGCCTGAAAAACGTGCTGCCGTCGTCGACAAATCCGACGCGACCATTCACCGTCAACACGCTCGACGAACACCTCGACATGCTGATGGTGTGCCACCACCTCGACCCGTTGATCCCCGAGGATCTGGCGTTCGCCGAGAGCCGCATCCGCAAGGAAACGATCGCTGCCGAAGATATTCTGCACGACATGGGCGCGCTGTCGATGATGTCATCGGACAGCCAGGCGATGGGGCGGATCGGCGAAGTGATCACACGCACGTGGCAGACCGCACACAAAATGAAAATGCAGCGTGGTGCGCTTGCCCAAGACAAAGGTACCGGCAACGACAATTTTCGCGTCAAGCGCTACGTCGCCAAGTACACGATCAACCCGGCAATTGCGCACGGTGTGTCGAAGCACATCGGCTCAGTGGAAGCCGGGAAGATGGCCGACCTCGTGCTGTGGTCACCGGCGTTCTTCGGCACCAAGCCCGCCATGATCATCAAGGGCGGTATGATCATTGCGGCTCCGATGGGCGACCCTAATGCGTCAATTCCAACGCCGCAGCCGGTGCACTATCGCCCGATGTTCGGTGCCTTCGGCAAGGCTCTGACGGCAACATCAGTGGTGTTCACCTCGCAAGCCGCGATCGATGGTAAGCTCGCCAAGCGCGTCGGCATCGAGAAGCGGTTGGTTGCGGTTGAGAATACGCGTAGTGGCATCTCGAAAAAGAGCATGATCCACAACGACGCCACGCCCGATATCGAAATCGATCCCGAGACCTACCGTGTCACGGCGGATGGCGAGCTTCTGGTATGTGAACCCGCCAAGGAACTCCCCATGGCGCAGCGGTTTTTCATGTTTTGAGGAGCGGCATCGTGATTTCGCCATCGCATCCCCACGATTGCCACAGTTTCGCTCCGTCATCCCGGCGCAGGCCGATCCGCAAACGAACTGCAAGTAGAGACGCTCGTTATTGCAGTGACCGATTTTCGCCTCTGACCGCGAACCCTTTGAAGGTTGCCGTGGGTCCCGGCCTTCGCCGGGATGACGGCTGTGGGGAGGAGACTGTGCAGACACGCACGACGGTGGGAGAAGCAGTATGATCCGCGCTGTCACCGTTGAGGCTGCCGGCACCTGGGATGCCGCCACTGTCGGCACGGTCATCCTCGACTTCGACAGCCGACATCGCCGCCGCATTGCGATGCGCACCGAAGCCGGGCTCGAGTTCTTGCTTGATCTCGAACAGACGCACCGGCTGCGTGCTG
>JANOYV010000022.1:0-35977 GCA_031429105.1 Hyphomicrobiaceae bacterium | reverse complement strand
TGCCTTCGGCTGCACATCTTCAAACGATTCATTTGTGACGGTAACTTCGACGCCAGTCGCCTTCGTAAAGGCGGCTACCATTTTCAGGAAAGCCTGATCTTCGGCTTCAATGAAGCGCCTCCAGCGCATCAAGTTGATTTTTGCTCCAGCTTCTGGCTTCCACTGGCTGGTTTGCGCCCAAGCTTTGGCGAAACCAAGCATTTGGTCTGCCGACATGGCAGCGCCAACAGCGGCAGTGGCACCAGCGCCCTGCAGCAACGAACGACGATTAAAAGTCATAGGGTCTTCCTCCGATTTGATTGTTTTTGTCGTGTTAGAAATCTTCACGTAAGCCAAGACTACAGCCGGTTGCCGCTCTCCTTGTCAAACAGGTGAGCAAGATCGGCGCGCGGGCGCAGCTTAATCTTCTGGCCTGGGGCCAACTGATGACGTTCGCGGAAAATGGTCACCACATCCTGGCCGCCGACACGGGCAACAACTTGGGTCTCCGACCCCGTCGGCTCGATCACGACGACTTCTGCATCGACGCCAATGCCGTTCGCGTCGCCGCCAAATTCGATATGCTCGGGGCGAATGCCATACGTGACCGCACGGCCCTCGCTCGCCGTTGGCGCCTTTGCAAGCGGCAACGACACGCCGTTGGCCATCTGCACAGTGGCACCTTTCACGACACCGCTCAGGAAGTTCATCGACGGTGAACCGATAAAGCCTGCCACAAACTGGTTCAGCGGCCGGTCGTATAATTCGAGCGGAGCGCCCATTTGCTCGACGATGCCATCGTGCATGACGACGATCTTGTCAGCCATGGTCATCGCTTCGATCTGGTCGTGCGTGACATAGACGGTGGTCGTTTTAAGCCGCTGATGCAGTTCTTTGATCTCGGCGCGCATGGCGACACGCAGTTTAGCGTCAAGATTCGACAGCGGTTCATCGAACAAAAATACCTGCGGATCGCGAACGATGGCGCGGCCCATGGCAACGCGCTGGCGCTGCCCACCCGACAATTGGCGCGGATAACGCTCGAGCAGCTTTTCCAGCCCCAGGATGCCTGCGGCCTTCTGCACCCGCTCGTTGATAATGCTCTTGTCGGTATCGCGCAGCTTTAGCGAGAAGCCCATGTTTTCGCCGACTGTCATGTGGGGATAGAGCGCGTAGTTCTGGAACACCATCGCGATGTCGCGCTCTTTCGGATGGACGTTGTTGACCACACGGTCGCCAATTAAAATTGTGCCATCTGTGATATTTTCGAGACCAGCGATCATGCGTAGAAGCGTGGACTTACCGCAGCCCGAGGGGCCAACCAGCACAACAAACTCGCCATCCGAGATCGGAACGCTCACACCCTTAATGATTTGTGTCGTGCCAAAGGACTTACGCACGTCACGGATTTCAACCGACGCCATCTCTCAACTTCCTCCAAAAAAGCTACGGGTCAAACCCGTTTTTGCTTTGCTCTCAACTTATGGCACGAAACCACCCAGCTGCCGAGATGGCGCAACGTATACATTGTTGTCCGGTAAATCCAAGTGCTGAATGCAGGTATTTTACTGGCGAAATTTGACCGCTGTGACGATGCACTTGCTCCATCAACCCAGGAAATAGCGCGGTAGCCAAAACGCGAGGGCGCAACCCAACGCACGGCCACGAATGGGACGAATTCGGCTACAAAAAACGCCCAACAATCATCAAAATAAAAAGGCCCCGCAAGCGGGGCCTTCTCAATCGGTGTTTTGATGGCAGCTGGACTGCGCTTAGCCGCAGTCGTCGTCATCTGGATCGCATTCGAGCAAGTTCGAATTGTCGACATAGACGACTGGCGCGTCGACCGCTGAGTAGTTGTACCAGTACCAATACCAGATCCCGCCGGCGGCGAGATACGGATAGTAGGTGCGGTACCACCGCGTCCCACCGTTGCTGTACCAGAACGGCTTATAACCAAACTTTTTACCATGCGCGCCAGCCAACAGGTAGGGATTGTGCACGATCTTGGCTGGCTTGACGAAGCCAATCGGTTTGATCTTCAACGGCACTTGCACGATCTTCGATTTAAACGGTGCATTGAGTTTCGTGACATAAGGCTGCTTGATCGGCGTCGACGCCTTGGCATTGTTTGCGGCGATCAATGCGGCGGCACCAGCGCCGACAGCGACACCCGTTGCAACAGTCTTTCCAGTGACACCCGGCTTGTTTGTGGTGACCACCGGCGTCTTTGGCGCTACGACGATTTTCGGATCGGTTTTCGGCTTGGCGATGATCGGTCGAACCTTCGTCAAAGGTTTCGTTTCTTTATTCACCGTCGGCTTTGTAACAACCGTCTTGGGTTTCGAAACAACCACAGGCTTCGATACCTTTGGCGTGGTCGTTACCGGGCGACGCACTGTTGTCGTTGGTTTGACGACCGGCTTGTTCGTCACGACTGGTCGTTGACCTGATTTTTTAAGCTGCTCTGGCGTTGGTTGCGCCTCAGACGTTGGTCCCCATGCAGCCACCGCAACCAGGCAAACACCGAGTTGGGCCATAACAAGCAGACTTTTTTTCATGACTTATACCTCTGGTCACGTTGATGACTGTTGAATCCAGGAAGTTACGTCGCCAATGAAGCATCCTGGCACGATGCGCCGGTATCGCAAAAGGCCCAATCCTTCACGGCGGCTGACAATTTAGCCGAAATTCAGCTTGCGGTTAACATCGAGCGCCTCGTTTAGTTCCCTCTACTTGCCAACAACTTCGGCTTTCTCCAACACAGCATGCAGAAGCACGTTGGCGCCATTGGTAACCCAGATCGGTTTGCAGTCTTCCGCCTCGTTGTGGCTGATGCCATCGACGCAGGGAATAAAGATCATCGCAGTTGGACACACCCGGGCCATATAAACCGCATCGTGGCCGGCCCCTGAGATGATATCGTGGAACGATAGTCCGTGCGTTTTCGCAGCAATTCGGATTGCGTTCAAGCAACCCTCGTCGAAGGCTTGTGCTGGAAACTTGGTGATCTGCTTGATTTCGATCGTCAGTCCCAACTCACGTGAAACATCGACCGCGAGGTTGGCCAGCGACCGGTTCATCATTTCTAAGCTGGGCTCGTCTGGGTGGCGGAATTCTGCGGTCAAGAAAGCAGATCCGGGGATTACGTTGCGCGACGCTGGCGTCACCGTGATGACGCCGCAAGTGGCGCGCCCCTCAGGCATCATCGCGCGACCGATGCGGTTAACGCCATCGATCAGGCGGGCGGCACCCAACAAAGCATCTTTGCGGCGCTCCATCGGCGTCGACCCAGCGTGACTGTCCTGGCCAGTGATGTTGATTTCGTACCAGCGCTGGCCTTGTGCTGCCGTGACGATGCCGATGTCAGTGCCATCCTCTTCGAGGATCGGGCCTTGCTCGATGTGCAACTCGAAGAACGCGTGCACAGGGCGACCACCGACGGGCATTTCACCGGCATAGCCGATCCGCTTCAATTCCTCGCCAATCGACAGGCCGTCGAAATCGGTGATCGCGTGGGCATAATCGAGCGTGAACGCACCTGCAAACACGCCCGACGCCGTCATCGAGGGGGCAAAGCGCGAGCCTTCCTCGTTGGTCCACATGGCAATTTCGACCGGATGCCGGGTCTTGATTTTGAGATCGTTGAGCGAGCGCACGACTTCCAATGCCGCAAGCACGCCCAAAACGCCATCAAACTTGCCGCCTGTGGGCTGAGTATCAAGATGACTGCCGAACATCACCGGCGGCAAAGTCGGATCGGTGCCTTCGCGACGGGCAAACATATTGCCGATTGCATCAACCTTCATGGTGCAGCCAGCCGCTTTGCACCAAGTCGCGAACAGGTCGCGGCCCTCCTTGTCGAGGTCGGTCAACGCCTGCCGATTGCAACCGCCCTTCGGCGTCGCGCCAATCTTTGCCATTTCCATCAGGCTGTCCCACAGGCGCTGGCCATCGATCGCGAGATTGCTGCTATGCGGCATGAAATGCGTCTTTCCGATTGTTCAGCTGGCGGCGGCCAGCCTATGTGAATTCAACACAATCTCTACAGACCGAGGACCACGCCTCCAATGCCTTCTTTGCAAGACATCCTTGCGCCCCTCGAAGGGCAATCAACGATTTATCGCACGCCTTGCGGCGACGGCGATCTCGTTTGGCGGCGCTGGAGCGCTCCCGACAAGCAACCAGTCGTCCTCGCGCACGGCGGATCCGGCTCGTGGACCCATTGGTTGAAGGTCATCCCAGCATTGCTGCCCCACTACGACGTTTGGGCGATCGACCTGCCGGGACTCGGTGATAGCGCCATGCCCGAGCGCCCGCACACACCGGAAAATGCTGGCAAAGTCGTTGCTAACGGCTTGCGGCGCTTGATCCCCGCCGAGCGCCGCCCGCAACTCGTCACATTCTCGTTTGGCGGCCACGTCGGGACCTATGCGGCAATCGCGTTGGGCGACCACTTAGCCAGCTTCACGGTATCGGGGTGTTCGGCACTGGGTCTGCATCCCCAACTTGAGGACTTCCCCAAGGAGCGCTCAACCATGACCACGGCCCAACGGCGTGGGGTCCACGCGAAGCTCTTGCAAATCCTAATGATCGCCGATCCATCGCGCATTGACGATTTGGCGATCGACATACAGGCAGCCAACATTGCCAAAGCTCGGTTCAAGTCGCGCGAGTTTGCCGTCACAACCGAGATCAAGGATCAGCTGGCTAACGTGAAAGTGCCGCTGCGCGCGATCTGGGGTGCCCGCGATGTGTTGGCCAATCCATCGGTTGATGCTGTGTTCGACATTCTACGGATGCACCACCCCGAACTCGTCACCCGCGTCGTGCCCGATGCCGGACATTGGGCCATGTACGAACAGCCGGAAGCGTACGCGAGTGCCTTACTTGAGGTGCTGGCGCTGCGGCACTGACAAGGGATGCCTTGACGAGTTCGCCCTTACGCCTCCACCCTTTGTCCGAATTGTTAACAGGAGGGCGTCATGGATTTGGGACTAAAAGGCCGCAAGGCAATCGTATGTGCTGCATCAAAGGGCCTTGGCCGCGGCTGTGCCGAGGCACTAGCCGCCGAGGGCGTCGAACTCACCATCTGCGCGCGCACCAAGGATGTACTGGAAGCAACCGCCGCCGAAATCCGTAAATCAACTGGCGCAACTGTCCACACTGTGGCCTGTGACGTGACGACCGAGGCTGGGCGCACGGCCTTGCTCGCCGCCTGTCCGAACCCGGACATCCTGATCACCAACGCCGGCGGCCCACCACCCGGCGACTTCAAAAACTTCTCGTTGGATGACTGGCGGGCAGCGGTCGAGGGCAACATGATCACACCGATCGCACTGATCCATGCAACCGTCTACGGCATGATGGATCGCGGTTTCGGGCGCATCCTCAACATCACCAGTTTTTCGGTTAAGGCGCCGATCCCGACGCTCGAGTTGTCGAACGGCGCACGAGCCGGACTAACGGGAGCCGTGGCAGCACTGGCGCGGCGAACGTCGCCGCGCAACGTGACCATCAACGGGCTTTTGCCGGGACCATTCGAGACTGACCGCCTGCGTGCAACCACCACGAAAATGGCGGCCGCGTCTGGCATGGCGTTCGATGAAGCTCATAAATTGCGCATGAAGGAAGTGCCCGCCGGTCGCTTCGGCACGACAACCGAATTTGGCGCAACGGCTGCGTTCCTATGCTCGGATCATGCCGGCTACATCACCGGCCAGAACATCGTGATCGACGGTGGCTCGTACAACAGTACGATGTAATCGCAGCGCAGCAAATCGAGCTGCGCAAGCCCTTTTCCGCGTTAACCATAATGTTGTTCCGTGTTGGAACAAGTTAACAACCTCCTTTACGCCCCTCTTTGCAACGCGCTGCCTCTGACCTGGAGGCAGCGCGTTGCCGTTTCGGCCTCCGGGGGAGGTCGACGTTCGCGTAACTGGAGTTCACATCATGAAAAGCATTCTATTGGCGACCGTCGCCATCCTTTCGTTTGGCCTCATCGGCACACAGCAAGCCAGCGCTGCATGGCAGGAAGAAATCTTCGGCACCGGCACCAATCGGCTGAGCGCTTACAACCGCGCCGAAACGGCCGAGCGTCCAGCCCGCGCCGAGCGCCCGACACGCACCGCACGTGCAACGACCAACGACGACGAGACATCAGCACCACGCGGCCGTCGCGCCACGCGCAGCAGCAACAATGATAACGATGGCGGCGGCTCCAGCATCGGCAGCGGCATGGCTTCGTACTATTGGCAGCCCCAGCGTGTCGCATCGGGCGGCTGGTTCAACCCGAACGCCATGACGGCTGCTCACAAGACGCTGCCATTTGGCACCCGCGTTCGCGTGGTCAACGCCAACAACGGCCAGTCAGTGGATGTCACGATCAATGATCGCGGCCCCTACATTGCCGGTCGCGTGATTGACCTGTCGTCGGCGGCTGCCGGCGCCATCAACATGAAGGGCTCGGGCGTTGTCCCGGTTCGCATGACGGTCTTGGGTCGCTGAGTTTGCCTTAAGAATATCGTGACAATGCACACCGGGGAAAGCATTCGTTTTCCCCGGTGTGTTTTTGAACGGTCATACAAAATCTCGAATCGGGCTATTCGGCTAGGCACAGTGCTGCTGTGGCACTGGACACGAGTTGCCCATGCGCCCCTTGTTTACTGTTATCGCCGCATTTGCTGTGCTGTCGCCTTCGGCGCAAGCACAGAACTATGTAAAAAGCTGGAACACCGGGGTCATTGCAGCACCCATCCGCTCGAGTGGTATCGTCACAAGCGCTCTGCCCCGCGCAACACCTCCCGTTGGGCCAAATTTGAACCAGTCGCGCCACCACGCCATGGTTGGGGTCGCGTCGTACTATTGGCAACCGCAGATGACCTCATCGGGCGAGCGGTTCGACAAATCTGCCATGACGGCTGCGCACCGCACCTTGCCGATGCACACGCGCGTGAAGGTGACCCACGTTGAAAGCGGCCGCTCCGTCATCGTGCGCATAAATGATCGCGGTCCCTTCAAACCGGGCCGTGTCGTTGATCTTTCCGATCGCGCCGCTGAGATCTTGGGCTTCAAAGCACTCGGTCTGGCACACGTGAAACTAGAGGTCGTGCACTAGTACGCGCGGAATAAATTGCTCCTTACTGCGTTGTCTGTTTGCGCGGTGGACATCGGTTGTCTGGCCCGACAAGTAGTTTCAGGGTGGAGTTCGAGAATGTGGAAGCTTGAGCCGACCCCCAAAGTTGTCGCGACCAGCGCCACACCGATCATCGTACCAGCGCTCGTCACTGACGATGTCACAGTCAAATCCCCGCCCCCGTTACCGCGTGCATCCTTAAGCGCCCTATCCGATGGCCGAAATCCTTCCGGCCTATCCATCATCGGCAATGATCTGATGATCATGGGCGAGCGGATCACGATCATCACCAAAGGCACGCTACAGGTTGATGGCGAAGTTCATGCCGATCTGCGTGGCGTCGACGTGGTTATCGGGGTTGGCGGCAAGGTGACCGGCGCCATATCGGCCGAAAACGTAGCCGTGCGCGGTCAAGTGATCGGCGCCATCAAGGCCATGAACGTGGAGCTGCTTGCGACCTCGAACGTCGAAGGCGAGATTATCCAACAAACTCTGATGATAGAGGACGGTGCGCGGTTCGAGGGCCGCGTTCGTCGGCCAGCCGATGTTGCTGACCTGAAGCCGAATTTAACTGCCGAGCAACGCGCGACGCAGGCCAAACCTGCAAACAAACCCGCCATGGCGCCGCTACGGCAGGGTATTCTGTAAACGGCAGCCTCAGAAATGACGTCGTCACGGGCGGCATACGTCTGCGAACTTCGTGGACGCTTGCCGACTAAATACCTATAAGCTCTCGAGAAAAATTACTCAGGTGTTCGCAATCGCACCCCAACGGGGAGGCAGCGACATCTGAAGCTCGGGGGGTGAGATGGCGATCGATAAAGACACCGCAGGGACGGTGATCAGCGAAGAGCAGCTGAAGGCTGCGGAAAAGTACATCGAGGAAGACGAGGGCGCGACGAACCGCGTGAGTGGCTGGGTCGGCGAAGCCATTGCCTGGTGCGCGATCGGCGTAACGCTGTTCCATCTTTATGCCGCTGCGGCAGGCGCCTGGCCGTTTCAATGGGCACCTGTGGTGCCAACCTACCTGCTCCGTCCGCTGCACGTTGGTATGGTATTGTTTCTGGCATTCCTCCTCTTTCCCATGTTGCCGCGCTTGCGCAACCGGGTCACCGCGCTGGACGTGATCCTGGCGTTGGCGAGCGTCTCAGTGATTGGCTACATCGTATTTCAAGGCGACGACTTCGGCGACCGCGCCATTGCGCCCAATAAACTCGATTTGACCGTCGGATTGATCTTCATCGCCCTGTTAATGGAGGCGACCCGACGTACGACGGGCCTGATCATGCCGGTCATTGCCTCGATGTTCATTGTCTACGCGCTTTACGGGCCCAACCTACCGGCCCCGTGGACCCATCGGGGCTATCCCCCTGACCGCCTGGTTGGTCAGCTGTACATGACTCTGGAAGGGATCTTCGGTACCGCCGTCGATGTCTCGTCGAGCTTGATCATCTTGTTCACCATCTTTGGCGCGGTGCTGCAATACTCAGGCGCTGGCAAGTTCTTCATCGATTTCTCGTTGGCGGCCATGGGCGGCAAGCGCAATGCCGCTGGTCGCTCGGTTGTGTTGTCATCGTTCCTGATGGGTGGCCCTTCCGGTTCCGGCGTTGCGACCACGGTGACGATTGGCGCGGTCGCTTACCCCATGCTAGCGAAGGCTGGGTATGAGAAGAACGCTGCTGGCGGCTTGCTGGCGGCAGGCGGGCTTGGCGCAATCATCTCGCCACCCGTGCTAGGTGCGGCGGCCTTCCTGATCGCCGAATTCCTCAAGATCTCATACTTCGACGTGATCTTGATGGCGACGATCCCGACCATACTCTACTACTTCGGCATCCTGGTGATGGTGGAACTCGACAGCGCCAAGTATGGCGGCGGTCAAACCAGCCTGATCGAAACTGGCAACCTGTTGCAGCTCGCCAAATCCTACTGGTTCCACTTCGGGTCGCTGGTCTCGATCATCATCTTCATGTTGGCCGGGTTCTCGCCGGTCCTGTCGGTGTTCTGGGCGACGCTGCTTGCGATCGCGACAAGCTTCTTGCGCAAGGATACGGCACTCGTCCCACCCAAGCTGAAGCGCGCGATGGTTGAAGGCACAACGGGTGTTCTCAATGCCGCTACAACCTGCGCTTCGGCTGGCATCATCGTAGGCGTCGTCACACTGACCGGACTTGGCCTCAAGTTCTCGTCGATTGCGATTGAATATGCTGGCGGCAGCCTACTGCTAACCGCACTCTATACAGCCGCCATCGTGTGGGTCGTCGGCCTAGCCGTGCCGGTGACGGCCTCGTATATCATCTGTGCTGTGATTGCAGCCCCTGCTCTTACGAAGCTCGGTGTGCCGGATTACGCAGCTCATATGTTCATCTTCTATTACGCCGTTTTGTCGGAGGTATCGCCACCAACCGCCCTGTCGCCATTTGCGGCGGCGGCCATTACCGGGGGCAATCCGTATCTAACAACGCTGCAGTCTTGGAAGTACACGATGCCGGCCTTCCTGGTGCCGTTCGTTTTTGTGCTTGATCCGCAGGGGGCCTCCTTGCTGTTGCAATTCCCCAAGGGCCTTGGCTGGCTCGATGCAGTTGAGGTGACGCTGAAGACTGCCGCTGGCATCGCCATCCTAGGCGTGGCAGCCCAGGGCTGGCTGTTCCGTCGGAACAATATCATCGAAACTGTATTTTTCACGGTTGCAGGACTACTGCTGGTGTTTCCACTGCTGGTCCAGGGCATGGTGTCGTGGTCGATGGGCTTCAAGCTGCCCTTCACGACGGTCGTTGGCATTGCCCTGGCGATTGCCGCAGCAGCACTGCAGAAGGCGCGAGGCCGGATTACGGTCGCAGCCTAAATTAGCTACTCTCAATTTGATCGATTGGAAATGAAGGCCGCTGCCTGACGCAGGGTATCGGCCTTCTCACCGAACAGATCCAGAGCTGCCAACGCCTCTGCCTCGACTGCTGCCAATTTCACCCGCGCAGCATCGAGCCCCATCAACGAGACGACGGTTGCCTTGCCGGCTGCCGCATCCTTTGCAACGGCTTTACCGACGGTCGCCTCATCGCCAGTGACGTCGAGTATGTCGTCGGCGATCTGGAACGCGAACCCAATCCGCTCGCCATAGGTGATCAACGCCGCGTGTTGAGCCGCCTTCGCGTTCCCCAGAATGGCCCCCGCAATGCAGCCGAAACGGATCAACGCGCCGGTCTTCAGCGCCTGCAGATGACGGATATGCTCAAGCGTCGGCTTTGCCGGCACGCCAAGCTTATCGGCCTCAAGGTCTATGCACTGGCCACCGACCATACCGGCGCGCCCCGACGCCCGCGCCAGCTCCAGCGTTAACCGTACCCGCATGTCGGCCGTCATCTGGGTCGGCGAAGCTGCGATAATCTCGAATGCTAACGTCAACAGCGCATCCCCGGCTAGAATCGCCGTCCAGTCATCGAAGGCTGCCCACACGGTTGGTTTTCCACGCCGCAAGCGGTCGTTGTCCATTGGCGGCAAGTCATCATGCACGAGGCTATAACAATGAATACACTCAAGGGCTGCCGCCACATCGAGGGCAGCATCTGGATCAACGTCGAACAACCGGGCGGTTTCCAACACCAGAAATGGCCGCACGCGCTTGCCGCCACCCAACACGGCATGATGCATCGATTGCGTCATCCGTACAGGCGTTGCAGCGTCGTCCAACCATTGGACTAACCGTTGATCGACCCCCTGCTGCGCTTTCGCCAATCTTTCGTTAAACACCGTAGATATCCTATAGAGACGTGCTGCACCGGTTTGCTGTCGGCGGAATGATAATTCCGCCGCATGTTTGAGTAGCGTTATGTCATGGAAGCTCGGACGATTACCAGATGAACGACGCGTCATCGCCTCGGATGATGCCCCGGCAGGGGTGGCGGCGCACGTTAGCGATTCAGGTTCGGCCCTGCGCGCGCATTGCATTTAGAAGTGGCAGCTTGGCCCTCGTCCTGGCCGGAGTGGCGGCAACACTCCTCACGAGCCTCTTGCTGGTACTGTTTCGCTTCGTCGATCCGCCGACATCGGCATTGATGTTTACGCAGCGGCTTTACGGCACCGAAATCGATAACCGTTGGGTGCCATTGAACCGTGTTTCGCCCAACGTCGTGCGGGCGGTGATCCTGTCCGAGGATAACAAGTTCTGCGGCCATTGGGGCATCGATGTTGGTGAAATGCGTGCAGCGCTCGAGAAGGCTGACAGAGAGGGCGCAGATGCTTTACGTGGCGCCAGCACAATCTCGCAACAAGTCGCCAAAAACGTGTTCCTGTGGCCGAGCCGCAGCCCTGTGCGCAAGGTGCTCGAAATCGCCGTTACCGTGCCGATGGAGCTGATTTGGCCCAAAGCCCGGATCATGGAGGTTTATCTCAACATCGCCGAATGGGGCCCCGGCATCTTCGGCGTGGAAGCAGCCAGCCGCCATCACTTCAATAAGTCGGCGAGCCGTTTGACCCAACGCGAAGCAGCCCTGCTCGCAGTGGCATTGCCGAACCCGTTTGAGCGGGTTGCCGGCAAACCCGGTCAAGGCACGCAACGGCTAGCTGCCACGATTGAAGGTCGGATGGCCGCAACCGCGGCCTCGCGTTTTTCCTGCGTGCTGAACTAAGCGTTGGCGGTCGGCATCAGCCCACGACTGCGAGCAAACGCTGCAACCATCGCGTACAGCCTGCGGCTGGCGGGCACATCGACCGCGCGGCGGCCGGCCACTTCCAGCATCGCCCCCAAAATCGCATCGAGTTCGATGGGGCGACCAGCATCGACATCCTGCAACATCGATGTGCGGAATGCGCCGAGCGGCACCATGTAGGCCAACCGTTGGGCCACATCCGTTTCGACCTTGTCGCCTTCGGCAGTAGCCACGCGCATGGCTTCCTTAATCACTTCGGCAAGGAGCCGTCTCAGTTCAGCATCGGCAAGCAACCCCTCAATCGAGAGACCCGTGATGGCTGAGAGCGGGTTCATCACAACATTGCCGAACAGCTTGTTCCAGACCGCCGAGCGAATGTCCGGCGTCGTCGTGGTCGCAATTCCAGCCCGCGTGAAGATATCGGCCGTCGCCTGCAGAAGGGGCGGCATGGTGCGGTCTGGCATTCCGACAACGAGCCCCTTGCCGCCGGTATATTCGGCAACGCCCGGTTCCAGCAGGGTCGAACGCAAGTAGGCGACGCACCCCATCGTGCGCGTCGGGCTGACCGCTGCACGGATCAACCCGCCTGGATCGACCGATTGCAAGGGCTGGTCGCCGTACCACCAGGGAATGCCGTTGACCATGCAAACCCAAAGTCCGCCGGGCGCGAGAATACGGGCAATGTCGGGGCCGAGTGCTGGCAGTGCGAATGCCTTGGTGCAACTGACAAGCAGGTCGGCAGGGCGGGCATGAGTGCTTAATGCCACCTGCACCTTTACATCGTGCTCAACATGGCCGGTCACGCGAATGCCGCGCGCGCGAATGGCATCGAGATTGACGCCGCGCGCGATCACTTCGACGTCCGCACCGGAGGCTTGGAGCTGGCCGGCAAAATAGCAGCCGATGGCACCGGCACCCAGAATTGAAATCCGCATTCGCTTTATGTGTCCCCTGGCACGCCGAACGAGGGTGCCTTGGTCGGATCAAGCGCACGGATGACGTAGTCGTCAAGTTGCGGGGCATAGATCGCCCACAATTTGACCAGTTCACTGAGAGGATCGGTGTCGTGCCAATCGACACGCAGATCGGCAATGGGCCACGGTGCATCACCGACAATCTTCAAGCCGATGGAATGAATCGGACCCGCTTCCCCTCCTGCATCTAGCCCCGCGCGCATGACAGCGATCAGCCGTTCACCGAACGGCTTTATGATCGAGGTCGCGAAATTGGCGATCATGGCCGCAGGCACGTTTCGATTGGCCAGCATGTTACCGGCCGCAACAACACCGGGTCCATGCGCGCTTGCATAGATCCCCAGCGTCTTGTCACCCGAGAATGCAGCGGTCCGCCCTTGCCCGTCAATAATGGTGAGTTGGCGATAGGCGATCATCGTGCCGCCTTGCTCCTTCAAGAGTGCCAGCGTTGCTTCCGCCGAATGCCCCGCCGCCAGATGATCGAGCCCGGTAAGCCCCAAACGCGGATCGGTAATGTTCTGGCTGGAAACCGCGCCCGCTCCGCTGCGCACGTGCGAACAACGGGCAGCGACCGCTGGACTAGACGAGGCAACGGCCAATCCGAACATACCGGTGGTTGGGCAACGCGCTGCGACGGAGAAAGTCATGGATGTTCGCCCTCAATCCGGAATGACAGCCGTTGCGTCGATCTCAACCAGCCATTCTGGTCGCGCGAGCGCCACCACCACGAGCCCTGTGCAAACTGGATGCACGCCACGAATATACTCACCCATGACGAGATAGACCGCCTCACGATGACGAACGTCGGTCAGGTAAACAACGAGCTTGGTGATGTGCTCCATCTTGGCGCCGCATTCGTCGATGAGTTGGCGAATATTCTGCATAACCTTGTGCGCCTGCGCCGTTGCATCGCCGATGCCGACGTTTTCCGCCGTGTCGAGGTCCTGCGGGCATTGTCCGCGCAGGAAAACCAGACTGCCGCGCGCGACCACCGCTTGCGCCAAATCGTTGTCGAGCTTCTGCTCAGGGTACGTTTTTTTGGTATTGAACGGGCGAATACGGGTGTGGATCATGGGATGTTGAGACCGAGACAGTGTTGGGTTACGACCTGCAAAACGGCTGATCGGTACCAACCTACAGTCATTGCCATCCGTACGACAATTACCCGCACTTAAAAACGCGAAAGGCCGCGCCGATTGCTCGACGCGGCCTTCCACTATACTCTACCAGAATAGCATTACTTGATGATGCCAGCCTTAGCGGCGGCAGCGAACTCGGCGCGCGAGATCTTGCCATCTTTGTTGGTGTCGACCTGCGTCAAGACCGGCTTGTAGGTTTCAAGCGCCGCACCTTCGATGAAGCCCTTGCCATCCTTGTCAGCAGCCTTGAACTTGGCTTCGAAAGCCGGTTCCATGGTGACGACAGGAGCAACGGCTGGTGTCATCGCCGACGGAGTTGCTGGCTTTGCGACAGCTGGCGGCGCAACTGGCGCCGTAACAGCCGGTGCGGTCGATGGTGCGGCTGGCGGTGTGGTCTGCGCGAAAGCAGCGCCACCGCTAACCAGGGCCAAGGCGAGGATCGAAGCAGTTGTGAACTTTTTCATGATCGTTCTCCGTTGTTGCGGGATCCGTTTGATCCCGGCGGTGAAGCGACCATGGGACCTGCCCGGTGAACGCCACTCGAACAAGACGTTCATTTTCGGTTCATTATTTTTGGCCGATCAGACGCCCCGACGAGGAGCCGGCCGGCTGCGGCGGCGACAAATCTGACGAGTTGTTTGAGTGTAGATTGCCTACTCACGACCTCACCCAATCCTAACGCTTTTTTCATCACGTTCAGAGACATTGAATTTATTCTGGTGGAGGGATTGATGATCAACTTAAAGGCAGTGGTGATGGCTCTAGGCCTGATCGCGATGGCCAAGGTTGGCACCCAAGAGTACCTGTTCCGCAGCGGCACCAAAGATGTGTTGATAAGCGCTTATCGCGAACGGGCAGTTGCTGCCTGTCAAAAAGATCAGAGAAATCAGATTCTTACGACAAACTCTATGGTTTGGGCCAAGCCCGCTGAGGTGCGGGTCGTTATCGGCAAGACTGACTTGGACGTGTGGTTCTGGCAGGTCGACCATAGCCTGTGGAGCGCGCGCTATCGCAACCCTTATTTGTATCTGAGTTCGTCAGACCGACTGTCCCCGGCGAGCTGCGAATATGACATCGTACACGGCATCGCGACCATATTCAGAAGCTAATTTCAAGGCGAAGTACAGCCGTTAGCGGCGGCGCGCCTCAAGGCAGATTTGGGTCATGAACATGTGATCCCATCGACCGTTGGTCATCTGCGAAATCCGTTTCGTACGCTCTGAAAATGGCGTCACTGGCTCGACAGTGATGACGTCGTAACCGGCTCGCTCGAACATGGCGGCAAAGGTCTGCGGCGTGAACCAACGCATGTGTGTGCGATCAAATACGCCTTGATCGGCCAAGTGAAAACGACCTTGGATCAATTCACGCACGACACGCCAATGCGAGATGTTGGGCGAGCTCGCCAGGACCATGGCGCCTGGCCGCACGAATGGGCGTAACCGCTCAAGAACAGCCCACGGCTCGATCAGGTGTTCCAGCACTTCGGACAGGATCAAAGCGTCAAAAGTACAGGGCTGCCAGGGCAGACCAATGGTCTCGACGTTGCCAACGATGACATTGCTGAGCACTTCACGCGCCTGGGCCGCCGCACCCTCGAACAATTCGACGCCGGTATAGAGGCCGGCCCGGCCTCGTGCCATGGCGAGCGCGCCAGTCGCACCCGTACCGCAGCCGATCTCCAGAATATGCGCCGAGGTATCTCGCGGCAGACGGGCAACAAAATCAGCGCGCGCGCCATTAAAGTAGCTGTTTTGCTTGGTCGCATAAAATCGGGTCAAGCCCTCGTCGGCCACTGCCGCTGCATCACTTGCCACGCATTACGCTCCCTTGGGGCCGCACGATTGCCTCGATGCCTTACCTTAAGCCAGATGCCTAAACGACACCCTAACATCGACAATTTTACGGATTTTGGTGGGTCGATGTTAACTACGTTTTAATGCGGATCGGGTTTGGTAGGAAGTAAGGCGGGGGGTCCACAATTGGGGATTCTGTCCGCCGCTCAGTTCCTTCGAACCGGACGGCTCGAGCTTATGTTGTTGCGTAGCTCGCCTCACTTAACGGCGCTCTTGACCGTCGCAGCCCTCGGGGTCGCGGCGGCACTCAGCGCTTGCGCAGACGGCTCATCCGCGCCCGACGTCAAACTCGGCAACAACGTCGGCCCCGTCGAATTGTCGCGGGTATACCGCTTGGGCGTCGGCGACAAAATTAAACTCACCGTCTTTGGCGAAGCGGAGATGTCCGGCATCTACGACGTCAATGCCACAGGCAACGTGCCGGTGCCGTTGGTTGGGGAGATCCAGGCCAAGGGGCGGCCGATCGCCGAATTCCGCGATACCGTGCGCCGCAAGCTGAGTGAAGGATACCTGACCAACCCGAAAGTGTCCGTCGAAATCGTCAACTTCCGGCCGATCTATATTCACGGTGAAGTCCGAAGTGGCGGTGAGTTCGGCTATAAGAACGGGCTTAAGCTGCGCGACGCAATCGCTGTTGCAGGCGGCTACACGTACCGGGCCAACGAAACGTTTGTAATCCTTGTGCGCGAAGGATCGCCAGCCCAGGTGCGCATTGCCTTGCCCGCCGACATCGATGTACTGCCCGGTGACAACATTCGCGTTCCAGAGCGCTTCTTTTGAGCCGGACCGTGCACCCCCGACCGCAACTCCGGTCAAAAAGTGCGGCGTGGTCAAAAGCCATCATCGCATTATTGGCATCGGGCGCCTTAGCGACGCGATCCCACGCGATTGACCTTGGAAATGAGGGGCTGGGTCACGACAACACAATCGCTTACGGCGAACATCTGAAACGATGGGATGCAATTAAGCGCTTTGGCGCCGAGCGCGTCATCGACCGTGACCGAAAGTTGTACCTGCCGGATGGATTACGCGCTGGTTCGTATGTTCTCTACCCGTCGATCGGTACCACCGTCGTATTCGACGACAACATCTACGCGACCAACAAGAATCGCACCTCCGACGTGCGCTTCGAAATCATTCCGGTCGTTCGCGCCAAATCTGACCTGCCACGGCACATTCTCGACTTCGCGGTCGGCGCCAAGCAGACCGAGTATGTGAAACATACCGAGCTGAATACCACCGACTTCCGCTTCAACATGGACGGCGCGTTGCACTTCGACAACGCTCATACGTTGGCTTTGAGTGTGTTGTCAGGCCTCGACCACGAAGATCGGGCCGCGCCAGAAGCGCCAAAGGCTGCGATTGAGAAAACCGCCGTTTTCCACAATCGGGCGATTCTAGGCCTCAAGCGCGATGCCGGGCGTCTCTATGCGAGCTTCTCGACCAGCATAGAACGATGGGACTTCCAAGACGTGAAAGCCCGCAATGGCACAATCATTGATCAGGACAGTCGCGACACGCAACTCGTGGCCGCCCAAACCCTGTTCGGCTACCGCTATTCGCCGGGCTTCGAGCTACAGGCTAAGCTTCGTGCCCTGCGCCAATCGAACTACGGCGCGACGACCACCGACTTCACGTCAACCGGTTACGAGGCCATTGTTGGCATATCAGCCGAGGTCAACCCACTGCTGCGGTGGCGGCTGTTGGGCGGCTACGGCGTCCGCGATTACGACAGCAGTAAATTGAAAACAGCCGGCAACACATTGCTGGACGCCGAGATCCAATGGTTGCCGACCCAACTTATGACCACTTACTTAACGGCCCGCCGCGCCTATTCCGAAGGCATCTTTGGCGATGGCGCAGGTGGGCGAATCGACAATTCAATCGGAGTAAAGGTTGAATACGAAGTGCTTAGAAACCTCGTATTCACACTAGGAGGTGAATATCGGGAGTCGGAATACTTCGGCGAACGTCGCCGCGACCAAGTGATGATCGGCCGCGTGGGAGCGGACTATTATCATACGAAGAATTGGTTGTTCTCACTGGCCTACGAGCACGAAACACAGCGCTCGAACATCGAAGAAGATAATCTGACGCGCAACCGAGTGTGGTTGAGCACCAAATTGCGTTTTTGAGAGCATACCGGAATGGGGGCGCAGACACGAGGCGGAGATGACGACGAGGAACGCAGCAATGCGTTTTCCCTCGCCGACGTCCTGTCCGCTGTCCGCCAGCGCCTGACGCTGATTGTCGCTACGATGGCGGCCGTCGCAGCTCTCACTGCTGCATTCGCCGCTAACATTCCCAATCGGTATGTGGCAGTTGCCTCGGTCCAGATCGATCAGCGTCAAAAAGAAATCGTCAACATCAAAGGCGTCATCTCGGATCTCAAAGCAGATGCCGCAACCGTTGACAGCGAAGTCGAAGTTATCCGTTCGAAACAAATCGCCCATCGAGTCATCGATCAACTTGGTCTCCACGATGATCGTGAATTTATCGGCATTTCGACTTTCCAGGCCATACTTTTGCGGTTGGGCCTTGTGCAACGCGCCTTCAAAAATATTGAACCACTGGCACCAACATCGATCGCCGATTTGATCACTCCCTCTCGCAACCTGTCGCGTGAGCCCGAGCGCGACGAAATCGGTCGCGCATTCGAGCAACGCCTCAAGGTGGTGCGCGTTCGAACGACCCTTGTCATTGAAATTCATTTCACTTCGGCCGATCCCGTCAAGGCCGCACGAATTGCCAATGCGATCGCCGATACCTATCTCAAGATGCAGATCGAACAAAAGACCCGCGCCATGGTCGATGCCAGTGCGCGACTTGAAGACTCGATCACGTCGATGCGCGAGAAGGTCGCAATTGCCGAACGTGACATCGAGAAATTCAGATCGCAGCACGATATCTTTGACGCCGACGGCCATCTTCTGGTGGACCGCCAACTCGCGCGCGAGATGGAAGCCTTGGTGCTTGCGCGCAACCGGACGGGTTCGACACGCGCGCGCTATGATCAAGCGCGCCGTATGATGATTGATGGCGAAGGTAACGAATCGCTCGCCGACGTATTGCAGAGCAATACAGTGCGCCTATTGCGTGACGAACTGACGAAAGCGCTGCGCAAGCAAGCGGAAGCTGGCACCAAATACGGCCCCAAACATCCCGAGATGCAAAAAATTGCAGCTGACGTTGCGAAGGCGCAAAGTGAGCTTGGTACCGAGATCAACAAGATCATCAAGAACCTCAAAACCGAATTCGACGTTGCCGGCGATGGCGAACGCGAGCAGGGCACACGCCTAGAAGTCCTAAAGACCCAAATTGCGGCATCGCGCGACAAGCAATGGCGCCTGCGCGAGCTTGAGCGCGAAGCCAACGCTTCAAAGCAGTTGTACGAAGCGCTACTTGCACGCAACAAGCAGACGGTTGAAACTCAGGGCCTGCAGTTTGCCGATGCACGCATTGTCGAGACCGCAGACGTGCCGCTTTATCCTTTGGGCCCGAAACGGAAGCAACTCGTCGCTATCGGCGGTGCAGGCGGCATCGTGGTCGGCGTTATGCTAGCTCTACTCTTGGAAATGGGCGGCAGTAGCTTTTCGCGCGCGCGCGACATCGAACGCGTACTTGAACTCGATCATCTAGGTTCGGTGCCTGGACCCGAACAGATTCACGTCCTGTCCAGCGATCCCTTGCGCACCGTCCGCTTGATGGTCGCTGAGCCGCGCGGCTTATTCGCCGAAGCCATTCGCGGCGTTCGCCACGAGCTTGATGGCCGCATCAACCGCCAACTATCCCAATTAATCTTGATTGCATCGAGCCTTCCCAATGAGGGCCGCTCCGTGATCGCGTCCAACCTTGCCCTACATTACGCATCGATCGGGGCTCGAACGCTTTTGATCGACGCTGACCTACGCAAAGGCGGGTTATCTCATGACTTGGGGCTCACCGACCAAGCGGGATTAATCGACGTCCTGGCTAGCGGCGCACGAATCGAAGACGTTATCCTGCATGACAGAACAGCGGGCTTGCATGTGATGGCAGCTGCCAGGCGGCCTGACTTCTTGATTGATGCAGCAAGCTTGTTCGAAAGCTTGCAATTCAAGTCTGTGCTCGCGCAGCTGAAGTCACGTTTCGACATCATCTTGATCGATGCCCCGCCGCTGTTGCCGGTAGTAGACGCACGAATTATTGCGCAGTTGGCAGATGGTATCGTGTTCGTCACAGCGTGGCGCCGCACTCCACGACAGCTTGCAAAAGAGGCATTGAAGACTTTGGGACCAGCTGCAGACCGTGTCGTGGGTGCTGTAGTCAACCAGATTGATCATGGAATCATGGAGCGTGAATGGGCCGCGATTGGTCGCCCCTTTATCAATCTCAAATCTGCTACGGCGCCGCAACGGCATGGGCAACATTCGCGTCGTGTGGCGTGAGTCATCTGTCAAACCGAGAGACAAAACTATCTTGCAGTTCTGCCATCGCATTCAGCCATTGTTTATCCTGATGCGCTTTAATTCACCTCATGCGTTTCCGGGGTTCAACGAAGCCAAGCCCCGAGCGTACTGGGGTATAAATGTTCGTTTCAAGCGCGTCCTCACTGCCAATTGTTCCTGCGGCCCAGTCCTTGGGTGATGCGGAATTTTCGTCGCGCCGACGCTGGTCACGGCAAGTGGCAGCCGACATCGTTGGCCTGGTCGATGCGCTATCGATTGCAGCATCCGCGATGTTACCGGCAGCAATTTATTCATACGGCGGCGAACTCGCGATCCGGTGGACTCAAGTTGTTCAAAACGGCCTGCTCTGTGGCATCGTCGCCTGCTTTCTGCTGCGTAGCTGGGGTATGTACGACACCAGCAAAATGCATGCATTCCCGATCGAGCCGAAGCGCTTGCTGGCAGCACTTATCATCTCACTAACCACCGTCCATGGCTTGGGATTGCCGTTCAAAGCGGAAGCCGGTCACCTGTGGATCTGGTATTCAGTTTGGCTCTCCGCAAGTTTCTCCTTGATCATCTGGACGCGAATGGTTTCACGCGGTATTCTCGCGAACCTGACTGCATCGGGTCGCTTCGATACCCGTGTCGCAGTCTTTGGCGCGGGCATCATCGCCCGCCGTGTGCACGATCAACTCACCGACCCTGCTGTGGGCATTCGCTTCGTTGGCGTCTACGATGATCGCAAAGATCAGGAGCGCCTCAACCCTGAAGGGCTGCTGATCACCGGACGCCTTGAAGATTTAATCGAAGCTGGCCGCGCTGGCCAAATCGACCAGATCATCATCGCACTACCGCAAACAGCTGATCGCCGGACTGCTGAAATTGCTCGAAAATTGGAGCAGCTGCCGATCAGCTTACACGTTGTGACGCACATCGCGTCGGACTTGATCGATCTCGGCCCCAACCATAGCGTCTCTAGCCTTGGATCGATTGGACTCGTTGATGTAAAGCGCAAGCCGCTGGCTGACTGGGCTCCTCTCGTGAAGCAGGTTGAAGATTATGGCCTAGGCGCGGTCCTGTTGATTATTGCAGCTCCCGTCATGCTGCTATGTGCGCTTGCCATCAAACTGGAGAGCAATGGTCCGGTACTGTTTCGCCAGCGTCGACGCGGGCTCAATCAAAAAGTCATCGAGGTTTTGAAATTCCGCACCATGAATGTGATGGAAGACGGAGCCAACGTCCAACAGGCAACGGCGAACGATGATCGCATCACCAAGGTTGGCCGATTTTTACGTCGCTCGAGCCTTGATGAATTGCCGCAGCTCTTCAACGTGCTCAAAGGCGAGATGTCGCTCGTTGGTCCACGCCCGCACGCGCTTGTCCATGATGAACACTGGGGCGAGATGCTGGAGAATTACGCCAATCGGCAGCAGGTGAAACCAGGCATAACTGGGTTCGCCCAGGTCATGGGATGGCGCGGTGAAACCGAGACTGCCGATAAGATGAAAGCGCGCGTCGAACACGATCTGGCTTACATCGCCGACTGGTCGCTGGGGCGTGACCTTAAAATCCTCGGTCAAACCGTCCGTGCGGTCGTGCACGGCAACAACGCGAACTGACCTTAGGTTGGCTCCATGATCAAGCTCGCGCCATGGCCGATTGCGATCTTAATCGCTAGTTTTCTGTGCCCGACGGAGTTGTCACTTTATCTTGGTGGACTGCGACTTCCGCCACACCGCGTGGCCTTGTTGATACTCTTGCCGTTTGCTGCGTACCGACTGCTGACGAGGCGCGACATACATATTCGCAGTTTCGACTATGTGATGGTCGCCTACAATGCTGCAATCCTCGCTGTGTTTTCCTATCACGGCGAGCAGCTCATCGGGCCAGAACTAGTGCCTTCCAACGGCTTTGCCTATGGCGGTTCGCTGGCGCTTGAAGGCATTGGCGGCTACCTTGTGGCTCGCGCCTGGATTCGCGATCTCGACGAGTTCAAAGCGACGCTCAAGCTTCTGGTTGCGTCCGCGCTGTTAGTCGGGCTGATCGCACTACCCGACATGTTCATGGGCGAGTACGTCGTTCACAATCTTTTGCGCTCTACATTCGGTGGCGATCCTTTGCCCCCGGTCGAGTATCGCCTTGGCCTCGCGCGCGCAACGTCCGTCTTCGATCACCCAATCCATTTGGGAACCTATTGTTCAATCCTGGTTGCCTTGGCCTGGGGCATAGAAAAGCGGGCTAGTCGCCGCGTTGGCTACGCTGCGATCGCGATTGCCGCGACCCTGACCGCGATGTCGTCGGCACCGATTCTTTGCATCATCGTGCAGGTCGTACTGATCACAGCAGAACGGCTCACGCGCGGCATTCCACAACGGCTGTCGATTGCCGCAGCGAGTATGGTCGTGCTGTATGCCGCAGCGTCCGTTGTCGCCACGCGATCACCCATTGCGTTCATTGCGACCGGCATGACGCTTGATTCCTGGACTGGGTACTACCGCCTGATGATCTGGGAGTACGGCATGGAGAACGTGATGAACCACCCCATGTTCGGCCTCGGCCTTGCCGACTGGGAGCGCCCGAAGTGGATGGCCTCCTCGACCATCGATGCGTTCTGGCTCGTGACCGCGATGCGCACGGGCCTGCCAACGCTGATGTTGCTGATTCTTGCAATCGTTCTGCTGGGTGCGTGTGCGGCGCGCGGCATGCGACGCTCCAAGAATGCCGAGATCCGGGCTGCCGGACGCGGTTGGTTGATGTCGCTCGGCGCACTGATCTTGATCGGATGCACCGTGCATTTCTGGAACGTGCTCTATGCCTATTTCTTCTTCTTCCTCGGGCTCGCCGGATGGCTTGCGGATCCGAAACGATTGCCAGTGCGTGCGGCACATCCAACTCAAAACGTAGCCACGCCTGTTCGTCGCCGCCCACACGGCCCAACGCCATTGCCACCGGGACCGATCCGACCGCAACTTGCTTATTGAATGGGTTTTACCACTGAACCTGATCCACTACTTGGCGCGTTGAACAGCGCCAAGACACGTTGGATCTGCGGAACGAGCGCTTTCGCAATCAGTTGGCTGCCCGCTTTCGAGAAGTGGCCACCATCAAAAAACAGATCCGATGCCCCTTCCTTCAACGCACAGCGCTCGCCCGCGCAAAATATCGACATTGGATCAATAAAAGTGGCCGCGCCTAGCTGCGACAGTCTTGAATTGAGCGCGTTGACCGCGTGCGGCCGCGCCTCCATTCGACCGGTGCGAAAGACGAAGTCATTCGGGTTATCGAAATCAAAGCTCGGGCCTTGGCCGACGAGAAGGACTGCTGTGCCGAGCGATTGAATTCGACGAATAGTTGCCGCAAGCTGTGACGCATCGGACGTCGCTCCAAAGTAGAGTTCCCAGCGTGCTGCCAGCACAACCACGTGTGGTTTCAATTCGCCAATGATCTCGACCGCGCGATCGTTGAATGCGGTGCACAGGGGTCTGTTGGCAAACGAGCGCCCAACAATCGGCGGGCAACCCGATGCGGTATACTGGAAGACGCTTAGGCCCGCATTTGCAGGTGGCATCAGGCCCGGGATCAGATGGGCAGCAAATGAGTCGCCCCAAATAAGAACCTTGCGCTGACCATCGACCACGTCGATGCCACACGAACGAATGCCTGCGTATGATGTTGGCGCCTGTTCCGCGCGCAAGAAGCATGTCCCCTCGCGCAGCAATTCACGTCCCGGCACCACCACAGACTGGTAGCTCGGAAACCGACTTGGCCAACCGTTCGCAAAATGACCGAAAGCGCCGATCAATAAGGCGATCGCCATGGCGATACCAGCGGCTTGAAACAGTGGGGCTCGTGTCGCCGTCACACGTCGATCACGGAACGGCAGCTCGACGAACCGCCACGAAAGCACGCTTGCCAGCAACGCCAGCACCAACGCAGCAAACGTCAGCCCAGGCGAAAGCGGCTCAGCCGCCCAATAGCGCACCAGTGACAGAAACGGCCAATGCCACAGATAGAGCGAGTACGAAATCAAGCCGAGGAACACGACAGGCCGCAACCCCAGCACCCGACCAACGATCGTAGAACCGGCATTACCTGCGTGGATGATACACGCAGCACCAAGACACGGCGCCAACGCTGCAGCGCCTGGAAAGGCGGTCTGGTCGTTGAACATGACGACAGCCCAGGCGATCAATGCAAGACCGATGGCGGCGACAGCTTCGCGCAATCGATACGACGGCAATGCCGGAACCGCACCCAGCGCCAGCAGCGACCCGATGAGCAATTCCCAAACGCGCGTCGGTGTCAGAAAAAACGCAGCGGTCGGCTTCCACCCCGTACTAACAACGCTCAGCAGAAACGACAGCAGCGCTAACGGCACCAGCCACAGCAGGTAGCGCCCGCCAAAGCGCCGATCCAAGATGAACAGCAGCGGCGGAAAGAAAATATAGAACTGCTCTTCGACGGATAGCGACCAGGTGTGCAGTAGTGGTTTCAAGTGCGATGGGCCGGCGAAATAATCGGAGATCCGCCAGAAATAGATATTCGACACGAACACCGTCGATGACACCATGCTTTCCGCGTACTCCTTGAAATCGCGCGGCAACAATAGAACTGCAGCTGCGATCGTCGTCGCGAACAACATGACGAACAGTGCCGGGAAAATGCGCCGGACGCGTCGCTCGTAGAACGTTAGAATTGAAAAACGCTTGTGCCGAATGTCGTCGGCAACAATCGAGGTGATCAAATAGCCGGAGATCACGAAGAATACATCGACGCCGACATAACCGCCGCCGAACGTGGACAGCCCCGCGTGGAATAGCACGACCGATCCGACCGCTACGGCCCGCAAACCATCGATGTCGCGTCGGTACTGCATACCCCCGCCCCTCGATTCACGCTGGCTGAAATGGATGGCGAACGTTGTGCTACGCGTGCGCGGTTTTGCAAGCGAAAAACAATGGTCTATCCACAGACGCTCATCAGGCCAAAAAGCGCAGATCGGGAGTTCAATCCCCGCATGTGCATGTTGCGCGGTGGGCCTCACGGATCTGGCTAATTGTGCCGAGGAACAATCGATCGAAGCGCTGGACTCGGGCGACCTGAACTTCGGCGTAACTCGCGGCCTCGATCATCCGCAATGCCGATGCAATTGAGGAGCGAACTGCTGGCGTCATGTCTGGCGTAGTGTCTGGCGCAATCAGTTCACGTGCCCGCTGCAAAGCCCGAAGCGCATTCGGTTCGCCTCGCAGCTCGGCTGACTTGTCGGCGGGTATCGTGCCTTCCAGCACTGCAATAACAAGAGCGGTAGTTGTCATATCGGCCCCAAGGGGCAGCAACACGGCAACCGACGTCGGAACTGCTGCGGCTTCACTTGCAGCCTTAAGTTTAGCCTCGGCGGCGCGTAGTTCACGTGCGGCTGTCACGCGCTGACGGGCTTGCGTTCGTGCCTTGGCCGCGACCGCGCCCACGTCGTCGATACGCTTCTTGAGCCCTTCGAGCTTGGCCGCCTTAAACTCCATCATTTCCGGCACACCATTGCACAACGCCGGGTGACGCGGCTGCGACGTGTAGGACTGCAACTCAACGGCCACTCGTTGCAATGTCGCGTACTGCCGTCCATTGGAGCCGAATTCGAGCGTCGCGCCTTTGTCGGTCACAAACGCATCGAGCGCGCGCAGAACGGTCAATTCGTCCGCTGTCGGCTGCGACGCAAACAACGCAAGCTTCACCGGATCGACCGGCTTCGTTTCCCATTCCGTGCATCTGTCGCGGCCGTTTCGCGTAACACTTTGTGCGCACACGCGTTCTGGCTTTGGCGCTGCAGCGCCCTTATTCGTTTTCGTCCAATACAGCCAACGGCCAGACAACGCTGGGTCTGGCTGACGAGCCAGACGGTCGATATCGCTCAGCTGTCGAACATCACCGGCCCGCAGCCGCTCTAACGACGCGTGAAAGGCAAATCCGCATTTGGCCGTTTCATCGGCGATTTCGCGAATCGGCTCAACCGGGGCAGGTGGCGGCTCGGGCGCGCGACGGCGAACCTGCGCCGCGGCAGCGCTTGGTGCCAAGATCGCAACCAGCGTCGCCGCGACCAGCGCTTTGAACGTTGGAGTGGGTCGATAGAAACCAGAAGTCACGCACACCACTCCACTTAGCACTTCAGGATATAGACTTCCTCGTTGTGCCGTCAGCCTACGGAACCGTCAATCAATACCCGTGACGGCATCTTCCACAGGCTCGGGGATCACTGGGTAGACGCCTGCCGAACAGCCCATTTGCTTGGTCAATGCCAGTACCGTATCGATGGTTGGTGTCGAAACATCGACCAGCCGCCCCATCTCTTGCACGACGGAGAGGAGTGCATCCAATTCGAGCGGACGCTTCTTATCGAGGTCTTGCAGCATGCTGGTGCGATGCGCACCGACCGCTGCCGCACCATTGATGCGCTTTTCGATATCGACACGGAAGTGCACACCGATGCGTCGGGCGATGATCTCGGCTTCCTGCATCATCTGGCGCGAAACCTGCCGCGTGCCGGGGTCGGTCGCAATCACATCAAGGGTTGCGTGGGTCAGCGCGGAGATCGGATTGAAGCACAGGTTGCCCCACAGCTTCAGCCAAATGTCATTGCGGATTTCAGGATAGACCTTGGATTTGAGGCCCGCCGCTTCAAACGCCTTGGCGAGCGCTTCGACGCGCGGCGTTGATTTACGGTTGGGCTCGCCCAGACCGTAGCGGTCGCCAAATGAGTGTTTGACGACGCCTGGAGCAATTACTTCGGCGGCGGGATATACCGTGCAGCCGATGGCGCGCTCGGGTCCGATGGCGTTCCACTGACGTCCATCTGGATCAACCGACTGCAATTGCAGGTTGGCATATTGCCCTTCGAAGCCGTAGAAATACCACCAGGGGATGCCGTTCTGCGCCGTAACGACGGCTGTATCTGGCCCAAGTAGCGGCGCGAACTGATCGGCAGCTTCCCACGCTTGATGCGATTTCAGTGCGACGATGACATAGTCTTGCACGCCAAGGTCGGCCGGCTTGTCGGACGCTGGCAGCTTAGCGACCTTCTCCTCGCCGCCAATAATTAGTTTGAGACCGTTTTCGCGAATGGCCGCGAGATTTGCTCCACGCGAGACGACGGACACGTCAATACCGGCAAGTTTCATTAGAACGCCGATGTGGGCGCCAATCGCGCCGGCGCCGTAGATGCAGACCTTCATGGCATTTCCCCTTCGGTTTCGCCCAGTTCGCTCTCGTGTGGCGAACGTTCGGCAAGTACTGAAACGAGATCGCGTGCGCCATGGACCACACGGATGATTTCAACGCCGCCATCGATGGCGCGATAAAGGATGATGTATGACCGATGCGGCCACGACCGCAGCTCGGGTCGCAAGTCCGGGCGAGCACGACCGATGCGTGGATGTTCGGCCAGCAGGTTGAACTGCCTGTTCAGCGACAGCAGAACTTTCTCGCCTGAACGATGGCTGCGGCTGGCATAAAATTGATAGATTTCGATCAGGTCGTCAGCTGCGAGCGGTGTGCGTATGACGCGTGACATTCGATTCACTCGGCAGCTTGCGCCTCGGTCGCGCGAGCCTTGGCCTGAGCGATAATGTCATGAATATCAAGTTCCACCGAGGGCCCGCTGGCGACACCTTCATCCCACAGGCGCCGGATCTCCTCGATTTGGCTCGCGCGGAGTCGCTGCTTGAGTTCCCACTCACGCAGGGCGTCGCGGATGACCTCGCTGGTCGAGGCATAGTCGCCACGCTCGATGGCAGCTTTCACCAGATCATGCTGCTGCCGGGTGATGGCGATGGAAATCTTGTCGATGGTGCTCATGGCATTGATGGTAGCACCCAGTCATACCGTTTTCAAGATCTCACTCGGCTGCTTCCGAAACCATTTCTACCTTCTCCACTCGTGCTGCGCAAAACTTGAACTCCGGAATCTTGCCCATTGGGTCGAGCTGGGGGTTGGTCAGAAAGTTGGCGGCAGCCTCGGCAAAGGCGAACGGAATGAAGATCATGCCATCAGCAACATCGCGGTCGGCACGCGCTTTGAGCGTGATTTCGCCGCGCCGTGTCGCAACCTTGATGACGTCGCCCGGCAGAAGGCCCATACGCCGCATCTCGTGTGGATTGAGACCGGCGATTGCTTCCGGTTCCAGCGCATCGAGCGTGGTTGAGCGCCGTGTCATCGAACCGGTGTGCCAATGCTCCAACAGCCGACCGGTGGTCAGCACCATCGGGAACTCGGCATCGGGTAATTCGTCGGGCGCGCGCAAGTCAGCCGGCACGATCCTGGCGCGACCGGATTTGGTCGGGAAGCCGTTGGCAAAGATGATTTCGGAACCGGGCTTATCGGTCGATTCAGCTGGGTAGGTCACCGCTTCTTCGCGCTTTATGCGTTCCCAGCTGATATTGGCGAGTGACGGCATGACGTTGGCCATTTCGGTATAGACTTGACCAACGTCGGTGTAGCCCCAATGCAGACCAAGGCGATGCGCCAGATCCTGAATGATCAACCAGTCCTGTCGCGCTTCGCCGGGTGCCGAAACAACAGGGCGTCCGATTTGCACTTGCCGATTGGTATTGGTGAAGGTGCCCCATTTCTCGGCATGCGCCGAGGCTGGCAGCACGACGTCGGCGTGCCATGCTGTTTCGGTGAGGAAGATATCCTGCACCACGAGGTGTTCCAGTGCAGCCAACGCTTTGCGCGCATGGTTCTGATCCGGGTCCGACATCGCTGGGTTCTCGCCCATGACGTACAACCCCTTGATCGAGCCCGCCTCAATCGCATTCATGATCTCAACAACGGTCAACCCGCGAACCGGATTCAGTTTCACGCCCCATAGCGCCTCATAACCTTCGCGGATCTCCGGCACTTCGACAGATTTGTAATCAGGGAACACCATCGGGATCAGGCCGGCATCGGATGCGCCCTGCACGTTGTTTTGACCGCGCAATGGATGAAGTCCGGCACCCGCGCGACCGATCTGGCCGGTCGTCAGCGCCAACGCGATCAGGCAGCGCGCGTTGTCAGTGCCGTGCGTGTGCTGCGATATACCCATGCCCCAGAAGATCAGCGAGGCGTTCGAGCGAGCATAAAGCCGGGCCACTTCGCGCACGGTGCTGGCTGCGATCCCGCAATGGGGCTCCATCGCCTCTGGACTGTAGTCCTTGACGCGCTCGACGAGGGCTTCAAAGCCTTCGGTGTGCGCCTGCACGTACTGTTGATCGTAGAGTTTTTCCTCGACGATCGTGTGCAACATGCCGTTGAGAAGCGCGACATCGGTCCCGGGCTTGAACTGCAGAATATGGCTCGCAACTGTTGACAATCCGGAATTCTGGCCGCGTGGGTCCATGATGATCAGCTTAGCGCCGCGCCGCGCTGCGTTCTTGAGGAACGTCGCCGCAACGGGGTGATTTTCGGACGGCCTGGCACCGATCACGATGATGACTTCGGAGTCCTTCGCCGCCGTGAACGGTGCAGTGACAGCGCCAGAATTGAGCCCTTCCATCAAGGCTGCAACTGACGAGGCGTGGCACAACCGGGTGCAGTGATCGACGTTGTTGGTATAGAACGCCGCGCGGATCAGCTTCTGGAAAAGATAGGCTTCCTCGTTTGAGCCCTTGGCCGAACCGAAGCCGGCAAGTGCATCACCACCATCGCGAGCGTGAATCGTTTTGAGGCCACCGGCTGCCAGCGTCAACGCCTCTTCCCACGTAGCCTCGCGGAACACCTTCGAGATGTCCTCGCGGCGCAACTGCATCTTCGGATCTTTGGCGACGCCGTCGCGGCGGATCAACGGCTTCGTCAGACGGTCGGCGTGGTGGATATAGTCGAAGCCGAAACGACCTTTGACGCACAGGCGGTTATTGTTGGCGGGTCCATCACGGCCATCAACAGCAACGATCTTGTCGCCCTTGACGTGCACCGTGGTTTGGCAACCGACACCGCAATAGGGGCACAGCGTATCGACACTGCGATCAGGCTCCACTGCTTTGCGTTGTGTCGCGTTATCGAGGAGCTTTGACTCCATCAACGCGCCCGTTGGGCACACCTGCACGCACTCGCCGCAGGCAACGCAGGTGCTGTCGCCCATACCTTTGTCAAAGTCGAAGACGACCTTCGCGTGCGACCCACGAAACGCCATGCCGATGACGTCGTTGGCTTGCACTTCACGGCAGGCGCGCACGCACAAGCCACAGCTGATGCACGCATCGAGATTGACAGAAATCGCGTTGTGCGATGTGTCCGAAGCGGGCCTGTCTGAACCGGGCAGACGGCTCGTGGTCGAAACGCCCATCGCCTCGACCCAGGTCCAGAACTTCGACTTGTCGTCATGCGCGTCTTCGATTTTCGGCTGATCTGCGACAAGCAGTTCGAACACCATGGCGCGACCCTTGGTGGCCCGCTCGGTCGCGGTCTTGACCTTCATGCCCTCAGTCGGCTTGCGAACGCACGATGCGGCGAGCACCCGCTCACCCTCGACCTCGACCACGCACGCGCGGCAGTTGCCATCGGCGCGATAGCCCGGCGCATCGTGGTAGCACAGATGTGGGATCGTCGTGCCGCAGCGCTTTGCCACCTGCCAGATCGTTTCTTCAGGCCCGGCCTCGACAGTCTTGCCGTCGAGTTCGAAGGTGATTTTCTGGGTCATGTAATACGCCCTGGCGAATTTTCGTGGGTTTCATCAAGCCCGTTTGCGCTGTTCACTTTCCACCGACGGTGCCGTCGCAGTTCCACCCAACTCTTTGCTTCTTCCCTCCCTCCCCCCTTGAGGGGGAGGGCCGGGGTGGGGGGTAGAGACAGCGGGACTCGTGGAGAGACGCCCCCCACCTGACGCGGCAAGTTCGATTTTTGCGAAGTACAAAAATCGAGCCGCGTCTTCCTCCCCCTCAAGGGGGGAGGGGTAACAGGGTAGTGGCCAACTTCCGGTGTCATCGCAGATCCTCCGGGAAGTAGCGGATGACGCTTTTCAGTGGGTTAGAGGCTGCCTGACCAAGTCCGCAGATCGAGGCATCGCTCATCACCTGGGCGATGTCGCCGAGCAACGCTTGGTCCCAAGTGCCGCCGCTCATGAGTTTGACAGCCTTCTCGGTGCCATTGCGGCAGGGCGTACATTGCCCGCAACTTTCATCCTCGAAAAAGCGCATGAGGTTGAGCGCCACCGCTTTCATGTCGTCCTGGTGGGACAAAATGACAACCGCGTGGCTGCCGACAAAACAACCGTGCTTTTCGAGCGTTCCGAAGTCGAGCGGTATATCGGCCATGTAGGCTGGCAAGATGCCGCCAGATGCGCCGCCGGGCAGATAGCCCTTGAAGTGGTGACCCGGCAAAAGTCCGCCGCACTTGGCGATCAACTCGTTGGCGGTCGTGCCGGCCACTGTGAGAACCACGCCTGGATTTTTTACCCGGCCGGAGACTGAATAGGATCGCAAACCCTTCGCGCCATGCGCCCCTTGGGATGCAAACCAATCCGCGCCATTCGCCAAAATGTCCGGGATCCAGAACAGTGTCTCGATGTTATTCACCAGCGTCGGTCGGTTGAAGATGCCGACCTGCGCCACATACGGCGGACGATGGCGCGGCAGCCCGCGCTTACCCTCGATGCTCTCGATCATCGCGCTTTCTTCGCCGCAGATGTACGCGCCAGCCCCCCGACGAACAGTGATCTTGGTATGCTTCGCCAAGCCTGCCGCATTAAGTTTGGCGATCTCGCGATCGAGGATTTCCAGCACAGCTGGGTACTCATCGCGCATGTAGATGAAGACCTCAGTCGCCTCCACCGCCCACGCGCCGATCAACATGCCTTCGAGGAACTTGTGCGGCTCGCGTTCGAGATAGTGGCGATCTTTGAAGGTGCCGGGCTCACCTTCGTCGCCGTTGACCGCCATCAGACGTGGCCCCGGCGTTTGCCGAACGAGACCCCACTTGCGACCGGTTGGGAAGCCAGCGCCGCCCATGCCGCGCAACCCGCCGTCCGACAGCGTCGAAATTACCTGCTCGATCGTGCGTTTGCCAGATAGGCAGTCTCGCAGAACGCCATATCCGCCCCCGCTCTGGTACGCGGCCAAGTCTTGATAAGCCGGGATCGCTGCGTGTGTTTCTCCCGCCAGTGCAAGCGCCTTCACCTTGGCGACTGTTGCGTAATCGACGTGATGATGTCCCACCTCAACTGCTGGTGCCGTGTGACACGACCCAATGCACGGCGCACGCACGACACGCACATCGTCCATTGCCTCCTTTTGCAGGGCGAGCAACAGCGCATCGGCGCCTGCCATCATGCAAGAGAGCGAGTCGCAAACTCTTATCGTGACTTTTGCCGGTCGCGCGGCTCCATCTGGCACCACATCGAAGTGCGCGTAGAATGTCGCCACTTCAAACACTTCGGCCATCGGAATGCGCAACCACTCGGCCAGAGCGTGCATTAAACCGGCGGATATGCACTTTTCAGCGTCTTGAATGAGATGCAGGTATTCGATCAGCATCGGGCGCTCTGGCGTGCGATCACCCAAAATAACGATCAGTCGGGCAATTTCCGCCGCCTCGATCACGCGCCCCTTGTGCGTCATCAAGCCCTTACGACGCCCCTCACCCGGATGAATGGCCTGTTTCGATCCGTCGCCCGGCTGCTTGCGCAAGTGCTCGCTCATATCGTTAGCGCCCCTCGTGCGACTTGCCACCAGTACGTGCAGCAAATCGCTTGCTTCCAGATTCGGCGAAATGCATTTGCTATCGATCTGGTATGCCATATACCAGCACAGTCGTAGCAGAATTACTAGAGACACCGCACTGCACACCCCGGAGACCGTGTGGGGGAATCAATTTGTCCTCCACCAAGTGGATTTCGTTGTTGGCTATAGCGGCGGTATTGGGTATCTGCACCTGGGGGTTGGGGATGGAACGGGAAAATCGCACATTATGCTTCTCAATTTCATGACTGATGCGTCCAGTTTCAACGATCAGATCCTGGCCTGGGTCACCACGATGTTCGGCAGTAATGCTGCGACCGCCGTTTCGATCCTGAAGATCATCGGCATCAACATCGTGTTGTCGGGTGACAATGCGATCGTGATCGCGCTCGCCTGCCGGTCGCTGCCGGCCAGCCAACGCAAGATCGGTATCGGGCTTGGCGCCGGTGCTGCGATCCTACTGCGTATTCTGTTCACATTGGTCGTCCAACAATTGCTTGAGATTCCTTTCCTCAAGGTCGCCGGCGGCCTGTTGCTGTTCTGGATCGCGGTGAAGCTACTTTTGACCGAGGAAGCGAGCGAAGACAGTGTCGCCAGCGGCTCAAGCTTGTGGGATGCCGTCAAGATCATCGCCGTCGCCGACGTGGTGATGAGTCTCGACAACGTATTGGCGATCGCCGCCGCAGCCCACGGCGACACCTCGCTGATCGTGTTGGGTCTGCTGATTTCGATTCCGCTTGTCGTTTTCGGCTCGACCCTGATCATGGGTCTGCTGACGCGGTATCCCATCCTGGTTTGGGGCGGCGCGGCATTGCTCGGTTGGATCTCCGGTGAGCTGATCGCCCAGGAAGCGGCATTGCTGCCGGCCATGACCGAGCTGTCGCGGATGCTGTCGATGTCCTTACCCGGCACCACCCGCCTGTTCGAAATTGCCGGCGCGATCCTGGTGATGCTGGTGGGCTGGCTGATCAAGCGGCGCCGTCCCCACCACGCCACTCCGGCCTGACCAGATGGATCAGGGGGGCGATGGCGAGAGCAGATCGGCCACTGCCTGCTGCAATACCGCTTCATCGGGCGCGTATTGCGCGGGGTTGCCCGCGCGATGGCCCCAGATCGAATGAATGGGGCGGAATTCCGCGTTGGACATTTTCGCCGTCTCAGCGCGTGAATCATCGACCGTGAAATACAGATCAGTCATCGACGGCATGATGATCGACTTAGCCGTGATTGCGCCCAACGCCTGGTCGAGATCACCTTGATATATTGGATTGTCGCTGATATCCGATTGCGTCCATGTCGCCAGCATCGACAACAAATCTTCGCCGTTGCGGCGGAGGAAGTTACCCTCCCATGATCGCACGAGATAATCCTCCAGCGAAGCAAACCCGATCGACTCATAGAGCTTCTCGCGGTAAAAGGCTTGGCTCATCGCCCACCCAGCATAGACACGACCCATCGCGCGAAGCCCGCGAATTGGTCGCTCAACGAAGCGGCCCTCCTGCCAGGCCGGATCCGCAGTCAGCGTCGCACGCACGCTGTCGATAAACACCTTGTTGTGGATCGACGTGCGCGCCGACGTACAAACGGCACAAATGCGTTGCACTTGATTGGGGAAAATGGCGCCCCAATGCAGCGCCTGCTGCCCGCCCATCGACCAGCCATAGGCGAGCGCGATCTTCGAAATGCCGAAAACTTCAGCAAGCAAGCGGCGTTGCGCGTGCACGTTGTCCCAGTGCGTGAACACCGGGTTACGACCGAGCCCGAACGGTTCAGCGATGTTGGACGGCGATGACGACAGCCCGTTTCCGAGCATGTTGGGGATCACAATAAACCACTTGGTGGGATCAAGCACGCGACCCGGCCCAATCAGCCATTCGGTGTCGGTATGCTGCGCACCATAAGATGTCGGATACAAAATGACATTCGACTTGTCGGCATTGAGCGTGCCGTAGGTCTTGTAGGCGAGAAATGCGGCCGGCAGCGTAATGCCACGCTGCAGCTTGAACTCGCCAAGCTTGAAAATGCTGTAGTCGCTCATCGCTGATGCCTCATCCGCGCCGTTTGAGGAATTCAACCACGCCGTCCTTGTAAATGCGATCACCAACGGCGCGCATGTGGTCGCGGTCGGTGATGTCGAGTGCCTCGGCGCCTGGAATCAATGCCGCGAGTTCAGGCCCGGAGCCTGACACAACATCGATCGTGCCGACGGCGACCAGCACCGGACATGCGATTTTTGCGATGGCCTCAGCCGTCACTGGTTCGCGGGTTGCGCGAATGCACGCAGCAAGCGCGAGGCGATCGCTTTTGGTCTGGTCGGCAAACAAACGAAACGTGCGCGCTTGCGGATCGATCACATCATCGACGGTCGCTGCTTCGAGCGCCGCCGCAATCGGCCCCGATCCTTGCAGGCCGCGCACCATATTGATGCCAAGCCCGCCGAAAATCGCAGTGCGCACCCGCTTCGGATGATGCAGCGTTAGCAACGCCGCGATCTTCGCGCCCATCGAGTAGCCCATGACGTGCGCCTGTTGGATGTCCAAATGATCGAGCAACGCGCGCGCATCCTCCGCCATGATCGTGGATTGGTAATCTGCAGGCGCATAGAGCTTGCTGCTTGCCCCGTGCCCACGATTGTCGAGCGCGATCACCCGGTAGCCTTCACGCTTCAGGTGCCGCACCCAACCGGTATCGACCCAGTTGACGCGGGCACTCGAGGCAAACCCATGGATGAGCAGTATGGCCGCGCCGTCGCCTTCGTCGATATACGCAATGTCGATGCCATTGGCGGTAATCGTCGGCACTTGTGTGTCCTCATGTTTCCTCAAAAAAGGCCACCGCTGTTCTACGCCAACCGGGCTGCTTCGGGCGACCTGTTTGTTGAGGTGACCGGACGGCACGAATTAATTCATGTAACAGCAACTCATTGCCCCTCACCTGCTCCAACTGTGCCTCCTCTTTTCATTTTCCCCTCATCAATCGAGGGGGCGGGGTGGCCGTGATCCACACGGCGGTCTTGCCGCATTGTAACAAGTGGCTCAGAGCCACCCCAGCCGGACGGATTTTCGCTAAGGTCCCACCGCGTTTTAGGCGAGGTTGGTTCAGGCCGTTCTAGACCTG